>JBBQWL010000061.1:0-34669 GCA_038210625.1 Chitinophagales bacterium | reverse complement strand
AACCAGGGATATCGCAACGACAATCGCTGCATAGGGGAAGACATTTTTGAATTGTTGGGAGCCAGCTATGTTTTGGTTAAACCAAAACGGCTGTCTCCCTGCATGCTTCGCATTGGTGAGGCGGAATTTTTAATGATAAGGCCAGAGGAGGATGGAAAAGAATTCGTCGATAAAATATAAAGGAGGGAGACCTAAAAAGGCGATCAAAAAAGATCAGCTGCTGGCAATGAAGTGCTCGTTACCGGATAGGAAAATCATTGAGGCAACGGCAAAAGAAATGGGGCTGACGGTGTCAGAATATTTAAGACAAAACGGGTTGAACGGAAAAATTGACAGCATAAAAAAAGTTATTCCGGGAGAAGTATTGCAGTTCACCGGAACACTCAATCACCTGGCTGCGAACCTGAACCAGATAGCTAAAAAACGAAACGGTTTTGATGAGTTAAATGCCATGGAAAGAGCGTTGCTGGAAGTGCAATCCAGGGACTTAAAAAATATTGCCGTAACCATTAAAAATTACCTGCAATGATCGGGAAAATTACCACCGGAAAATCCTTCAGAGGCTGCATACAATATTGTCTCAATGATAAGCTTCATTTAAAGCTAGGCGAACATGCAATGCAGCAAAGAGCCGCCGTTGTTTTATACAATCAATGCTACGGAAATGAAAAGGAATTAATTGCCCAGTTCAATGAAGTCAGGCGATTAAATCCGGCTTTATCAAAACCTGTTTTACACATTACGTTAAGCCTGGCACCCGGGGAAAAACTGGCAGGAGACAAACTGATGCAACTGGCGGAAGATTGTGCAAAGGAAATGGGTGTTGAAAATAGCCAATACGTTGCTGTATTGCATAAAGATACCAACCACCAGCACCTGCACATTGTAGCCAACAGAATCGGCTTTGATAAGCGAACCGTGAGCGACAGCAACAACTATCAAAAAATGGCAGCCTGTTGTCGCAAGCTGGAACTAAAATACGAATTGAAACAGGTGCTCAGTCCCAAGGCATATTTATCAAAAGAACAAAGACTGATACCCAGGCATGACGATCGAAAAGAGCAGCTAAGAACCAGGCTTCAACAGACCTTAAGAACAGCCAACAACTTTGCAACGTTTGAACAACAAATGAAGGCTCAGGGCTACCAGGTTTTAAGGGGCAGGGGCATTGCTTTTATTGATGAAAAGAAAGTGAAAATTAAGGGTAGCGAAGTGGGCTTTTCATTGATGAAAATTGAAAAAATATTCGCATTAAAGGAGCAACTGAAGCAACAGGAAACAATGGGTAAACAGCAGAACGAACAATCATTACTCCGCAAAAATAGCAATGGCCATCAACTGCATTCACACCAGGAAAAAACAATCATTGGGCATCGGGAAACTCATTATCCAAACGACCTGGCAAAACAAATAAATAGTTTAATTGGAACACTCGTGGAGCCAACCCAGCTACAAGAAAATCAACTGCCGCAATGGTTACAGAAACCAGTACAAAAGAAAAGGAAACAGCATCTTCATTTATAATAATTATGTCAACGAAAAAATGGAAGCGAACAATCAAAAAGAAAGTTTTGAAGTACTGGAAATAGTGCTGAAAAACCTGGCAGAAGAGCAGCAAAAAATCTGCAGGATGCTGACTGAAAATAGCGTCGCCACTGAACTAATTGTGAATAAACTGGATGCGTTCATGGAGCAGATAAAGCAAATAAAAACGGAACAGCCTCGGGTGAATCTACAATCCATTGAAGAGTTGATTCGCCGGGATATAGCGGTTCGGCAACAGCGGGAAGGGGAGCAGCCCCGTAAAGTTATTCGGCAGCTGCAAATTTTATTATTTCCGCCACAGGATGCCCGGCTGTTTTATAAAATCGTCTTCGGCCGCTGGCTGATTTGGCTAACAGTGATGTTAGCCATTACTAATTTATATAAATGGGGTATTCATTATACAGATGTTCGTCAACAGGATAACGCGCCACAGATTCAACACCAGCCAAATACCAAACCATTGAAGCCGGAAAATGGGACGCCAAATAAAATTCGCAAAAGAAATTTGTAGGTGGATTACAAACAAGTAAACCGGGATTTCCAGTTGTTCAAAAGATATTTCTTTTATTCCGGCGGCCTATTGCATATTTGCTGGAGCCCTGCATCATATACTTTTCCATCAGTATATCCATAATATTTTTGGTTTTTCCAATGGGTTTATTTTTTGTTTATTGGTTCGAGAAACGCCCTAACCCCCGACGCAAATCTTTTAACCTGTTCTTTCGTTCCTTCTTAAGGCAAAACGCCATGAACACACCGTCATTTTTTAAACCTCTTACTCAATTTTATAAAATTCAGGCTTTCTCTACAGTATAATCGTTTAACTGATATTATTGCAAATACCGGCAATGCCGACCCCCAGTCCCCATTCATTTTTACGTTTAAATCGGCGTGGGGGAAGGGGGTCAAAACTCGTGGGTTTTCCACTATATAAAGGCACAGCAATCCATATGCCTGTACCAGACAAAAACATCACAAAAGCCAAACAAAAAAAACATAGCCGGAGAGCAGCCATAGAACCAGTGATTGGCAATTTAAAACAGGATTACCGGCTTTGCCGCAATTACCTGAAAAGGATTATTGGCGATAACATGAATGTAATTTTGGCAGCCGCAGGGATGAATTTTAAGCGAGTGCTGATCCTCTGGCGGACAGAGGCAATAAAATGTTGGTTACTCTTCTGCAAATACATTGTAGCAGCTTACTGGAATTTTTTTGCCCCAAAAAATAAAACAGCTTTTTTAACGGACGACTAGTTAAGGCCTAAGCTTCTGAACAGATTTGGATTCGATGGAAAAACGATGGTATCCTGTTTCCGAAACATAAGAAATATGCATATTGTTGGCATCAACAATTTTTTTAACGATCGCAAGCCCAAGCCCATTCGATGCTTCAGCCTGGTCCCGGGATGACTGCATGCGGCTAAACAATTTGTCTTTCGGTATTGGTTTTTGCAAACTGGTATTACTGATGGTGAATCTGTTTGCTGATGTGCCGATAGATATTGTTCCACCGGGATAATTGTATTTTATAGCATTGCCCAACAAGTTGGAAATAAGCGAATCGGCAAGCAAGTGATGAAGCGTTGCTTTAAAATCTTCATTAAATCCTGTTTGGATAGTCAATTGCTTTTCGGTAATAAATTCATTGAAAAGCTGCAGATATTTTTTTGTAACATCCGTGAGGTTGATGGTTTCCTTTGTGACAAATTGATTGTTTTCAATTTTTGCCAACAACAGTAAACTTTGACTAAGCTTGCCGAGTCGATTCAGCACGTCAGACGTTTGAAGTACCGACTGTATTTGCTCTTCACTTAAATTGACGTCCTGCAGCAACAATTCCATTTTACTTTGCGCCACAGCCACAGGTGTTTGCATTTCATGCGCTGCGTTCTCAGTAAATTCTTTCATGTTGACATAATCACGGTATATTTTGCTTGTCATGAAATTCAACGATTCGTTCAACTCGCTAAATTCCTTTGTGCCCGTTTTTTCAAAATGCAGGGATTCCATTTTTTGTAATTCGGCATCCCGTATTTTGTTAAGCGAACGCCTGAAAGGAGCCCAGATATTTTTACTAATGACCCAGTTAAAAAGAACGGTGGCAGCAAAAAGCCCCGCAAAAACAAAGAGCACTATATTGGTCACATCTTTTACCAACGCCACTTTTTGTTGCTGCGATTGCCGGATGCTGATCTGATAGGGTTCATCATTGATGGCGACAACCTGCGACAACTGCCGATAAGGTATCGTTTCGTTTCCATTTGCATCGTGGCCATAAGTATTTTCAATCCTTGGGTATTCGGTCGGACTTGAGTTAGTAGGAATAATCACAATTTCCGGGGTTTTTAAACTAAAACTGGTGCCGTTTTCAAGTCCCGTTTCCAGGTAGTTGATCCATTCCGTTTCATTGCTTATCAATTCCTGGTCGCTCCTGTTGTTTATTTCCTTATTAAACTTATTAAAAAGATAAAATGCCGACAGGGATAGCAGCGGAATAATAACCGCCAAAAAATAGAGTGTTGTTTTTGTAAGAAGCCGCATTGTGCAATAATTAAAATGATGGATCACCTGTCGGTAAATCGATAGCCCGCTTTGAACACCGTTTTTATATAATCATCGCAACCGGCGTCAACCAATTTTTTACGAAGGTTTTTAATGTGGGTGTAAATAAAATCGTAATTACTCACCTGTTGGTATTCATCCCCCCAAATGTGTTCGGCTATGGCGGTTTTTGTGAGCAGCCGGTGCTGGTTGGCAACAAAGTATTCGAGCAGTTTATATTCTTTATCCGTAAGGTCTATGCGTTTGTTGCTCACAGTTACCCGTTGTTCTTCCGCTTCCAGTTTTATTTCGTTGAAATGGACAATCTTGCTGCCTTCAAATTTCCTGCGCCGTAAAATGGCATTTATACGTGCAGTAAGTTCCGATAAATAAAACGGTTTGGCAAGATAATCATCGGCCCCCAGATCAAGCCCGTGCAGTTTGTCTTCCAGGGCGTTTTTGGCCGAGATGATGATGATGCCTGCTTTCGATTCCATGTATTTCAGCTCTTTCACAATGTCAAGGCCACTACCATAGGGCAAACCGATATCAACCACAATGCAGTCGTAAACAAATTCTGAAACCTTCGCTTTCCCACTTAAAAAATCGTTTACTGCTTCACAAACAAAACCCTGGTGTTCCAGGTATTTTACAATGGATTGCTGCAATGCCTTTTCATCTTCTATAATTAAAATTTTCATTGTAATGAGTTGACAGTTGGCAAACTGAAATTAAGCTATTGAATTATCCTGTGCTCTTTTAATTCTTTTTAATCAAAAGTTTTATATTAACGAGGACAGATTCAAATCAACCAGCCCTGTATTCTATAAAAAAACTGCCTTTAGGGCAGTTTTTATTATTAATGATTGTATGTTACTGGTTGCCATCGCCCTCATCTTGCTGGTCGTTTTCTGATGGTCGGGTTGGTTGTGTTGATCGCGTAATGCCTGCAGATTCGCCTCTTAGCGTGGCTGTTCCCGTAGTTGCCGATCCGTTGTGCGTAAAAATAATTTCCACCTTATTGCCGGGGCGCAAAGCAGAAATTTTTTCTACCATTTCTGTTCCTGTGTTAATTGTGTTGCCGTTTATTTTGATGATAAAGTCGCCTTTTTGCACACCTGCTTCTTCTGCCGCACTGCCGGTTGTTACGTCCATAACATACACTCCGGTTCCATCAGGGATATTGTTTTTTTGGCGGTCAGCTTCGCTCATCTGGTCGTTGCCAAACATTACACCCAGGTAAGCCCGTTTAGCACTGCCGTATTTAATAATATCACCGGCAACCCTGCCAACCAGGTTAGATGGGATAGCGTAGGAATAGCCTGCATAAGAGCCGGTAGGCGAAGCAATGGCACTGTTGATGCCAATCAGATCACCGTTTGTATTTACCAGTGCACCGCCGCTGTTGCCTGGGTTTACTGCTGCATCGGTTTGGATGAACGATTCTATCGGGGAATTGCTGTTTTGGCTGTTGATACCGATACTTCTTGCTTTTGCACTTACAATACCCGACGTTACAGTTGTTTCCAGGTTTAAGGGATAACCAATCGCCAGCACCCATTGGCCAACATGCACATTATCTGAATTAGCAAAATTAATGTAAGAAAGATTGTTCGCCTCGATTTTGATAACGGCCAAATCGCTGCTTGGGTCAGTCCCGATTACTTTGGCTCTGTAGTCCTTTTTATCATTTAGAGTAACCAGTAAATCTTCGGCTTTGTCTACAACATGGTTATTGGTAACTATATAACCATCGGCACTTATCACAACCCCTGAACCAGAAGCAACCTGCCTTTCGCTACTGCTGTTTCCATACTGGTTAACCATGCCGTCAGAACCATCGCCGTCATCGTTTCTCTGTTGATTATTTTGGGCAAAAGGATTTGAACTTATACTTCTTCCCCGTTGCATTACTTTGATGTGTACTACTGCCGGCGAAGCTTTCGCAGCAGCCATCTCAAAATCGACAGGAGGTATATTTGGCGTATTTTCAGTGTAACTGGCTTGTTTAAAAATAGGCGACGGGGCTGGCATGTTTGCCAAAAAGTTTTCACCCTTATACTTGCCATATGCCCAGTTGCCGCCGTAAACAACTGCACCTCCTATTATGGCAGCAGTTAAAAATGTTTTAAAAGTCATTGTGAATATTTTTAGTTGATTAATAGAGCAAATGTGGGAGGGACTTATGAAGATATTCTGAGGAAAATTGTAAACATGCTGTTAAACATAAAGAACAAGGTGATACACTAAAAAGACGTAGATGTGAAATGGAATTTCAGCTTACAAGATAGTAAACCCCCACTGCTGCTGCAGGGGTAAGCTATAGTTTTTTTAGCAAGGCAACTGTGATCAGCTGCATTATTATAACTGGTCTTATCTGTAATTAAAGCCATCGCAACAGGGAAGTATTGATAGTTTTTAAATAAAATTTTTAAGACCTTTGGTGATTTTAAGAATAGGCTGAAAAGAAAACAAGTTTTATCCTATTTTATCCAACCATCCATCACTGAAGCCTGCCATTTGAAGCCCCTTGATGATATAGGGGCATTGTTTCATAATATTCCATATCAATTCGGTATTATAGTTTTCAATCATTATAACTATGGGACCCTGGTTTAATCCAAATCTCCATGGAGAAACCCAGCCATGAATATTTGCGGTCTTCTCTGGAAAAGTCGGATTGAAGCTGGCATCAAATCCATATAATCTATGTGGTTTTAAATTCAGTTTTTCGATGGCATGACGAATGGTTTCAATTACTATTTCAGGAGCAAAAGGAAGAGAGGCCACAACAGCCCAGGGAGAAACAGTGCCATCATCCGGACCATAAGGAGCACCCCGTGCGATATAATTGTAAAAGACTCTTTGCTTACCATCAATCTTTAATTTCTTTTTCCCGGGGCCATCACTTGCAGTTAGGCCCCAGCAATATTCTCCATAATTTTCAAACTGCAATTTATTTTCAATCGCATATTGCCGGTGAATATAAGTGGCACGCCTGCTGTTTTCAAAATAATCAAAGCCTGCTTTTTTATTAAATGCATCCTGTATTCCACGAAAATCAATCCACATGTGTGAGAACTGGTGTATGAATAAAGGACCGGCATATAAATACCCGGTATCATACACTTTTGTTACATCAAATGTATTGGTCCATTTTTTATAACTTGCTGGTTTAATGGGAAAGGTGGGTGAACCTAATGCCAATATGTACATGATCATAGCCTCGCTATAGTGCTCATTCCATCGGTAACAGAGAAACCCTGACCGGGGTTTCCATCCGTGGCAGATGGTATCGCCATTATTCAATGCCCATTGCCAGTCAATTCTGCGATACAGTTTATCCGCCAGGTCTCTTATTTCTGCTTCTTCCCTGTTGGTATTTTTAAAATAGGCAGCTGCACACAAGGCGCCGGCAATAAACAGCGTTGTATCGATAGTGGACAATTCACAATTCCATTCTCTTTCCCCGTTATTCATTTTTAGAAAATGATAATAAAATCCTTTATAGCCGGTAGCAGTTGCCTGTTTTCCCTGCTGGCTATCATAAAAGAATCTCAAAATTTTAAGGACTCTTTCAATCGCATTTTTTCTGGAAAGGAATTTTTTTTCGACACCAATTATATAGGCGGTAATTGCCATCCCGGTAACAGCTATGCTCGACGGAAAACCTGGCTCTGTTTTATCCGCAACCAGCCCTGTTACAGGATTGACTTCATTTAAAAAGTAATCAAAAGTTTCCCTTTGCAATTTATCCAGCATGTCGGCATCGGTTCCTTGTGGATCTGTTACAGGAAGGTTTTCGGATTTTGAATCGTTCATTATTTTAAGTTACATAAAGATGTTGAAAGCGTTAATTTAAATTACCTGTAATAATTGGTTTATAATGGGCGATATAAATTCTTTATGAGATTCTCACAGCACCGCACCAAAACATTATAGGAATTGTGCATTTACAATAATCTGTGCTTCGTCAATGATCTGTTTCAGATGATCCTTACTCAAAAAACTCTCCCCATAAATTTTATAAATGTCTTCTGTGCCGGATGGTCGTGCTGCAAACCAACTATTTTCGGTAGTTACTTTTAGGCCGCCAATAGCAGATCCATTACCCGGAGCTTTTGTGAGTAAATCAATAATTTTTTCACCGGCTAATTCCTTTTGTTTGATGCTATCGGGTGAAAGTTTACTGAGCTTTTCTTTTTGCTCAGGCGTTGCTTTTGCTTCAATGCGGTCATAAAAAGGTTCACCAAATTCTTTGGTTAATTCAGTATAAATTTCTCCGGGATCTTTCCCCATTTTTGCGGTGATCTCTGCTGAAAGTAACGCAGGAATAAATCCATCTTTATCTGTTGTCCAAACGCTTCCATCCAGTCTTGAGAAGGAAGCACCTGCACTTTCTTCTCCACCAAAGCACAGAGATGAATCCAGCAATCCATCCACGAACCATTTAAAACCAACCGGTACATCATTAATTTTTCGTCCCATTTTTTTTGCAATGCGATCAATGAGCTGCGTGGTGACAACAGTTTTGCCAACAGCAGCGTTTTTATTCCAGCCTGGGCGATGCTGCAACAGGTAAGCAACCGCAACAGATAAATAATGATTTGGGTTCATCAGCCCGGAGCTTTTGGTAACAATACCATGCCTGTCATGATCGGTATCGCAGGCAAAAGAAATATCATACTCTTCTTTCCTTGCAATGAGTCGTTGCATGGCGTATGGAGAAGATGGGTCCATGCGGATTTGACCGTCCCAATCTACCGTCATAAAACTAAAAGCTGGATCAACAATTTTATTTACAACTGTCAGGTTGAGTTTATAGCGATCTGCAATGGGTTGCCAGTAATGAACACCTGCGCCACCCAATGGGTCTACACCAATATTAATTTTTGAATCCCTGATCAGGTTCATGTCAATAATATTTTCCAGGTCACTAATGTAAGTATTCAGATAATCGTGGCGATGCGTAGTGTCTGCAGCCAGTGCCTTTTTAAATGAAATTCTTTTTATAGATTGAAGATTATTTTGCAGCAAATCGTTTGCCTTGGCTTCTATCCAACTGGTAACGGAGCCCGATGCCGGCCCGCCATTGGGTGGATTGTATTTAAAGCCGCCATCATCCGGTGGATTGTGAGAAGGCGTGATAACAATGCCATCTGCCAGGCCTGTTTTTCGTTTGTTGTTGTATTGTAAAATGGCGTGAGAAATCGCCGGGGTTGGCGTGTACTCATCGTTGGTGGCAATCATCACTTCAATATCATTTGCAGCCAGTACTTCCATGGTGGTGGCGAAAGCCGGTGCAGACAACGCATGCGTATCAAACCCCACATACAAAGGCCCGTCAATTTTTTGTTTGTTCCGATAAAAGCAAATTGCCTGTGTGATGGCAAGAATATGATTTTCATTAAATGAATTTGTAAATGAAGAACCGCGGTGACCGGACGTACCGAATGCAACACGCTGTCCGGAAATTTGAGTATCGGGTATGCCTGTATAATAAGCCGTAACAAGCCCCGGAACGTTTACCAGCATGTACTGTTCTGCCGGTTTTCCGGCAAGTGGATTTATTGTCATCTTTTCATTATTAATTGCTGTTTTCAATAGCCGATTTTGCAATCCGGCGATGGAGTCTTTGAGCGCAGCTACATATTGTTTGCAGGAAAATATTTACCCGTTCCCCGGTCAAAGCTTTTGTAATCAAACGGCCGCCAAGCCAGATGCTATTCGTCCTGGCATCGTCAACAGCCAGACTGCTTTTTTTATCTTTTAACCCCGGTTTTTTTTGGCTTAGCAAGCGGTTGTGGTTTCATCCGAATGTCCATGTTTCGCTCTTCTTCATATTCCTGGGGAAAGTTTGCATTTGCACCTCCCTGTTTAAGTTTCTTTCCAGGTGTCGGAAATTCCTGATGAATAGTCTTATTATTTTCGATTGAACTTTCCTTGTTATTCTTTTTCATTTTTTACATGTTTAAATTGATACTTTTATAAGTGTCCCTGCTTTCATTATCTGTTAATCAATTGGTTTATTCAAAAATTTATGTTGATTCATATTTAGGCTTACTCAGCTTTATAACGTACGGCTATTTCTACAACTTTCTTCAACGTTAGACCTTGAAAAATAATTGAAAAAATAACTACGAAATAACAACTGGAAAGAATTAATTCCCTGTAGGGAGACTCAGGAAGTGTTAGAGCCATTGCAACGGAAATACCTCCCCTAAGGCCAGCCCATGTAAGTATTGAAAGATTGTTGAGGTTTACCCTGCGCAATAAAACAACGGCGGGAACAGCAACGCTCACAACCCTTGCTATCAGCAGTATCACAATAGAGATAAGACCGGTTATCCAATGCTCATGAAGAAAAGGCATTTTCACCATTTGCAATCCGATCATAACAAACAAAATAGTGTTTAGAAGGTCATTCACCAATTGCCATACTTTGTCAAGAAATTGATCTGCAATATTCTTCTTGTCCGTACTCCTTTTGCCGACAATTAAACCTGCCGTTACTGCAGACAAAGGAACAGAAGCATGAAACTCACCGGCAATAACAGATATCCCCAACACCAGTGCAATGGAAATTAAAAAGATAGTTTGAAAATCGGTTATCGTCTTAATAAGCTGGTAGCCCAGGTATCCAAGTATCAATCCGATAAATATTCCACCCAATACTTCCTGTGCAAATAAGTGTATAATTTCCGTGAATGAAGTGCTTCCGGGTTTATCAGTAATGCCCAGGATAATTACGAAAAGAATAAGACCTACCCCATCATTAAATAGTGATTCGCCTGCAATAATGGTATTAAGCCTCGGCGGAATTTTCGAAGTCTTTAAAATGGCTGATACCGCAATGGGATCTGTAGGAGATACGATTGCGCCGAACAGCAGGCAATAAATAATTGGTAAATCAACATGCAGGAGTAAAGTAACCCCATAAAGCAATCCTCCAAATACACCTGTTGAAATAATAACACCCAGCGTGCTTAACAGAAATACCGGCAAACGTTGCGCTTTTAATTTCTGGTAATCAAAATGAAAAGCACCGGCAAACATAAGGAAGCCAAGCATAATATTCAACAGTACTTTTGAGAAATCGATACTTTCGGCGAATCTTTCTACAGAATTTGTTAAGCCATTATTGGTTTTGCCCAATACCAAAATAAGAATAGAGACAACAATTGAAATTGTGACCAGGCCAATAGCACCGGGCAGTTTTATAATACGCACATTCAGGTAAGAAAAAGCTGCGCTGATGATAATAAGAATCGTAATAATGGTTAATAAATCCATGTATAATTTGCTTTCTATTTATAGTTTTTCCATGCTTGAAAAATTGTTTTATCCCTATAAAAATTGTCACTTATTCAGCTATTTTATTGCGTGATCTTATTTAATGGAAAATGAAACGGTTTCAGTCAAATTGGTCTTATAAATTAGTTTTAGTTCACTCAACAAACTACTTTTTTTGTTCCATTGCTGTATTGTATTCACCACGCCTTGCGGCAGCATCGGATTTAGCACGGGTATATAATAATTTTTGCGCCTGCGCTACATTGGTTTCTTCACCTTTCCAAACATCCAATGCAGGTTGCTGAATGGCTCTTGCAAAAGAAAAACTTACGATCCATGGCAGGCGATCTTTAAAATTTTTATTGATTGCATTCAAATGTGCAGCCGCATTTTCAGGCGATTGCCCTCCGGATAAAAATGCAATAGCTGGTACAATGGCAGGAACGGAAGTAAGCAGGCATTTTACAGTCGCTTCTGCTACTTCATCAACAGTATTTTTCGTTGCGCTTTCTGTTCCGGCAATTACCATATTTGGCTTTAAGATCATTCCTTCCAAATCAATGTCGAATTGGTACAGTTGATAAAAAAGGGTTTTCAAAACCAGTTCAGTCACATCATAACATCGTTGAATCGTATGATCTCCGGTCATCAAAACTTCTGGTTCTACAATTGGTACAATGCCTGCCTCCTGGCACAACGCTGCATACCTTGAAAGTGCATGCACATTGGCTTTGATGGATGCGATGGTTGGTGTGTTGGCCGCAATCGTTATTACGGCACGCCACTTGGCAAAACGGGCACCCATCGTTTTATATTCAGCTAAACGTTCACGTAAGCCATCCAACCCTTCCGTGATTTTTTCGCCGGAAAAACCAGCCATTTGCCTGGCTCCCGTATCAACTTTTATTCCCGGTATGATGCCTGCTTTTACCAGTGCTGCTGCCATCGGCGTTCCATCTGCTGTTAGCTGGCGAATGGTTTCGTCGTACAAAATGGCACCGCCGATACTTTCATTCAAGCCAGGAGTTGTAACAATCAGTTCACGGTATTTGCGCCGCATTTCTATTGTTTGCGGAATACCTGCTGCAGCAAAACGTTTATTGCAGGTGCCTGTACTTTCGTCCATTGCAAGTAATCCTTTGCCATTGGCAAAGAGTTGCTTAATGGTATCTTTTAATATTTGTTGATTCATTTGTTTTTCCATTTCCAGTTAAGAATTTCAGGCAGATCTTTACCGTGTTCATGTACATAATGTTTGTGTTCTATTAATTTATCCTGCAATTGTTGTTTTAAATAGGCGCCTTTGCTACCTAAATGCGGCAGGCGGTCTATCACATCAATCACCAAATGAAAACGGTCAATATCATTCTGCACCCTTAAATCAAATGGCGTAGTAATGGTGCCTTCTTCTTTATATCCCCTTACATGAAGATTGCGGTTTGTACGGCGATAGGTGAGCCGGTGTACCAGCCATGGATATCCGTGAAAGTTAAAAATGATATGCTTGTCTTTCGTGAATATCGAATCATAATCCTGGTCATTCAAACCATGCGGATGTTCTGAACTGGATTGCAGTTTCATCAGATCAACCACATTCACCACTCTTATTTTAAGTTCAGGAAGATGTTCACGCAAAATGGAAACGGCAGCCAGTAATTCAAGTGTGGGTGTATCTCCACAACAAGCCATCACCACATCAGGTTCAGAACCCTGGTCGTTGCTGGCCCATTGCCAGATGCCAATACCTTCGGTACAATGCACTACAGCTTCATCCATCGTGAGCCATTGCGGCAGCGGATGTTTACCTGCTACCACTACGTTTACATAGTGCCTGCTACGAAGACAATGATCAAAAACAGATAAGAGACAATTGGCATCCGGTGGCAGGTAAACCCTTACTACATCTGCTTTCTTGTTAATTACATGATCCAAAAATCCAGGATCCTGGTGTGTAAAGCCATTGTGATCCTGCTGCCAAACATGTGAGGCAAGCAAATAATTGAGTGATGCAATTTTTCTTCTCCATGGTAATTCGGATGTCACTTTCAACCACTTTGCATGCTGACTAAACATAGAATCAACTATGCGTATAAATGCTTCATAACTGTTAAACATTCCATGCCTTCCCGTTAGCAAATATCCCTCCAGCCATCCTTCACACTGATGTTCACTTAACATAGAATCCAGCACCTGCCCGGTTGGAGCAAGGAACTCATCGCTTTTTTCTTCTCTTGCTTCCCATTGCCTGTTGGTAGTTTCAAATACTGCTCCCAATAAATTGGAAATGGTTTCGTCCGGACCAAATACACGAAAGTTGTGTTGAGGTTGATTCAATGCAGCTACGTCTCTTAGAAATTTTCCGAGTATCATGGTGTCTTGTCCCATCACTGCACCCGGCGATGGAACATGCAATGCATGCTTGTGAAAATCCGGCATGATCAAATCATGCAAAAGCACTCCTCCGTTGGTGTGCGGGTTGGAGCCCATCCTACGGTTACCTGTAGGTGCTAACTCAGCCAGCTCGGGAATGAGTTTTCCATTTTCATCAAAGAGTTCTTCTGCTTTGTAACTTTTCATCCAGCGCTCCAGTTGTTCAACATGTTGCGGATGTTCTGCATCCACCAATATGGGTACCTGGTGAGAATTAAATGTTCCTTCGTTGGGCACACCATCTACTTCTTTTGGTCCTGTCCAGCCTTTGGGAGATTTTAAAATAATCATCGGCCAGCGAGGCCGGGTATTGTCATTTACATCTCTTGCCCTGCCTTGTATGCGGTGAATTTCTTCAATGACTTTATCTGTGGCTGCTGCCATCAGTTGATGCATGGTTTCGGGATCATCACCTTCTACAAAATAGGGTATCCACCCACAACCTCTGTAAAATTGTTCCAGCTCTTCATGCTCTATTCTTGCAAGTATAGTCGGGTTACTAATTTTATAACCATTCAAATGAAGAATAGGCAGCACGGCCCCATCACTAATTGGATTTAAAAATTTATTTGAATGCCATGCTGTTGCAAGTGGTCCTGTTTCCGCTTCGCCATCGCCAACAATACATGCAACAATTAAATCCGGATTATCGAAGGCGGCGCCAAAAGCATGACTCAATGAATAACCTAACTCGCCCCCTTCATGAATAGAGCCTGGTGTAGTAGGCGCCACGTGGCTGGAAATACCACCGGGAAAAGAGAACTGTTTAAATAACTTTTTTAATCCGGCTTCATCCTGTGTGATGTCAGGATACACTTCGCTCCAGGTGCCTTCGAGATAAACATTGCCAACAAGTGCCGGGCCGCCATGGCCAGGTCCGGAGATGTAAAACATATCAAGGTCATATTTTTTAATGACCCGATTGAGGTGAACGTAAATAAAATTCTGTCCTGGAGTAGTGCCCCAATGCCCCACCACCAAAGGTTTTACATGTTCCAGTTTTAATGGTTCTTTCAACAGCGGGTTGTCGTACAAATAAATTTGTCCTACCGATACATAATTGGCAGCACGCCAATAGGCATCCATTTTCTGGAGCAGTTCAGGCGATAAAGTTTCCACTGCTGAATCCGTAATTTCTGTTTCCATAATATTTTAATTTAATTATTTTAAAAACGATCGGTCGATAAAACCACTTGCATACCGGGGTATTGAATAGCGGCATCGTCTTCGGCAGTTATAAATATTTTGGTGGGTTTAAATGAACTGACGGCTTCAAAAGAAGCCTTTAGTTTGCTGGATAGAAAACCAGTTGAGCTATTGATTTGCCCAATATTTTTTGTACCATCACTGGCTGTTTCCATCCAAACGACGTACATGTTTTTAGCAGGTTGTAACCGCTTCGGTTCTGCCAGGTTCGTTATTGATATTTTCACTTTGTAATTATTATTGTCATCCTTATTTACTTTAACGGTGCCTTGGGCGGCAGGAGCCACAGTAGATGTTTGGAAGGAGATTTTCTTTGCACAGGAACTGAAAATAAATAGCATCATTGCCGCAGCAATGGTTAAACTAATATTCCTTGTAGTTGTCATTTTTAGATAATTCATGATTTTTAATTTTTATTTTTTAAAATATTGTTTTAATACCGTCCGAAAATGCCATAAAACTTTATCAATTTTCAAAAGTTGTATCCTGCCAGGTATTGGTACTTTATTTTTTTAAACAGTGAAAAAAATGTTTTGTTAAGTTGATTTATTTCTGTTATTTATTTAACCTTCAACATACTTGCATTGATGGCAACTACTATGGTACTTACGGCCATCAAAGCCGCACCTGTTGCAGGGCTTAATAATATGCCCCAATGATATAATACACCTGCTGCCAATGGTAATGCCACCACATTATAACCAGTTGCCCAAATTAAATTCTGAATCATCTTGCGATGTGTTGCTTTGCCAAAAAGGATCAAACTGACAATGTCTTTTGGGTTGCTGTTCACCAAAACTATTCCGGCAGTTTCCGCGGCAATATCGCTGCCGCTGCCAACGGCTATACCAACATCTGCCTGCGCCAAAGCCGGTGCATCGTTTACACCATCGCCGGTCATGGCTACATACTCACCTTTACTTTGCAGTTCTTTTATCTTTTCTAATTTTTGATCCGGTAATACCTCCGCAATAAAACTATCCATTCCCAATGTTTCGCTTACACTTTTCGCAACTTTATTATTATCACCTGTTAATAATATTGATTTGATGTTTTCCTTTTTTAATGTAGCAATCGCTTCTGCTGATTCGGGCCGTATTTCATCTGATAAAGCAATGTATCCTGTAAGTGTATCGTTGATGATAACAAACACAACAGTCTCCGTATCATTCGCTTTAAAGCCATCGGGAATAGCGATGTTATTTTCTTTTAAATAACCTGGGCTGACAACCAGTATTTTTTTCCCTTCAACAGTTGCTTCAACACCCTTGCCGGTAATAGCATTAAAGTTTTCGGTTGCAGGAATTGTGAGCGATAAACTTTTTGCTTTTTGTAAAATACCTGTGGCAATAGGATGTTCCGACTTTTGCTCCAACGCAGATGCGAGCCTTATTAATTCATTTTCATCTACATCTTTTTGCAGCGATACAATTTTTGAAACTTCAAATTTTCCAACAGTCAGCGTTCCTGTTTTATCAAAAACGATAGTGGTTATCTTTCTTGCATTTTCAAATGATGTTCTGTTTTTTATAAGCAATCCATTTTTGGCTGCCAGTGAAGTTGATTTGGCCACTACTAACGGCACCGCTAAACCTAAAGCATGTGGGCAACAAATAACTATTACTGTAACCATCCTTGCCATGGCAAAATCCAGCGGATGGCCTGTTAAATACCAATATAAAAATGTTGAAATACCCGCAACCATTGCAATCAACGTTAACCACTTGGCTGCTTTATCTGCCAGCAATTGCGTTTTTGATTTCGCTTTTTGCGCATCATCCACCAGCTTGATTACTTTAGATAGATAAGAATCTTTTGCAGCGTGAGAGACAGTCACTTTGATAGAACCATTTCCATTGATGGAGCCCGCAATTACGTTATCGCCATTTGTCTTTTTCACTGGCTTCGATTCGCCGGTGAGCATCGATTCATTCAGGTAACTTTCACCCTCGGATATAACGCCGTCGGCTGCAATTTTTTCTCCCGGCTTTACAAGAATGATATCATTCTCTTTTAATGTTTCTGTTTTTACATCGTGTACTTCATCACCCATTACGATGTGGGCATCCGAAGGCATCAGTTGCACTAATAATTCAAGCTCTTTGGATGCTCCTGCAATCGATTTCATTTCTATCCAATGGCCCAGTAACATGATGAGAATAAGCGTTGCCAGTTCCCAAAAAAAGTCCATTCCTTTTAAACCAAATACAGTGGCTGCGCTATATATATAGGCCACTGAAATAGCAAATCCTATCAACGTCATCATGCCGGGATTCTTTTCTTTTAGTTCACTAACCAGCCCCTTTAAAAAAGGCCATCCGCCGTAAATAAATACTACGGTTGATAACGCAAATAATATATAAGACGAACCCGTAAATTGCCAGTCAGCACCAATGAAATGCTGTATCATGGGTGATAATACCAGGATGGGTAGAGTCAATATCAATACAACATAAAATCGCTTTTTAAAATCAGCAATCATCATAGCATGATGATTATGCCCCTGCATTCCCATTGGTGCATTACCATGCTGCATTTTTGCATGTTCCTCTTTACTCATGTCCATTTTATCATCGCCTTTCTTCGAAGACTCTTCCTTTGATGATTCTTTTTCTGATGGTTTCTCAGCACCCATTTTTGCATGTTCCTCTTCGGTCATTCCCATTTTTTTCGACTCTTCTTTCTCCGGAGATTTATCCTTAATTGATTCTTTCTCTGAAGACGTTTCTTCTTTTTTTTCTTCTTTTGGAGATTCTTCTTTTGGAGATTCCTCTTTTGGAGTTGCGTCTTTTGAGGCTTCCTCTTTTATTGGCGTTACTTTCGTAATATCTATGTTGGCATTTTCCGTCGTAGTTGTAACCTTCGGCTCGCCGCCGTCGGTGTCGATATTGATTGCAATTTTTGTCATGATTGTCAATTTTATGCTGGTTACACTTCTTTGTGTACCATTTTTCAATACAAGACATTTCAATAGTGAAATGTCTTGTATTGAAAGTCTATTTTTCAGAACCCATTTTTGCATGTTCCTCTTCGGTCATGTTCATTTTTTTGCGTCATCATTCTTTGGAGATTCATCTTTTAGAGATTCTGCTTTTGGTGGTTCTATTTTTGGAACAATAGTATCAGGGTTATCGGTAGTAGTTGTAATCTTTGGGGTCGCTGTGTTCCGAACCAGTATTGATGTTGATGTCTGTCATGTTTGTAAATTTTATTGTAAAAAAATTATTTTGGATATTTCATTTTTAACTTTTAAGGTGTATCTACAAATGCATCTGCTACTAAATAAATGAAATACCAATGCAACTACCTGAAATTGGTATCAGGATGTGTGTTTAATTTTGAAATCAAACTATTGATGTCTACATCCGAAGCAATTCCATAACCATTTGCCTGCAGACCTTTAGTTCCAAACTTTGGCGAAGAAATGGCATACAATATTCACTGATCATCGGGATTTTGTTTCCCCCAAAACGAAATATCTCATTTATTTCAAAATCACCAGGTGATAATGTCGTATCCGCCTGATGATGTGCCAGGTATTCTTCATGGATATTAAAGTCCATTGTATAGCCCTCTTTTTTCAAACCATTAATAGTTTGCGATAATGTGCCATAATATTCTTTCATACCTGTTTTTACTTCCTGGTCATAAATTTTTGTAGATTTTTAAATATCTATCAAGCTTATCAACGTTCTTCCTCGTAATCAGGCACAGTCCCTTTATGGTTAAATCTCTCTCCTGACTGAGGTTTGACTTTTCCAACTGCACTTGTTATTATTCTATCAAGTGTTGCTGCATTTGTAGTTTGGCCTTTTTTAAATTTATTTACAGGGTTACTTCCAGGACCTGTCTTTTTCACTTTTGGCGCAGCCAGCAACTTTTCTTCTTTTGATGCTGGTAGCATTTTTTTTACTTTTGATGCCGTGAGCAATTTTTCTTCTTTTTCCATTTTTTTTATTTTTATTATTAAAAAATATATAAGTAAGTAGCTACCCTTATGGCTACATTAATATTCCAACATTTTAATTTTTATATTCTTGCTTGAAAAACTTTGTACCAGACCGGAGCTTGAGTGAAAGAATTTGAACAGTGCTAGAAACGTGACTTCGAATGACACTGTCTGGAGTGTTTTCATTCTTTTATTTTTTATTTTAATTAATCTTTCTACCAACAAAAGGTAACAAGTTTAACTACCGAAAATGTTATGCAATTATCGATAATAGTTACACAATTCACAGCATCTCAAGCGTTATTTTAATGTGGGTGGGATATTTGAATGTGGAGCTTTTATTATACTATAAACTAAGCTAAAATAATGCCACGCTTGGCTTACCTTGAAGCGCTTAATTTTAAAAGCGGAGATTGGATATCGGGGAATACATTACCCACATTTGCTACCGATTTAGAGGAAATGGTTTGTAAGCACAAAATATCTTTTTACAGGATGCTGCCACACACAGCGGGCTTCTTTCTTACAAAACCGGATTGAGAATTTTTCGGAAAACTTCCTTATTGATTTTAGTATAAACTTCATTCCTAAAACAGAAGAACCTCACTATTCTTCACAAAAGAAATTTATTTTAATAAGTAAATCCAGGAGCACAAAATCTTGTCCCCCTGGTTTTTGATTTTTATTGGCTTAGCTTTTCTGCTTTATATCCGGCTTTGATTACTATTTCCCGAACCGCTGCATTAGAAAGAGTATCGGTTTCTACGGTTAAAATTTTTTGTGGATTTGCAGTATCTACTTCCCAACTTTTAATGTCGTTATTGGCATTTAAATGCGGCGTAACGGATGCTACACAACCGCCACAATTGATATTTGTTTTAAATTGATATTTCATAATTTTTATTTTTGTAAAGTTCCGGCAAAATCACCGGCGTGTTGTTATACTATTATGGAAAAGAGTTACATTTTTCTGCTATTATAGCTTCAGCCATTTCAGCCGTAGACTATTACTTACCACACTCACGCTGCTCAATGCCATGGCGGCTCCTGCAATCATCGGGTTCAATAAAAAACCTGTAAAAGGATACAAAATTCCTGCTGCAATGGGTATGCCGATGATGTTGTAAATAAAAGCCCAAAACAGGTTTTGCCGTATGGTTGCCACCGTGTGCTTTGATAATTTTATTGCCTGTGTAATTTTAGCAAGGTCAGATGATATAATGGTCATCTTTGCAACGTCCATAGCAATGTCGCTGCCTTTGCCCATTGCGATACTTACATCGGCTTGTGCCAAAGCATTGCTATCGTTAATTCCGTCACCAACCATGGCCACCACTTTTCCCTGCTGCTGCAATTCCTTAACAAAATCTGCCTTGTGTGCCGGTAGCACCTCTGCTTTGTAATGATGAATGCCTACCTGCGTTGCAATGGCTTTAGCAGTAAATTGATTATCGCCTGTAAGCATGTACACTTCAATGCCTGCTGCCTGCAAATCCTTTACTGCTTCAGCCGATGTTGACTTTATTTTATCGGCAATAGCAATTGCCGCCAGGGCATTTTCTTTATCGGCCAACCACACAACTGTTTGCGCTTTATTCAGCCATTCGTTGGCCATCGTTTGAAATGCAGGTTCAATAAAAATGTTTTCAGACTGCAGCAAAGCAGGGCTACCCAATAAATAACTGTTGCCTGCATACATTACTTTTACGCCTTTGCCGGTGATGCTTTCGAAATGCTCAAGGGTAAGCGATTGTACATTTTGATGTTGGAAGTATCGAACGACAGCCTCTGCCAAAGGATGCTCTGATTGTTGTTCAATACTAAACAATAAATCAGCAAGTTCTTCTTCGCCTGCACCCGATTTCCATTGTATAGAAACTACTTCGGGCTTTCCTTCTGTGATGGTACCTGTTTTATCCAGCACAATTGCATTCACTTTTTTTGCCAGTTCCAGGCTTTCTGCGTCTTTAATCAAAATTCCATTCTCTGCACCTTTACCCACACCCGTCATGATTGCGGTAGGTGTTGCCAAACCCAATGCACATGGGCACGCAATTACCAACACGGTTACCAACGCTAACATACCGTGCGTAAAACCATTTTCACCTCCAAATATTATCCAGGCAATCAGGCTAAGAACAGCAACAAGCATTACAACAGGAACGAAGATGCCTGCAATTTTATCTACGAGTTTTTGCACTGGTGCTTTGCTGCCCTGAGCTTCCTGCACCATTTTTATAATCTGCGCCAATACGGTGTCGCCGCCCACTTTATCTGCCGTAAACTGAAAACTTCCTTTCTGGTTGATGGTGCCGGCAAATACTTTTTCGCCGCTTTTCTTTTCAAGCGGAATGGGTTCACCACTAATCATACTTTCATCTACAAAAGAATTTCCGGATTTTACAGTTCCGTCCACAGCAATCTTTTCTCCCGGCTTTACTAATAAGGTATCACCCACCTTTACAGAAGCAATCGGCATTTCCATTTGATGCCCTCCTTCATGCACTACCGTAACAGTTTTTGGCTGTAAGCCCATCAATTTTTTTATAGCGGACGAGGTATTTCCTTTTGCCTTTTCTTCCAGCATTTTACCCAGGAGAATAAAGGCGACTACCACGCCTGCGGCTTCAAAATAAACATGAGGTTCCAGTCCTCTGCTGGTCCAGTATTGTGGGTAGACTGTATTAAATACACTGAATAAATATGCCACACCTGTACTTAATGCTACCAGCGTATCCATGTTTGCAGAGCGATGTTTTGCCTGCTTCCAGGCACCAATAAAAAACTGCTTTCCGAAGTAAAGTACAATCGGAGTTGCCAACGCCCACATGATATAATTAGCATAAGGTATGTGCATGAAAACCATCGCTATAAGCACCAAAGGAATGGATAGGGCAACCGAGCCAATGGTTCTTCTCTTTAGTGATTCAAATTTTTTACGGTGTACTTCTTCCAATTCATCTTTTGCTGCTTCACTTTCATCAATCATTAAATCGTATCCAATGCTTTGCATTGCAGCTTTCAATTTTTGAGCGTCTGTAATGGTAGGTATATATTCTACCTGCGCTGTGGCATTGGCATAGTTGACGGATGCATTCACCACACCCGCTGTGTTTTCCAACATACTTTGTGAGCTGCCGGCACAGGAAGCACAAGTCATGTTAAGCACCGGAAAATTTTTCTTCACTGTATCTACATCATAGCCTAAATCCCTGATAGCTTTTACAGCCTTGGGTATCGTTTCCAGTTCATCATCTGTGGTAATAACTGCCCGGTGGTTATTCAGTTCTACTTTATGTGTTTTAATACCTTCTATCGCATTTAATCCTTTATCCACAATCAGGGCGCAATGTTCACTTTCTACACCGGCCAAGGGAAGATTAATTGTATTTATTTCTTTATTCATTTTTCATTTTTTTAAACGATACAAAGGTCTCGTATAAATATAGCTTTACTGTTACAGCATTTTGTAAAAGATGTACAGTTAAATGGCCGGGTTTGAGTAGTTGAAAGTGTATTGCTTATCGCCTATCCTTCATCCTTCACATCGTCAATCGGCCGTCGGTGCATTGCTCCAAGCTGTTTGAATTGTGAGGGTGTCATTCCTGTAAGCTTTCTGAATTGACTGGAAAGGTGCTGGGTGCTGCTGTAGCCAAGGTTAAATGCAATCTGTGTTAATGACTGTTCATTATACATCAGCCATTCCTTTACTTTTTCTATTTTTTGAAGATTGAAAAACTGTTCTAATGTGATACCTTCTAATTCTGAGAACAGTTTGCTGATGGAAGAGTAATCTTTAAATACTTTTTCGCCAATAAATTTTGTAAGGCTGAAATGTTCTTCGACATTACCGGTTTGTACTTTTTGTATCAGCAGGTTTTTGACGAGATTAATTAATTGTGATTTTTGATCGTCTAACAATTCAAACCCGGTTTCCAGAAGACCTTCCGTAAATTTTTTTAGCTGGCTGGCAGTGGGCTTTTTCTCTAGTTCCACTTCACCCAGCCTTATATATTTTGCCTTTAAATTATTCCTTTTCAAAATCTGCTCTACTGACGTAATGCAGCGGGGGCAGACCATGTTTTTTATGTAGAGTTTCATTTTACTTTAGTTAAGTTAAAAATGGGGAAACTAAATTGTAGTGAACAGTGATGTAATTTATTTATGTGATACAACATTGGTAAATATTATTTTTGTTAATTACATTTTCATTCCTGCCATCGGGTTGTTGCCTTTTTTAAACACATATTCACTATGCAATAAATAAGCACCTTTCATCACAACTACATCGCCATTTTGTAAACCTGATTTTATTTCTATCCGGTCTCCGCTCTCTAAACCCAGTTCCACCATTTTCATTTTAAAACTGTTTTTGCCCGACTGAATCCAAACCGTATTCATTTTCCCATCTCTTAATACAGCGTCAGTTGGTAGTGTAAGTGTATTTATTTCCCTGCTTTTGATTTTTACATAGGCGGGCATCCCGGGTTTTAATATTCCGTTTGCATTGGGTATGGATACTCTTACAAGGTTAAGCCTGCTGTCTGCTACAATTTCAGGATTGGCAAATTCAATTTTGCCTTTCCATTCTTTGCCCGGTAAATCAGGAACCTGAACGATGACCGTGCCATTTAAATCAAGCGCCGAAAGCTGGGATGCATACACCTGAGCCTCTGCCCATAAGGATGACAGGTCTGCCAGTTTTACAATGGCCATCCCTTCTGATACATACTGTCCTTCCATCACCGGCAGCTCTGTAATATACCCTGATGCATTGCTATAAAAAGATGTGAGCGGAGATGATTTTTTTGTAGTCCCGAGTTCATTTACCTGTGCTTCGCTCATTCCCCATAAAAGCAGTTTCGTTTTTGCACTTTGTACCAGGCGATTAAAATCGATTATTGAATTATCAAGGATTTGCATTTTTTCCAACGCTGCTATATATTCCTGTTTGTTATTATTCAGCTCCTCGCTGTACAGATCATAGAGGTGAGCTCCTTTAGAAACATAATCGCCCACATTTTTAAAATAAAGTTTGTCAATTCTGCCCATTACCCGCACATTGATGCTATTTACTTTTGATTCGTCGGTGTTCAACGTGGCGGTTAAAACCAGTTTGTCGCCAATGGTACCATTGCGAATTGTATCGGTTTGAATGTTTCCCAATCTTACCTGTTCATCATTCAACATAATTTCATCGGCTGTTGTGTTGGTCTTTTTTACAACAATTAAATCCATGTGGCAAATAGGGCAAAGGCCCGGCTTATCTTCCATGATCTGCGGATGCATACTACAGGTATAGTATTCGTCTTTATTTATCGTAGTTTCCTTTTTGCTTTTACAGGAGAAGAAAAACAGGCAAAAGGCGATTAACAAAAGGCAAACAGGAACACTCAAATTGAACGTTACCTTTCGAAATTTTACAGAAAAATTGTTACTTGTAATGTACATACTTTATAATTTTTTGATTAAAATGTCCACCATTTAAATACTGTTTGCAACTTTTTGATTTATTCATTTAGTGACTCAGAACTCTTTGCACATTGCTAATCGCTAATTGCCCATTGCTAATTTGTTTTAATAAAGCTCTCACTATCCACAAGGTATTGGGCGTTTGCAGCCACGGCCTCGTTCTTTTCCAAACCACTTAATACCTGCACCAGGTGTCTATTGATAATGCCGGTTGCTATTTTTCTGGCCATAAATGATTCGCCGTTTCTTACAAAGACAACATTATCCAATCCCAAAGACAACACAGCTTCTTCCGGTAGCCAGTTTGCAGAACGATCACCGGCAAAAATGATAGCTTTTAGCTGGCTTCCAATGGGGATTTTAGCAACACTGTTATCGAAATAAACCCTTGCAGTTAAGGTTTTGCTGCCTTCCCTGTAGACTGGTTCTATGTAGCTTATCGAGGCGCTGAAATCTTTCCCCGGATCTGTTTCAGGCGTGAGACGTACTTTATTGCCAACCTTAACCGTTGCCTCCTGGCCAGGAAAAATATTTAATACCGCCCATGCTTTGTTTGGATTAAATACCGAAAAAATATTCTGCCCTTTTTGAATATACATCCCTTCTTTAACAACAAGCTCTTCAGTGGTAAAAGCCGCAGTATTCATCGCCGGTTGCTGATTGTTGTTTACTGATGCTCCATTACTTTCATGTACATGCCCGCTGTAATTACTGTAAACAGCCACTGCATAATTGACCTTTGAGGATTTGATCACTGCACTTAGCTGTTGATTGCTCATACCTAATAAATAAAGTTTCTGTTTGGATGCATTAATCAGTATTGCATTGTCTGGATCGTTCTTTAATAAGAACAATAAATTTTCCTGTGCAGTCATCAACTCAGGACTGTAAATGTCCATGATGCGTTGCCCTTTGCTGATTTTCTGGTAACGATATTTTATATAAAGCTTCTCTATCCGGCCCGAAAAATTAGAAGCAATTACACCAGTCTGCCTTGTGTCATAGGTTACAAACCCATAAGATTCCATTTCAATATTTTCGGCTCTGTTCATCATGTGCACCATTGGTATATTAGCTATTACCTGTTGATTAGAAGGTTTTAATAAAGTATTTAAGGAAACAGCATTTGGTTCGGCTATTGATTTTGTTTTTTCCAACTGCATACCGCAAATGGGGCAAGTTCCCGCAGTGTCACTTTGTACCTGTGGATGCATAGGGCAAGTGTATGCTTTTGTATTTGACTTTGTGTTGTCAGTCGTATTCACGCCGCTATACATTGTATGATCGGCCATTGGAATCAAATCCATTCCGCATTTTGGGCATTTGCCCGGCTTGTTGCTGAATACCGAATCTTTCGGCATGGGGCAGGTGTAGAGCATACTGCCGGAGCTGTGATTTTCTGTTTGTGCACCAGGCTTATTTTCATTGCAGGCAGAAAAAATAATTAGCAACAGGCAATAGGCAATCGGCAAATACCAAAGTTTAATATTATCCTTCGCATTATTAATTGCCGCTCGCTTTTTACACAACTCTAACTGCTTTTTAAAAAATTTGTTCATGTTATTCTTTTTATCACTGTCATTAACTTTTGCCGATTGCCCATTGCCATTGCCCATCGCCCATTACTCGTTCACTTTCTCTCCATAATTTTCATCAGCTCCGCCTGCATTTGAAGCCCTTTCTGTAACTGGTCGAAGTAATCCATCTGTGTCATGTTTAAAGCTTCCCATGCATCAAAAAGCTGGAATAGTTCTTCTGTATTTTGTTCATACCCTAATTGCATGGTTTGAAAATTTCTCCTTAAAGCAGGAATAATCTGCTGCTCATACAACAGCATCTGTTTCTTTTTTAAACCCAGTTCTGTGTAAGATGAATTGGCCATTCCGGCAGCTTCATTAATTATCATTTGCTGTTGACTTTTCAAAGCTTCGTTTTGCCATAACAGGCTTTCTGCTTTTGCTTTATTCATCTTTGAAGACCATTTTGTCAACGGAATTTTCATCATGCCCATAACTGAAAACATCAGTGGCTGCCTCGCCCAGCCCGTCATATGGTTATACTGAATTCCAAACTCTGGTTTTAATTTTGCCAGTTCCGCTTTGCGTTCCAGGTCATTAACTTCAATACTCCGGTCAATAACTTTTATATCACTTCGTTGCTTCATTAAAGCAGCAGAATTAAACATTGCTTTGTTAAAATCGAGCCATACATAATTAGTGTCCACCACAAACTCCCCGTCGGTATTCCTATTCATAACAGTATTGATAGAAATTCTTTTCTGAACAATTTCATTACGCAACATCAACTGGGTGTTTTCTATATTAGCCAGGGCCGCTTTTGCTTTGTAGTAGGCGCTGATTTTACCCAAACCATTTTTATATCTTATCTCCGCACTCTGCATCATAAACTTTAGCAGCTTGTCATTTTCATCCAATACCTTCAGTTTCTTTTCCAATACAATCCAGTCGTAATAATTTTTTCTTGCCGTAAAAAGCAATTCATTAATAACAACATCTTTTTTTTGCAATTCAATAGTTGACTGCGCATTCATAAAATCAAATTCAGCATGTTGCCTTTTATTATTGGGAAACATCTGTTGTGCAGAAATCATAAATGCACCCATACCAGGTTGTCCGTTCATGGATTTCCACCGGCCGGGATCGTAGGGTGTTTGATAAAAGCCGGCACCTAGCAGAGGAGCGTCCCAACTGTAAGCTCCTTTTGCAGCTTCGTTCATGGATCGGGCATCCGCATCGAGCATTTTTAATGTTGGATGATTTGTTTCAATGGCAGTCTGTATTTCCTGCATGGTCAATACCTGTTGCGACAACGCCATCTGCATCAAGAGCATTCCACCAATAAATAATTTTAAACTTCTCATATTTCCTGAATTATAACGGGTAATTATTAATGCTTTGTTTCCATCACGTCTATCTTGCCATGCTTCCTCAATTCATATTCTTTAGACATTAAAAAAATCAAGGGGGTTACCAATAATATATGTGTCGCAGATGTGAGTACACCGCCTACCATCGGTAAAACAATTGGCTTCATCACATCGCTCCCCACGCCATGACTCCAAAGAATGGGTATCAATGCAAAAAGGGAGACACTAACCGTCATTAGTTTGGGGCGTAAACGTTTTGTTGCTCCGGCAATCACGTACTCCCGCAAATCCTGCGTAGTAATAGTTTCCTTTGAATTGCCTTTTTTCTCTATCAACTGCTGCATGGCATCGTTGAGATAGATCACCATAACGATACCTGTTTCCACCGCTAAACCAAACAAAGCAATAAATCCAACTGCCACTGCAACAGACATATTTACACCCCAGAAATAAATCATGAATGCACCACCTATTAATGCAAACGGAATAGAAATCAAACTTAGAAATGCCTCCCTTGCTGAATTAAAAGCAAAGTACATGCAGAGAAAAATAATCAATAACACAACAGGCAAAATCATCTTCAATGTTTTTTCACTGCGTATCAGGTTTTCGTACTGGCCGCTCCATTCCATGAAATAGCCTTTCGGTAATTTGGCAATCATTTGATCCAGTTTTTCCCTGGCTTCATTTACTGTACTGCCTAAATCCCTTTCTCTTACATTAAATAAAACCGTCCCTCTCAGCATGGCATTTTCTGAATTGATCATTGGCGGACCTTCAGTAATTTTCACATCGGCGACAGCCTCCAATGGAACAGGACCATATTTCACTGTTTGAACCTGCAGCCGTTTTAAAGAACCAAGGTTATTTCTGAAGTCCTGGCCAAATCTTGCATTCACAGAAAAACGTTGACGACCTTCAACAGTTGTTGTTAACCTCATTCCGCCCAACGCAATTTCTACTACACTGTTTACGTCATCTACCGTTAATCCATAACGACTGATTTCATCCCGTTTAACAATAATATCAATGTACTTGCCGCCGGTGATGGGTTCCACATACAAATCTTTTACGCCAACAATTCCCTCCAATTGCTTTTTTACTTTTTCTGCAAATGCATAAATGGTATCAAGGTTCTGTCCATATACTTTTACGCCAACATCCGTACGGATGCCTGTTGACAGCATGTTGATGCGGTTGATAATAGGCTGTGTCCATCCGTTGGTTACACCCGGTATTTGTAATTTTGCATTCAGCTCATTGATAATATCGTCTTTGGAAATACCTTTTCGCCATTCGCTCTGCGGCTTTAGCAACACAATTGTTTCAATCATGCTGATAGGGGAATTATCTGTTGCAGTATTTGCCCTGCCTGCTTTACCCAATACATTTTTTACTTCGGGCACAGATTTAATCAGTTTATCCTGCACCTGCAAAATCCGTTTTACTTCACTGTTGGAAACATCGGGCAAGGTTACCGGCATAAACAAAATAGAACCTTCATCCAGTGGTGGCATAAATTCTTTACCCAGACTCATCAGCATAGGAATACTTATTGCCAATGCAATGATATTTACAGCGATAGTTGTTTTACGCCACTTGATACAAGTGCGAATCAATGGCTCATATACTTTTTCTAAAATGCGGTTTACCGGATTTGTTGTCTCGGGTTTGAACCTACCTTTCATAAAAAAAGAAATGAGCACCGGTGCCAGGGTTATTACCAGTACGGCATCAACAATCAAAATAAATGTTTTGGTAAATGCTAGTGGATGAAACAATTTACCTTCCTGCCCGGTTAATAAAAACACCGGCAAAAAAGAAGTAATGATAATAATGGTAGAAAAGAATACACCTCTTGACACCTGTACACAGGCTTTTTCAATCAACTGCATCCGCTCTAATTCAGGTATAACGTAATAGTCTTTTTTGCCTTTAAGTTTATTAAATATTTTTTTCATTTTTTACGCTTTAGGGTTGTGTTGATTTTGCCAATCAGATAAATGACGATAGGAATTCTCACTCATGATAATCCCATTATCTACTATCACCCCAATTGCCAATGCAATACCTGTTAGTGACATAATGTTGGACGAAATACCAAAAAGGTTTAAGAGTATAAAACTTATTGCAATGGTTATAGGAATCTGGATTATGATACTTAAAGCACTGCGCCAGTGAAATAGAAAAATAAAAACAACAATGGCTACAATTGTCATCTCTTCAATCAACTTTACTTTAATATTACCAACAGCGGCTTCAATTAATTCACTTCGGTCATAAGCGGTCTTGAAGGTTACGCCCTCGGGCAGTCCTTTTTGTACATCTTTCATTTTTTCTTTTACGGCAGCAATCACATTATCAGCGTTTTCACCGTACCGCATCACCACAATACCACCCACTACTTCGCCCTCGCCATTCTCATCAAAAATGCCCAGTCTTAAATCGCCTCCCATTTGCACGGTACCAATATCCTTCACCCTTACCGGGATACCGTTGTAATTTCCTAAGGCAATGCTTTCAATGTCATCTTTGTTTTTAATGTATCCCAACCCACGAATGATATAGGCCATATCGCTCATTTCAAATTTGCGCCCTCCAACATCATTGTTACTGGCTTTTACTTTAGTCATTACGTCCATCAGGGACACCTTATAGAATTGCAATTTCACGGGGTCAATTACCAACTGGTACTGTTTTTCAAAGCCCCCGAAAGAAGCTACTTCCGCAACGCCGGGAACTGTTTGCAGTGCCAGTTTTACATACCAATCCTGTAATGCTCTTTGTTCTCCTAGGTCGAGATTTTTTGTATCAAGGGTGTACCAGAATACATGCCCCACGCCGGTTCCATCAGGACCTAAAGTTGGCGTTACTCCGGTAGGCAACAATCTCTGAGCGTAATTTAAGCGTTCCAATACCCTTGTTCTTGCCCAGTACACATCCACATCATCGTCAAAAATCACATACACAAAACTCATCCCGAACATAGATGTGCCCCGGATGTTTTTTACTTTGGGAATGCCCTGTAAGTTGCTCACTAAGGGATAGGTTACCTGGTCTTCCATTATCTGCGGACCACGGCCGGCCCATTCTGTAAATACAATCACCTGGTTTTCGCTCAGGTCAGGTATGGCATCTATGGGATTCTTTTGAATATTGAATATTCCCCACACAAACAAACTTGTTGCCAGCAGCAAAACGATGTAGCGGTTTTTTAAAGACCAGGAGATTATTTTAGAAATCATATTTTTTTATTTTATTAATCAGCGATCAGTAACAGGCAATGGGCAATTAGCAAATGTCAAAAGCAGATGGCAACTTGTAAAAAAATTGCAATTGGCAATTAACAACTGGGAACACATTACGAATTGTCAATTGCATATTGCCTATTGACATTTGCCTATTTAAACATTTCTCTTACACTTCCGCAGTCTATCATCTTTTCTCCATAATAAGGATTGCGGATAGTTTTTGATTCGCTCAGCCACATTGAGCCATCTTTAAACATGGGACAATGGTCGTGGTACAAAGTCATGCCTGCACCAAATGCCTTTGCCATATCATACATATCTTTACTCATCATGGTAAAATGTTCCCGCTGGTGATCGATTTTACTTTTAGAAATGTGTTCGGCATGTTCCTTTAAATCGCTTTCAATATCATCATATACTTTTTTCTGGCCGGCGGTCAGCAAGGATTTGTCAAAGCCTTTCATGGCTTCATACATAGCAGCAGATGACGAAGCTGATTTATCGGAATTCCCATCAATCAAGGCGTTCTTTATACCAAGGTAATTTTGCAGCAGCGATTTCATGTAAGTAGAAACGCCGACATCAATTGTTGGGAAAGTAACCGATACCATCTTTACATTTTCATCCATCATTTTATTATCCTGTATGGGCATCATTGAATCGTGATTTGGAATGCTGACATCCTCTTTAGCTGTCTGGTTATTGCTGTTGCAGGAAACAATTGTTATTGCCGCAATGGCAAGGCTAAATATGATTGTATTTTTCATGATACTTTTTTAGTTATTATAATTGAGTTTGAATTTGGATTAGCCGGTCTTATTTACCTCAATGCAATGCCAAAACAAGGTTTATTTTATAGCTATTTTTTGGGAAAAGTAATTTGCCGGCATATATAAATGTCTACATCCCGGCAACAGTAATTGCCCGGATATAAAAGGGGATAATTTCTAAATGAGGAAAGAGCGCTTGAAAATATAGAGTGTAACACCGTGGGTTCGGGGAGGCGCATTATTGGTAGGATTCTCTTCTGTTACTGATGAAAAATTTATAGAGGGTAACTCAATAAATGACGGAGGAATTGCAAAAGAGAACAACTGCAACATTTGCAGATTGTTTTCCGTTAATTTCTGGGCCAAATCATTCTTTAAAAACTTGTGTTCATCTTTGCAGCAGCCTTTATCACCCTTATCCTTTTTCTCCATGCCGCATTTGGGACAGATTTTTGATTTGCTGTAGCTCAACCCCCAATCAGCCAGTTTGCCCATACAGTAGTGCATGTGTATTGTTGCTCCTAAAGAAGAGCCTAAATACAAAACGGCTAATATGGCTGTGATGGTCTTTTTCATTTTATTGCCTGGCAAAGATAAACCAAATTACCAGGAAAGAATTTACACAATTTTGGAAATGATTTATGCTTAAATGGTATTCATTCGCTTATTAAAGTCTTTTTACGGACCCAAATAACCTTAAATACTTGTATCCATGATGCCCGAAAAATTAATAAGTTATACCTTCCAGAGGCATAGGGAAAATAAAATCCACCAGTACATTGTGGTGTACATTCGATACATGTTCTTTAAATGAATTCATACTGCGATGCATTGCGTCAGTATATTCCTTTCCCAACTTCACTACGATTGCTTCTAGACCCGATAGTTCTTTTTTGATAGCAGCAATTCGTTCCTCTTTTTTTACCGGTAAATCCTTATCCAGTTGCAGCATATTCTTTTCGAAAACTTTATCAGCGGCTTCGTAAAATGAAGTAAGCAGCGGATCACAGGAATATGTTTTTATATGAGAGAATTTGATTGCTGATTTTTTTTCTACTGCATCCATTTTACTATCACTATTAGCGGCAAGCAGGGAAATGTACACAGGAAATTTAAGCAGCGCCTCATATTCTTTTTCAGAAATATTTTTAATTCGGTTCATTTTATATATTTTAATTATTTCATTGTCGGCAATTACGTACACCACAACGGTCAAATTATTTAACCCTGCTGATGACTCCCTATCCGTCCAAGTATTGTATCAAGTGAAGTTTTCAATTTGTCAATCGAACTGTTTACAGCCTGGTCGTAAGTATTGCCTAATGCTGATACCGCAATTGGCTGTCTTCCCTTAAGCCTTGCTTCAATCAGGCAGTTTTTATCGTCCTGCGATTCTTTATTTCCGTTCTCATCAGCAAGATGTACTTCAAGCCTGGTAACATGCTCATCAAACCTGCTTAATTCTTCCGTTAACAAAGCTTCCAACTGGTTATCGTATGCTTCATGAACGCTTAAATTTTTGTCTGTATTAATTTGTATTGTCATAATTTATATTTTATGTTTAATATTTATTTAATTGAAAAATTGTGGTACTATAATTCCATTATTATTTTCTGCAGCCTCTTTCCCATTTCTGAGGCAACTTCGGCAAGCTCTTTATTTTCTATTGCCTGCATAGAAGCTATCGGATCAACAGCAGACACTTCTATCTGCCCGGTAATTTTTTCCTGAACGATCACATTGCACGGCAACATAACGCCTATTTTATCTTCTGCCAGCAAAGCTTTGTATGCAAAGGGAGCATTACAGGCGCCCAATATTCTATAGTTGTAAAAATCAACATCAAGCTTTTTCCTTAATGTAGCTTTAATATCAATTTCAGTGAGTATGCCAAAGCCTTCTGCCTTGAGCGCCTCCGTAACTTTCTCAATGGCATTTTCAAAACTGCCGGTAATCGTTTTACTATAATAATATTCCATAATTTGTTGTTGATTTGTCTGGCTGATGTAGTTTACTTTCTTTTGCGGGACCAGCCAATTGCACCCACTATTGCTAAAACAATTACAAGGAGCAAAAACCACCAGCCCATATGCATTCCCCAGTAATAATAATGTTCGTTATTGTGCATCATAATTTATTTTTTTAAAAAATCTAAAGCATAGAAGTGAATAATGAGCTTAGTGCTTCATGCTGTGCGTAGCTTGCATGCCATTCATCATGCTATTACCTGGTTGGTTTTGCATCATCTGCATCATTTGTGAATTAGCCTGCATCATTTTAACCATTCCTCTCATCATACTGCTGTCACCCTTTGCTGTTTCCATCATTGATGAAAACATGCCCTGCATCATTGCAGGATTGGCTTTCAGCATATTCATCATAGAACCATTGTTATCCATCATCATCATTTGCTGATGTTGCATCATTATCAAACCGTTTTTATTATTCATCATTGCCTGAATCATTTCATTCGACATCACACTGTCGTTTGCAATTGTTTGCATTATATCATTTCTAGCAGCCTTGTTTGAAAGATTGTTTGCCTGACTGGATGTAGATTGGCAGGATGTGAATAGTGTAAACAAAGCGACTCCCATTATCATCGCAAATAGTATTTTCATGATTTTTGATATTATAGGGATTTAGCTTTATTAAAGTAACAAAGTTTGTACTATAATACCTTTAGTAGTACATAATCAATGCCAATAGCCATTTCATCCACCTCGTATGTTCCGTGTTGGTGTTCTTTTCCATCTTCCACCATCATTATTTTTTAGCTGTATTACTCAGCAGCAAGCCAACAATTGTTGCAATCATCAGTTCCTCATTGGTTTTAATAACATACACTTTCACTTTACTTTTGACCGCAGAAATAACTGTTTGATTATTGAAATTTTTTATTTCATCAAATTCAATTCCGAGAAATTCAAGGTTGCTGCAAATTCTACTTCGTACATCAGGTGAATTTTCCCCAATACCTCCCGAAAACACCAATACATCTAAACCTCCGAGTGCTGCAGCAAATGAACCGATCCATTTTTTTGTTTGATAACAAAAGAAATCAATAGCTTCTTTAGCACGGTTATCTGTGTCTCCAATTTTCATTAGTTCTCTCATATCAGCATTTGTTTCTGATATACCCAGCAAACCGGATTCGTGATTTATTAAATGACTAAACTTCGGCGGAAACCTCGACCTGGCCGGCAACTTTTTCCTGAACAATCACATTGCAAGGCAACATAGTTCCGATTTTATCTTCAGCCTGCAAGGCCTTGTATGCAAATGCAGGATTGCAGGCGCCCAGGATTTTATAATTGTAAAAG
>JBBQWL010000060.1:0-34817 GCA_038210625.1 Chitinophagales bacterium | reverse complement strand
CTAATGATATAAAAATTGAAACTGAGTTTAAAAGAAGATTGCTTCAACAAAAATGAAAAGCTTATAGAAGGTGCTGCAGCACATAAAGCAACAAGAAGATAAGCTACCTGGTTAAGCTGTAGCAACAACAAGCCAGCAAGGAAAGCGCACCGTGTAACGCTTAGACATCCCATATAATATATAGAATTATCATTACATATACGCCCCGAAAACCGAGAGGCGTTCAACTGACCGACATAGTGTGGGCGGCAGTTTTCAGCTGTCATTTGTTCGATTTTAAAAAATTTTCGATTTTTTGAATTCATTTTCAATGAGTTATTTTTAAACCTCTTCAATTAGCAGCTAAATTTTGCCCTTTTTGCTATAAAATTTGTGGATTTTCAGTTTTAAGTATTCCAATTTTGCTTGCAAAGGCGATTACCGGAATTGTTTCAAGTGAGCTTGTAGTAAGGATTATATACACGGGCTTTTTTAGAAAGCAATTTTTATTAGTACCAAGCTTTTTAAATGGAATCCTGTCCAGGGCGCACATTTTTTTAATTGCTTCCAAATGCACTGGAAAATGAACATTTGAAATAACTACTGCTTTTAAGCTTTTATGTATTTGGTACGATGGTATTATTCCATCCAGCATGCCTGGCATAAACATATCCAGGAATGCAGTTTGATGTTTCCATCTTTTTACAATATCCAGGGCATAGCTCAACTTATCGGATCCCTCCGGGCCAATTATTACATTTATTTGTTGCAAGTTTTTAGTGATCATGCTTTATCATTTTTGACGTTATTGTAATCATTGCTATATTTCGCTTCTTTTTCTCTTTGATTTAAAATGTATGCAGCAAAGTCTTTGAGGCAGTTTTTACAAAACATATTGAGAGCGCTGGTATTTTTTACAGTAAGTGTTTTTGACACTGCAATAATTGATAATAATTGCCTGTCGGTTAATTCTTTCAGCAAGTCTTCCAGGTTACTGGATATATGATTGAAGTACATTTTTGCAAAACCGTTTCCATCAGAAAAATTTGAGTTTTTGAATGGAAAGTCTGATTCATTGATTTCATTTTTCATATTATTTATTTAGGGTTTTTCTTTATTGGTTACCATCCACATGAAGCGGAGCTCAGATATTTCGGTAAACTTGAAACCTGCTGATTTTAAAAAAATAGCCACATCTGCTGTTTTATAAAGATTGCTTGGAAACAACCCCTGGATAGCATGGTAAAATTCTAAAGTGCTAAACAAAAGAGTATCCTTATCTGGTTTGGTAACAGGTTCATAGGTTGCTAAAATGTATTCTTTTATTTCGGCAAAGAATTCATTTTTTGCGTTAGCAATCTCTTGATCATGATCATATTCATTTTTTTCAGCCATGGTTTGTGTTATTTTATGATAAAATATTTTTGTTTTCGTTGCCACAATTAAAAAATGCCAATAGACACGCTGACACTGTAGCTATTGCGTGACATTCGAGACTATTGAATGACATAAGATTTACTTTTTTAACAGGCATTTGATTGCTTTTTATATTTAATTTCCTTTTATGTCCACAGTGTCTACGGTGTCATTGCATTTTTTCACATTTTTAGAAATAAATAATTTTTTAGCCAAATGGCAGTTCTTCAGCAGGTCTATCACTTTGTTGTACCTGGTTATTTGCATCCAGCAGACTGCCATTACCAGAAACTACTAACCCTGTTTGAGAAATTTCGATTTGTAATTTTTCAAACTTTACTGCAAAACCGTATGCATACAAGTCACTAAATTGTTTCCGTAATCGGCCAATAAAAATATTTTTGTCAGATCTGATGTAATTTTCCAAAGTATCCTTGGTAAGAATGTGTTGATCCTTTAGACTTACCAGGTGTTTGACATACAATGGATGGACTAGCTTCATTCTAAAAATTAAAATGCCGTCATAAATCATGTAGTGTATTCCCTCTGTAGCCAAACCGGTGTTGCATAAATTTTCAAATACTTGCCAGAATTTACCCAGGTCATCACTGCCTTGCAATAAAGTAAACTGGTTATTCATATTATTCAGTAAGTAGGCTTTTACATCCTGGTATTTAAAGGGGAAATCTATAACATCTTGAAGTGTGACATAAACTGCAGCAAGCATGCTTATATTCATTATCAGCCGGTCATCTACATCATTGTTATTGACTTCTTTGATAAAATCTTTAAATATAATTTCGTAATTATCCTGATACCTCCCTTCGAATATTTTGCGGTGTGGTAAAATTTGGCAGGTCAAGTAGCTCAGTCCGCCCTCTTCCAATTTTTTTAATTTTTGAAAGGCAGTTCTTTGTTTTTCTGTAAACTTTCCAGGTTCAAATTGTAGCATAATTACCCTGGTAAATAAAGCAGGTTCTGCAGTTGGCATTTCCTGCCCGGATAGTATACACGAGCTTCTTATTGGAGTAACATTAGTTTGCATATCATTCGACATTTTAGCTGTGGTATAGCCAACAACATCAAAAATATTTTTCAGGTTTTCAATTAGCTTGGGTGGCAGGCTGTTTTTGTACTCATCAAGCCACACAATAGCATTACTGAGTTGTGCAAATTTTCTCATAAAACCCTTGCCTGTACTTTCGCCTCCTAACATAATTTGGTCTTGTGATTCGCCAAACATTCGCATAAGGCTATCAATCATTTTACCTTTGCCAGATCCTCGTTGACCATACATATTTAAGATCGGAAAGCATTTATGAACGCTAACCATGAGATCTCGAAAAAGTGATGCGATAAAGAAGAGTATGGCTGCAATAGATTTTTCACCATAAGCCTGGGAAAAACATTCAGCCCATTGATTGAATAAAATTGTATTTGCCGGTTCGATATAAATAAATTTCTTTTCAGACAAAAACATTTCGTCTTTGTCTTCATACATTTTACTCATTGCCCGAAGAAAAAAACTTTTACCGTTACAGTCTACAATACCCAGGGAATCGGGTTTTAAAATCTCAGGTTCTTTATCATTGCTTAATGGAATCAAGGCATTTGCAAAAGCATAAAAGCTATACCTTTTAGAAAATCCTAGTGTATCAATCAATCGACTATCTACCTGGCTTTCCTGCAAATACTCTTGGAGCTTTGACAAATCAGAATCATTGCCTTTGAAAACAAAATTTCCCTTTCTTGCCAGGGCCTTTTTAAAACCACCCAAAGTGATGTAGTCATCAGTATTTATCTGCAGAACTATGTTGAAACCATATTCATTTGTAACAGAAATAATTTTATATGCAAGATCCTGGCTGCTGTCAATGTGAAAAAGGATCTTCATTACAAAATTGCTGACAGCATAAATACCCTGCTTTCCTTTGGCGTAGTAAACGCCCTTATACTCATACACACCGTATTTGAGAAAAGGCCTAATATCGCCGGGATAATCGTCTGGTAACCCAGCATCTTCATTGCGAAGGGATTTGCCTTCTATCATTGATTTTTCCTGTAAACTTTTTGCTTTTCTATCACGTAATTCAATCGCTTTTTTAAGTTCCTTTTTAAGGATGGAATTTTTAATCTTTAAATCTTTTTGCAGCGATTCTACATAGGCGTTTTGCTTTACTTCATTGGATATTGAAAGCAGTGTATTTATAATTTGGTCAATGGCAATTACCTGATCATCCGGTGAAGCTGCATTTTTATACAGTTTCTTTCCCTTCCATAATACCGCATCCTGGTGCAGCTCCTGCAGGTCATCTTGTATTGGCAATTCATTTTTTCCCTTTTGATACGCCTGCACGTAACTATCAGGATCCTCACCGGCACCTAATTCAATAATCTCCACTTTAAAGCCATTTGTTAAAAAAGCATCAATGTGTTTTATCCCGGCTTTTATCCCAGCCGCATCACCGTCCAGGAATAAAACAACATGCTTGGTAAATTTTGCGATCTCTTTAATCTGACCATCAGTAATTGCGGTACCACATGAAGCAATTACATTTAATAACCCGGCTTCATGACAGGTAATAACATCAAAATATCCTTCCGTTAAGTAAATAAATTTTGTTTTGGTAAAGGCCCTGGCTGTGATAGCCTGGGATAGTCCAAACAAAATTTTATCCTTGTGATATACGTCGCTATCTTTTGGATTTATATATTTTGGTGCTTTGTCATTACCCGGCAAACTACGGAGCGCAAAGCCTGCCAATTTTCCGTTTTTTTGATGAATTGGAATAACGATACCATTGCGGTAAACATCAAAATTTTTGCCGTCCTTAGTCAAGCAAATTCCTGCAGCCACTGCCACCGCAAGTTTACCGCTGCTTACCAGTCCGGGAGTAAGAAACCGCCAATTGTCGGGCGCCATACCAAGCTTCCAGTCTTTTATCTGCTCAATGGTTAAGCCTCTTTCGTTTATAAGGTATTCCAGGGCAATGGATCCTGCCGGGGAATGCAAAAGGTTAACATATTTGTTATGCGCAAATTCAAGAATATTTATTTGCTCTTGTTCAATATCTTTTTCAGCCTGGTACTTTTCGGGATCAAAGTTTTCATCATATTCAATTGGCACTTTATAAAACTCAGCCAATAATTCTACCGTCTCAGGAAAAGATTTATTTAGATACTGCTTTATAACTTTAATTAGGTTACCTGCCCAGCCACAGCCAAAGCATTTGTAAATATTTTTTTTAGGATCAAGAGAAGCTGAAGGGGTTTTCTCATCGTGAAATAAGCAGCATGTCTTTTTATTTTTGAAAACAACATCCGGAAGGATAAGCTTTATGTCTTCAATATCTAAAGCGTTGTAGAGTTTTGTTAAGGTATTTTCAGAGAATCTTTTGTACGGTGCTATTGCGGCTTGCCTTTCACGTTTGGCTTTTATGTGGGACATTGCATTGTGGGGTATTATGTAGGTTAGAACATGCCCCGGCTACAGCAGACTGTATTTCAGAAATAAAAAAAAGTTTACCTTTGAGCCGGGTATTTCAAAAAATGCATTTTTAAGCAAGTCGATTCCATGGTAGCTGTCGACTTGCTTTTTTATTTTAACCGGCTGGTTCTTTTTGGGATTGCCTTTCTATTTCGCCCAAAGTTAGTTTTCGCCCTGTACTTAACCAGGCCGTCAACTCCTTTCTTTCGAATAAAAGCCTTCTATGTTTTTTTGTAAAAGGGATTTTGTTGCTACTAACGAGTTTGTAAATACTGGCAGTTGAAAGATTCACAAACTCTGCAGCTTCTTCAATATTGATAAGGGCCTCATCTTGGTAGAGTAGTTTATTGTGAGGTGTTCTCAAATCTAAACAAGCATTCACAGAATTAAAAATAATGGTTTTTAATTCTGACAACGGTAACGAAATAAAAATTGTCTCTTGCATCTTTTATAATTTGATGCAAGTCACAAAACTAACATGACCAAAATAAAATAATGGTCAAGTCAGGTCATGTTTAATGTAATGTGCTGATATTAATCAATAATTGATTTGAACTTTAAATAATATTTTTTTGAATTATTGGTATGACGTCTTAGCGTTCTTCCATCTGTATTTTCCGACATTTTTAGATTGCCAAACTGTTTATTAAGGAGTATTATCAATTGCTCATCATTGAATTCTTTTGTTATGTATTTTTTATCGTCCCGCAAAGCACGAACCCACCCTATAACTATTCCGAGATCATTACGGCCCATCAAAAATTTAAGGTCTGTATCTACGACCCTTTCTAATTTCAATGCAGTTATTGATCTATCATAGGCGTCTTTATTTATAAATGCGTCTTCCAGGCAAGTCAATTCTTTTTTTTCTTTTTTTGGCTTTCTAATAGTATTGTCTATTTCGTCAATCAATTTTTGCAAATAAACTATGCTTGCATAAATACCGGCCGCATTAAAAATATCTTTAAAATTATCCGTAGCGAAATATTTTTCCAACTGTTGAATATGCCAAAAACCCTCGGTTTCAAACAATTTTTTTTTATCATTATAAATTTGCTTTCCACCGAAGACTTTGTATTTTATTTCGTGTATTAATTCGCAAAGATTCGAGTTTGCCTTTATCCAATTATGATTGTCTTCACATGCAGGTAAATACAATAATTCGATTTCCCATACACTTTTAATTTCCCTGAAATCTAACGGTGAAGCCCTGCTAAAATTTGGAAGCTTTTCCAGTTCTAGGTTTAAATCAACAATCATCTTTTCATAAACAGACAATTTTAAATTTCTACTACCACCGTGCATCTGTAATTTATTAGACAATGCATATTTTTGCGAATCGAGCCTTTCTTCTATCTCTCCTTCTAAAAAGTAATTGAATAAAAATTCCAAAAAATTGTATAACGAAAGGCCGATGCAAAATTTCTCCTGGCTGTCTACATTTAAAAACTCATGTTCTGTAAATCGAATTCCTGAATTATAGCCAGCTGAAAACAGGCTACCGGTATTCAATACTTTATCAGTTTCAATTAAAGACAGCGCTCTAATTTCGTCATGTTCAATAAGAAGATTTATTTCCTTGCTTTTCATTAAAGTCTTTGATGGTTTTCTGAACGATAACATTTGAAATAAAATCAACAAACTGCTGCTCCTTTGCAGTTAGCGCTTGTTTTATTTTTTTTCTCACACCGGGCATTTCCTGGGTGTTATCAATCACTTTTTTTAACGGTTCGCTTGTTTGCTTTTCCATCTTGCTTAAATGAGGTTAATAAATTTGCTACTTCTATTTTTTTTGAATCTTCAAACCCTGCCAAATAGTTTTGAGTTGTTTTTAAATTACTGTGTCCCAGGGATTCAGAAATAAAAGCCACATCTACCCCGCTACGCTGCAGGATAGTTGCAAAACTGTGTCGGGCATATTGAACGGTTACTTGCGCCTGTATTCTCAGTTCTTTGGCAATAATTTTCAAATGATCATTTACAACAGAAGTAATTTGTTGTATCAATTGTCTTTGGCGTTTGGCAGTTAACCCTTTGGTAAGTATTGGGAAAATGTAATTATCAGGCTGTATAACCTTGTTTCCAAATTTTTTAATGATGGCATCAATATCGGGCGTGATAACAACTCTTATGGCTTCAACGGTTCTTTTTGTCCTGGCTGTCTTTGCCCTTTTAAATTCAATAATATTTCCCTTAATGTTTTCGTATTTAAGCAACGCCATATCTTTCATATTCATACCGTTACTCAAGTACAGAAAAAGCCAATAATTTTTGGCCTTTTCTGTGGTTGTTCGAGGTATGGCTTTATATTGATAGATCAATCCAATATCTTTTAAATTAAGTGCCTTTTTTATGTTATTGCTTTGAGGTATTTCATAGCGCCTGGCTCCAAAAGGATATTGATCTTTATTAACAAATTTGTCTTCAATAGCTTGGTTAAAAAGCGTTCTTAAATGCCGCAAATAAATGCTTATCGTAGTTGTACTTTTACTTCTATCGAGCATCCATTTTTCATACTGATAAAGCAAGGTAACTGTGATGTCCTGCAGCCTTAAACCAGGCTTAAAACTTTCAATACTGTTTTTTGCGCAATTATAAGAAGTCGCAGTACCTATTTGGTCATTATCATTCAGCTTTTTGATTGCGGAATCAAATATGTCAACCAGCGTGTCTTTGCTTGACCGGTTACTGATAAATTTCTTTTCAAACTGTTCAAAGGAAAATGAAGAAAGTGATCTAATAATATTTTGGGCTTCAACTTTTGCACCCTGGATCTTATTTGCAACATCTTCCAGCCTTTTACCTGGCTTATCGCTTATTGCTTTTTCAAAATCAACTATTGTAAGGCTATAGGACGTAGGAAAATATCTTCTTATCCGGTCATGGGTAACCCTAATGTAAACTCCACACTCCATGTTTTGTTTTGGATGTGTTCTATTGAGATAAATAGTAGCTGCAGCTTTGTTGATTTGCATATTTTTTGCGCTGCAATTTTGATTTTTGCGTCAATTTTGCGTCACAAATGTACTAATATTTATTAGTAGATAATAGTAATTGATGGAAGAAATAAGCGTCTGTATTGAATTATAGCATATTTATCAGACTATACAAATAAGTAATAATAAAGTCTTTTCTAACTTACAAGCAGAGGGTCCGCGGTTCGAACCCGTGTGCTCCCACCAAGACCTCACAAGAAATTGTGAGGTCTTTTTGTTATGCGGTATACGGTGTACCTATTATTTTCTGTTATCAAAGGCCGCTATTATATTGGATATACCGGCGCAGATATTTGTGAAAGAATACGAAAGCACAATACTAACCATGCCGGTTTTACCGGGAAAACAGGAGATTGGAAACTTGTTTATTCAGAACCTTTTGCTGAAAAAATGGAGGCCTTGAAAAGAGAAAAAGAAATTAAAAGCTGGAAAAGCAGTAAAAAAATTGCAAGCCTCATTGGGTTAAAACATCCCGGTTTGTAATCGGGAGGGTCCGCGGTTCGAACCCGTGTGCTCCCACAAAGAGCTCACAGAAATGTGATGTTTTTTTATGCCCGCATTTCAGCTTGTTATAATAATTGAACCGTACAATATCTTTACTATTTATTTATCAGGCGTGTATTTCAAAAAGACGTTAATCGCTCAGTTGATTTTGCGACCGGCCTTTAGGAAATAAAATGCAATGATCTTATCTAAACTACCATGAACATCAATAAACTTTACTCCGACACAAGAACCGGCGCTGTGATGCAGTCAGCAAATATTGATGTCCGGACGGATTTTCAAAGAGATTTTGATAGAATTATATTTTCATCTTCCTTCAGACGGCTTCAAAATAAAACGCAGGTATTTCCTTTACCGGGCAGTGTGTTTGTGCATAACAGGCTTACGCATTCGCTGGAAGTTGCTTCAGTGGGCCGCTCCCTTGGCACATTGATTGGTGACTTTGTGATAAAAAAATATGCTGCTTCACTTTCAGAGCAGAGCAAAGGTTTTTTTAATTATGGTTTGTCCAATGTAATTTCTTCCGCCTGTCTTTGTCATGATATTGGCAACCCGGCCTTTGGTCATTCCGGCGAAGATGCCATCTCCAACTTTTTTATAAAAAATGAAAGCAGTTTAAAGTCTCATTTTTCAAAAAAAGAGTGGCTGGATTTTATCAATTTTGAAGGCAACGCCAATGCCATACGTGTGTTAACGCACCAGCAAAATGGAAAAACTGAAGGGGGCATGATGCTGACCTATTCTACCTTATCCGCCATTGCAAAATATCCATGTGAATCTGAGGGAAGCAGTAAAAATTTTACCCACAGGAAGAAATTTGGTTTCTTTCAATCAGAATTAAAAACGTTTACCGATGTTGCAATGGCCACGGCAATGATCAAAGATCAAACAGACCCGTTAATCTATTTCAGGCATCCCTTTGTTTGGCTGGTGGAAGCAGCCGACGACATCTGCTACAATATCATTGACCTGGAAGATGCGCATCGTCTTGGCATTATTGGCCATGATGAATGCAGGAATTTACTCACTGATTTGATTGGATCGATCGGCATAGATAATATATCCAAAGTAAAAAAGCGGCTGGATAATTTTAAGGATAAAAATGACCAGGTATCTTATTTAAGGGCCAAGGCTATTTATTCTTTAACTATGAAATCAAAAGCCATTTATGAGGACAACTTTGAGTCTATTTTAGATGGATCATTTAATACGCCTTTGTTTAACCAAATAAAAAAGGATTGCCCGGCATTGCAATTGATAACAGATTTTTCCATCGAAAACATTTACAACCATCGCTCCGTTCTAGAGATTGAAAATGCCGGCTACAATGTGATGTACGAATTGCTGTTGCATTTTGTTCCTCCAATCATCAAAGAAAAAAACAACAGAACCAAATCCGAAGCGAAAGCAATAAAATTAATACCATCTCAATTTTTATATGACCAGGGCAGCAGGTATGAAATGGTATTGGGAGTGCTGGATTATGTATCCGGTATGACGGATAATTATGCAACCGATTTATACCGTAAAATAAAAGGGATTGATATCGGCATGACCATTTAAAAATTAACAACTTGCTATATTAAAATACCAGTAATTGCTCTGCTTTTTACAGTCCGTGATTTCATGCAGGACTACAACGGCACCGGGTACCGTGCCATTGGTATCTTTTATCTGTTTACACTTAGAAAACGCACTTGCCTGTTTGCCGGAACAACTGCTGGTATTACCGCAAGTAAAAAATGGTTTTAGAATTTTTAGTTTACAAGTAGTCAAATGCCCCACACAATAATCCGTTTAACATTGTAAAAATTGTGTGGCAGGTATAATTATAACCAGCCAAATCTTTCTACCAATTTTTCTTTTTTATTTCTTGCCACGGGAATGTTATCCTCATTGCTCATGATGAGGTAGTTGCCTTCGCCACGTACATATTTTTTTATATGATCAAGGTTCACGAGGTACTGGCGGTGGACCCTTAAAAAATTTCTTTCTTCCAGCACTTCCTGAATATCTCCGAGTGTTTTACTCACTATATATTGCTGGCCACCTGCTACATGAAAACGGGTATAGTTATTATCTGCTTCGCAATACAGCACATTTTTTATTTCGGTAAATGTTACGCCGTTTTGATACGGCAGGGCTATTTTATCCGGATGGAATTTTTCCCCGCCATGTAATTGTTGTTTCATTAACTGCAGTTGCTGCGGATCAGGCTTTTGCTGCATCGCTTTCTCCACAGCCAGTTTCAGGTCTTTGCCATCAATGGGTTTTAATAAATAATCCAGGGCGTTAAAACGAAAAGCCTTTACAGCAAACTGGTCGTATGCAGTTACAAACACCAGACTAAAATTGATGTTGCTGATTTTTTCCAGTAACTGAAAGCCGTTCATCACCGGCATTTCAATGTCTAAAAAAACAATGTCGGGTTGCAGTTCATTTATCTTCAACAGGCCAGCTTCGCTGGAGGTACATTCTGCCATTACCTGCACCTGCGGGCAATACATTTTTAATTGCAGTGCCAACAGTTTTACACAATCGGGTTCATCATCTATAATAACGGCTTTCAGCATCGGTTGATTTTATAAAGGAATTTCAATAATTACTTTGGTGCCTGCAGCATTGCCATCCGCATCTACCAGGTCAACAATTTTTACTTCCGTTTTTGTGTGGTAAATATGGTTGATGGCTTCCAGTCTTTCGGAGGTCATCTTTAAGCCGAATGATTTTTGCCGGGTGGCAGATTTGCTTTTATGCTCCTTTGCCATCTCCCTGCCAATGCCATCATCACTAATTTCAATATGCAATACATATTCTTCAGGCTGCGAAATATCAATGATGATATTGCCGCCTTCCGTTTTGTGCATCAGGCCATGCCAGATGGCATTCTCTACATAAGGTTGCAGCAGCAAGGGTGGTATTTCAATGTATTGCTGATCGATGTGTGGCACCACATTTATTTTGTATTGTACTTTGTCTTTAAACCGCATGGCCTCCAGTTCTATGTACAGTTTCAATGTCTCCAGTTCTTTTTGCAGCGTTACTTTTTCTGACCGTGAATTTTCAAGTACCAATCTTATTAACTGGGAGAATTTAGTGAGGTATTCAGAGGCTGTTTGTGAATCATTCTCGAGTGTATACAGCTTAATGGAATTAAGGCAATTGAAAATAAAATGTGGATTCATCTGTGCCCTTAAAGCAATCATTTCTGTTTCTGCAATCTTGTTTTCAAATTCAGTTTGTACCTGTTTTATTTTTTGTGTTTCTACCAGTTTACTTTTTGTTTCAAGCTCTGTGGTTCTTTGCTGCAAAGCAGTTTGCAATTGAAGGTTGTAATTTTCCTGCAACTTATTTTTTTCAATCAATACCAGTTTACTTCGGTATGTAAGTGCAAACGAAAAACAAATGGCTTCAATAATCAATCCAAATAAAAGAAATACAATGGCAAAATTGATAACAAGGAATAATTCCTGATTCATGTCTTCAGAAGGAGCATATAGATTCATCAGCGGCAAACACCAAAATACCATCAGGCTGAAAATGCCGGTAAATAAAAACCATTTCACAGGGTCTTTACTTTTTGCTGTAAGCACCAATAAAACAATATTGAGCAGCACAAGCGGAGTGATGTTTAAAAAATAGCCGTAATAATTTTTGTTGAAGGGGAACCAATCAAACCTTACCTCAATAAACTCTAATAACATTTGAGCAATGGATATCAGCACCAGTAACTTTACCAGCATCCAGCCCTTTTTAAAATGAATGTGCAACTGCAACATACTGCCTATAAAAAAACTGTACAATACTGGTATCAGATAAATAAATATCGAAAAAATAATATCGTGTAATAATGGCGAAAACATAAACATGCCCAACCGGATATCCATCCAGTGCAGCGCCGAAAAAAAAGCACTAATGGTATAACATATATACCAGAGAAAAGAAACATGCCGGTAGAGATAATAATTATATGCTGCATAAATACCGATGAACAAAAAGCATCCCGCCATGCAGGCAAGCACCAGGAAAAGATACCTTGCAGCAAAAGTGCTTTCCACCTCAGCAGCAAACCCGGTAAATCTTGTTTCCAGGTATATGAGAGGCGGAATGAGTTGGTTCTGCCTGTCTTCTGTGCGGAGCCAATAAGTGATGGTACTTTGCGGGGGTACTATTACAGGAAGTCTTCCCCGGTCATAAGCCCCTGTACTACCTGGCGGTTGATAGCCCCTGGTTTCGTAAGCGCCACTTTTTGCTATCAATTCATTACCGGTGTATAAGCGTGTAAAATAATGAACGGTGCTGAGACTAAGGTTTAGTGTATCTGTAGCAGACGTGTTGCGCACAGTAAATTTTTTCCATTGGATAATTAACGGCCTGTTACCGAATTTTTGCAGGCGCCATTCATTTCTGTAAGGAACAAAAACCTGCTTTTTTACTGCTTCAAAAGAAAGCGCCGTATCTGCCGTTTCCTGGTAAATAAAACAGTTGTCTGCAATATCCAGCGATTGCTTCCAGTTGGGCTGACCGTTCAATACAAGCGTATCCTGTGCAGCGCATGTGCCGATGCTTATAATGAAAAAACAAAAAGAGAGCAATATCCGCTGCATAACAAAGAGGTATATTTTTAAAATTAACCAAACCCAACAGCATTGCCTAAAGCATTTGGCGAATAGCCGTTTTTTTGAGGGAGTGGTAGATTTTCTTTTATTGAATGCTTTATACCTGAAATACGGCTGCTCACTCACAAAGCTTGCTGTTTACCAATAACTGTTTTAAAAGAGATTGAAGGAAGCTGAATTTTATGAAATACAATTACCAAACACAAAAAAAACATCATGATCACTTCAGCACTATCTCCAGACAAATCAAAAAAAAATAGCGGCATAACCAACCGCCTCATTTACTTTTTCATCTTTCTGCTGCTGATAAGTTTTGCAGGATTTTATAAAACCTACCTGGTTAAGTTTCCAAATTTTGATGGCTTTACCTGGGCGCATCATTTTCATGGAGTGATTATGCTCACATGGATTTTGATGCTGATTGCCCAGCCCGTTTTCATCAGAACAAAAAACTTTCGCCTGCACCGCATTGTTGGCAAAGCTTCTTATTTCATCTTTCCATTATTGTTACTTTCATTTTTTTTGGTAGCGAGGGCTGCTTATTTAAGAAATATTAAAATAGAGAGTGAAACAGAAGCTTTAGCAGCGATGGGCTTTAGCGGAATTCCGGATATGTTTTATATCAGTATTTTGTATGGTTTGGGCATTTATTACAAAAAGAAAACTTCTTATCATCTCCGGTTTTTTGCCTCGATAGGTTTAATGATTTTAGGCCCCGGCCTGGGACGTTTTCTGATTGCAGTTTGTGGGTTGCCATTTGCAGCCGTGCCTGTAATGATTGGTGTTATCGCACTCTTTACGTTGGCGTGGATGATAGCTGACATCATTAAGAAAAGATCAGCATTCCCCATGGCTGTTTTTTTAGGAATTACCGCCTGCGCATTTTTATTGGGCCCTAATACGCACTCATCCTGGTGGCAGGGTTTTGCTAAATGGATTGCTGTTCACTTGTTCTAACACTATATCAGGCTTAATGCTGAAACTCTTTATCAATTATCTCTGATTTTTTAAAATAAAATAAAAACAAAAAATGAGATCACATCTGGATTATGCAACAAAAATGATCATGTCAGTCATTTTATTCTTTACAATAAATATTGTAACGGCCCAATTGCCGCCGCAAGGTAAATACAATACCACCAACTATCCTGAAGACAGGAAGGCAATTGAAGCGTTGGGAATGATACAGGACAGCACTGCTTATTTAAACGATGATTATATTTCTGTTGGTGCAGAGGGCATGGTGTATTATGGCAGGATGCAGGAAGAAAATTCCTTTAAAAAATACGACCTGAAATTTAAATCGGTAACGCCGGTACCGGGAACACAAATACTAAGAATTTTCGGCGGAAAGACCGCAATAAGCAATGCAATATTGAATGTGGTGTTTTCATCATCAAAAGGGGACTTGTATGTGAAAGTAATACGGTCTGCTACCTATGTGAAGCAAATGGGAAAATGGTATTTGGTATTTGGGCAAGGCACGCCGGTGCAGACTGAGGCAGAGATGGAGGAATCTATGAAAAAATCACTCCAAAAAAACTAAGATGACTGCAATATTCATCTACGTAAAAACTGGGAAAAATTAATCTTAAAAGACCGTTGATTTTCTTCAACCCAATTATTAATTTATAAATCTTCAGCAATGAACAACATCAATATTCACTACAAAAAAAACCAATACAGCTTTAAGGAAAACGCACTCTGTTTTATGGCTGGCCTGTGTTGCATCTGTGCCGTTCTGTATGCCTATTTTCTTTTATATCCCTTTGCAGAAAAAGCAATGGGATACCTAGCTGATAGTATTGGGGTAATGAACAATGCAATAAAAGTTGGCTACCGGTAAGCTGTAGCCCTTTCCCGGCATAGGGTAAAGCGCTTTTTAAAAATACAATTCCAACACACTAAAAAAATAACATGAAACAACATCGCATTTTCAAAATGATTCTAATTTCTATGGCCATTTTATTTATTAGGTTAAACACTACAAAAGCTCAAGTACCCCCAGAAGGAAAATACAATACCACCAATTATCCGGAAGACCGAAAAGCCATTGATATTGTGAGTAGCAAAATGGATAGCTCTCAATTTCTGAATGACGATATGATAGCAGTAGGGCCAGAAGGAAGAGTGTCTTATGGTTTTGAACAATGGAAGAAAGGCTTTGAAGATAAAGGTGCCACATTCAAGTCTATCACACCAAGGCCAGGCTCCACCATTTTAAGAGTTTACAATGGCGATGCTGCTGTTAAAAACATGATATTGGATGTTGTATTTGCAACACCGGGCGGCGATTTTTCTATCACCGTTATAAGAACAGAAACCTACATCAGGCAAAATGGCAAATGGTATTTTGTAGCAGGCCAGGGTACCAGGCTGCCAGCTAAAGAAGAGCTGGATGAAATGAAAAAAAAACAATGAAGAGCAATTAAAAACAATGGCAAAAAAATCGCTGCTAAAGGTTAACTTTTAAAACTACATGCTGCGTTTATGAAACATACTAAAACCATTGCACTCATTAGCTTATCAGGTTGCCTACTATTTTTTGTAATAGTTTGCAGCCTGCATTTTTTACGACCAGATAAAAACATGCTGTCTTGTTTTGTTAGTGAATATGCAGTTGGCAATTACAGCTGGTTGATGAAGGTCGCTGGTTATTCGCTTACAATTGCATCAGCACTACTGTTAACAGGACTGTCAATGAATATTAAAGCATCTAAAAAAAGTATTGCATCCCTCGGCATTTTTTGTATTGGATTTTTGTTGCTTACTATATTCCCCACAGACGTGCCAGTGGTGCCGCCAACACCCCATGGCTTAATACACGCCTTAGCCGCATTGATTGCATTGATCAGCCTGGCCATTTCGATGTTTACATGGAGCTTTGTTTTTAAGAAAAACGAAAACTGGAAAAGCTTTGCAAAACCTGCTATGTTTTTTGGTGTGGTCAGCCTGGTCTTGTTTATTGTTCACTTTGTAAGTCCTATCCCACTCAGGGGACTTACACAAAGAATTTTATTGGTATGGGATATCAGCTGGCTGCTTTTGGTTAGCAGGAAATTGTACCAGTATGCCGCAGGCGTTGCGGCATCAACCTATGCTACGCAATAATTTTTTGTTAGCAGAAATCACAGCTTAATAAAAAGCAGGCGAGCAATAATTTCTTAAGCATTAAACCGGGTTTAATTGTAACAGACGAAAGCCTCTCCGAAAAATAAATGTGTAGTGAATGAATCATTTAAAAAGGCATCAATGCAGCTTAATTGCCTGGATGCCTTTGTGTGTGGGCGTTACCTGTTGTATCGATCCATCTTTATTAAACTCCAGTCTATCTATACATACTTCCCGGTTATAACCTGCGGCATCACCCATTTTAATGCCGTTTGGATAATTGAAACGATGATACACAATGTACCACTCATCTTTACCCGGAATTTGCAGAATGCTGTTGTGCCCCGTTGCATAAATGCCTGCGGCGGTATCTTTTGCTATCACCAGGTTATTCGGTGGTATTGATATTGTTCCGGTTGGTGTAGTGGCTGTTCCATACCGTACCTTATAGTTTTCGCTTCTTGTATCATCCTCTGACCAAAGAAAATAAAATTGTCCGTTTCTAAAAAAAACGGTGGTGCCTTCACGGAATGTATTGTTTGGCGTAATTACTTTAGTGGTTCCCTCTTTCAATGAAATCATATCTTCATTCAATTCTGCGCAAGCCATATAACCATTGCCCCAATACAAATAGGTTTTACCAGTTTGTGGATCTGCAAATACATCCGGATCTATTTGCTGTCCGTTGGTGATGCCTTCGGGGAATTGATCAATAAGCGGTTTACCCGAATCAACAAAAGGCCCGGCAGGATCATCTGCAACTGCAACCCCAATTTTTTGGGCAGCCGTAAAATAGAAAAAGTATTTGTATTGGTTGCCGATCATTTTTTCCTGTATGCAGGGTGCCCAGGCATTTCGTTTTGCCCAGCTCACCTGTTTGTTCAAATCCAGTATCACTCCTTCATCTTTCCAGTTAACTAAATCGGTTGATGAAAATGTTTTGAAATAAGTGCCTGACCAGTTGTTGAAACCATCGCTGGTAGGATAGAGATAAAATTTGTTTGTTTTGTGTGAATACAAAATATCAGGGTCAGCATAAAAACCGTCCAGTACAGGATTGTGATTTTCGGTTGCATATACAGTCCATTTTTTGGGCGCCTGTCCTTTGATTGTAAGTTGATACTGTACCGGCCCTTTTGTAAAATTCTGCGGACCAGCCGGTGTTATCTTTACGCCTGGAAAAGAAATAAAGGACGGATTGAACGCAGTTAATTTTGCTCCCGGTTTTACTGACAGGTATAAAGCGCTTTTTGCTGTATCGACTTTGATATTTATTTTTTTTATTTCTTTGGCATTGGCTGAACTGATCATATCCGCTGTATTACCCCATTTACTTACTAATCTTTCTGCCTCCTGTGCAGTAACAGGCATCACCGTTCCATGGCGGGGATGAAAGTTCATTGTTACCTCCTGGTCTACTACCGTATAGTGCGCCAGGTCTTTTGTTTTTGTAAACTGGTATTTTCCCTTTGTATACACGTCATACATCAGGATGTACCCTTCCCCATTGTTCAATTTAAAAACACCCGCACCTTCCACCTGGTCTTTGGTTTGCTGCACATATTTATCCTGCAGTACATATCCCTTTGTCAGTTGATCGGATACCGCGATTTTAATGCCATCACCATTGCCTTCTGTTTTAAAGAACAAATGATATTTGCCATCTTTTAAAATTATTTCACCATCAATGCATGCATTGTTGGTTGGGCTGTAAAACAATTGTTCGGGTGTTGTATCAAGGTTGGTAAAATCAGCATTGGCATAAGCATAGTAAATTTTATCAGGATCGTTTCCATGTTTCATTGACCAATAGATCATGTACTTTCCGGCTTTGGCATCGTATATAGTTTGGGGCGCCCATACCCGAAGCAGGCTGTCATTCCCGGGAAAGCGGTTTTGAATATTCACTACGCTGGATGTCCAGTTAACAAGGTCTTTTGATTTCAATAAAACCATTGCCCGGTTTGAATTCCAGCCTTTGTCAGACACCATATCTGTCGCTACCATATAAAAAGTTTTTCCATCTTCACCCCGCAAAATATGAGGGTCACGCACGCCGCCGGAAGAACTTATCTTTTCTGAAAGAATCACCGGGCGATCGCTGTTTAAAGCCCTGTAATTGTACCCATCATTACTCAATGCAAAATGTATGGCTTCTTCACTTTTTTGATTGCCTGTAAAATAGGCGAACAGGTAGGCACTGTAATTTTTGCCGGCTACTTTTTTTTGTACCTGCGCCTGCATTGTCAGCAAAAGCAGCAAGCCACCCATCGTTGCGTTCAACTTTCTCATCATTTTTTCTTATTACTTATTACTCTATAATTTGCCATGTAAAACAACTGCCGTCTTTTCTGTCCGGCCTTGCACCGGCAGCATCGGCCGAAGTAAGACTTCTTGCATGGGGATCAGCAAAAAGATATTTGTGTGTATTCAGCGACATCAGCATCAGGTCACCGCGTAACATATCCTGCCATTGAAAGAGGGATGCTTCGCCCTTCTCCTCCTTTTCAATCCTAACTTCTGCCATACCGCCCAGGCCTTTCACGGTAACAAAACCGCTATCAACCGACGACTGCAATGCGATGCGCCCGTTGCCCCGGTCAAGTACCCTAAAACGGGAAGCCTTCCCTTCGGCAAAAGGAGCATTGATTGATACAGGACGCACAAAATCTTTCCAGTTTACCAATACTGTACTATCTGCCAAACTGGTTAAAACAATGGTCTTTCCGTAGGGAATGGGTTTGGTAAGTCCGTGTGGCCGCGGCTCCTGTACTATGAAATTATTGAAGTCAGCATTACCACCTTCTACACCATTTATATTGAAATTAAAAAGAGAAACACGAACACCCTGGAATGTCCTGAGCTGAAAGACCATAATGGTAGTATCGCCCAACAAATGAAAAATATTGCCGTCGGTACTATAACTGAATATCGCTTTTTCCGTATCAAAATTGCAGTGCACCCGAAGCCATAAACGGGCCGCATTTACTTTCTCAATTATAACCTTCCCGGTTTGCTGATCAAACTGTTTTATTTCTGTTGAACCGCCATTATTGTTAACGCCTATCCAGGCATAAGGCAGGTTTAATAATGCTAGCCCCGCTACATCACCCGCTTTTAATCCGCTGGTTTCAATTTCGGTTGTTGCTTCAGATTCTGGCCCCACGGCACGTTGTGTAAGAGAATTGCGGGCTGTCCAAAAATCTTTTGCGGGAAGCGATTGCAATCGCAGATAACCCTTGCGTTTTACCAGCGACCATTTTTTATCAACCGGCACATGGTTCCACTGCCATACAGGTTGTAGTTTACCTGTAGCAAAATCATCCGAACGTTCATAAGGTGCATGCGGCGGTGATGAAAATCCTGTATTGGGTTTTATCCAGGTTCTGGGGGAACGTGTTAAATTGCCCGGCAGTCCAAAATAGGGCCAATCATCTTTCCATGTTACAGGCGATAAAGCCGTAAGCCGGCCTACTGAATTATTATCCATCATACTCCATCCCCACCACTCGCCGGACTGAATTTGTACAATACCTCCCTGGTGCATGGGAATGCTGCCGACAAAATTTTTAACCGGTGGGTTCAATTCAAAAGGCGGGCCTTTGCGGGTATTTTTATGCTGCCAGCCGGTACCTATGCCCAGGTTTTCTTTCGCACTCATTACATTTACTTCATACGGGCCGGTTGGCTTATCCGCACGCAGGCATACCTGGTAACAAAGCGGGTCATAATTGGTGTTCGTGATGTAATACCTGCCATTGATTTTATAGAAATGGCATCCCTCGCCGGCACCGCTTCCTTTGGCAACAATCACTTGTTCTGTACCTGGTTTGATATCGGTCAGGTCTGCTGTTAACTCTGCCAAATGCACTTCGTCATATCCCCAAACAACATATACTTTGCCATCATCATCAAACAATACAGACAAATCGTGAAAAGACTTTTTCATTTTAGTTTGTGTCCACGGACCGGCGACATTTTTTGCAGTAAAGAGTTGGGTTGTTTGACCATTTACGTTGGTGAAAATGTAAAACTGTCCGTTGTGAAAACGCAGGCAGGGAGCCCATATACCCTGGCCATAAATATCCATTCCGTTTTCCAGCCGGTACGCCGGGCCAAAATCAAGTTTGTCTACAACATAACAAACAAACTCCCAGTTTACAAGATCTTTTGAGTGCAGGATTGGAAGGCCGGGCATGGCATGCATGGTAGTGCCGGTGAGGTAATAATCATCCCCCACCCTTATTAAATCGGGATCAGAAAATTCATCATAAAAGAGTGGGTTGGTAAACGTGCCGTTACCATTATCTGAAGTCCAGGTTGGGCCTTGAAAAAAGCCTGGTTTGGATGCCGTTTGTTGTGCATTGATTTGCAGCGTTTGCAATAGCAACGCAAACAACAGGATAAAACTTTGGCGGGAGTATGCAAGAATCATAAAAAAATATTTCCGTTTGTGACGAGTTAAACACTTGCCATTTATTTCCGTATTGACCAGAAATTTATCATGGATCAGTTGTATAATATATGGCGTATCGTTATTTGTATGTCAGGATAAAAAAGAAAGGTAAGACAAACAAAATTAATAATAGTAATTATGACATTTAAAAGACAGCATCAGGCCTACTTGCCTGTTGTAATAGCGATTCACTTTTAGTTGATCGTAGTTTAGCAACTACTTTTCTTTACTCATCAATGCCAAAGAAAGCGCCGCCATATTGCCTATATTTTCCGAAAGACCCGCAGGCACAATTTTACAGGCCTCCATAGAATCCCGGATGGCTTCTCTTTGTATTACTTCCATCATCACAGGTTCCAGCAGCGACTTTGATCTTCCATAAATACTGCCCAATATGATGAGTTCCGGGTTTAAAATATCAATTAACAATGCAAGCCCTTTGCCCAACTGTTGGGCGCATATTGTATACACATCAATTGCCACAGGGTCGCCGGCCATGGCTGCTTCGGCAACTGACTTTGCGGTGATGTTTATAAGGTCTGCCATGCCACTGCAAAAACCTACCGGCTCACCCATCTGTATTTTTTCCCTTGCTTTTATTTGGCCGAGTTGTGCAATTCCACCACCGCTGCAGTAGCCTTCAAAAGAACCGGATTTACCAAACCCGACAGGGCCCGCATCTGACAAACGTAAATGGCCGACTTCACCTGCCAGGTCTGAAATACCGGAGTATAATTTTCCATCTAAAATTAACCCGGCACCCATGCCTGTTCCAAAGGTTAAAAAGATAAGGTTGTTATACCCCTTGCCGGCACCATATTTCCATTCCGCCACCGCACAGGCATTGGCATCATTTTGCAAAAATGCTTTTTTATTAAACCGCTCTGCCACCATTTGAATGATCGGTATATTATCCCAGCCGGGCAAATTTGGTGGCGATAAAATGAGTCCTTTTTTACTGCTCAATGGCCCGCCACAACTGATACCAATTCCTTCAACAACTTCAATTGAAAGTTGGTTTTTGGCAAGCAATTCCTCCACCACGGTAAATAAATAGCGTATCATCTCATGTGCCGGTTTATCTGTAGAAACTGTTATGGTATCAGTTACCACCAACTCTCCGGTTGTTTCAATTTTACCCAACACCACGGCGCACTTGGTGCCGCCAATATCTAACCCTAAAAGCATGTTGAAAGATTTTAATTGTTATCTATTACAGGATTTATTTTTATCGATTTGAATGTAACCGGGCCGTGTTTGGCATACAACCAAACAACACTTCCTGTTTGTTCGGGTGTACGGTTTACAATGCAGCGGCGGTTATCAATACAAACATCAATAATGTCATCGTTTAAAATGATGTCTACGCGGATGGTTTTATTTAAACCACTCACCGCTTTTATACTGGTGTTACCGAGGCTAACCATTTGGGTATTGGCGCTAAAATTAAGGCGATAGCCAATACCAGCTTTATCATCTGACCGCAGATACAATCCATATTCTTCTGTCGTTCCCTGTGGTGCTATCTCCAGCGTTATCCTGCATTTTGCGGGAATGTTATCTATCCTTGCTGTACCTACACCATTGGGTGCATTGATCTGCACCGCATCTTTACCGGCAATGGCAGCGTTTAGGGCAGCATTAATTTTTAATGGCATGGCAGGCCCGGTTGACGGTATCATCTCTGCCGGAAATTTTGTATTCAATGTCCCGTCGGGCAGTTGCATCACTTCCCTAAATATTGAATTGCCACCAAAAATTTCTCCGTTGTTATCCTTGTTATCATTTCGGGATGGTATCCATGCAGCTGCTATACGGCGGCCATTTTTAAACGAAGCTGTCTTCACCACATTTGCCCACTCCTCATTCAACGCCTGGTAAGCAGGCTCTGTCCAGGGCCCATAGGGGTTCCTGGATTTTACATAATAGGTATCACTGTTATCGCTGTACAGCAGGTAATACCAGCCATTCCACAAAAAATAATCGGGGCACTCCGGCACCGATGGCTGACCGGTTAACACAGGTTCCAGCACTGTCCAGGTTTTTAAATCTTTTGAACTAAGATGCACCAGGCAACCACCTGCATGCTGCATCACCGGGTTCTGCTGCCAGCTGGAAACAAACAAATGAAACTCACCTGTTTTTTCATCTACAAAAACTTTGGGATCCCTGAAATCTCTTTTACTGTAACCCGGCGCTGAGGTATAAAATGGGTTGGGTTGTTGCTTTTGAAAATGAATGCCATCCGGGCTGGTGGCATAACTTAATTGTTCGTTTACCTTACCCTCGTTGTTGATGAGCCTTGTTGCATAAAAAGCGTAATAGGTGTTTTTATAAAATACTACAGAGCCCGTACAAATGGATTTTTCCCATGCTTCATCAATGCCCAGCACGATGGGGTATTGTTTCCAGTTTTTTAAATCTGTGGTAGTACTCAATGCCCATTGATGGCCACCCAAACCATTTAAACTTTTATGATGGGCTGAGTCCAGCAACCAGTAATAATAGTAGACGCCGTCTTTTGAAAATGGAATACAGTCACCCACAAACAAATCTCCTTTCGGTTTAAAATACTGCAGGTTTTTAGTAGCCTGGATAGCCGGATCGTACTGAACTCCCAACTGGCCGTAAGCCATTGTACATAGTGTATAGAACATGGCCAGTAATAGCATTTTTTTCATGGCGTGCAATTTGTTGGCTCAAAGATATAAGAAGCTATTGATCACTAATATTTAAATCAACATTACAACCATGTCAATCCATCTTAGTTCATGCAAGGCGGCCATTCATCCGCTGTTTTTTTACAATAACTACTTATTAACCTAATTCTGCTGTACATTGAAAGCGGCTTGTAGCCCTTTAAACACAGATCAATAAATTATACATTAATGGACATTATTACCATCACCGGATTTGCCGCAGCGATACTAACAACCGGCTCTTTTTTGCCGCAGGCTATCAAAACCATTCAAACAAAAGATACCAGTGGCATCTCTTTGTTCATGTATTCGCTCTTTGCGCTGGGCACTTTGCTGTGGTTGCTCTTTGGCTTATTCAGCAACAATATGCCCGTACTGGTGGCCAATGCAGTCACGTTGGTTTTTGCCAGTATCATTCTGGTGTATAAAATAAAATACCGGTAATTCTTCTAAAAAAAACTAATAATAATTATGGCAGAAAAAAAACTAACCGGACAAACAGCGCTTGTAACAGGCGCCAATTCAGGCATTGGCGAAGGTGTAGCCATTTCATTGGGCGAAGCAGGTGCTAATGTAGTAGTAAATTACGTGGTTAACCCGGATGCAGCCAATGCAGTGGTTGACCAAATTAAAGCCGGCGGTGGCACCGCCGTTGCAATACAGGCAGATGTGAGTAAAGAAGACCAGGTAATCAGCATGTTTCAGCAGGCGGTGCAACAGTTTGGTACCATTGATATTTTAGTGAACAATGCAGGTTTGCAAAGAGATGCCAAATTTCATGAAATGACACTGGCGCAATGGCAACTGGTAATAGACATTAATTTAACCGGCCAATTTTTATGCGCCCGGGAAGCCGTGAGGGAATTTCTACGCCGGGGTATCGTGCCCGAACGTTCTGTTGCACTCGGCAAAATTATTTGTATGAGCAGCGTGCATGAACTGATTCCCTGGGGTGGTCATGCCAACTATGCCACCAGTAAAGGCGGTATTAAAATGCTGATGCAAAGCCTGGCGCAGGAATATGGCGGGCAAAAAATTCGGGTAAACAGTATTTGCCCCGGTGCTATTAAAACACCCATCAACAAATCGGCCTGGGATACTCCAGAGGCGTACAACAGTTTAATGACGCTCATTCCTTATAACCGTATTGGCGTGCCGGACGACATTGGCAAACTGGCGGTATTTTTAGCAAGTGATGACAGTGATTATATCACTGGTGCCAGCCTGTTTATTGATGGCGGCATGACGGTATTTGAAGGATTTTCAACAGGCGGATAATTGCGGTCGACTGAAGAAAGAATCATGCGTAGCGAATGAAATATTACAAAGCGCCGTCTAAACCAACGCGGCAAATGTTCAAAAATGGTATACAGTAAAAGAGTGCGACGCAACGAAGATGCAATAAAAACAACTGCTGGTAAACAAAATAAAAATGTCACAACAAAATAGTACTGCAGAACAGCAACGACTGAATGCGAATGCACAAAAAGAAGTACCGCTGGAAAAATGGGGGCCTTACCTGTCCGAACGGCAATGGGGAACCGTTAGAGAAGATTACAGCGCCAATGGGGATGCCTGGAATTATTTTACGCATGAGCAATCCCGCAGCCGGGTGTACCGCTGGGGCGAAGATGGCATTGCCGGCATTTGCGATATGCACCAAAACCTTTGCTTTGCCATTGCCCTCTGGAATGAAAAAGATGCCATACTTAAGGAGCGTTTATTCGGCTTAACCAATACAGAAGGCAACCATGGTGAGGATGTAAAAGAATTGTATTATTATTTGGACAATACGCCCACCCATTCGTACATGAGCTATTTGTATAAATATCCGCAGGCTGCTTTTCCTTACCAGCAATTGGTCGAAGTCAATGGCAGTATACCCAAAACCGCACCTGAATTTGAATTGCTCAACACCGGTATTTTTAATGACAATAATTATTTTGATGTCAACATTCAATATGCCAAAAATAATTCAGAAGATGTTTGTATTGAAATAACCATCACCAACCGCGGTAACAATACAGCTCCGCTTGTTGTATTGCCCACATTGTGGTTTCGCAACCGATGGCTGTTTGGTGATACTACAGAAAAACCGGTGCTGGAAAAACAATCGCCGCTAACAACCGCCGGTGTTGTAAAAGCAACGCACGACCGGCTAGGCAGTTATTTCTTCTACCACCAGCTTACGGCAGAAACGCTGATGACAGAAAATGAAACCAATACCAAAAAAGTATTCGGTTACGACAACATCTCACCCTTTGTAAAAGATGCATTTCATGATGCCCTTATTGATGGGCAAACCGGCTTACAACAACTGTTGCAGGATAAAACCAGCGGTACTAAATTTTCCCCGGTATTTCGTTTGTCCATTCCCGCCGGGCAAACACAAAAAGTTATCGTAAGACTAAGTAAAGATGCATTGCTGCAACCTTTTGACGATTCGTTTCATACGATTATGTCCGATCGAAAAAAAGAGGCGGATGATTTTTATACAAGTCTGCTCCCGAAAAACCATAGTGAAGACAATGCGGCGATACAACGGCAGGCCTTTGCGGGATTATTGTGGAGTAAGCAATTTTATCAATATGATATTGAGCGCTGGATAAATGGGGATGCCCATAACATTCATCCGCCGGAAGAAAGAAAGCATGGCCGCAATGCTGGCTGGGAGCATTTAAAAATAGCCGATGTGTTGTCCATGCCCGACAAATGGGAGTATCCCTGGTTTGCCGCCTGGGACCTTTGTTTTCATTGTATTCCACTGGCAATGGTAGACCCGGTGTTTGCCAAAAATCAACTGATTTTATTATGCAGGGAATGGTACATGAGCCCCACCGCCCAGATACCCGCCTATGAATGGAATTTCAGCGATGTTAATCCGCCGATACAGGCATGGGCCGCATTACAGGTATATAAAATTGAAAAAGAAATTCATGGTACCACCGATATCGCTTTTCTAAAACGCATCTTTCAAAAACTGATGCTCAATTTTACCTGGTGGGCCAACCGTGAAGATGCCAATAGCAACAACGTTTTCACAGGTGGATTTTTAGGACTGGATAATATCGGCGTTATTGATCGGAACAGTTTGCCACCCGGCACTTTTTTAGAGCAGGTAGATGCTACCGCCTGGATGGCCATGTATGCGTTGAACATGATGGAAATGGCGCTGGAAATAGCCCAGACGGATATTACTTACGAAGATGTAGTGACAAAATTTTACGAGCATTTCGTGTTGATTGCAGGTTCATTAAACGAAGCATTGTGGGATGCAGATGAACAATTTTATTATGACCGCCTGCATACGGAAGATGAAGGTAGTATTGAGCTGAAAGTACGTTCACTCGTAGGCCTAAGCGTACTCTTTGGCGCCTGCATTATCACCAACGAAGCCTTACAAAAGTTACCCGATTTTAGAAAGCGGATGACTTATATTAAGGAGTACCGGCTGCAAAACAATCTCTTTCTTCCGAGCGAACAGGTAAGCGAAAAAGGCGATACCCTGCTGTCGTTATTACATAAGGAAAGACTGGCACAGTTACTCGCCGTAATGCTGGATGAAAACGAATTTCTATCGCCCGGTGGCATCAGGGCCTTGTCAAAATATCACCAGCAACATCCGTTTCATTTGCAGTTTAATCATACTGATTTTTCCATCGGGTATGTACCGGGCGAAAGCGATAACGGTATGTTTGGTGGCAACAGCAACTGGCGTGGACCGGTATGGATGCCGCTGAATTTTTTACTGGTACAAACGTTAAGACAGCGGCATTTTTTTTATGGAGCAACTTTGCAACTACCCTACCCAACCGGCTCAGGCAATATGGCATCATTGCAGCAAATAGCCGATGGGCTGGCGGAAAGACTCGTTTCTATATTCCAGGTAAACAGCAATGGAATACGCCCTGTACATGGAGACGACAATTGGTTTTACCAGCGGCCTGAAAATAAAGACCTTGTTTTATTTTATGAGTACTACCATGGCGATACGGCAAGAGGTGTGGGCGCCTCACACCAAACAGGCTGGAGCAGTTTGGTAGCGGCGTTGCTTAGAAATATGTAGTATTTGTTAAACCATTGCCGCGGCATTAGTGCCATTATTATTAACATTAAAAATTGCCAGGTTGAAAGAAAAATAATGTTTATAGCAAAAAAAATAGCACTGGTGTTGGTCTTATTTTGACAGGCAGCCAGCACTGCGCTTACTGCGCAACAATTGCAAGATAGTGTGGACCAGCGTTCTGACTACATGTTAAATAATAAGTTACCTGCATCACCAGCGCAACAGGATATTAAAGATATAGCCAGAAGAATATTTAAAAGTAGTAAAGCAACTGCTGACGGCGAAACGGGGCAGCAAAAAAATAAACTATACAACAGCTTTTTCCCCATGGCAGGGTACACTTTGCAAACCGGTTTTGCTGTTATTGTAAGCGAAGGCATTGCCTTTTATGCTGATACCAGCCGCTACCAAAAAATATCCAGCATACTTACCAGCATTGCCTACACCCAATGCCACCAGGTACTTTTCCCCATGCTGGCCAACTTTTGGACAAGGCACAATCAATTCAATATTGTATTGGACTATCGCTTTATCAAATATCCATCCACAACGTATGGACTTGGCGCAAGAACAACCGATGATGATGCTTATACTTTAAATTACAATTACGTCAAGCTGCATCAAACCATCCAGGCAAAAATTTACCGCAACCTGTATGCGGGTGCCGGCATTTACTATGACCTGCCATTAAGCACGGACTGGTGGACATTGAAAATTGCTAAAAACTTTTTTTATTTATTTAAAATATGGCTGCTTCTTCTCAAGCCTGAACCAATACTTTGTCTGCTGCGAGCTCCTGCAACCCACCTTCCAACAACGCTACACTTTGTTCTGCCACGTTCATCGCTTCCATAAAGGCCGCATAATTCAATTCCGGTGTTGCTGGTAATTGTTTATAATAATCGATTCCGTCGTGCAGGTTCTTAAAAAATTCAGTGTAGTATTTTTTTCTTTTTATATCAGGCGCTTTGCCATTTTCATTTTCCAGTTGCTCTTTTATAAAATTAAGGTACAGTCCAAGTTCTGCTACAAACAGGTTGGGCCTGTCTGCAACATCCATAATATTGGTGCGACCGTAAATATGGTCGGTCATGGTTTGCAACGTTACCACCTTGTTGAACCAGGCAATATTAGGCCCGGGACAAATGGTAACTGCATCCATATTCTTTACAAACAACTGCTCGTATTTTAGGGTGGCCGCGTTGCTTAATCCAACACATAAACATTCTTTAGCCAGCACACCGGTTAGCTGTTGCTGGTATTCTTTTTCGGGCAACGCCATGGATTGCAGCTCGGCGATTTTCAGTTTCTGGTATTTACGGCTGGCAGTGCAAATGGGTTCTTCGCCAAACTCGGTATTAAACGCCAAATGCTTTTCTGTACAGGGACTGCCGGGCTTATCATTTTGAATACGCAGCTGTTTTTCTATATCACTGGTAGTGCCCTTCAGGTAATGGAAACGTACACCCAGCGGGGAGTTATGGCTTAATACTACATCTTCTTTCCGTGCTTTGCACAATAATTCCATCGTGTGATCATCTACAGTAGTTGCTTCCGGCACCAACAAAAAGGGCGTGCCCCAACCGGTACTTTCTACTCCATAATAACTATGTAAAAAATGGTCTTCCCCTGCGGTGCCAATACCGCCTTGCACGCTGATAATCTGGTTGGGTGGGTACACAAATATTTTACCGGTTTTCTTTTGTACAGCAGCATTAAAAATTTCAAGCAGCGTATCAATCAGTTCCTGCTTTTTGGTTTTAAATTCTTCCAATATCGGGCCAAGCAAAAATCCATCAGTGGCAAATGCATGTCCGCCACAATTCAAACCAGATTCAATCCTGAACTCGCTTACCCAAATACCTTTTTTGGCCAGGTACTTTCCTTGTATCAATGCAGATCGGTAATCGCTTACTTTGATAGTTACTTTTTTATCAAATCCGCCATCTGCATTTACTTCAAAAGCAGTGCATTTTTCCAAATAATTGTACAACCGCGGATTTAACCCTGCTGAAAAAACGATGGAAGAATTTTTAAGGTTGCTGTTGGCATACCCCCTGAGCGCCGCTACTGCATCCGAACTATCTTCCGCGGCTGCGCCTTGTTTACCTGCATTTTCCCGGTCTAATTTTGTCATGATATTTACATCAATACTGCCGGCTACAATATGATTTCTTAAATGGCTTTCCAGCTTTGTTTTCTCTTCCGCATTTTCACAACCCAGCATTTGCAAATACTGTTCTTTTATTTTGCTGTCATCGGGTAACATCTCAAAATACTGCACTATTTCTGATCCTTTTTCAAAAGGCAATTTTTTCAGCGTTGCTACCTGGTTTTGTACAATGGTGTTTACGAGGTTTAGATAATCGGTAACCCGCTTTGCACGAAAATCAGTTTCGTGATTGTTAATCTCAACATACGGTTGGTTGATGGAAGGATAATATTGTTTTCGCATCATCTCCATCAAGCGGTCTTCTACAATTGATATAACAGACGAAATACCGAAACGGGCTACTTTTATTGGAGAGTCAACAGTAAAAGCAAGGCCCATTACAGGGATATGAAATTTGTGCGGTTGAAGGTTGATCATGATTTTAATGTCTGATTTTTATGTCTGATATCTTATGTCTGATGTCTGATTTTTTGATTTCTGATGTCTTTCTAAATGTCACCTTTTTCGTTATGGATAACAGCTTTTATTCCGGCAGATGACAGCAGCTGTTTTTGTCGATACTTCGATTTTTTATTTTTGAATTTTTACTTTTTACTTTTGATTTCTAATTTCTCCCTTTACTTTTAAATTGCTTTACTAAACGTCTTCACGTTACTTTCATTTTTCCACAGTTTTATATCCAGTGCTGCGCTAATGTTCCTGATGAATGAATTTCCTTTTGTAGTAACCTGTATATCGTCTCCGGCAATTGTTACCAATCCGTCAGCTTGCAGTTCTTTCAATGCAGAAAAAACATGTATTTTAAAATCTGCATTCACAAGTTCCTTATGCAGACTGGTTTTACTTTCGCACATAAGTTCCAGTATTTTTTTACGAATCACCAGGTCTTCTTCATTTAACAGATGGCCATTTACAAGCGGTAATATTCCCTGGTTAATTTTTTCTTCATAGGCTTCCACTTCCTTTTCATTCTGGGCAAAAGCTGTCCATGAATCGCTGATGCTGGAAACGCCCAGGCCAATGATGAGTTTTGATTTGGTGGTGGTATACCCCATGAAATTGCGGTGCAGTTGCCCGCTGGCCGCCGCCGTAAATAACTTATCATTTTTTAACGCAAAATGGTCCATGCCAATGCTTATAAAACCTGCTGCCTCCAGCAATTCTTTACCAGTATTATACATCTCCCACTTTTGTTCTGCTGCCGGTAAATCAGCTTCTGTATACCTTCGTTGCCCCTTGCTTTTCCAGGGCACGTGCGCATAGGAGTAAAAGGCAATCCTGTCGGGCATGAGGCTTGTAATTTTCTCAACAGAAAATTGCACACTTTGTACCGTTTGATGTGGCAGGCCGTAAATTAAATCTATATTGATGCTGTTGTACTTGTATTTTCTTGCCCAGTCAACCACTTCTTTGGTACGCTCAAAAGATTGTACCCTGTTGATGGCAAATTGTACGATGGGGTCAAAATCCTGTACGCCAAGGCTGATGCGGTTAAAGCCAACTTCGGCCAGTTTTTTTAAATGCTCTTCGGTTGTATAGTTGGGATGTACTTCAACACTGAATTCGTGATCCGCATTTACTACCGCATCTTTTGTAATGCCATTAATCAATTGCACTAAATTGGCCGGACTAAAAAAAGTGGGTGTACCGCCGCCCAAGTGTATTTCTTTAATGATAGGTGTGGCAGGCAATAGCGCCCGATAGATTTGCCATTCCTTTAAAACGGCTGCTATATAAGGATCTTCAACAGCATGGTTGACTGTAATGCGTTTGGTACAGGCGCAAAAAGTACACAGGTTTTCACAAAACGGAAGATGTACGTATACACAGAGTTCTCCGCCCTCTTCGGTAAAAGTCTCTACTACAGCTTGCTTCCAGCTTGCTTCGTTGATGGTGGAAAAATCCCAGTAAGGTACGGTGGGGTAACTGGTGTACCTTGGTGTGGGTACATCATATTTTTTTAATAAAGGAAGTATTGAATTGCTCATGTTATTGTGTTTTGCTAAGCGCAATGCCTCAGTCAACTGGTAATATTAATCGAGGTTTTGTTGAGTGGTATTTGAACAATTCTATAACACACAACCATGCATCACTTACTTCGACGGGCAAAGTAAGAACGGCTGCAATTTAGCCGCTAATACAAAATTATCCTGTGATGATAATCATATTTTGATATGCTTTAAAACATACCTCCTACAGTGCGGGATACCGACGGCGTATTTTAACTACAATTGGCTAAGGGATAGCCTTGAGATATTTTTTATTTCAGCTTATTTTTTTCAACGCCGGTATTGGTAATCGTTACCTTTTTGATTAACCCCTGTGCATCAAAATACATCCGCTCAATACAGGTTTCCCTGGAATTGCCGTCGGTTTCTGTTAACGGCCTGCGGTGATACACAATGTACCACTTATCCTGGCCGGGAATCTGTATTACTGAATGGTGCCCGGCGCCCGTAGCGATGGCAGTATCCTGCTGCAATATTTTACCGATGCGTTTAAAAGGGCCAAAGGGTGATTTGGCTATTGCATACGCCACACTATAATCAGGGCCTGTCCAGCCGCCTTCCGACCACATTAAATAGTACTGCCCTTTGCGTATAAACATGCAGGGGCCTTCTACATAACCGCCGGGCGTAATCTCTTTAAAAGTGGTACCGTCTTCAAAGGGCTGCAAACCGGTGAAGTCATTTTTTAGCCGGGCAATATTACAATGCTGCCAACCACCGTAAATAATGTAATACTGGCCGGTAACATCTTTAAAAACAAACTGATCAATGGGTTGAGCACCGTTATAAAACTGGTCTATCAGCGGTTTGCCGAGATAGTCTTTAAACGGACCTTCTGGCTTGTCGGCCACCGCCACGCCAATGCCACCTTTTTCATTGTTGTTTTGAATATCGTTGGCTCCAAAAAACAGGTAGTATTTTCCACCTTTTTCTACAATGGCTGGCGCCCAAATGGCACGCCTGGCCCATTTTATGGCAGCAGTATCTAAAATATGTGTATGCTTTTTCCAGGTGATTAAATCGGGCGATGAAAAGCAATCGAAGAAAACCTGTTTATCATACTTATCCGATGTGGTGGGATATATCCAATATTGCTTTCCGAAAATCACCCCTTCCGGATCGGCATACCAGCCGGGAAACAAAGGGTTGCCACTAGTAACCGGCAATGATTTCTGCTGTGCGTTTGTTGATACGGTCAGCAGCAATAAGCAAGCGAAAAATATATTGAGTTTAATCATTGTAATGCATTTAGCGGACGCTAAAGATAAAGCGATTTTTTTTCACACAAAGAGGGCAAAGGATACAAAGAACACAAAGCCGTTATTCGTTGTAGTTTGTTGCGCACGTCGCATTTTTTCACCTATTGCGAATAAAAAAATGGATAGAAAGAGGAGTACCGGATGTGTCGTTGCCTGGATTGTTCAGTTATATCAAACAAATTCATTTCGCAAAACGTTTCAAAAAATATAAAGCATACGAAGGTATTTATTCGTTGTTACCGTTGTATTACTTGGTTCCCTTTGTGTGAAACAGCATTTAATATTTTGCTTTTAAAAAATATGTTTCTACATTCGGATTATGAAGTATGCGTGCCCTCCATTGCGTGATTTTATACTGGATTTTAAACTTACCAACCCTTTAGGTGCAGATTGTTTTGAAGCTACTATCGACTTCATTGTTGGGGGCAATAATATAAAAATACAAAGCGAGGTACATGTTGTTACCAGTTATCCCGGTAAAATGGGCATCGTATATTTATTAACCCGCGATATTACGGTGAACGAATTGCCTACTATGTTTGATGCGGGCAAGGAACTATTTGAATACATCCCCCTTCAAAATTTAAGAATTGAAGGCACCCACCCCGTTGCGGGAAAATACATTGCTTTTATTAGCCCAACAGCCGCCGGTGTTACTTATTGAAAAGTTGTGTTGTCAACAACAAAACCGTTCACGTGTCATTTAAAAATAGCAGCGCACTTAGTCAACTACTTTTGCATTGCTCCTGCCCGATTTTATCTACTTTAAACTATTGAACAAATTTTTATACATGAAGGGGTTTGCCCTTACTTTTGTAAAAAAATGAATACTATGCAATCTATACTGGTAATACATAATTTACTGCGCTGGGCAGTAGTACTATTTGGGGTTTGGACCTTGATCAACGGGTTAACCGGTTACTTTGGCAAGCGGTCTTTTACAGCCAATGATAACCGCAGCAATCTTTTCTTTATGATTAGTTGCGACATCCAGTTGCTAATTGGATTGATATTGTATTTTAACAATGGCTGGTTCGCCAGGTTAAAAGATTTGGGTAATAATATGAAAGATCCATATACCCGGTTTTTTACAATGGAACATTTAACCATGATGTTGATCGCCTGGGTGCTGGTACATGTAGGCAGGGCTACCGTTAAAAAAGCCGGCACCGATGCGGCTAAACACAAGAAAATGCTGATCTTTTTTGGATTGGCCATTGTACTTATTCTTGCGTCTATTCCATGGCCGTTCAGGGAAGCGATTACAAGACCACTGTTTAGAACGAGCTAAAGACAAATGGATAATTTATTAATGGATAATTGATAATGAAGAATGCCTTCAATCATTCAGCTGGGTTTCAGTAGTCCAAAAAATTATCCATTACCAACTAAATAATTATGCATTAATACCATCCATTATCCCCTTAAAAATTAACAACCAAAAAAACGATGGCTCCCAAAAAAGCAAAACTCCCCACCATCCTTATTACCAACGATGATGGAATTACTTCGCCGGGTATACGTAACCTGGTGGAGGCGGTAAAAGGCCTTGGTAAAATTGTAGTGGTGGCGCCAGACAAACCCCAAAGCGGCATGGGCCATGCTATCACCATCGGTCACCCGTTAAGAATGAGCAAGAGCGATTTATTTGAGGGAGTGGAAGCCTGGCATACCAGCGGCACACCGGTAGATTGTGTAAAACTTGCGGTAGATAAAATTCTGCATGGCAAGCCTGATCTTTGCCTGAGTGGCATTAATCATGGTCCCAATCATTCTATTAATGTAATTTATAGCGGCACCATGAGTGCGGCCATGGAAGCTTGTATTGAAAGTATTCCCAGTATTGGTTTTTCATTAATGAGTTATAATTACGAAGCTGATTTTGCACCGGCGAGGTATTATGTAAGACAAATTGTGGAGTCGTTGCTAAAGAAAAAAATGGATAAGCATTTATTATTGAATGTGAACATTCCTGATGTACCGATGGAATTGATAAAAGGAGTAAAAGTATGCAGACAGGCTTACGCCAAATACGAAGAAGAT
>JBBQWL010000059.1:0-37259 GCA_038210625.1 Chitinophagales bacterium | reverse complement strand
GCCGCTTTGCTGCCATTGTAATATCTTATCAAACATTGCAGGGGTTACATCTAATTTTAATGACATAGCATGTTTTGATAGCAAAACTATTTCATACATTCACGATACACAAGACGGCGTTGGACGTTCCTTTACATTGCAGGGGTTACATCTAATTTTAATGACATAGCATGTTTTGATAGCAAAACTATTTCATACATTCACGATACACAAGACGGCGTTGGACGTTCCTTTACCCTGCAACAAGTAATGGAAAAAAGCTGACAAAAAGGGAATAATCTATAAAATTCCTTTCGGGTTTTATCTTGTTTTTATAAATATCAATTACATAAGATAATCCATGAAAAGTATAAAATGAAATTCCAAGTGGCAAAATTACCTTTAACGTCCAAAAGTTGGTTGTAAGTCCAAAAAGTGAAAACCCATCAGCAATTGAAGATGCAAAAAAGTTGAAATATTTAAAAACTATCAGGATACCAAGGTTAATAACAATAGTTAGCCATAACCAACACTTTTTCCTAAGCTGGCTTTTACTTTCAGCTATTTTTATTCCCGCGAAATAATCTAATGAAGTTGAAAATATAAGGATAAATAAAAACCTGTAATCCCAGCAGGCATAAAAAAAGTAGCTTGCAATTAGCAATATTATATTTTGGAATTTTAGATTGCCTTTTGCTACAAACCAATACAACAAAAAAACGATGGGCAAAAAGACTAAAAAGTTTATTGAATTAAAAAGCATTGCACGGATTAGTTTAGGGTGAACAGTGGTGGCGGTTCCTGCAAGAACCTATTCAAAAATCAGCTATATATTTTAAGGTTTGATAAAAAAAATAGCGTTTAAGAATAAAGGTAAGGTTTGAAAGGCATTTGTGGCATTTACTCACAAATTTTTTATCCAACAATTTTAAACAGTCAAAGCGTTTATTGTTAAGACAAATATCCAAAATATCCCTGCCATTGATTCAATAAATCTTCTTGCTTTTGTTCAAACTATAGGGGTGCATTATAGTAGTACTAGTACATTACCGCCAGCACTTGATGTAGAAGTAGGTGTTATATTATAGATGTCGAACTCGTATATTTAATTCCCAATTGTTTTAAATATCCCACAAGTTTTTCATATACTATTATTCTGATATTCTGAGTCGAAAAAGTTTTTGTTCCACCTTGCATATATTAGCACCAGCCCTTTTGCACCAGTCATTGCAAACTATTTATCACAATCATCTTATTGTCATCTGGTGTTAACAAATGCTGCCACTTGTTGATGGTGATTGTCCAAAAATAAATTTCATTGAGCTCTGTGCACGAATTGCCATGACCTTTGTACTTAAAGTCTTTGAAGTTCATTTTTTATTTGTAGGCTAATTCATTCCGGAAAATTCTTTGCGTACTGGTTTTGGTAGCGTATGCTACAGGTTGTGTTCAGTGAGGATACCGACCACGGGAGTAGCTGTCAGTCCGAACCGTTGATGATGCTTACACATAGCTGAAGGTTAATTTTCAAGCCTTGCTTTTTAAAATACCTTTGTTGCCTGCATATGCTTTTCTTCATTTTACGGCCATTATTAAAATTGAAATTGTTAAAATGCCAAGAAGGATAAAAGCAATTGTTCTTATCCAATTGGTTGAAAGAAGCAGTTTAATTTTTTCCTCGTCATATCCCGTATTTGCCATATCGGATTGAAGTTTTCTTTGCCATTTAAATGTTGAAATAAATGCGATAATGTTTAAGGCTAACGAAACGATGGCTTCCCATGTTGTCATAAAAACAGGGCGGATAAATATTAAAATAACACTTAAAATAAGCATTACCATAGCCGGTAAAATTGCAGGAATTAGAGCAGCTTTGTTGTTAGCACTTATGTAACTTTTAAAATTTTCTTTGCCAACAAACGGATAAATGCCATAATGCTGTAATTGCAAGCTCATCATGTTGCCCGCATTGTAAGTAGCAAGAAACGTGTAAACTGCGTAAATAATTAATTTCATAATAGTTTTTAAAGTATCATCATTTAAAATTCATCTCTATCCATTTTTCAAGACTGAGCAGATTTGGAAATTCTTTTCTTGTTGACTCCACATCTTCTTTTGTAAAAACGCTTTTTTCATTCACCCATTTGAACATTTTATATAGCCCATTGCCCAGGAATAATCTTGTTATAAATACGGGCAGTTTTTTATATTCTATTTTTTTGTTCAACACTTTAGTAAATGCATCAGCCACTTCCTGAGTGCTCAATTGTTCTGTTGCCAGTGGGATAGTTCTACCTAAATACTCATGGCTATTTTGAAATATTTTTACAGCAGCTTTGCCTATATCCTCCGCTGCTACATAATGCTGTATTGTGCCTCTATTAACCGGTTGTACAAGCTTTCCTTTTAGTATTCCCTTTTTTACTTGCGGGATCAAAAAATTTTCGTACAACGAAGTTGGTCTGATAATAGTAAATGGTAAACCTGATTGCCTGATATGATTTTCAATTTCGAATTTGCTATCCATGTGGGGAACTCCGGTATTTAGCTGAGCTCCAACTACCGAGGAGTACAAAAAATGCTTTACGCCAAACTCTTTCCCAAGTGTTGCTAATGTAATGCCTTGGCTAATTTCTTTTTTAACTCCGCTTTCAAAGGTCTGAACACTGAATATTCCATACACGTCTTGTAGATATTTCCGGTAAGTACCAGCGTCATTTAAGTCGCCTTGTACCAGCTCAATGTTTAAGTTTTTCAAATTTTTAGTTTTAGCTGAATTTGTGTTTCTTGTAAGCACTTTTACGATGAAACCCTGCTGCGACAAATTTCTTGCAACTGCACCACCTTGATTGCCGGTTCCTCCTGTTACAAAAATTGTATTGTTATTTGTCATAGCTCTTTCGATTTCTGTTAAGCGGTAATATTGTGGCACAGCATTGCACGCAACGTACAGGGCTTTGCGTTCCGTGGGGAATCGTTGCTGGGTTCGCCCCTAACCAAACCCAATAAAAATTACTAATGATGAAGATAACAAAAAATGCCAAATAGAATTCCTTCTGCCCGGTATTAGCTGACCTGCCTCCTTACAATTTCCTCAACTCCTTCTTCAATATTTTTCCTGTTGCACTCATGGGCAAAGCAGCGACAAACTCAATATGCCGCGGATATTTGTAAGATGCAATCCGGTCTTTTGTCCAGTTAACCAGCTCAATTGAAGAAACGATATAATTTTCCTTCAACACTACAAAAGCTTTCACTTCCTCCCCCATTTCTTCATGCGGTATGCCAATTACGGCCACCAGGGAAACCGCTTCATGTTGTATCATAATTTCTTCCACTTCCCTGGGATATACATTGTAGCCGCCCCGAATGATCATGTCCTTTGTACGGTCTACGATATAGTAAAAACCATCAGCGTCTTTTACCGCAATATCGCCGGAGTGCATCCAGCCATTTTGTAAAACGGTGTCGGTTGCTTCGGGCTTTTTATAATACCCTTTCATTACGTTATGGCCCCTGTACAACAATTCTCCCTTCTCGCCCACCGCAACTTCGTTACCTTCTGTATCAACCAGTTTTACTTCTACTCCCCAAACCGGTTTACCAACAGAGCCCGGCTTGCGGCCGGTTTTTAAATCATTGAATGTTACTACAGGCGAACCTTCTGACATTCCATACCCCTCAATGATGGGCACTTTAAACCGTTGCTCAAAATCTTCCAGCACTTTTACCGGCAACGATGCACCACCGGAAAGACAGAGTTTTAAATTGGCGGCAATGGTATTAAAATCAATGCCCGGGTTGGTATAATTTAATAGACCCCAAAACATGGTTGGCACACCAACAAAAAGTGTGACTGTATGTTTTTGCATCAATGCAAATGCATTGCCTGCATCAAAACGGGTCAATAAAACTCCGGTACCTCCTTTATAAACACCTGCATTTAATAAGACCGTCATGCCAAAAATATGAAACAGGGGCAACACAATTAAACCAGTATCATCGGCGCTACTATTCATCAGGTCGCAAATAAGGATGGCGTTTAATAACAAATTGCTGTGTGTTAACTCAGCACCTTTAGGCCGGCCGGTGGTGCCGGAGGTATAGATGATAACGCAGGTATCTTCCGCATTGGTTTGGTAGCTTTCAAATGTTGCTGGCTCACCTTGCATCAAATCCGCAATAGTTGCCGCACCGGCAATAGAGGCGGGCATTGCAGCATCCGGCATAATCAAAAAAAACAACTCACAGGCAGCTGCTTCATTAAAAGCATCATGGCCCATTTGCCCGATGGGTAAGTCTGGCGTGCCGGTATAACAGCAATAGGCTTTGGCATCACTATCCCGGAGATGATATGCTATTTCATCTTTTTTAAGCAACACACTCAGTGGCACCACCACTGCCCCGGTTTTAATAATAGCATAATATAAAACAGGGAACGCAGGTAAATTAGGACAGCTCAACGCAACTTTATCTCCCGGCCTGATGCCCCTGCTGATTAAGCCATTGGCTACTTTGTTTACAGTGGCATTTAATTCAGCATAAGTAATGGAGGTATCCATAAAAGTAAAGGCGGCTTTCGCCGGGTACCGTTTGGCACTATCCTCCAGTATGATAGACAGGTTTAGCATCGTTTATCGATTTGCAATCGTTATTAAATATGGCATTGTACTTTATCGCAGCACAACCAGTAGCGGGCAGCAATCAATTAATGAAACAAATTAAAACAAAAATGCGGACCATTAAAATTTGATATCGCATTTGATATACGGCTAAAAATTTGCGGGCAAGCCGCTGTTTATTTTACCGCGGTATCCAACTTTATTTTATCGTTTATGATTATCCTTTTATCTTTAGCCAATGCCATTGTGAAATATTCATATACTTTCTGGCTGCAATTATTCATCAAAATTTGATAACAGATAATGGGAAAAGTAATTCTTGTAACCGGTGCTTCATCCGGCATTGGCCGTGCCTGTGCAACAGCACTTCAATCAAAAGGACATACCGTATATGGTTCAGCCCGTAACCTTAGCCGCCTGCAGTCTGTGTCGTTTAAGCCAATTGAATTGGATGTTACGGATGATAGTTCTGTTAACAAAGCCATCGCCACAATCATCCAGGCAGAAGGCAAACTGGATGTGCTGGTGAACAATGCAGGCAATGGTGTAGCGGGTCCTGCTTATACCATGTCTGTAGACAATGCAAAAAAACAATTTGACGTAAATTTTTTCGGTGTGGTTCGCATGTGTACTGCTGTACTTCCCGGTATGATTGAAAATAAACAGGGCGTTATTATAAACATCGGCTCGCTTGCGGGACTGTTTGGTCTTCCTTATCAAAGCATGTACAGTGCTTCCAAATATGCCATTGAAGGTTACTCCCAAAGTTTACGGATGGAATTGCGCAACACCGGGGTGAAAGTGGTGGTGGTTAATCCCGGCGACTTTAAAACCGGCTTTACTGAAAGCAGGGAAAAGACGGCGTTCAACATTACCAACCCGCAACTGGAAACTGAATATAAAGCCGCCGTTGCCAGCATGGAAAAAGATGAAAGCATCGGGCAAAGCCCGGATGTATTGGCCGCTAAATTGTGTAAGATTGTTGATACCACCAATCCATCTCACCGTTACCTGATAGGCGCATTCGGACAAACCATTGCACCAACGCTAAAGCGCATATTGCCGGGAGGTTTATTTGAAAAACTGATGAACGATCACTACGGGATTAAGTAATAATTGATAATGGATAATGGATAATGAATAATTGATAATGGATAATTTTTTAATGGATAATTCATTTCGAATTGTAAGTTCTACTCTATATCGTAGCAGCTTTGAAAATTTACTGTTGCCAATAATTTCAAGTTGCGGCTTTGCAACATTATCAATTATCCATTAAAAAATTATCCATTCAAGAACGTTGTTTCATTAGTGTATTGCCGAATTGCAGCATCTTGCTTTAAAGCATTATCAATTATCCACTAAAAAATTATCCATTCAAGAACGTTGATTCATTTAATTAGTGTATTGCTGAATTCTTGCTTTAAAGCATTATCAATTATCCATTAAAAAATTATCCATTCAAGAGATGATTCCTGAAAAGAATAATAAAAAAACCATTTGGGCCTGGGCCATGTTTGATTGGGCTAACCAATCGTACAATATGGTGATAACCTCTACCATATTTCCTGCGTACTATGTAGCTATTACGGCCAATAAAGAAAAGGGAGATATGGTTTCTTTTTTTGGTCACCAATATGTAAATACGGTTTTGTCAAATTATATACTGGGACTGTCCTACCTTATTATTGTGGTTATGCTACCCATTTTAACTTCCATTGCCGATTACAAGGGTCACAAAAAATTATACCTTCAATTTTTTACCTGGATGGGCAGCCTCGCCTGTGCCGGCCTGTTCTTTTTTACGATGGATACTTTTGAGCTTAGTATGATTTGTTTTGGCATTGCCTCCGTGGGTTATTGCGGCGGCTTTGTATTTTACAACTCTTACCTGCCACAAATTGCTACCATTGATCAGCAGGATGCCGTAAGCGCCAAAGGATTTATTTATGGCTTTGCCGGCAGCATTGTTGTACAAATTATTTGTTTTGTTTTTGTACTATCGCCTTCCACTTTTGGTATTACAGATGATGCATTACCTGCCCGTATTTCATTTTTAATAGTAGGAATCTGGTGGCTGGGTTTTTCGGTGATTCCATTTTATTTGTTGCCAAAAGGCTTGCCCAATGCAGGCTCGCACAACTACAATGTATTTACCGGTGGCTTTAAAGAATTGGCCAAAGTATGGAACAACTTAAAGCACCTGCCTTTATTAAAACGTTTTTTACCTGCCTTCTTTTTTTATTCAGTAGGCGTACAAACCATTATGTTGGTGGCTGCCAATTTTGGCGCCAAGGAATTAAAAATGCCGGAAGAAAGTTTGATCAGTATTATTCTCATCATACAGCTGGTGGCCATTATCGGCGCTTCTTTTACTGCAAAATTGTCGGGTAAATACGGCAACACAAAAGTATTGGCCGGAATTGTTTTGATATGGTCGCTCATATGCGCCGGTGTATACTTTGTTACCAATGCCGGGCAGTTTTATGTTGCTGCTGTGCTGGTGGGCATCGTGATGGGTGGTGTGCAATCACTGTCACGCTCTACCTATTCCAAGTACATTCCACAAAATATTCCTGACACGGCTTCTTATTTTAGTTTTTATGATGTTACCGAAAAGTTGTCGATTGTTGTTGGCTTATTCACTTTTGGTTTTGTAGAATCATTAACGCATGAAATGCGTGACTCTGCGCTGGTACTGGATGGCTTTTTTGTTATTGGCCTGCTTTTATTGGTATCATTATCCATTTTCGAAACCGGCATTCAATCTTCCAAAACATTGATTGCTTAAAAAGTATACCATGAAAAAACCGGCCGCTGCAAGACGTAATTTTATTAAACTATCAGCAATGAGCGTTGGCAGTATTGCTGCCACATCCATTGTGCAAGCCATCCCTACATCCACTACAAATAATACAGATAAAAAGCTACGCATTGTTTGTGTTGGTGCGCACCCCGGTGATCCCGAATTTGGCTGCGGAGGCACGATGGCAAAATACAGCGATGCCGGGCACAGGGTTACATTTTTGTACCTCACCAAAGGCGAAGCCAGCGACCCGAAAAAAACATTTGCCGAGATGGCGGATTTACGAACTAAGGAAGCAGCCATATCCTGCAAAATTTTGGGAGCAACCGCACTATACGCCGGGCAAATTGATGGCAACACTGTGTTGGATAAAAACAAGAATGAAGAGATGACAAAGATGATACTTGCATTGGAGCCAGACATTGTATTTACACAATGGCCCGTGGATGCACATCCCGATCACCAGGTGACTGGCCTGTTACCATTAACAGCCTGGGTAAGGGCCGAACGAAAATTTCATTTATATTTTTACGAAGTAAATACCGGCAGCGAAACCATGGCTTTTACGCCCACTGATTATGTAGATATTACTCCCTTGCGGGAACGCAAGAAAGAAGCCATGTTTGCCCACAAAACCCAGGACCCTGTTGCCACCTACAACGATTACTTTAAACCGTTGGAAGAGTTTCGTGGCCTGGAAGCAGGCGTTAAAGCAGCCGAAGCGTTTATTCATTTTAAAGCCAAAGGCGAAAGGGCCAGCATCATGGGATTATAGATTTTCACAGCAATGAATAATCTGCAGGCACTTGTAATTTCAGCTTTTACACCCCAATTACCAAACCCTTGTCGCGGCCTTATTTGCTGTTTACCGAATAATTATTTTTTCAACATCCATAGCATTATCCCCGATAAATTTTACCATGTAAACCCCGGTGGGCAATGTGGTAACTGGTATTTTAACCTGGCCGGATTGACCGGAAATATTTTGCTTTGCAACAACGGCTCCGTTGCTGCTTACCACTTCAACCGCACGGTAACCGGCATTACCCAGGTAGGCATTGATGATGCCATTGCGGATGATGGTTGGTGCAATTTTACTGTTGATAGTAGTGTTTACCGGAAATTGTATCACTGCAGAATAGGTAAAGCTGCCGTTGGTATTGATAATTTTGAGCCGGTAAAAAACATTACCATGGTAGCGGAAACTGTGTAAAAAATGATAAGTATTAACAGACGAAGACAATACAGGCTGTACTGTACCTGCATACGAAAATGCACTGCCATTTAAACTGTATTCAATATCATACTGCCGTACGTTTTGTTCCGCCGTGGTTTGCCATTGCAGTACTATGCCCGCTTTTTCTGCGGCACCTGAAAAAGTGGTTAGCGTAACAGGCAGCGGTCCGGGAGCATCTATGCGGTACACACTGTTTCCCGTTAAAGACACCGCATATACTTCTCCATTTTCAGTTTCTCCAAAATCTGCAATATTATTGGTCGCAAGTACTTGCGTAGTAGTCAGCCATCCGCCGGAACCATTTGGTGCGGTAAGGTAAAATGTGCCGGAGTAAAAATCAGCGCTGATGTTGTATCCCTGCAATGCCGGATACTGTGTACCCCTGTAAACAACCCCGCCGGTAATTGCTGCGGCCGGGTTTTGTGTAGGATAAGTATACACCGGAAAAACATAATCAGTGATAGGGCCGCAGCCAGTCGTGTTATAGGTATTATTTCCCTCGTAACAATGCCAGCCATAATTTACACCCGCAGTTGCTCCAGCCGACCGGTAATTAAGCTCCTCAAAAGAATCCTGCCCCACATCTCCTATCCACATATCATTCGTAAGGCGGTCAAAGCTCCAGCGAAAAGGATTGCGCAAACCAAGGTCATATATTTCATTGCCAAAAGGATTGCCGGCAGGGATAGTGTAATAGGGACTCACGTTGGAAGTGTTCACATCAAAACGCAGCATTTTACCCAGCAGCACCGCGGTATTCTGAGCATTGTTAGGAACATCTCCTCCGCCGCCACCATCACCCGTGGAAAGGTACAGGTAACCATCCGATCCAAAATGTAATTCACCTCCGTTGTGATTGGAGTTGGTTGGATGTGGAATGGTAATTAAAATCACTTTTGAAGCAGGATCCGCCACATTTACACTGCCACTGATGTGGTACCTGGCCAGCTCCAGGTCACCTGCTGTGTTGGTATAATACACATAGAAAAAACCGTTGGCAGCATAATTTGGATGAAATACCATGCTAAGCAAGCCCCGCTCCCCGCCTACATTTACGCCAGATACGGTGACAAAATCGGCCAAAAAATTAAAGGCCGCGTCATATGCTTTTATAGTACCACCCTGTTGTACAATAAAAACGCGATTGGTACCGTCCCCTGCACTTACAAATTGTATAGGCGAACTTAATCCGGACGTAATTACCGGCGTTAAGGCGATGGTTGGTTGGGCAACGCTTTTTCCTATTATAAGCAAACAGCATATGCAACAAAGCAGGCGGTGCAGCACATTATTCTTAATGCAGGTAATGTAAAATTGTATCATAGCAAGTCAATTTTATGGTGAACATATTAAAAAGCAACACAAAGCATATGCCGGTAATTAATTATAAAAGTTGCACCGGTTAAATTTATCTCTTTCCAAAAAAATGTCTTTGCATTTGATATCCTATTTTTGAAAAAATAAAACAACTGTTTATGATGACTGCAGGGACACAAAAGGAAGAAAGTTTGCTTACAGAAGGCGATGTAAATTTTGCACCTTCCCGTAAAGGATGGTATAAAATCCTGGATACAACTACAATGGAATTATTGGATCAGGATAGCGAAGTCTTTTTACACCAATCGCTCTCCACCCCCTGCCTGGATGTATTACAAAGTTGCGAAGGCATTTACATTACAGATGTAAGCGGGAAAAAATTGATGGATTTTCATGGCAACAATGTGCACCAGGTAGGTTACCGCAACAGTTATGTGGTTAATAAAGTAAAAGAACAATTGGACATACTTCCATTTAGTCCCCGCCGGTATACCAATGCGGTTGCCATTGATTGTGCAAAAAAAATCACGTCGCTTTTGCCACCTGTACTGTCAAGGGTTTTGTTTGCACCAGGTGGTACAAGTACCATTGGTATTGCATTAAAACTTGCCCGGGTGGTAACAGGAAAATACAAAGTGGTGTCGCTGGCAGATTCTTTTCACGGTGCATCTATTGATGCCATCGCTGCGGGCGGAGAAGAACAATTTAAAAGATATTTAGGGCCGCTGGTACCCAATACAGCTAACATTCCGCAGCCAACAGGTTACCGCAATACAAACGGCATTGAAGATGATATTGCCTACGCCAATGCACTGGAAGATATTTTAAAAAAAGAGGATGGCGTGGGTGCCTTCATTGCGGAAACCGTTCGCAACACCGATGTACAGATACCATCAAAAGCCTACTGGCAAAGGATAAGGGAAATATGTACGCAATACAATGTGTTGCTGATACTCGATGAAATACCCATCGCATTTGGGCGCACAGGAAAAATGTTTGCGTTTGAACACTATGATATTGAACCGGACATTGTTTGCCTTGGCAAGGGCCTTGGAGCTGGCGTTATTCCGTTTGCAGCCATGATTTGCCGGGAGGAGTACAATGTTGCCGGCGATGTTTCGCTGGGTCACTATACGCATGAAAAAAGTCCGCTTGGCAGCGCCGCTGCGTTGGCTATGATTGAATATTTGGAAAATGAAAACATTCTGCAAAAAGTACAGGAAGATGAAATTTTTATGCGGGAACAACTACAGCTGCTGAAAGACCGGCACTCGGTTATTGGCGACGTGCGGGGCATCGGTTTGCTTTGGGGAATTGAACTGGTGAAAGATGCCGTTACAAAAACAAAAGCCATTACGGAGGCTGAAAAAATCATGTATGAATGCCTGGCAAACGGCCTAAGTTTTAAGGTATCGCAGGGAAATGTTTTGCAGCTATGTCCGCCATTGATTATTACCAGGGAGCAGTTGAGCAGCGCTATTTCCATTATTGACAATTCCATTGCAAAAGTTTGCGGCAGTTAGCCGTATAGCTTACGATATTATTTTTTTTGTTTGAATACATGCACGTCGCGTTGAATTGGCTGAATGGCCACTGCAAAAAATTACTGCTGCAGATTTGGTACCTTTAAAAAACAATTCCCTGCCATGAGACCCTTACTTTTTACCTGCCTGTTTTTTTCGATGACAGCATTAAGCAATGTTACAGCCCAAACCATCGAAGATCAAATGACTAAAAAACATCCTTCCTGCAATGATGTATTTTTAAATGCCATCAATGTTTTTCCGAAACTATATAAAGCAAAGGCGTTTGATTCCATGCACACGGCCATTAATATATGGAAAGATGCTTGTGGCAGCAACGATAACATAACGTGTACCGCACTGATGCTATCTATGCAACAGGCTACATTTAAAAAAGATTCCCTCAGCGCCTTTACCATTGAGGTATTGGAGAACTATGCCCGCTTATTTGATTTCTATAAAAAATACACGGCGCCTTATTACAATAACGAAGCGGCTTTTTATAAATTCATTTCTATTTGGGCAAAATTGCTGATGGAAGAAAAACAATTGGATGAAAATGAAAAATTTATCTGTTCCGTTTTTACCGGCAGTATTACAGAGCCTGTAAAAGAAATAAAACACAACAGCGAAAATTACCCGGACCTGGCAGTATTGGTGCAGCAAAAAGAAAAAGAACAAAGAAAAGCAACAAGAGTAAACGGCGCATTGGTATTAGGTACCTGGATACCAAACAGCGACCTTAAAATTATTGGAAGTCATCCTTCAATAGGCTTTCAGTGGGGCGGCAGGAAAAATCGGCAGGAGTTTGATTTTACTATGCAGTTTCGTTTTTTAAAAAGCGCCAACACCTATTTTATTAAACGAAACAATACGCAGTATCAAAGCAATCATTATTTTGGTGGATACATTGGCTTCGACTACACCTATTACCTGCTAAGCTCGCCAAAGAATGACCTTGGAATACTTGCCGGCATTGGCTTTGATGGCTTTGATGTTTCCAAATCGAATGACCAAAGCCTAAGGCCTTTATCTATTAATGCGTTTAACGCCAATGGCGGATTAAGGTATAATTTTTATATAAACCCAACTTTTTATCTCGGGTTACAAGGCCGTTATAACGTGGTTAATTACTGCAACAGCGGCGGCAGCAGCCTGCAGGGAAATGCCATTTCTGTAGACCTTATCATCGGGGGCTATCATTCACGGCTAAAATGATACTTGCTGCAATCTTTATTTTACCGTTTGCTCAGCTCCCTCCAACGGGCCTCTATAACTGAGCGGATCTATTTTAAAATGCCGCGTATAAATATTCGCCTGTTGAAAAAGATTTTTCAAACCGGTGGCCGTTGCTTCAAAATTTTTACCGTCTCTTGTATCAAAATCATTTAACACCAACCCGGTGGCTTGTTTCATCATCGCCTGCGGATCATCCAGGTAATAGTACAACACGGCCAGGTTATAATAACTGGCATAGCGGATTTTGCGGTCGCGTTTTTTGCTAGAGGTATATGTTTGTTTGATGCTTTCGAAATAATCAATCACCGGCTTTAACTGTTCACGAACACCTTCTATAGACTGATTGGAATTCATCGTAAAAAGCACTTCCGTAAGCTGCTGAAAAGCTTTGCGGTGGTCTTCATATTCAGGATGTTTTTTATTACCAATAATCCACATCCTGTCATTGACAGTTAAATCGCTAAAGCCAAAGTTATTCGTAACGCGGTCACTCAGGTAACGCATAGCCCTGTTTACACAATTGCGGTACAATTCGGCAGTGGTGGTCATTGAATTTAATACAAAATAACCTTCCGCCATTGGTCTGAATGGAAACTCAGGGCTCTTGTACACTTGTTTATATCCACGGTCGGCCAATACCTGGTCCATAATGTGCATGCCTTTATAGTCTGATATCATTGCCGTAGCGGCAAAAGTATATACCACTTCCTGGTAGTACAAAGTGCGTGTGCCTGTAATTTGTCCCAGGTTGTTTTTGATATTTTCAACGCGTTCTTTAACTGACACAGACTCGGGCAACAAATCGTCCAGCTTCACCTTGATGGTGATATGACCATACTGCGGAATTTTCTTCCAGCCTTCCAGTACAACCGAATTTTCAGGAACTATTGGTTTCAGGAAGGGTTGCATCATTTTGCTTCCTTCCACTACCACGTTATAGGTGTGATAACTGCTATCAAGCCGCATTGCTGGCAGCGAATGAAATTGTACGCTAAAGTTAAACCGGTCAAGGTCTACTCGCTGTGCAAAGGATATAAGCGGGCAAAATACAAGGGCAAACAGGTACTTTTTCATATAGAAATGGATTTCTTTACCTGTTAACGTTTTTCTGCCGCTATTATTTTCTTTGGTATCGCCCGGTTAAATGAGCAGGCATGGTGATGCTGACGGTTTTCTGTGTGTGACAATTAAGTTTCTCCTCAACACACCGGCTAATTGTTGCTTTGATTGCGCTTGCCTGCATTGCTCACAATTATGGAGATAAAAGAACCGGTAGCAAAGTTTCCCAGAGTAGCGGTTGCTAATATCATCGCCAACAAATACACGGGCTTACCGGTTTGATCCTGCGTTGCTGCGTCGGGTAATAATTGTTGCTGAGGCATAGTGGAAAATAAATGAGGACTGAAAAAAAACATAGCTATCACTGCAAATATGCAAGCCATCAATACCCCGGTTAAGGTAGCGAAAAGACCTGCCAATAACATTGATACGGCACGTTTTTCATCATACCGGCTATACAGCAATTTATACTCGTAAAAAAAGATGGCAACCATAAAAAACAGGCAGCCCATAAAAAGATAATACAGGTGCTGGTAACTATTATGGCTAAGAAACAACACAACTGATATAAGATATAACGCAGCGCCGGCCGATCCAAATACCAGGTATTCTTTCAAATGACGCCTGTTAAAAACAATACTGTTCATTGATTTTCTTTTTAAGGATTAATTATTCCAGTTAATTTTAAATGGTGGGTGTTCCGCCTGTTACCTGCACTGTTGACCCTGTCATATAACTTGAATCCTGCGATGCAAGCAACACGTATACTGGTGCCAGCTCGGCCGGCTGCCCCGCCCTTTTTAACGGCGTATCTTTTCCAAAGTTTTGTACTTTTTCAACAGGCATAGTGGATGGAATGAGGGGCGTCCAGATGGGGCCGGGGGCCACGCAATTAACCCGTATTCCCTTGTCTGCCCAAAGCTGGGCAAGGCCCGAGGTGAAATTTTGTATTGCTCCTTTGGTAGAAGCATAAGCCAGTAAAGCCGGGGAAGGCTTATAAGCATTTACAGAAGTAGTATTAACGACCGTACTGCCAGGTTTAAAATGGGGCTCTGCCGCCTGGCATAGATAGAACATTGAGTATATGTTTGTTTTAAAAGTATGGTCCAGCTCTTCCGGAGTAATTTCCTGGAGTGAATTGTGGGTTGCCTGGAACGCAGCATTGTTCACCAGGATATCAATATCTCCGAATTCCTTTACTGCACGTTCAATAATATTTTTACAATGCTGGGGATCGCTGATATCGCCCGGTATTAGTAACGCTTTTCTCCCGGCTTCTTCCACATATTTTGCAGTTTCCTGTGCATCATCATCTTCATTCAAATAAGAAATGGCAACATCTGCACCTTCTCTCGCAAATGCAATGGCCACTGCCCTTCCGATGCCAGAGTCACCACCGGTAATAATGGCTTTTCTTCCTTGTAATTTGCCCGATCCCTTATAAGTTAGTTCCCCGTGATCTGCCCCCGGCTGCAGTAAATCTTCATCTCCCGGAGGCGCCTGCTGTTGTTCCCCGTACGGTGGCGTAGGATACTGTTCCAAAGGGTCTTCCATCCGTTTTGTCTCGCTGTTTTCTGTTGAGGTTGTTATCATAATAAATAGGTTTTAAAATTTACAAATAGGTTTAAAATACAATTAACCAGCAATAGAAACATGCCAAAATGATATGGGGCGACTCACTTGCAAACACAAGCGGTTTTGTTCATATTCTTACCCAGTTGAGGAGAAAAACTGCCATTAAAAAACGTTTACCCACAATCATTGCTGGCATTATTTGCCATTAGCATAACTCAGGAAAAACATTAGGGAAGTAAAATTTGGTATGATTGGTTTTTCTAAAGCAGTGCTGATGCAAGTAGTAAAACAACCAACAGGCTGCAGATACTTAACACAATACTCAACAATGAAAAACTGCGGTAGGTTTGCTGCATGCTCAAACCGCTGAACTGTGCAATAACCCAGAAGTAAGCGTCATTTGCATGACTCACCATCATGGCTCCGGTGGCGGTAGCTGCCAGTAGTAACGACAACGGAAGTGGCTCCTTAAACCCTGCTATAACCGCCACAGGCGCCAATATAGAAGTAGCTACTATGATGGCAGATGTGGTTGAGCCTTGTGCCGTTTTTAATAAACAACCTATTGCATAGGCGATCAGTAAAAAAGCGATGGGAGAAAAGGTACCATTGCTCACCCAATGCTGTACAAGGTCGGCCAATGGTGTTTTTTTTAACACATTTCCAAACACACCACCAGCACCAACCAATATCAGGATGGGGCCTGCATTGCGGATCGCTTCAGTTATCCACCCGTTGAACGCCGGGCTTTCAGATTTTTTTATCAGCAATAAGGAAAGCAGCAAACCGCTCAGCAGTGCTATTACCGGACTTCCCAAAAAATGCAATCCATTTTTCAGTTGCTCCTGCATCGGTACTATTTCGGTGGCTGAGCCGGCTGCAATTAGTAAAACCGGTACTATTACCGGCAATACACTTTTCCAAAAAACCGGTAGATGCATCAGTTCTTCTTCCTGTATTTCTGCTGATGCGTCGTGTTCGTTTACCACATTTAAAAAACGGGATGCAAATAACCAGCACATGATTGTAGCCGGAATGCTTACTGCTAACCCGGTTAAAATAACAGTCCCCAGGTGCTGGCCCAAACCAAGATTGGCGGCACCTGCCAGTGCCCCTGGATGCGGGGGTAATAAGGTGTGCGTAATATATAAGCCGCCGGCCAGCCCATTCACAATGGCCGTATACGATTTTTTTGTTTCCCGGCTCAGGGGCCTGGTTAGCCCATTTAAAATTACAAAACCACTATCGCAAAATATGGGGATGCCAATTACCGACCCAATGACGGTAATGGCCAACACCGGCCTGTTCTTCCCAACAAAATGAATAATGGAATCAGCAATACGAAGCGTTGCACCAGTTTTTTCCAGTACGGTGCCTATCAATGTCCCCAGCACAACTACCAGCCCGATATGCGTCATCATATTGCCAAAGCCCTCATTGGCGGTTTGGGCAATATCTTTTAAAGGCAGCCCCACGGCGAGCCCGGTAAAAAGCGCTGCTGTCAGCAAAGCTAAAAATGGGTGCCATTTAAAACGAGCACAAGCAATTACAATAAACAAAATAGCAGCGGTAATAATCAGCAGTAATGGAAAACCTGTAACCATATTTTTAATTGAAAATTGATTAACGGATAATTGATAATTTTTAATGGATAATCAGCAACCTGCTCATTTTAATCAATTTCAATTTTGATAAATCAACAATCAATGTCGTTTATTTAAGCTTTGGTTAGTCACTAATCAACCGCCACGGTGGTTATCCTTAAGTCAACGACATTGAATCAACAATAGCAGGTGCAGTTGATACATTCAATCTATACTGCAGAAGCTACAATCTGAAAGCATTATTAATTATCCATTATAAATTATCCATTAAAAGAGTCAGCAATTACTACAACAAGGTCCATCACATTGGTTTGCGTAGGCCCGGTTTTAAACAGGCTGTCCGTTTGTTCAAAAAAATGATAGGCATCGTTGTTTTTCAAAAAGGCGGCTGCGTTCAGTTGCCTTTTCTTCGCCAATTCCAAACTGGCCCTATCTGCAATGGCACCGGCAGCATCAGTCGGTCCATCCGTTCCGTCGGTACCTGCCGCTAAAAAAGTAATGGCATGATTGCCATCATTTGCATTTTTATTCAATTCCAATTGTGCACTCAGCGCCATTTGCTGGTTGCGGCCTCCTTTGCCGTTCCCCATTACAGTTACGGTAGTTTCGCCGCCCCTTAGCCAGCATGCCGGCAATGTTCCCGTATAATTTCTACATTGATTAAGCAATGCCGCTCCTTCCTTTTCGGCGTCGCCCTCTAATCCACCAGCAGCAACGGCAACCGAATAGCCCAATGCACCGGCACATGTGGCTGCTGCTTTTAATGCGATGCTGTTGCTGCCAATAATTTGGTTGTGCACCTGGTTAAAAACCGGCTCGGTTGGCCTGGCGGTCTCCTTTATTTTTCCTTTAACACCGGCATAGATATGGTCACTAATAGCCGCTGGCAATTGATCCAATAAATGATACTGCTTCAATATACATTCTGCGTCCGCGAATGTAGAATCATCAGCCACTGTAGGGCCGCTGGCGATAACAGACAAATTATCTCCCGGCACATCAGAAATAATAAAAGTAAACCAACTGGCCAATGGTGCATATTGAAGTAACTGCCCGCCCTTTACAGCAGATAAATGCTTTCTCACCGTATTCATTTCATTAATAGCAGCGCCACATGTTAAAAGCAGTTCGTATGTTATCTGCAGGTCTTTTAAAGTCAAACCTTCCGGTACATCCATCCATAAAGCAGATGCGCCGCCACTGATGAGACAAATGATTAAATCATTTTTTCCTGCCCGCTGCAATAATTCAATGGTTTGTTTGGTAGCAACCACGCCCTCTTCATCCGGCACCGGATGTGCAGCCTCTGCGCAAGCTATTTTTTGCAACGAAATGGAATGCTGGTATTTTGTAACAATAATACCTGCGGTGATTAAATTACCCAGTATATCTTCCACCGATTTTGCCATGGCCGCACTGGCTTTACCTGCGCCAATTACATAGATATTTTGAAGTGCTGCTAATGAAAACTGCTGATTAAAAATATGCAGCGTATTATCTTTTATAAATAAATGAGCAGGCATTAATTGTGCAGGATGAACAGCAGCAATGGCCGAGTTGAATATTTGTATGGCTTTATCCCTGGTTGTCATATTTTATGCTGCATGCAATCACCTGCAACATACCAACTAATGCCAACTTAACCATAAGTTTTATGCTCTTGCGCCTCCTACGGGGCTGTTATTGGTGATTGTATTTATTTTACATGTTCTATGACGGAGGCTACCGCCTTGGTAACTTCCGGTGGGTCTATGATTTTGCAATCCGGACAATTTTCTTTGCCGATGCTATAACCATATTCCCACCATTCTGCCATTTGAACCGGATCAAAAATAAGGGAGTTGGTGGTGAGTTCTTTTTTTGAATAATAAAAATTGAGTTTGATTCTTTTATTCAGACCTTCCAGCCTGCCGATAATTAAATCATCTGTAACAATCTGGTTCAGCATAAACGAGAAAACCCTGGAGGTAAGGTCCAGCGCATTGCGGATAGGCAGTTTATTAACCTGGTTTTCATTTGTTTTTAAAACAATAATGTCCAGCTCAGTAGCCCCTTTTTGAATGGCCTGGTAAATAGGTACGATGTTGCCCATACCGCCATCTGCATATTCGTAGCCGTTTTTTGTAACAAGACTCATAAACGGCACCAGCGAGGCAGAAGCCCAAACCCATTCGCAAAAATCGTTGTACGTGCAGTCCTTTGCTTCCTTGTATTCTACCCCCATGGTGTTCAAATTAGATACCGTGATATGCACATCATTATGCTGGATCTTTTCAAAGTCACTTTCGGTAATGGTTTTAAATATCAGGTCCCGCAGGTTTTCGCTTTCGCCGAAAGTTTTCTTGCCTTCTAAAAACATTTTCACAATGCCGAGGTGATTGATTTTTGTTTTGTACACGCCCCTCTTTTTCTGTATCAAAAAAGGACAGTTGTTAAAAATATCCTCCTGTGTAACGGTTGTAAAAACCTCCTTTAGTTTATCTATTTCCCCAATAGACAACAGCGGTACCAGCAGGCTACCGGTTGAACTGCCTATAAATATTTTATAATCCCGCTTACATACTTTTATCAGGTATTCGGCTATGCCCCCGGCAAATGCCCCTTTACTACCGCCACCAGAAATTACAAGTGCCTTCATATAGTATTTTGCAAAAGATAGTATTTTTTTGGCTGAATTTTTGTTGCAAGACAATTGTTTTTTACCCATCCATTTTACTGATCACTGTCATTATTTTTCCTCCGCCAATCGGCGTAACTTGAACTATCGGTTACTTTAACTTAAATTATGTCATATGAAAAACGCTAAATTGTCCCCTCCTGGCTATTCTATTTACCCCGGTCAGTTTGTTCCTTTACTGAATGAAGTTGCAACAAAAAAAGAATTGAAAAAATCGAATGCGGGAAGTAGGTTAATGTACCCTGCAGTCACACTGGCTGATAATGGTGATTTTGTTAAAGTAGAGGTCGCTGTACCCGGAGTAAAACGCGAGGATTTTGTGACTTACACAGATAAAAATTTTTTGACCGTCTGCGTATTGCATAAAGAGACTGCAGCTCGCTTGCAGAAAAAAGAAGGGTTGCCTGAATTCAACAATGTCTTTTTTTATAAGCATATTGAATTGCCTTTAAACGTTGATACCGCATTTATAAGCGCTGAATACAACAGCGGCGTGCTGCATTTACATATTCCCAAGTCGGCCAGCCCGGCAGCTAAACTACATACCAGGATTGTGGTGTATTAATTTCCGTACCTGTTTTCTGTGACCATTTGCATGGCAAAATTTGTCCTGCTATACAACTGTGGCCTGGATGGATCCATTCACTAACGGTATTACCTTTGATCCTATCAGTTCAATCGACTGTAGTAATTTGTTGTGCGAAAGCCCGGCATTGTCCATCTGAAAAGTAAGTCTTGAAATACCCCCCAACGCCTCGCTATGGCGAATAATTTTTTCAGCCACTTCTTCAGGCCCGCCTACCAGTAAAGCGCCGAACATTCCGGTTTGCGCATTAAAGTGTGTACGGGTAACAGGTGGCCAGCCACGCTCCTTTCCTATCCTGGTAAAAGTTTCAGCGTAGCCGGGATAATAATCATCAACGGCTTCTTCTGTTGTGTTAGCCACGTACCCAAGGGAATGTAAGCCTACAGTTAATTTTTCAGGCGCATGGCCGGCCTTTTTTCCGGCGGCACGATACAAGTCAATTAGCGGGCGGAACCGATGCGTTTCGCCACCAATAACGGCTACCATTAAAGGAAGCCCCAACGTACCGGCCCGGGCAAAAGATGCCGGCGTTCCTCCAACGCCGATCCAAATGGGCAGCGGATTTTGCAAAGGTCTCGGGTAGATCGCCTGGTTATGTAAAGCCGGACGAAATTTACCTGACCAGTTCACTATTTCATTGGAACGGATATTTAAAAGCAGTTCAAGTTTTTCAGTAAACAGCTCATCGTACTCCTGCAGTTTTAATCCAAATAAGGGGAAGGCTTCGGTAAAAGATCCGCGGCCCACCACCATTTCAATCCGTCCGTTAGAAATTAAATCCAGCGTGGCGAAGTTTTGAAATACCCTTACCGGGTCAGCCGCACTTAATACCGTAACGGCGCTCGTAAGCCGGATGCGGTTGGTTTTAGCTGCGGCAGCGGCAAGTATCACCGTTGGTGCAGAATCCAAAAATTCTTTCCGATGGTGTTCGCCTATTCCAAATACATCCAACCCTGCCTTATCTGCAAAAACAATTCTTTCAAGCAATTCGGCTATCGCCTGCATGCTATCGTTCGGGGTGCTGTCTTGTTTTACGGCCGCTGCGGCAAAACTATCAATTCCAATTTCCATTCAATATTTTTTACCGTGAGCATAACTATTTAGTTGTACAAATATAAGTCAACCAGCGCAGGGTATTTTTCGGGATTTTTCAAATCTGGTAGCTACGGAGTGTAACAAGGGCTGCCGGGCTTATTACCCGTCAACAGTTGTTCGACTAAAGTTGACAAAAGAACTAACAATTAGCAATGTACTGTTCACGCTGGTGACAGCATGCATTCACCATAAATCCCCAAAAAAAGTACTGATAATGATCAACCATTTTCCCGATGCTGGTTAGTGTTGTTTTGACATAAACCAGGTAGCTTTCTTGTTACTAAACAGCAACCACATGAAAAACATTTTGCTTAATATCGTTATCTCGTTTGCCTGCATTACAGCCATTCTTTCTTTGATGTCTGCGGGCTGCGATGACCGGGAAAATAACGTTGGATACCATTACGTGGTTATACCTGGCTTTGAGGAAGCGGATTATATTTCCATGCTTAACAGCAGCAACGAAGAAATTTAATACAATGCACTTTGTTATTTTACAGAACATAGTGATTATGATCCCTATCTTATGACCGATTCACTGAAAGGTACCGGGCATTACGATACCGCCCTGATGCTTTACCAGAAAATTTACCCGATGATGAATGCTAAAAATACCTGGGTTAGCAGTGCTGCTGTACTTTTCATCAGTAAGTTTCAATACAACAGGCCAGCGTTTATAAACTATGCCTTAAATAACACCAATCCTTCCCTGAATGTACAGTTAGAAATCATCTCGGACCTGTTGTATGATTCCGCCAAAGATCGCCGCCTGCTTCAACAAAAGGTCAGCTTCCTGCAAAAACATCCTTCCTGGTTATTGCAAAACGGATGTTACCAGTTAATGAGCGAATACGATTTGATAACACCCGAACCGTTGATGCAACAATACAAAGAAAGCAGGGATGAATATAAAAAATTGCTGCTGCTGGATGTACTATGCAGCCATATGACGGACGATGTATTTTTGTTTGTAACAAACGAATGGGCATCCACGAAAAATGAGCGCATTAAAAAAATCATTTCATCCAATATTATCCGGGGCTATAACCACCAACAGGTAGTTGGCTGGTACGCTGCGCATCGGCCGGTATTGGAACAGGATATGGAAAAAATTATTGAAATGGTATCCGAAAAAAAGTACAGTGACATCTGCAGCGAAGTCATTGCGTTGGCGCTTTCCAAAGGCTGGAAGCCAGCTTCTGTTATACAGAAAAAAGGTGAAAATGAAAACGAATATGATGGTGAACCACGCTTGTTTATCAGCCTGCTGCTAAATAAATACCATCAGCCATACCCCGATAGTATCAGCCAGGAATATTCCGACGCTTTTAAAAGAATAGAAAATACCTTATTGGAAAATCCGTTGTTAAAAAATGAATGGCAGGCTTTTGAAAAACGCAGCTTTAAGTATTCGTTGCCCGCAGAACTAATCAATGAGCAAAAAAAATTAACTACCGCCTATTTGCAGCAAACTAAATTATTGTTGCAGCAGTATAAAATTGATACGATTGTTAACAAGAATTTTATGAACGGGATAAACTATGAAGTCAACGCATTGACCAGGTTAAAAACCAGGAAAAAAGAATAATGCAGGATGTGCATCATCGCTGATGGAAAGGCTTTATAAAAAACTCCTGCACTTTTTGATTGAATTCGGCGGTATGTTCTTCCAGCGTGCCATGGCCGGAATCGGGTAATATCCATAAATACGCATGTGAAATATTTTGAAAAATTTGTAGCGTATGTTGCAGTACGATTAAATCGTGGTCGCCGCTGATGATGAGCGAAGGGCATTGAATGGCTTTTAAACCTGCTAAGGGAATATTGGGTTGCAACCAGTCAAGCATAAATATTTTCCAATCATTTTTTTCTTTTACATCCGTCATTTTTTTCGCATGTAAGGCTTCATAATGTTTTTGCTCATCTAACCACAAAGAGGGAATGAGTGCAGTGGAATCCGGCCACAGATTGGCGCCGGTAGAAGCCAGCTTAATTACTTTACCCGGGTGGCGCATGGCCAGCACAAGCGCAATGATACCTCCATCGCTCCAGCCAATTACATATGCAGAGTCAATGTGCAACTGATCAAGCAGTGCCGCCTCATCATCGGCCATCATCTCAAAACTTAATGAGTCATTGGCGTCTGTTGATTTGCCATGGGCACGGCTATCGGTTACAATCACTTTATAGTGTTGTGAAAAATAGGGAATAATGCTGGCCATGCTGTTGATGCTGCCTCCGTTTCCATGTATCATCAACAACGGTTTGCCATTGCCGTACTCTTCCACATACATTTTCATTCCACGCACATCGTAATATTTTCCTGCGCTTTTATTACTGCCGTAATTGGTTTTTGACTGGGCTCCGGCAGGAATGGAAAAAGCAAAGCAAATCAATAACAAATACCCTTTTTGCATAATGACTATTTTAAAGTAAAGATAGGTTTGCTTTACTTAAAATATATTCCTTCATTGTAATTCACAGCCAATTTCAAACCATCAAATCTTCAGGTGCAGTTTTTCCTGTAGCCAGCCGGTAGAAAAGCCGTAAATAACAAGGATGATAAACACCAGCACAATGATGCCCATAACTACCCCTGTAGAAGAATACCTGGAACGGTAGGCAGGTTTTGCATGACTGCCATTGCCGTTTACGGGCAGCGTTGTTTTAGCTTTGATTAGTTTGCCTGCATACCGGTTGGTAAACGTATCTATTTCCGATTGACTACCTACCACCTGCTCGGCCAAAAAAATCTCCTTATCATCCATTAAATCGAATGCCTGTAGTGTAGCAGGCAAATCTTCATTTTGTAAGTCCATTGCAGTAAATTTTTACATTAAAAACTTACCTGTACAATTATACTGCCAATGGAATGGTGTATTCAATTCCGCTTCGGATTAACTTTCTTTTCGCCATTTAGCGGGAAATAATTTCTACTAACCGTAAAATATTTGCAGATTAAAAAAAATAATTGAACCTTACCAACTGGCGCTTGTAATTTAACAAGATGAAAGATTAAGAGTAAAACCTACTTATTTTAATTTACTATCATAAATAACATTCCGATGACAACAAAACAAATTGTACTTGCAGCACGCCCCAAGGGCATGCCGGTGGCAGAAAATTTCAGGACAGAAAATATAACATTGCCAGCATTACAGCAAGGCGAAGTATTACTGAAGGGACTGTTCTATTCCGTAGATCCGTACATGCGTGGCCGGATGAATGATGTTAAATCTTATTCTCCACCTTTCCAGATTGATGCACCCATTGCAGGCGGCGTTGTGGCATCTGTAGTGGAAAGTAAATCCGGCAATTTTAAAGCCGGCGATATTGTAACGGGCATGCTGCCCTGGCGTACGGACATAATTGCTGCAGAAAAAGCGATTACTATAATTGATACGACACTTGCACCGGCAAGCTATTCTCTTGGCGTTCTTGGTATGACGGGCCTTACTGCGTACTTTGGCTTAATGCACATCGGCAAACCCAAACCTGGCGAAACAGTGGTGGTATCCGGTGCTGCTGGTGCGGTAGGTGTTGTGGTCGGCCAACTGGCAAAAATAGCAGGCTGTCGCGTGGTGGGCATTGCAGGGTCTGAAGAAAAAATACAATTGCTAAAAGACAAATTTGGCTTTGATGAAACCATCAATTATAAAACGACACCAGATATGAAACAAGCAATTGCGGCTGCTTGTCCTGCTGGTGTGGATATTTATTTTGACAATGTTGGTGGAACAATATCAGATGCGGTGATAGCAAATATTAACTTTCATGCACGCATTCCTTTATGCGGACAAATTTCTTTATACAATAGTACTGAAACGCCAACCGGTCCACGACTACAGCCCATGTTGCTCACCCGAAGTGTATTGATGCAGGGATTTATAGTTAGCAATTTTCAAAGCGAATTTAAAGAAGGCATTCAGCACCTGGCGCAGTGGGTAAAAGAAGGAAAACTGGAATTCACTGAAACCATCGTTCATGGCTTCGATGCATTGCCGGCAGCTTTGCTGGGATTATTTAAAGGAGAAAACACGGGTAAGATGATTGTTGAAGCATGACCGTTAAGTAACAGAATCAGTAATTCTGCATGTATAACTTAATTAACAGGATCATTTGCTTAAAACAAATTGTGACAATAAAATCAGCCTTCGTATTTTAGTGTGACTGCAATTTTTTCCTTTTAAATAAAATTCATGAAATTATTTTTTCTTTCCTGCTGTTTATTGCTGACGGCTTTTTATTCCTTTTCGCAAAACAACAATCCTAAAACTGCAGAGAATTTAAAAACAACTGCTGCCAAAGATATACAGGCAGGTTATGACGACTATAAAAAAATTGCTTTAACTATCTGGGATTATGCAGAAGTAGGTTATAAGGAAAACAAGAGCTCGCTGCTGTTACAACAAACGCTTACCCAACAAGGCTTTGCAGTTGAAGCCGGCGTAGCCGGAATGCCAACCGCATTTGTAGCCAGTTACGGAACAGGTAAACCTGTCATCGGTATACTGGCCGAATTTGATGCTTTACCTGGCTTATCGCAGGACACTTCATTTACTAAAACACCGATTGCAGGAAGAACAAGCGGGCATGGTTGCGGCCACCACTTATTTGGCACCGGCTCTGTGGCCGCGGCAATAGAAATAAAAAAATTACTGGAAGCTGGAAAGATTAAAGGCACCATAAAATTGTATGGTACGCCGGCAGAAGAAGGTGGCGGAGGAAAAGTATATATGGTTAGAGAAGGTTTGTTTAACAATGTAGATGTGGTATTGCACTGGCATCCGGGAGATAAAAATGAAGTGACTTACAGCAGTGCACTGGCGTATCGCTCAGCCAAATTCAGATTTTATGGTATCGCCGCCCATGCCGCGGCATCGCCTGAAAAAGGACGTTCTGCCCTAGATGCAGTAGAAGCGATGGACAATATGGTGAACATGATGCGGGAACATATTCCGCAGGAATCCCGCATTCATTATGTAATTACCAACGGTGGTAAAGCACCAAACGTAGTGCCCGGTTTTGCAGAAGTATTTTATTACGTAAGGCACCCGGAAAGAGCCACTGTAGAAACTTTGTTTGATCGTGTAACCAAAGCGGCACAGGGCGCAGCAATGGGTACTGAAACAAAAATGGAGTATGAAGTAATTGATGGTACACATGATTTACTCATCAATAAAACGCTGGCGGCTAACATGCAGGCTAACCTGGAAAAAGTAGGTGGCATAATCTACACGCCTGATGAAATAGTATTTGCCAAACAATTACAATCTACCTTTTTGGGTAAGATACCTTCACTGGATTCCGCGGCCATCATTACTCCGCTGCACACAGAAAAAAACCAGGGCTCAACCGACGTTGGCGATGTAAGTTATGTAGTGCCGACGGTAGGGTTGTCCACTGCTACCTGGGTGCCCGGCACATCGGCGCATAGCTGGCAGGCAGTTGCCTGTGGCGGAAAAGACATGGGCACAAGAGCCATGATTGCGGCTGCGAAAACTATGACCTTTACAGCGATCGACCTTTACTTAAAACCGACGCTCATCAAGAAAGCTACAGAAGAATTTAAAGTGCTTGTCGGTGATTACAAATACAAGCCTTTGTTGGGTGACAGAAAGCCGGCATTAAATTACAGGGATTAGTTGATCTGCTCACTTATAACTTCGCCCCGTAGTCTGCAAAGTTTTTCAGGATGAAAAGCCGAGCTCTTTTAAAAAGGCTTCTTTGTAATTAATACCAATTGGGATTTCGGTTTTATTGATGAATACCCTGTTACCTTCTACGTGACTGATTTTAGATTTGTTGATAATAAAGGAACGGTGCACACGAAAAAAGTGCTGTCGCGGAAGCAACTCTTCAAAATTTGAAAACGTCATGGTTGGCAGCAATACCTGTTGCGTGGTAGCTATTTTGGTGTAGTTGCCGTTGGCCAGGGATATAAATGGCCAGGCAGTTACAAGTGGCATAATACGTGTGAACTCAGCTGTGCAAAAAAAGATATGGAAAGACAAAGCCAGTATCCGGCTTGCGATGGATGATATCTTTCATTCGTGGATTTACCACAACAAATCGGTGGGTGTAAAGCAAAGTATTTTCAAATTACCGAAAATGATACACAACGGTTGGGCATTGCCTTTACCTGGCGCTTTGGCAAAGCTACTTTCGCAAGAAAAAGCAAACATTTCAACAATGCGTCTGATGAAGAGAAATCAAGGGTTGAATAAACACCGCTGTTGTTTGAGTGCTGCTTAATAAAAACAAAATGACGGAGCCTTCATAAAAAATTTGTCGTGCAAGAACATAGCCGATAAACGCTATATTTGGTAATCCCCTCACTTAAAATTTATTTATGCAAAAGCAATTTCCATCCTTACTGCTATTACTCATTTCTGTTGGTACATTTTTTAGCTGCGCCAAGCAAACAGCCGTTCCCGCGGCTAACAATCTGTCATTAGATAAAAGTACCGGAGACAAAGCCCTTAAACCTGCGCCTTCAGTAGTAACGTATTTAACTGGTAACGCGGCTGACGTAACCACCACACCAACAGCAGGCCTGATATTAATGGGCGGAGGTACAGATGTAGATGCAGCCATACAATGGTTTTTACAAAGGGCAGGTGGCGGAGATGTGGTAGTGATAAGGGCTACCGGCGCAGATGGATACAACCAGTACATGTATGATATGGGCGGCGTAAATTCTGTTGAAACTATTATTATTGATAGTAGGGCCAAGGCCGACCTTATCGAGGTTACGCAAAAGATACGCAATGCGGAAGCGTTGTTCATTGCCGGCGGCGACCAATGGGATTATGTAAACTACTGGAAAAATTCAGGTACAGAAGATGCAATCAATTACCTGATCAATACAAAGAAGGTAACGGTAGGCGGCACCAGTGCCGGGCTTGCTGTAATGGGCAGCATTTATTACAGTGCGCAAACAGGTAGTGTTACCTCTGACCAGGCTTTAAAAAATCCATACCACAAATACATCACGCTTGGCCAAAATGATTTTATTGCTTCTCCCCTGTTACAAAATACCATTACCGATTCTCACTACACCCAACGCGGCAGGCAGGGAAGACACATCACATTCCTGGCAAGAATGATGAAGGACTTTGCATATACCAATATTAAAGGCATTGGCATTGATGAACAAACTGCGGTATGTATTGATCAAACAGGCGTGGGCAAAGTATACGGCATTAACCAGGCCTATTTTTTACAAAACGAAAACCTGGGGGCAGAAACTTGTGTGAGTGGCACGCCACTTACCTGGAATCGAAGTGGCATAGCTGTGAAGGCGTATAAAATCAGTGCAAGTTTAACCGGCAATGGAAGTTTTAACGCTGCCAACTGGACGCTCAGCGGTGGTACAGCGTATCATTATTATGTCAACAACGGTGTACTGGTACAAAATTAATTTTTAGGAGAAGCTTTACCGGAAAGGCATCATTTGCTAAAACTCAGGTGCCAGGATTTTGCCTTCCGAAGTTGATACCTTTGGAAGGGAAATATTGCAACCGAACCTATTGAATGATGCGGTGTATAATTTTTAAATGATGGCGGGTGTGCAGTTCCAAAAATGTGATGGTTGGTTGCACATTCAGGTCGCCGAAAAAAGGGTGTGTAAAAAATTGATTGGCTGGTAACCCTTTCAGTGCGGTGATATTGTTTTTCGCCATTGTAAAATCTGATTCTATTTTATCAATATTAAATTCACCTTTCGGTTGCACAGATGCCGGTGCTTTTACTTTCCCTGCCGGAATTTTTCCGACGGTATAAATGACCGTTCTGATGAAATTAAACTTCCATTTATATTTCGATTCATCTGATCTTTTAACCGCATCCACAATTGCATTTAACACAAGCAAGCTATGCTCAATATGCCAGCCCACAGTAGCCTGGGAAACTGCAGGATTTCGTTTTTCGGCATCAGGGATTTGTTCTTCCAACTGTTTTATAAGACCTGATAATTTTTTCATTTTTACAAACCATTTTTAAATACAACCTTTCGGTGCAATACATTTTTGAATCTTTCCAAATATACGCATCTTAACAGGTATCCATTCTTTGAGCCCCCGTCATTCAGTATGGCCCTGCTGTATTGCAGTTCAGCAAAACTGTTTCTACTAGTTACTGCCTGAAATAACAGGTATGAAAAGTTACTACTATCCATGCTTTTTGTACTCGCAGCACATTTGGTGTCGGCGCAATAGGCTGGTTACCGGGTGGTTTTTGATTTGATTACAAGATATGCTGTAAGCCAACAGGCGCTCATCCGCGAAGCAACACTGCTCACGGTGCATTACAATGCAGCACACCTGCCAGTAAAAAATAAAGCCGCAATTATTGCTGCGGCTTTGCATTGAAATTGTACTCCGTTTTACCCTACTGAGCAGTACGCACAACCATGTTCCTGTGCCCGGCCAACGGCCCACACGCCGGAAGGAACCGGCTGTATGCCAGGCAGCAATCCCTGCACCCATTCTTTTTTAACATCCTCTGCTTTTAATCCCATTTTATCCGCAGTTACTGCACTATTTACAGTCATAGCCGCATCGCATACGCAAAACATTACACCACTTGCCTGCAACTCATCTATACCAATGGCAACTTCTCCAAAACCAGGTATTTTAAAAGCTCCTTTCTGCGGCTTCCAGAAAGGATTTCGGGTTGCCGGCGCTTTGGTGGCAGGGTCATGCGCTTGAAACATTTCACCAAATTTATATTTAGCCCATAATTTATCTTCCATCGCATACGGAATGGCATCATGGCGCAATATCACCACCACACTGCAATCACTTGCTACCGAGCCTGTCGCTTCATTCGTTAATAAAAAAACCCTGGGCCATGCAAAAGGAAATATTTCTTTAGGGTGTGTGGCATCAAAAACCATACGGTGTTTGCCTTTTATTTTGGCAAACCATGCATCAGGATCTTCGGGTACCGTTTCAATTAGGTTTGGTTTATCGGTTGACTTCACCCCTGCTTTCAGGGTGAGGGGAAACGCCAGTGATGCGACGCCAAGTGTGGCAGCACCGGAAGCCAGGACACCTATAAAACCACGCCTGGCTGTAGGCTGATTTAACATATTGAGTTCCATTGCTTGTAAGTTTAAATTGTATACAATATTTGATTGTGAAAAATACAAATTAGAATTGCCACTTGCAAGCAATCTGTAGTGATAATTTTCTATAGGTGAAGTGGTAAGGCATTACCAAAGCATTCAGCAATGCGGAGTGTACCAAATTTTCTCTATTCAGTTATACTACTTAGTTTATCTAATTGGAGACGAAGGTTGAAAGTAAGGCGCCATACTAATTGATGACGGGCCGTTACAATTAATTGGAAACCGCAGCAAGTAGATTTGTCCGGGCATTACTTAAAACTCAACATCGTTGTGTCACTCCCTTGTACCTTTTCAGCCCTGTGCAGCGCCCTCAATTCGTCGGCTGCTGCATTGCGTCAGCAAGTATTTTATAAGAATGCAACCTTGCCTCCTGGTCATAAATATGAGATACGGCCATCACTTCATTCACTTTTGTTTTGTCTAAAAAAAGTTGCAGTGTGTCTTTTATTTTGTGTGGCCCGCCAACAAATGTGTAGCCCAGCATTTGCTGCAACATAGCCACTTCAGATTCATCTAAAATGTCGCGGATATTAGCAACAGGCGGTTGCAATAATCTTCTTCGTCCGCTGATAATGCCAAAAAACATTTGCTGCAAAGAAGTGGCCAGGCGGTCTGCTTCCGCATCTGTATCCGCGGCAATTACGTTTACACAACTGATCACATAAGGGGCCGCTAACCTGTCCGAGGGGCGAAAATTTTTCCGGTACAAATCAATAGCAGTTAAAAACTGGGCCGGTGCAAAGTGACTGGCAAATGCATACGGCAAGCCCAAGGCTGCAGCCAGCAACGCACTATCTGTGCTGGAACCCAATATCCAGATGGGAATATCAAGACCTTCTCCCGGAATTGCCCTTACCCGGCTGTTGCTGTTATCCGCAGAAAAAAAAGCCTGCAGTTCCTGGACGTCTTCCTGAAAGGTATCGCCTGCCCTCATATTTTCTCCCCGGATAGCGTAAGCTGTGAGTTGATCGGTACCCGGTGCCCTGCCCAGGCCAAGATCGATTCGACCTGGATAAAGGGACGCCAATGTACCAAACTGTTCGGCAACTATCAATGGCGCATGATTAGGAAGCATAATACCCCCCGAACCCACCCTGATGTTGCTTGTACCTGCCGCCAAATAACCTATTAAAATGGAGGTCGCGGAACTTGCTACCCCCGGCATATTATGATGCTCAGCAACCCAATAACGGGTATACCCAAGTTGCTCCGCATACCTTGCCAACCGTAAACTGTTGTGAAAACTATCTGCTGCTGTATTGCCTTCTTTTATTGTTGCAAGGTCTAAAACCGAAAAGACGATATTATTGGATGAATTGTTTTGCATGGTATAATCAAAAATTGTTAAGCTGATAACAGCGTGTAAGCAGTAAAGTTCGATGAAACATCATTGTAAAAGCGCCTGCCTGCTTTTTCAAAATTAGTTGGCCTTTATTTATGGTAAATCCGCCTGGTAATGAAATGCATTTTTTCCTGGTGGGATTTTTTGTTAAAAAATTTCTATCCAATACAAATAAATGGCCGATAATAATCACACTCCCAATTTGCGTACCGATGCTTCGAAACCTATCCGTTCTGCATCCATTTTTTACCGTAGAAAAGTTACTAAAAACAGCGTCGTGCCCATTCTACACCCGCTAATAAATTACCTTTCACTTTTCAATTAATTAACCCGCTAACTGCAAAAAATACAGGCATGTTTTTTTAAAATGGAAACGATTAATTGACCAGCAACACTGCAGCCGGGATTGACTCACATACCCGAAATGCTTACTACACCATCATCTCACGGCACCAGGTATTAAAAATAAGTTCTGAACCTTATCCCTTCTGCCTGAACTTACTCTTTTCTTTGACCGGGCCTATGTTGTCGAAAAAATGGAAGGCAACTCTGCAGAAAATGGGTCACAGTCGTTTTTTGCACCGGTGGCAAAAAATGAAGCGGCGCAATAATTACAGCAAAGAAACAGTTAGCCCCAAAGAAATCCGTGCGAATAAACAGCGCCCGGTGATACCCACTATTGGGTCAGTCCATACCATAACTCAAAAGAAAAATCTATGTTATCTTCTCACTTAAAATTAAGTACCGCACATCGTTTTGTAAGCGGCAAAAATTTTAAAAACCGGATGCTAAAGGCAATGCTGACTTTGCTAGTAATTACGGGCAGCCAGGTAATGGCCACACCTGCCCATGCTACAGATTCAACCGGGCAACATGCTGTCAATAACACAACCAGAAATGAAGCTGTTGCAAGTCCGCCATGCCCTTCTACACCAGTTGACCAAAACTTTACGGGTTATACCAACACTGCTTATCCAGCTACCATAACCCTGGGTTGCATATTGTATTCCACCAGCGGTGGTACAGGTAATGTTGGGGTTGATGATGCCGTTGGAGGCGGCATCAGCGACGGCCCGGTATTCAGCGGCAACGCCCTGGTCATGACTTTTTCTACACTACCGAGTCCCGCTTATGCAGATTTTAAATCAACCAGTAACACGATCAATTTTAAAATGGCCTCACTGGATGTTGAATTTTTCGGTCATCTAAATGGTAACTGTGCAGAAACTTATAATATTATTGGCTACGACAACGGCCTGGCGGTTGCCACTGTCAATGGATTTAATGTAACTACGTCGGGCACTTATGGCAGCGGTAATGCAGCCATAGCCTACAATCGCAACGCCTTCAACAAGTCTCATAACAATACCGGCAGTTTAACATTTGGTGCACTGTGGGCTAATATTGATGAGGTGCGTTTTGTTGTTGCCGATGCTGCGCCTTATGACAACCTTTTTGTAGCGGTGGACAATCTCAATTTTGAACCAGCCATCGTGTTACCGGTAAGTCTCAACAACTTTACCGCGTCGCAGGGCAATGGAACGGCCTTGCTTAAATGGCAGACAGCGAGTGAACAAAACACACAAAACTTTACCATACAAAATAGTGGAGATGGTGCAAACTGGCACAACCTCGCAACACTAAATGCAGCGGGCAACAGCAACACTAAAAAGGACTATAGCTATGTACAGCAGAATCCAGCCAAAGGCAACAATTATTATCGCCTGTTACAAATAGATATTAATGGCAACAACACTTACAGTGAAACCAGGTTACTAAAAATAGAAGAACATGTAAAATCCTTCGCGCTGATAAACAATAGCGCATCATCGCGGGAATTCCAGGTGCAGGTGAATGAACCCACTACCCTCTCGCTCTTTAACGCAAACGGCGTGCTGATGAAGAAAATTAAATACACACCGGGATTACAATTACTTGACCTGGGTAATTACGCCAGTGGCCTATATTTCTTAAGAAGCAGGGATGTAACAGCAAAAATTGTAGTGCAGTAATTATAAAATTGGTATAAAAAAGGTGAAGTCTGTTTGGCTTCGCCTTTTTTGTTTTACTATAATTTTTCCAAATATTCTACCATTTTTTTCCTGGTTGAGGCATCTGGCAAAATGCCCGTAGCCGCTTTTAAATTAGCCGTGGCATGTGCGGCATTCCCTGTAGCCGGTATAACGCAATTGACAGCACGGTGTGCAATAATATATTTTAAAAAATAAGCTGACCAGCTATCAATTTCAAATTCTGCAGCCCAGGGTGGCAAAGGCTTTCCAATTACATTTGCAAACAATTTTCCTTCTCCAAAAGGGCGGTTAATAATTGTAGCTACACCCAACTCAGCGGCGATACTCAGCAACCTTTTTTCGGCATTACGGTTTAAAATAGAATAATTAAATTGTACGAAATCAGGCACCTGCGCAATCATAATTTTCTCCAGTTCATCATGGCTGTCATCAGTGTAATGGGTGATACCTGTATAACGGATTTTGCCTTCCGTTTTCATACGGCGCAATTGCGGCAAATGTATTTTCCAGTCAACCAGGTTATGAATCTGCACCAGGTCCATGGTGGTTCTTCTCATCCTTTTAAACGAAGCATTGACCTGGTCGATACCTGCCTGCAAACCCGTTGTCCAAACTTTGGTAGCATAAAAAAAATCATCCCTTACCTCCATTTCAGAAGTAAGGTCTCCCACCACCTTTTCAGCATTGCCATACATAGGTGAGCTGTCTATTAAACTGCCTCCGGCAGCATTCAACTCGTTCAATACGCTTTTTAAAGCCGAATACTGTTGCGAATTGTCGACATCAAATGTTTGCCAGGTACCCAGTCCTATAACGGGAAGTGCTTCGCCTGAAGATGGAATAATACGTTGTAACATAATTTATAAGTTAATAAAGTTACTTAAACTACTCATTGTTGTGCCGTAAAAATTATAAATAATCATTCTTTTTATCGGCACGTATATAGCTTGCTGCCCAATCCGCTGGAGACCATCTGGCGATAAAATATGAGGAAATAATGCACAATCAGCTAGCTAATGGGGAATTTCGACATCAAAAATAATTGCTTTTTGCTTTCACTCTGTAAAGTGCTTACGATCATTGCTTTTTTACCGCCGTTTTTAGTGTGTGCTCATGTTAATAATTCAATCGTTAAAAAACAATTTCACATTATACGCCTTGCTTATAATCTGGTTCCTTATTTGTATTGACTTTCCTTTACCAGTTTTATAATATATCACGGTCCCGTAAAATACGAAAGTTAACCGCGACTTTCAGAAGTGATGAAGGTCTCGTAATTCCTGCTTAAATATTCTTTATGACAGATCAAACGCAAGCTGCTGATTTCAGTGATGATGAAAAAAAATTAATAGAAGAAATGATGATTGGCGACCCGGAGGACATGACCATCTTCGGGGTAAGCCGGCGCCAGTTTTTAAAACAGCTCGCTGTAATTACCGGGGGCATTGCAGCGACGCAATTTATTGGCAAGGACAATCTTTTTGCAGCAACTTCCAATGAGGTTAACGTTGGAACAATTCCTTTCAATAGTATAGAAAACGGAGTGAACGCTTCCTTTACTGTAAATGGTTCACCGGTATCCATTGAGGTAGATTCCCGCATGACGTTGCTGGATAGCCTTCGTGAAAAGCTAAAGCTGACCGGAACCAAAAAGGGTTGCGACCATGGACAATGTGGTGCGTGTACCGTAATTGTTGATGGCAACAGAGTCTTATCCTGCCTAACTCTTACTGCATGCTGCCAGGGTAAAAACGTAACCACCATTGAAGGACTTGCAAAAGACAACCAGTTGCATCCCATGCAGGCTGCCTTTGTAAAACATGATGGCTTTCAATGCGGGTATTGTACGCCCGGACAAATATGTTCAGCCGTGGCATTGATGGAGGAAGCGAAGAAAGGAGAAGCAAGTTATCTTACAGAAAACATTCGTGAAAAGCCTGCACCGGTAAAGCTTTCAGACGATGAGATCCGGGAACGGATGTCGGGGAATATTTGCCGTTGCGGCGCATATCCCAACATTGTCGCTGCTATAAAAGAAGTGCATACCGGAAACGACGTTGCACAAAACTGGCAGTTTGCTTAATTAAATTATCCCACTTATAAAGTACCATTTCATGAGGCCGTTTAAATTTTCTACCCCAGTTGACAGCAATGAAGTATCAAAAATGCTGATAGCAAATCCTGGTGCAAGGTTATTGGGCGGCGGCACTAACCTGCTGGATTTGATGAAGGAAGATGTGGAGCGGCCAACTGAGCTGGTAGAAGTTGGCAGCATTGGTATAATGAAATCTTTATCTCCTTCTACTGCCACCGGGAACATGGTAATACCAGCGATTGAAAAAAACACAAACACGGCCAACGATCCGGCAATACGGGAAAATTTTCCGCTACTGAGCCAGGCGATTTTATCGGGAGCTTCTGCGCAGATACGTAATATGGCAACCAATGGCGGCAACTTAAATCAGCGCACCCGCTGCACTTATTTTTACGATGTAGCAATGCCTTGTAACAAACGCAATCCCGGCAGCGGCTGCGGTGCCATGAAAGGCTTGAACCGGATGCATGCGATTTTTGGTTGGTCAAATCAATGCGTAGCCGTACATCCCTCTGATATGTGTGTTGCGCTGGCAGCACTTGATGCTGTTGTAAAAGTGCAGGGCGATAACGGCAAACAGCGTACTATTCCTTTTGCTTCCTATCATCGTTTACCCGGCGATCATCCGGAAAAAGACAATACGCTGTTGCCCGGCGAGCTGATAACAGCAATAGAAATTCCTGCAAATAATTTTGCTGACAATTCTTATTATTTGAAAGTGCGGGACAGGTCCAGCTATGCTTTTGCCCTGGTTTCAGTAGCTGCCGCAATGGAATTAAAGAATAACAAAATTGTGAAAGCCAGTATCGCTTTGGGCGGTGTGGCACACAAACCATGGCGGGCCAGCATTGCAGAAAAATACTTATTGAATAAAGAAGCAAATGAAGCCAATTTTAAAACAGCGGCAGCCAATGAAATGAAACTGGCCAGGCCACTTGAACATAATGTATACAAAGTAGAGCTGGGAAGAAAAGCCATTGTAAGGGCTTTAATGCAGGCTGCAAACGGTGGAAAAACTATTTAAGAAAATTATAAAACGGGAGGAATAAAATGGCAATAATTGGTAAACCGATCAACCGCGTAGATGCCGTGCTGAAAGTAACCGGCGCAGCAAAATATGCAGCCGAATTTAATCAGCCAAATATGGCGTATGCTTTCCCGGTGCGGTCGACCATCGCCAGGGGAACCATTAATGCTGTTGATAGTTCGGCGGCCGAAAAAAGTGCCGGTGTTATAAAAGTAATAACACACGAAAATGCACCCCGGTTAAAAGCGATTGATCCAAAAGCAAAGACAGGCGGTATGCTGGGAGAACAAATTCTTCCGCTGCAGGATAA
>JBBQWL010000058.1:0-38334 GCA_038210625.1 Chitinophagales bacterium | reverse complement strand
ACGGTACAGGTTGTTTGTACCGGGCTTAAACAAAATACACCGGCAACATTACTGTTGATTTCACCTTCCGGTTCGGTGTTAAAGAGCCGGCAATTCAGTAGCCAGGCTGGTACCCTATCGCTGGATGTTGCTTCGCTGGCCAGTGGTATTTATTTTATCAAGGTGATGAACGGAGAGAATACCGTACTCAGCAGATTTATTAAACAGTAATAAAAATACAATGAACCAAAACCCCGGGGCACAAGGCTTTCGGGGTTTTATTGTTTTATAATTAATCTATAAATACTTACCAGCGTATATCCGGCACGTTGTGTAGACTATGAAGTACCTCTTTCATACAGCCAGGCGCAGGTGTGCTGCTCCTTTGCCTTCTTGTTACAACAATACCCCGGTTTGTCGGGAGGGACGCAGGTGGAGTTCACCCTGTTACTAACTTTATGGAGAGGGAAGTAATCAATTTCAATACCAGCAACGGCACCGGCTTTGCTTAGGTTGGTTGAAATAATTTTCCGGGAAGGAAAAAAGGGCCACCTTTAAGCGCAAAAAATAAAATACTTAATGTCAAAGTATCTAACTATCACAAAAGACTACACGGTTGACAGACCATTTTCCGGGTCACTTGAACAACTCGACACAATTATTTCGACACCATTTAACAGTTCAAAGTTCTCAATATTCGGAAACTTTATTTCGAAAGACCCGCCGGAATTTATTTTTATGGCTAAATGGATTTCTATCGGCAGACCTATGTTTGCTGAAATTGCTTCTACAAAAATTCTTGTAAGACTTTTTAACAGTAACGGGCAAACGAAAATTGAAATAAAAACAATAACAAATCCGATCATACTTATATTCTTTTTCTGCCTACTTGTAATATTTATTATTCAACTACTGACTTATAAAAATTTTGCGGACCTGGCAATTGCTGGTATTTATTTATTGTTATCCGTATTGTCTTTAGGTTTTGACAGATTCATAAAAAATATTTTAATTGCTGCTTTTGAAAGCGACCTGAAATTAACCTCAGGGTGACGAATGGATAAATAATTATAACCCTGGAACACACAAGTCCCCCGGCTTTGATGCATCCCTTTAATCCCCTGCTTTTTAACCCTTAAAACCGGCCGGGTATTTGAGCCGGTTTTAAACCTTCCATGAATTTCCCTGTTGCGCAGCTGCCGGAACGTTGGTGCCAGTGTTGCAATTGGAGGGAATCAATTTTGATAATTTAAAAGCAACCCAACATGACAAAAGAAGTATTAACCAAAGAAGAATTGTTCACTGCAACAGACGACGCTGTTGCCCAGCTTACCCAATTGCTGTTATCGCTGGATGAAAATGAAATTAACACAGTGCCCTACCCCGAAAGCTGGACCGCAGGTGAGCTGGTACGACATGTAACAAAATCTACCAACGGCATGGCAATGGTGATGCTGGCGGAACCAATACCTGCTGAAAGAGACACTGCTGAAAAAGTGCACCAGCTAAAAAAGACATTCCTGGATTTTTTACTTAAAATGAAATCACCGGAGTTTATTGTTCCGGAAAAAGAAACGTATAACAAACAATATTCTGTTGACGCATTACAACAATCGTTTGTAACACTTAAAGAAAATGCGGGTAAGGCCAACCTGGATGACCTGGTAAAAGATTTACCTTTTGGCCCTACCACTAAATTAGAATTGTTACATTTTGTATTGTACCATACAGAAAGACATTTGCACCAGTTGCGAAAAATTTGTGCGGCTTTTAAGCAATAGTGGTGGCTGTATAATTGTACCCAACAATCATCGCGGCATGGGTGAACAAATAGTAATCTGGTAACAGCATTTATAAAACTCGTTTTGAGTCTAACCATTCAGCACCATTCCATACAACTGAACTTGAACCTATTGGGTCAATTTGATAATTTGGATTGTCAACCTGAACAAGTGTCAATAGTCTTTTGCCAAATAAATTGTGCAGTCTTGAATTGCGTGCAAAAATATCAAGCAAACTATGAGCAATATCCTTGTGAACAATGTGAAAGTGACGGAATACAATAACAAGTCCGGGCTCGTTGATTTCAACGTCAGAAAGGCAATCGTTTAAAGCGCTCAGATTTTCTCCATAATGGTCTGGAAAGTCAAGTTGCTTTTTCAGGTCTTTATGGATTTGATTTGTGTCTGTCCACTTTGTGCAGTCGAAGTCAATGATGTTATATTTCTCGTTTTTAAACCAATCAAGGTCATTATTTAAAATGTACTCTTGCCAATACAAACTTGTGCAGCCATTTTGTAAAATTTGCCAGTCAAGTCTTTGCCATTCATCAGAATTGTTTTCAAAAACTGCCATAAAGTTTGAGGTGTAACTGCTGAAACAGGGCTTCCGTAAAGCCCGCTTTTGCGGCTATCCTTGTCGTATGCTGCCCGCCAATCGCCTGTTGAAAATGAAATGCCAACAACCGTGATTTAGATATTGGGTATTAAATAAAGAACCATCAAAACCGCACCTATTATGATGGCAAGTGTGACTAAGGTGGAAAGCCATTTGGAAGGAAAATAAGCATCGTTATTTAGCTGTTTCGCAATGATGCGGTAACGGGCATAAGCCAGGATTGTTATAATTGCTCCGAATGCAACCATTATTACCCCGATGATTGCCGAGTAGCCTTTTCCTGAGGGCGTGATATTTTCTCCGAGCGCAATTGAAATTTGTTTAATAAAAAGCGCAAATTTTACAATTACGAACCCAAAACCCATGAGGGCAATGCTGGTTCGAACCCACGCCAGGAAAGTACGTTCGTTAGCAAGATGATCGGCAGTTCTTGCGGTTTTTGTTTCTTTTGCATCCATTTGCCTTTATTGAAATGACCGCACCTGTCTCTGTTGAGTTAACCAACTTTAAAAAAGGTTGCCTTTCAAAGTTAAACGATAGTGATCAAACCAGGTTGGTAAAAGTTTAGAAAAACCGGGGTGCCGACAAGCCGGTTAGCGAACAGAAAGTTGAGCATATTTTTGCCGCCCCGCCATATTGCTACACATTAAAATCTGCTACAAACCTGTCTGGGTCGTTGGGTGTCAAGATGATTTTTTTATTGTCAAGGGTCTGTACCAAAACAGTTCTGTCTTTCCGTGTTGCATACCAGGTCATACTTCCAAGTTTTCTATTGGCAAATTTTCCATAATAACCAAATAGGCCACCCACTCCAAAAGTCCTGATAGCCCAACCAATTTTATCCTTGTCCAACAACTCAACACTTTTAATTTGGTTTCGATCAATTTTTACGTCTGCAAAAAGTCTGTGTATGATTAGTTTGTCAGCAGTAAGGTTATAGTTAATAGGTCTAAATACAAACGCTATAAAATAAATTAAAAGCAGTGCAACAGTAGTATAAATTGGGGTAGCTTTTCCTGCTTCTTTGATAATTGAGTATTGTCCGATAATGATAATTGCAAATACTATTGTAACACCGATTGTTATGCCTTTCGCTAAATTGTCTAATGATGTTTTGTATGTCATAATAGTAATTTTAGGGAGTCTTAAATGCTTTCCGTTACCGTTCGGGTATTGCTACAGGTGTGGTATTCATTGATTCGGCTTTTAGCCACTCATTCAAGCACTGGAATAGACAATTCGATTTCGAAAATACTTTTAGATGCGGTGAGCAATTCGGTAATTTTCCCCGTATAATAATCTACCCTGCATGCAATGGCATGGTATTCATTTGAACTTTTAACCAGTACAATTTTACCATCTGCGACAAACCTGATTTTTATATGCGGCGCAGTGTATTTTATAGTAACCTCAATATTTGTCCTATCGGGGGCATCCAGGGCGATCTTAATAAAATTTTGGAGTATTCTAAAAATCGAATACTTATCCTTCAAGGCAAGTTTTTCAATGCTGGTATTTTCAAAAACAACTTCGATAGTTGTATGATGTAGCCTGGCCAATTTGGCAAAGTATTGGCTGATAGATTCAATAAGACCCAGTATGTTAATTTCTGTAGGGGCCAGGTTTTGGCATAGCAGGTTTAGTTCCAGAATAATTTCACTAATGGATGCGCTGATATCTTCATGCAAACCAGTATTCATTCCTTTTTTTCGCTCTCTTTCTATTATCATTTTGCTGGCAACCAGTCTTTGATTTACGCTTTCCCCTAAAACTTCAACCAGCTGCCTTTTTTCTGTTTCCTGCGTTTCAATAATCTTTCGCAGTGTTTCTTTTTTTGCAGCAGCTACTTCCTTTTCCAGGTCTTTTAAATAAGTAACATCAGCTACATGCACAAAAAAACCAAGTACTTTTCCGTTGATTATATCTGGTATATAAGTGGCAAGTGAATGCCTGACACCTCCGCCGTCTGGTATGGGTATTTCCCGTTCAAACAACTGCTTCTCCCCCAAAAGCGCACGTTTAATGTAGGGCAAATTCTTTTCATAAAGCGGACCGAGTAATTCATCAATGCGGATTTTATTGATCATTTGCGCTTTTGTTTTGCCAAACCAATCAACATAAGCACTATTCGCGTATCTGCACACAAGGTCTGTATCCCAATAGGCAAGCATTGCAGTGATATGGTCTGAAATAAGCAGCGACAGGCTACCTAAATTTCTGGTTGAATCGTTTGTAGAAGCTTTTACTTTTTTTGCCATAACATTCATAAAAGTATGCGTTCGGGCACAAATTAAAATTGATATTAGTCAGCCATCCAATGATACCGGTCAGTTTATTGGCAAGGTAAATAATTGCGGTTAAAGTTATATGGGCAGGCGCTACAATGTCCTCCGGCACCTAATCAAACTGCGCCAGGTTCAATTTAGGATCTAACTTTGCATTTGAAAAATACACTTCATCCCAGGTCATGGGTCTTTGTGTGGTGGCTGCCTCCCGGCCCAACAAGGCGGTGAGGGTTGATTCGGCTCCTGCCTGTGCTTCATTGAGGTATTTGCCGCTTTCAATACTTTGTACAAAGGCAATGTCTTTGTTGGCATCGGCATCATGCAGCGAGGAGGAGAATATACCTGCGGCTCTTTGCTCTGGGGTAAGCTCAGCTTCACTGCGGGCAATGCCTGAATCCCATTTGTTATCACCGAGTATAAATACACCGCCACTGTAATTCGCTTCTGCACTGCCATTGGTGCCTAAAAACCTGCAGCATACACCGCTAAATGAAGGGCCTACCTTGGTGGTATGGATCGTTACATTGATATCATTTGGAAATTCATAAATCACCTGGAAATTACTAAAGGCATCACCGGCAGGTAGCTTGCCATTGCGGTTACCCCTGCCTATTGCATTGATGGGATGCGCCTTTAATACCCAGTTGCATATATCCAGTATATGTATGCCCTGGTCTAATAAGGTATCGCCACTTAATGCCCGATAATAATAATGGTTGCGTATGCGGAACTCATCATTGGACACATTTTGGATATCAATAAATGGTGTTCGGGATGAGAAATAGTACAACTGCACCGTTAGTATATCCCCAATATCTCCCCGCTGTATGCGGGTTACCATTTCTTTATAAGCAGTGGCATGCCTTATCTGGAAGCCGATGGCCACACTTTGTTTGCCATTGATTTTTTCACCCACTTCCATTACTCTCCTGATGCCCTCTACATCAGTTGCCACGGGCTTTTCGCAATACACATGTTTGCCGGCTGCAACAGCGGCTTCTAAAAAACCTACATGGCTGTACGCCGGAGAGGAGATGAGCACGGCATCCACGTCTTTATTTTCCAACAACCGCATGTATGCTTTAGAGCCTTTGTAAATATTGTTCTTTTTAATGGCTGCAAAATTTTTAGCGGCATTGAGTTGATTAAAATCAGTTTCCGCTTTTTGCAGTTTATCTGTAAATAAATCAGCCATGGCTACAATGCTGGCATTGGCATTTTGCGTCATAGAACCGATTACTGCCGTGCCCCTGTTGCCACAACCAATTACACCAAACCTGATGGCGGAATTTACCTTTGTACCAAATACCAGGTTTGGTTTAATAATACTGAATGCGGAAACGGTGGCGGCGGCCTTAATAAAATTTCTTCTTTGCATGATTACAGTTTGTTGGTGAGGAGTGCAAGCTTGTTGGCAAGACAATTTATTTCAAAGTACGAACATCGTCAAATAAAATAATCGCCGTAATAAAAAGCTGCTGCGCCGGCTATTTTAGTCCCGGTCTCTGCTGCCCTATGTTGGCAATGAACTTTGTGTAGTACGGAACCGTATTTCAATAAAAACAATGGATCATGCTTACACAAGCATTGCCCGCGGACCGGCCTAAACTGGTTTAGTGGCGTTGCAGGAAAGCAAGTTTTGTCCGTTGCCGGAGTCTTATAATATCAAAGATTTGATTTTGAATACCAGGTTTTTTGTTTTACCTGCGTGAATAACATTAAATACAAAAGGCCGTGTAGCTACGTTGCTGCCGGGAATGTGCACAAAGGGAAAAAATCACCTTGCAAGGGCGCTGTGGGCAATAACTACAACAAGGGCAACAAAAGCAGACTGTCGCCCACAATAAAGGAGCTAAAAAACATTTTATTAATCAGGTTTTAATAAGTTTATTAAGTTACTTTTGGCGGTTTTTAAATAACCTCTCAACGTAACCTACTTGATTATGTCAAAAATCATTGCTTTTATAATGTGTTTGTTTATTATATCATTAGCCAATGCCCAAAATGAAGCCTCCGGAAAACTAAACGTGTACATTGATTGCAGGGTGGGATGCGACTTCAACTATTTTAAATCTGAAATAAACATTGTTAATTTTGTTTTAGACATCACTTCTGCTGACGTTGATGTGCTGTTAACCGCACAGAAGGCTGGCAGCGGAGGAGTTCAATATCAAATGAACTTTTATGGACAACATCGGTATAAAAAATATTCAGATAAGCTTATATTTAACACAGTCCCCAATGCCACACCTTCGGATGTTCGAAAAACTATTCTGCAATACCTGATGTTGGGTTTTTCTCCTCTTATAGCTAAAACACCTTATGCCGCACAAGTAAAAATAGTTATGAAGGAAGATGCTTTAAATGCAAGGCCACCTTATGAATACGATAAACGGGACAAATGGAATTTTTGGGTATTTAGAGTGGCGGCAAGTGGACAGTATAATGCGGAGAGGGTTTACAAAAACAGTGTGCTCAGCTCAGAACTATCTGCTAACCGAACAACCAATAAACTGAAAGCAGAGTTTTACATGAACGCAAACCTTCGTAATTCTGTATATACTTATGAAGATGGTGCCAACACTACTAAGTACAGGGTAAAAAACACCGATTATAGGTTTTATCATAACCTGGTAAAGTCTTTCAGCGATCATTGGAGCTACGGGTATCAAACTTCTTTTTCAAATAGTACGTTTGATAATTACAAAAGAAAACTGTTTTTTAGTCCTGCTATCGAGTATAATATGTACGATTATAAAGAAGTGAACAACAGGTTTTTCGTGATTAGATATGGACTGGATGTAAATAGCATCAGTTATTACGATACTACCATTTATTATAAAATAAGAGAAACAATATATGGTCACCGGTTTTCAGCAGCCATTACCTTAAATAAAAAGTGGGGAACTTTTAACGGGGGTATTTACTACCGTAATTACTTCAAAAGTTGGGCATTAAATGCAATGGGTCTTAGTGCTAATACCGACGTACGAATTGGTGGTGGCTTATCTTTTTTTGTGCGTGCCAACGCTAGTTTGGTACACAACCAGATCAACCTTGTTAAGGGCGGTGTTACCGAGCAGGAAGTACTTACCCGAAAACGCCAACTGGCCTCTAATTTTAACTACTATACTTCCTTCGGGCTTGCGTTTCGGTTTGGCAGTATTCTAAATAACTTCGTAAATCCCCGTTTCGACGGCTACGCTGGTTTTTGATTATAATGACTTATCGTTGGGCTGGTCTTTTTGTCCGGCAGCATCGCTGCATCAAAGCCATCAATGTACCTGGGCCTTTCTACACTGCTGGCTATCAGGATATTTTTTGTCCCGGTTTTTAAGGGTGTTGACGCTTACAGCTAAATTGGTTCAATCACCAGGGGATCAATGCATTTAAAGACGAGGCATGCTGGTGCGTACACCTGTACATTTTTGCTGAGTTGTGCGATTTCTTCCATGTTGGTGGGCTTTCTGTCCCGGAGGGTTTTCACAGCGTTCATCTACAATTATAAAACACTTGTCGTAAAACCCCAACGCAGCGCATTATCCAATGAGCTTACGCTCATTCTCCGATTTTATGGCGGTATCTGTTTCAATAAAAACAAGCGGTTTTCGATTAAAAGACGGCAGCCTTAATTGATGAGGTGTATTTAACGCCGGGATATTATGGGTGATGCGAACAGCCGCCAACATCAGCAAGTTCATTTGACAGACAATTCAGTTTTTCGTAAATTCGCTTAGTGAAAAAGCGACAATACAAAGGTCTTGATTTTATCATCGACAAGTTGACAAATTCAATTGAAAATACTTTTACCGCGGAAGTTTTCGACACAGAAATTTTTCGACTGACAGCCATTGACAGTAAGCAAATCAAAGAAACTGGCTGGCAATTTAAATAGCACAAAGAACTCAAGGACAAGACCAAAGCAGTTTACAAGCTTACAACCGTTAATAATCCAACAATTATTCAAGGCCTTTTAAGCATTGAGGACAAGAAAGATCATATTTTTATGCACCTTATAGAAAGCGCAAAATTTAACAAGGGAAAGAGCAAAGTATATTTAGGCGTTCCACGGAAATCTTGTTGCGTTTGCTTGTAAGGTTTCGATTGACAAAGGTTATGAGGGCTTTCTTGCCTTTGATGCAAAAACAGCACTCATAAAACATTATGAGCAATCGCTTCACGCAACGCATTTCCGTGGAGTAAGAATGTTTATTGAAACAAGCGCAGCATTAAGACTTATCTCACAATACTTTAAAAGCTAAATATATGGGACTGATTAAAGAAGGAAAAAATGTAGACTTATCGACAAAGTCTGAACCATGGACAGAAAAAGAACTTACAGACTTTAGGAAAATTATGCAGGACATCAAGGCCAGGAATGCTAAACGTAAAAAACGTGCATTGCAATTTAAAACATCTAAAACACAACCTGCCTGACAAGCACCAGCCTCATACTTCTTTTTCTGTTCCGCCGGGGTTTTCACAGCGGTCATAAACTATTATGATGTACTTGCCGTGAAACCCCAACCCAGCGCACTATTCAATGAGCTTACGCTCTTTCTCCGATTTTATGGCTTTACCTGTTGTAAATAAAATCCATGAACTTATTACGGTTTAGCAAGTGACCAATTTCATTGATGCGAATAATTCTACGATTCTTTTAGGCTTAGATAAAAGCCCCTTAACGGTACACCTACAAGAGGGCGATGCAAGAATGTCGCCCTATGCCCGCCTGTACCGGAACGGGCGGGCAAAAATGTTCTTTCAATCTTGTATTTAAAAAACGGATATCAAAACTTCAATACATCAACCGGCTAAAAGGAATACCTGCGGCAATTCCAACCGTTGTTCGTTTACCACGCCCTTGCAGGTTGTTAACCACATGCCCCATATCAAAAAAAGATACGTAGCATTCAAAAGTAGCGGCGGGTGTTTTTTTGCTGTTGATGAGTACGATGGGCACACCGACCCTTGCATTAAGTAAATTGTCTTTGCCGATATGTTGTTCGGCCATCACACTAAAACCAACATGTGAATTGGTGGGATAATATACGATGCGGCCTTTTACTGCTGGCGTGATAAAGGTTTGGTAGAATCCGAGATAGGCCTTTTCTTTTTGAGCCAGTGTGACTGTATCTGTACCGCCCATCGCTTTATAAGTATCCGGATTTATTTTATGAATCCCATAACTGAGTTTGGAATTATTTAGCAGCAGGCTGCCGCCAAGCGTTAAAAATAACCTGCCCCAATTACTGCCCTCCCACAGCCTGGCATGTGCCAGCATCAATTGTACGGGGTAACTGTGTTTTTGCACAAACGCAACATTGATGGAGGACGCAACAGTATAAGTAGGTGCAATAATGGGAACGGAAGCTGTAAAGCTGGTATACCCAAAACTGATCGTTTTGAAATGAGCTGTCTTTGTCAGCAGTTCCGCCTGTTGGGTAGCGAAGAGGGCCTGGTATTTTTCTTTCAAATCTGTATAAAAATTTTGTTGCACCGAGGCTTTGGCGCTATCCATATTTGCTCCATTGATATCAGTCGCCTCTAGCCTTTCTAATGCGGTTTTAAAATCAGCTATTTCCCGCTCAATAGCCAATTCCAGTGAATGAACGAGCCCGGCACGCAAAGCATTCATTGATTGTTGTTGGTAGGAACTGGCCTGCGTTTTTACTTTGCCCAGCCATTTATAATTGAGGGTAAGCCCCAGTTCATCATCAAAATGTTTATCTAAAAAACCGGCGCCAATGCTATTTACATTGGCTTTAAAGCCCACGCTGAACAAGGTTTTCAACGGTTCATCTAAACCTTTTGGTGTTTGAAAATTGTGGTTCACCGTAAATACGCCGTCCGTAGAATTGAAGGTTACATAATTGGTAAAGAAGGAAAGATCATCACTAGCCGCCACATAACCCGTTTTATCTGCCAGGAAAACGTTCATGGCACGGTTGGAAATAACGGCACCTGCAGTTTGGTTGGTAACAGCCCGGTTGATCATTTTTATTTCTGAGGTAATACTGTCACCGTTTTGGCCGACACAACAATGCGCAATCAAAAAAAACAACCCAACAAAACACAAACGAGGCATGCAACAATTTTAATGTATAAAATAACAGGTGGCTGAAGTGATCTATTACATCACCTGGTCCAGCCCCCATTCAGTGAGCGTTGGATTGGTAAACACTTTTAAACTATCCGGCCCAAGCAATTTATTCCTGGCTTTCATCCAGGTGACGGCGTCGTTGCCGTACATCTTTGTAATACGGTCAATATTTAGTTCATTCATCTTACCCCAGTGAAAGGTAAAAGGTATGCCCTCATCCTCCAGCCGTTTCCATACTGTTGTATAAAAACTTTTGGTATCGTCTGAGTAAGCAGCATCCAGTTCCAGTATACAGGTATAGTCAAAGTGCGTAAAAGCGAGTGTGGCTTTTGATTTTTTTATAAAACGGTAAGCGAACAAACCTACAAACGGACCGTTGGTTTTATTCATCTCAAATAAAATATCTGTTACCTTGTTTACCTGGTCCAGCGGTATGCCAATGGCTGCGCTCAACAGTTTTCCATGCAGGGTGGTGTTACTAAAAATTTCCGCCAACGTGCCGAATTGCTTTTCATAGGGCTTGTAAACACCCGCTAACAATTTATTGACGATCACCGGTACCAATGCTGGCACAGCACTTGTCAGCTTGCCGATAAAACAGGGTGCATCATCGCCGGGCCCGATACCATCAGTATTGCTGACCGCCTTAATATACCCTACACTGTGCGGACGTTTATAAAAGCTGAATACATAAGCTCCTTTGTCCATATCATAAGGGTTCAGCACAACCGAAAAATGGAAGGGCCTTTCATTACCACAGGGCAGCGTGGCATTGCTGAAATCAAGCGTTGACATCAATCCTTTTAAAGTATCATCAAAGGGCATCCTGCGCATGTAAGTCTCCAGTAAAAACAGGTCTTCTGTTTCCAGTAGCACGCCATGAATAAAACCAAAACTACCAAAACTCACCAGGGCCGAATTAAACAGATCGTCATCCTGTACCAACGTTGTATTTAGTTTTTTTATAAACGATTTAGTAACTACCGGGGCTGATTTTCTTTCGAGCCAAACATGCTTGTTTGGGCCGGTGATAATGTGTATACCGATTACGTAATCCTGCACCGCTCCCACATCAATGGAGGAGCCATGTGCCCCCGTAGACATAGCGCCCACAATGGTTTGGCCGCTGCTGGCACCGGAAGTTTTTAATGAAAGTCCTTCAGGACGTAAATCCCGGCTGAGCTCCCAAACACCGTTGCCGCACTGGGCAAAAATCAGTTTTTCTATATCGCCCTTATAGGATTTTTTTACACTCTGCTGTGTAAGGGTTAAAGTAGTGTTGAGTTGTTTGGTATCCAACATCACCCCGTCTTTACAAGTGGCAATTTTGGTCCACGACCAACCAGCACCCAATGAACGAAATGGTGTACCCGCCTGCATCGCATCGCCAATCATTTTTTGCAGCGCAATGGTGGCATCGTTGTAACTGTCCAGTGCGTTCATATCGGGGTCGTTGCCCGCAATGTACAATTCTTTGATACTTTCTGTAAAAATCTCATGCTTGTTTTCCCATTGCTGCTGGCCCATTGAAACTATTTTCATAACAATATATTTTTATAAACTACCGGTTTTTTTACAAGGTTTACTACACCTCCACTGCACTTTCATGGGGCTCCAAATACCGAGGGTAACCACCGTAATGGCCGCGTAACCCAAATTGGTTTTAACAATCACTTCGGATAGTCCATTTACCTCCAGCGAATCGCAAACAGGCGTATGTATCTCCGCAGGTTTTTGTATCAGTCCCCAAAAAAAAGCATGTGCTGTAACGGGTTTGGAAAGTTCAGACCCGGCCTGTGCACTGGTTGCAACGCGGTAAGTGTAACAGCTGCTGAAAGATAATGCCGCGGATAACAGGCATACAGAAAACAAGTTCCTGGCACAGGTAAAGTGTAATGGCATAATTAAAGTTTTATACTTAAAAAATGATTCGCTTCTTTCCTGTGGACAGAGTTGTGTTTCTTTGGCTGGATTAAATTACATTTTATTATTCATTTTTTCAAGAGGCAGGTTATTAAATTTAAAAACAAACAATAAAAATATGGCTCATCTGCTCTTATCAATAATGCGAAATAAAAAAGCTGCTGCGTTAAGGCAACAGCTTTTAGAAAGACATTTGTATTTTATCAACATTGAATTCTAAGCCAGGATTAGCATCTGATTAAACTTTAGTTGACATCAATAATGTAATAAAATTTTATAACTATTTCACATAACCTTAATGCTATCGTAAATGCAGATATTGTAATCTGTTCTTTTGTGACAGTTGATTCATCCATTCCTCAATTTGCTGTACTACAAATTTTTCAGTTTTATTGTCAAACGTAGTCACAGATAAACCTTTGTTTATTAACCCTCCTATTTTATACCTTTCAACTTGCCCTATATCTGACAGATTGATTGACAATTCATGATTTTGAATGTTGAACTTGTGAGATTTGAATACCAGCCTTTGATTGGTCAGATATAGCTTTCCACCAACGCCCTCGGCACCTTTGAAATGATTGGCGCCCGTTTCAAACAAAATATTTTCATCTGTGAGCGTGTTAATCTTTGCGCCCTTCGTCAACAATTTAGAGTTCATCAACAAGCCCAGCATCCAGCCAAATAAAATTCCTGCTACCGCGCCACCCACTAACCCCGATAAAATCATAATAAATAAAGTCTTCGACGTCAGGTTCGAATGGGTTAACAAATCTTGTAAAATGAACAGGCCTGCCATTGCGGTTCCGAAGAGTAGACCTGCTTTAAATTTTTCTTTTTTATCCATTTTATAAAATTATTGTTGTCAATAGCTTCTAACAAGAAAAATAAATACTTTTTAATTTACCTCCAGCTGATCTTTGGAAGGCAGTTTTGGAAACGGCGTATGTGGATCTGCCTGGTACCAAAATACGGTAGAGGCAATGTCATCCTGCAATGGAAGGTAGCGGCCATCGTGGCGCCAGCCCAGGTCTTGCAAAGTAACTTTTAAATCTTTCTCAAAACGGATGGGGTCTTTAATATGCCAGCGGTACAAACCAAAGCGCTGCGCTATTTCATAATGCCCATCGCCTTTTATCACCTGGTGCAAACCTGCATAGGGTGTACAATATTCTGTATAGTTGGATTGTTCTACACCGGCTTCATTTTTTTTCTGTGTATCAAAATCATAGGAACCGCAAAAATAATCTTCGGTACCGGTGCCACAAATGGTAGGATAATTGGTATCACCATCCATAAAGAATTTTATTTCTCCCTCGCCCCACCAGCCATTGTTTTTAGATCCGTAGGCAATGTAAGTACCAACGTACTGGCCCTTGCCTTTAATGTTATCTACCAGTACATAATCCTGTTTGTAAGGCACTGAGCTGGTGTGGTTAAACTGTGCATGAAAATAGGCCGCATCCGATGGCACTTCTGTTAACGTATAATCCACCTGGTAGTACAATACCATATCAGCATCATCCATATTTTCCATGGTGACTTTACATTTTTTTCTAAATGGCATTGGCCAGTAACAGTTAAATGCACTACCGGGATTTACACAAACCGCCAGCGATTGAAGCGGCGAATATTTACCCCAACCCATACCAAAAAAGTCGCCCACCGGTACTTCTACCGAAGGCGTGGTTTCATCATCCCAATAAAAACGAATGATAGAATACCGCCAGTTGCCGGTAGGTGTCATCCAGATGTGTTGTATGGAACCGGGACCTGTTATTTCGGCCACCGTATAAATAGTTTTAGATTTAATTACCACGCTCGGGCTTACTTTCCAGCCTTGGCCAAGATCCCTGCTAGCCCTGCCACCGGTACCTGTGGTGGCTTTGCCGCCCTCGCCTTTTGCACCATTAAAATTTTCCGGACTAATGGACCTGGTTTTAGCATCCGACATCCGGAACAAATTGCCCATATCGGTTTCGAGGCCATTAAATTTTTGCGCCTGCGCAGCAGCACAGACAATAACACAAAAAAACAAACAACTGGTAATCTTCTGCATAATGGTAGTTTTAACTATATAATAATTTAAGAAGCCGTCATTAAGATGCACTGAAATATTTACTTAGTGTTTGATATTTTTTTGTTCCGCCAGTTGTTTTTTATGGCGTCATCGTTGTGTCACTTGCCGACAGTATTTGTCGGCATCCCGATGTTACACTTGAATCGGGACTTGTACCAAATACCATTATTGAACCTGTTGACGCAACCTGTAAAATACCATCCCTAATCCAAAAATACTCAGCCTTTCATTTCCTTAGGTTCTATTATTTTATATCCCTTCCAGCCAAAATAAAGTATAAACAGAAAACAAATCAACGGAACAATATAAGCCATTTGAATGCTGCCCGTGCGGTCAGAAATTTGCCCCATGATAGGTGGAATAAATGCACCGCCAACAATTGACATCACCAAAAATGAAGAAGCAATTTTACTTTCTTCTCCCAGCCCTTTAATGCCCAGCGCAAAAATAGTAGGGAACATAATGGACATAAAGAAAGGCACGGCCAGCAAGGCATATACCGCCACACTACCCGACGCCGTAAGGGCGACAGCAAGCAATAAAATATTGATCACCGCATACAACGTCAGCAGCTTTGCGGGCTTTATAAAACGCATAAAAAAAGTGCCGGCAAAACGTCCCAGCATAAAACCAACCATCGCTATAAAGCCCCAATAATAAGCAGCTTCTTTTTCAGGCATGCCCATGGTAAACTTCGAAAAGCGGATGAAAAAACTGCCTACACCCACTTGTGCACCAACGTAGAAGAATTCTGCCATCACGGCCCAGCTGACGTGGCTGTGGCGAAACACACTTAAAGAAAATGACTTGTGTCCATGTCCGTCATCTTCCACATCTTCTTCCTTAATTTCAGGCAGGCGGGTAAAAACAAAAAACAAGGCCACCAACAATACTACACCCGCTATAATCATATACGGCACTTTTATTCCACTTGCTTCGAAGGCGAGGTAGCTGCTGAGTTGTTCAGGTGAAAACTGCTTTAGTTCTTCGGGGGTATGTTCAATGCCGGAAAGAATAAATTGTCCGCCGATGATGGGCGCTATAAATGCACCAACACCGTTAAAGGATTGCGCAAAATTTAACCGTTGTTCAGAAGAGGCTTTGTCACCCAGTTTGGTAATGTAGGGGTTGGCCACCGTTTCTAAAAATGTGGCGCCGCTGGCAATAATAAATAAGGCCACTAAAAAGAAACTATAACTACGGGCAGAAGCCGCGGGGATAAACAATGCCGCACCAATGGCATACAATAATAACCCGCACAGAATGCCTTTTTTGTAACCATACTTATGCATAAACCAACCTGCAGGTAAAGCCACCAGGAAATAACCCATGTAGACCGCCGTATCAATAAAAGATGACTGCAGATCTGACAACTGGCAGGCCTTTTTTAAATGCGGAATTAAAATTGGATTGATGTTGTGTAAAAAAGCCCATATAAAAAACAGGCTGGTAATTAAAGCAAAAGCTACCTTATAGCTTGCGGCTTGCGGTTGTTGATTCGGCATGTTGATCGTTAAAGATGATTGTAAACCCTGGTAATTTTGTTTGGATGCATTTAAAATTGTAGCTCCCTGTTTCGGCCTGTGAGGACACTTGCTTAGGCTAAGCCGTGGTTGGTGTCACCACCAACTACTGGTAGCTACCACAATTTTAAATACACACTTTTGTTTATAAATATACAGTTCTGCTGATGAAAAAATTCGCTTTTAAAAATAATGGGTGTTTCGGTTAAAATAGTTCTATTGCTTTAGCGCAATGGTATTGGTCATTGTACCAATACCCGAAATACTGATATTCACTACGTCCCCGGCCTGCAACGTAAAATCATTTGGTGGCACCACGCAGGTGCCGGTCATTAAAAAAGCACCTTTTTCAAAATCCATTTCTTTAAATAACCAGCCAGCCAATTCGGGTAAAGACCGTTTCAAATTGGCGAGTGTGGTGGAATCATCAAACATTTTTTCGCCGTTGCGATGTATGGTAATTGCAATGGATGTTGTTAATGCAATTGGTTCATCAATCACCAACAGGCAAGGGCCAAGCGCAGCGCTTCTTTCATACATTTTTGCCTGCGGCAGGTACAGGGGATTTTCTCCCTCAATACTTCTTGAACTCATGTCGTTGCCAATGGTATATGCCTGTATTGTTCCTAATGAGTTAATGTACAAAGCCAGCTCAGGTTCGGGTACATCCCATTTGGAATCTTTCCGGATATTTACCAATTGTCCGTGACCAGAAACCCGGTGGGGCAAAGATTTAAAAAACAATTCCGGTCTTTCCGCCTCGTATACCCTTTGGTAACAATCCGCCGCACCAGTATCTTCGGATTCCTCCATTCTTGCATCGCGGCTGCGCAAATAGGTTACGCCTGCAGCCCAAACTTCCTGGCTGCCGATGGGCGGTAGTACATTGTTATTGATCAGCGTGGTTGCTTCTTCACTGCCTATTTTTTCAGCTGTGGTGGCCAGCTGCGACAGGTGTTGAAACAAATTGACCTGGTTGATCAGCCCATCCCAATCGCCGGTTAATAAAAAATAATTATCCTGCTGTTGCAGCACATTGCCTTTGGTTGTTTTGTATAAATGCATATGGGTGTTATTTTTTTATGGTATTAAGATCAACGCCCAGCAATTGTTTTGCCAGCGTTTGTAATGTTGCGTAACTGCCTTCAAAATGACAGGTGGTTTGTTTGTATTCACCGCTGGCTCCCTTTTTTAGTTCCAGTGCAGGAGATGAAGATTCCACTTCGTAAAAAGGCCCCATCTGGGTACCGTCCGCCAAGGGGCCATCGTTGTAAGAGTTGATGACATCGCCTTTATACGGTTCTTTCTGCTGTTCCCATTTACTGTTTACATATTCGGCGGCTTTATTTACCTGCGGAATAATAACAGTCAGCACATTCTTCTTAAAATCAAAACTGGCCGCGATTGGTTTTGCAATCAATGGCGATAAACCGATCTTACTGCGCAGCTTTCCATCACAGGTAAAATACAACACGCTGTCAGCCACCTGTAACCGTTCTTTCGGAATATCGCCAAAATAATTATCCGTAATAAAACTTCTTGCGTTGGGTATTCCATGAAACGGAATGATGACCGTTGTTTCAGAAGAAGGTGTAAACATTCCGAGCAACCAAACAGATACCAGTCCTTTATCTTTCGTCCAATCGTTGCTGCCGGTATTGGTTATTTTATTGCTGGTTTCAAAGCCAACAAAATGAACATCCGAAGGAATGGAAACATTTAATTTTTGCGTGAGCTGCTCTTTGCTCAACAGGCTCACAGTTCTTTCGATGGCGATATCAAAACTGGTTCCGCTATAATTTTTGATACTGGCTTTTTTGGTAAACACTGCCATTGATTTATCCGGCTGTGTTACCTCATAACTTTCGGTATCAATAAAAGAAGGCACCTGCCAATGAGCTATATTAAAAGAATCTCCACCTTTAAAGTACAGGGAATACTGCCCCCCTTCAGGCCCCATCCAAAAACGTTCTTCTCCCCCAACCGGATTAAACTGTTTCTTTTTTTCAGGAGCCGAAATCAAATCATAGTTAAGCCAGCCGAAGCTATTGCCTGCATCACCCAACGCAGTGCTGGTCATAACCCGTCCCTGGTAATCGGCCGATAGCAATACTTTTGCAGAGCTGTCATTGCTGGTTAATTCAACTACTTTGGTAGTGTGCTTTTTTAAAAAAGCCGCGTCGTAAGCATAGGTTCCTTTGGCGGCGGAATCCTTTACTGCCGCCGATTCAGAACTATTGGTAGCAGGGTTACAACCAGCGGCACCCAGTAATAAACAGGGGTAAAAAAACAGGTAATTTTTCATATCGCAAGCTTTAATTAATTTAATCCACTTTACTCCAATGCCTTATTGTGAAAGCATTAAAAAACTATTGTCTACAGGCAAACAATATACAATCAATGCAAAAAATAATTCCCCAATTTATACCAATAAAAAATCACCGGTTTCCACTAAAGGAATTTTTACTGGTACTATTTTACCTTATTCAATAGCCGTGCAAACGGCCCGGTACAAGTTGGTGTTGAATGAACTCCCCAATTTATTCGTCACTGATATGTTTAAACTTCGGTACCAGCAAATGCATCATTGCCCAGGCAATGGTGTAGGCCAGTCCGCAAATAATAAACATAATATAATAACCGGTTTCAATATGCCCTGCTGCTTTAAAATGATCAAATAATTGCCCTGCGAGCCACGCAATCAGTATACCTCCCGCAGCACCCGCCATACCGCCAATGCCGGTAACCGACCCCACCATTTTTTTAGGAAACATATCACTTACGGTGGTATAAATATTGGCACTCCATGCCGCATGCGCACCTGCCGCAAGGCCGATAATGATTATGGCATACCATTTATCAAAATGCCCCAGCCATTGAGAAAATACCACGGGCAAAGCGCACAAAGCGTATAGCAACATCGCCATTTTACGGGCTTTAAAAACAGGCCAGTTTCGCCTGATCAGGTTCATGGGTAACCAGCCGCCAAAAATGCTACCTACGGCAGACAGCGAATAAACGAGTGATACCGGCAACGCTACGGCCGTACCTTCCATATGGTATTGCTCTTTTAAAAAAGCAGGTAACCAAAAAAGATAAAACCACCAAACCGGGTCGGTTAAAAATTTACCAATGGCCACCGCCCAGGTTTGTTTATAGCCCAATAGTTTTATCCAGGACGTTTTTTCATCCACCATCGCCTGTTCGTTTTCAGACACGGTATCGCTGTGGATATAATCAAATTCTTCTTTCGACAAGCGGCGTTGTTTGACCGGTGTTTCATAAAAATAATACCACAGCACCAGCCAGATAAAACCAATGGAACCAGTAATGATAAAGGCCCATTGCCATCCCATGGTAGCAGCAATAAATGGCACAGTAAGCGGCGCCACAATAGCACCAACATTGGCGCCTGAGTTAAAAATTCCGGTAGCAAACGCCCGCTCCTTTTTGGGAAACCATTCCGCCACGGTTTTAATAGCAGCAGGAAAATTACCCGATTCGCTGATGCCTAAAAATGCACGGGCTACACCGAACCCGAGTGTACTCGTTACCAGCGCATGCGCTGCAGCAGCAAGGCTCCATAAAAAAGTGTACAACGCATAACCGGTTTTAGTACCTGCTTTATCAATAAACCTTCCCGCCACCAGCATGCCTAGTGCATAAGCTAATTGAAAAGCAATTACAATATTGGAGTAGTCTGTTTCTGTCCAGTGAAATTCTTTGGTAAGATCCGATTTTAGCAGGCTGATTACCGCCCTGTCGAGATAATTGATGGTAGTGGCAAAGAAGATCAGGGAGCAAATCGTCCAGCGATAATTTCCGGCGGGCTGTTTCATAAACCGTTAAAGTTTTGTTGAGAGCGTTATATTACCGTTGTTGATTTTTTATACTTTTTACCAATTGCAAAACGGTGGCTGTTGCACTGGTTAGTTCACCAAAGTTTTTTTCTTCCATCCCTTTTTTGGTGATGAGTTTGCTTCCTAACCCTACCGCACACACGCCGTTATTAAACCAGGCTGATAAATTTTCGGCAGTAGTATCCACACCGCCGGTGGGCATAAATGCAAGGTTAGGAAATATTTCCCTGATGGCAGAAATATAGCCGGGCCCAACCACGCTGCCCGGAAATATCTTTACCAGTGTAGCGCCATTCACTTCAGCCGAATGTATTTCAGTAGTAGTCATGCATCCCGGGATCCATGCCAAGCCTGCCTTGTGGGCAACTTCTCCCACCGCCGGGTCAATGAGCGGACAAATTATAAAACCCGCTCCGGCTTCAATAAAAGCTTTTGCTGCAGCCGTTGTTTTAATGGTACCAATACCCAGCTGCATGCCGGGCATGTTGTTATCAATTGCCTCAATTAGTAGTTTAAAATTGCCCAATGCATTTTCTCCACGGTTGGTATATTCTACTGCCCGTATGCCAGCATCAAACAATGCCTTTAACACTGCAATGCTTATTTCGCTGCTATCGTGATAATACAATGGAAGTATGCCCTGTTCTATAACCAGCTGCTGTATGCTTTCTTTTTTATTCATGTGTTTGTATAAATGCGTTTACTTCGGCGGCTGTTTTATCGGTAGCGTCGCCTGTTATAAATAATTTTTGAAAAGCTGCTGCCGTGGCATACTCCACTATTTGTTGCGGTTGCCACCGGTTATAAAAACCGTACATCAAACCTGCCATAAAACAGTCGCCGCTGCCAACCTTATCTTTTATAAAATTGGTGGTATAAGTTGCAGACACATACAATTGTTGCCCGTGGTACAACGTGGTATAATATTTCAGTGCCTCATCACCAAAGCGAAATGTATTGGCCACACTGTTGCAAACGGGGTACTGTTGCAGTATTTTTTCAGAAGTAATTTTACTTTGGCGACAATAATTTTCCTGTTGATTGATGGCTGCAACGTCTTCCTCAAAACCAATACCCAACATGGTTTCGGCAGCCCAGATATTTCCCATCACCAGGTGGCAATACTGTACCAGCGAAGGCATTATTTCGACTGGTTGCTTGCCATATTGCCAAAGCTTTGAGCGGTAATTCAGGTCAACAGAAATGCATATTTTTTTTGCGGTACAAGCTTCCAGGGCTTCCCTGCAAACTTCAGCAACAGAAAAAGATAAGGCCGGGCAAATGGCGCTGAAATGAAACCATTCCACATCCTCCAATACCTTATCCCAATCAATTATACCGGTTTTTAATTCAGCAAAAGATGAATTGGCCCGGTCGTAAATTACACCGGCGTTTTTTAAATCCGCACCTTGGGGTAAATAATAGCCCCCGATTCGGTTACCCAACAACTGTATGGAAGATGTGTCGATTTTGTTTGCGTTAAGCGAAGCAATAATATCACGGCTCAGGTAATTATCCGGCAAGGCTGTACAATATTTGACGGGTATATCCCACAATGCCAGCGCATTGGCAGCATTTAATTCGGCCCCACCGATAAAAACCGGGATGGATTGGCGGCGTATCCATTCTCCTTCCAATACAGGTGAAAACCGCATGAGCAACTCACCAAAACACAACACTTTTTTTTTCAATAAATTACCTGTTAGCTTTTGAGAAAATATACCTGCATTCAACCAGGTTATAGCTTGTTTAAAAAATAAAAATAGCAAAATAAAACTGGTTTACATCCATCTGCCGGCAGGCGGTTTAACAAAACTATTTAAGTTGTGCATACATCAATCCAGTAAAGCCGCTGCCGCCACATCCAATAAAATAGACGCATGGGGATGCGCAGTGATGAGGCTTGCCGGAATGGTATCAGCTATCTTTTCCTGTATTGCCTTGCGCATAATGGCTGCTTTCTTTTCTCCACTGGCTATCAATACTACTTCCCGTGCGGCCATAATTTGAGCCATCCCCAGGGTAATACCCTTTGCCAATGCGGTGCCGGATGTAAAATATTTTTGACCTACTGCAGTGGTTACTTCATCCAGTTCAACAACATGCGCACTCAACGCCAAGTCAACACCGGGTTCATTAAATCCGATATGACCATTCATGCCAATACCAACCAGGGCGAGATCAATACCGCCCTGCTGTTGAACAGCCAGGTTAATGCGGTTACACTCTGCTTTTAAATCATTCGACATGGAATCAAAAAAATAGATTTTATCTTTTTGTATGTGGAGTGGCCCGAATATTTTTTGCTGCAAAAAATAGTAGCAGCTGCCCGGCATCGCTGGTGGAATATCTACCCATTCATCAAGGCCAATAAAAGTAACGGCTGAAAAATCGACTGCTGCTGCCTGTGCTTTCTCAACGATCTTATCGTAAGTTAAAGCCGGCGTATCGCCTCCTGCCAGGCACAGCACAGCAGTTGGCTTTTGCTGCACCAGCTTTACTATTTTGTCTGCTGCAAAAGCAGACAATTCCTGGTAATTGGTAAACTTTGCAATCATCGTTTTAATTTATCTGGTAAGCAATCGTTTAACTCTTTAAATCATACTTTGTATTTCCCCATTCTTTAAAAGCTATTTTCGACAGCTCATTTTTTCATATGTTGAAAGGCAGGCAAAACTATAATAAAAATTGCATGCTGGCATTAACAACTGCTTCCATGGCTCCAGGCAATTCCTTTTCCGTCCAGGGGTGTTTTCTGCCAAATACATGATCGGACGCTACGGTAAATAATTGTGCTGCGGGTTGGCAGCGTATTAACAACAAGGCATTTTCAACAGGTACCGCTGCATCGGCTGTTCCATGGCAAATCAATATGGGAATGGCCAGCTGTTGCATGGCTTTCATGATATCCAATGCCTCCATATTGTTACAATAATCTTCATACAACTGGTAATACAATGGCATTTGCTGTTTTGTACGACTGTTAGTGTAGTACTGTACCCCGCTTTGTTTCCATTCCTCCATTTGTTGGGGAGGCCAGTTGCCCCAGGGCGTTTTACACTGGCTGATAGATGCCCAGGTAACCAACTTTTTAATACGCTCATCCTTTGCCGCGTGTAGGATGGCAATGCCTCCACCCATGCTGTGCCCAATTAAATAAATACGGTTGCTATCAATTGCCTCCCGGTAGGGATTGTTGGTGCTGCATGTCCATTCAACAACACCCGTTAAATCATTCAGCTCTGTTGAGTAATTATTATTTCCAAATGCTTCCAGGTCTGCAAACTCTTCCGGGTGTGCCGGCGTTGTTCCATTGTGAGAAAAATTAAACTTAATAAATACCAATCCCTGCCTCGCAAATTTTTCCGCAATCAGGTCAAAATTACCCCAGTCTTTAAAGCCGTTAAACCCGTGTGCATAAATTACTACCGGCTTTTGTGCCTTATCTTCTTCAAAAAAAATATCCAGCGTTATAGTATGATTGTCTTTCGTATACAGGCATATGTTTTTTATTTTTTGCATCGTTTAAAATTACATGATTCCATCTTACCAGCTGAATTTAACCGCCCAAAAAACTAACCCTGTTGCGTCAAACAAGATGCTTCATTTATGCAGGTACAGGGGTTACATCACAATACAATACTCATCAAACGCCGCACTATATGAACCGGCAAACTGTTATCATTGGAATCTTGCGTGAGTACTGACAGGCTTGTCCCTGTTGACTCAGCTCGTAAAAATTAAAGGAAAAGAAGGCAGATGGTATTTCTTACAATATGCTCGCAGTGCTGCTGTCGGGGCTTGCAGAATGGATTTGGTACGGCATTTTAAAAAAGGATAAGCCGGTACTGTTCACCAATTCCTTTTCTTTTTTAATCAATATTGTGAATGCTTTTTGTACTATAAAATACCGCAACAAGTAATCTGGCGTTTAACGTTTATCGGCCGTTGTTTGTATCGTTAAAAGAATGTGGGAACAATTTTCTGGCATACATTTTAATTATATAATGGTGGATCTCATAGGAATAAAAAAAATAACGAAGCTGGATGTCTATCCGGCTTCTCTATTTTTGGGGAGATAGAGCGGGGATAATACATCTACCAGACAAACTTTTTTAAATGGCGAAACAGCTAAACAACCTTCGCATTTGTATGAAAGTTATAATAATATACAGCTGCAATTATTCTTTCCCTGCATTAACTTTCATCATTCATATAAGAAGGAGTTTGCTGTTCAGTTACATTTGATGCCACTTTTTCACCAGGTAAAATAGTACCCACCCCACATTGGAGCTTATTTAAAAATCCTGAAATAAACATATCTTCTCCATTCATCAAAGCCTCATAGCCGCCCTGTGCGAGCCCGGCTGCCGTAGCCAGTTTTTTATCCGTTATATGTTTAGCCTGCAGCATTTTCGCTTTGTTGAAGAAGTCTGTAGCAGTAGCGCCCGGCAGTAAGGAGGTAACTGTAACTCCAGCGTCTTTTAACTCTTCCCTCAGTGCTTCGGTAAATGAATGTACAAATGCTTTTGTACCGTGATAAATAGCCCGCAGAGGGCCAGGCACCATGCCTTCAACAAAGACAACATTTAAAATTTTACCTACCCCGCGTGAAACCATGTCATTCAAAAACAGCCGGGTAAATGTAACGAGACCAGTGATATTCCGCTGTACAATATCCAGTTCCCTTTGTACATTGGTATAGGCGGATTCTTCGTACCCATCCTGCCCAGCGTTATTTACCAATATTTCTACTTCGATGCCGACTGATTTTATCTCTTCATAAATTTCGACCGCGGCATTTCGCCCGCAAAGCGCTTTCACAATCGTAACCACTTTTACCCGGTAAAGGTCCGAAAGCTCATTGGCAGTATTGCTGAGTCCTTGCTGGTTGCTGTCAACTATTACCAGGTTGTATCCATCCTTGGCAAGCAACTTTGCAAGTTCCAGCCCTATACCTTTTGTAGCCCCGGTAAGCAGTGCATAGCGGTCATTACCTGTCATTATAAAAAATTGTAAAAGCGAAAAATAATTGCGTTTTAGATTGTAGTCAAAAATGCTGCCATGCAGGTGTGTATGAAAGCCGGGATTTAATATAGCTAAAATTCGTCACAAAAAAAACCGTAAGCCACAGCCCAATTTCGATCCATTGGTTCTCCGGCAGCAGCCAAAAAACGACCAGGTAACCAATACCCGACACAAAATATTGATAAAAAAAATAGATCAATCCAATTTGGCAACTTATCTCAATAGGGCCTGAATCACTTCGCAAAAAAAGCGCTTAAGCAATGTGGAAGGCCTGCCACACAAGGAGTTTGATTTAAATTGCACCATGTATAAACAAGCAACCTTACATTGCAAACCATCTCACAACTACGCATTTGCAAGACTGCTAAATAGCATTTTTTGTGTACCCCAAACCGTGGAGGCAATAGCATGATTAAGAGGACCCCTTGCCGCTATTCGACCCGTTTATAATTTTATGAGGAGTAACAAAAAGTGAGGGCAGATGTAAACACAATTTCTCAAAGAAGTTACCAATGCAATTCCCGCTTTGGCTTACGGGATTATTTTCCACACAAAAATTTACACCGCTGGGAATACGCTTTTAGAATTTAATAACATTCCTTAATATTCGTTAAAGTATTCTTAAAATCGATTGCCTTTTGAGGTTATTTTTTTGCTGTCTACATGAAACACATTAACTACATGTGTCCCCTATTTCTCATGCTCTGTTCGCTCAAACGGTATCCATCCATTATTCCGTTTTATGCCTTTTCGGGCACGATTTTTATTAGAATTTTTTGTTAAATAATTCGTGCATTTTTTTATTCTTCACAAAAACTAAATGCTTTCACAAAAAAACAAAGTCGCATGAGAAAAAGTATTTTATTGATGGGTGCGCTCATTTTTTGCAGCGTCCATTTTTTATTTGCTCAGCAAATAAAAGGAAAAGTAACAGACAATGGCGGTGTTGCTGTTGAAGGCGCCTCAGTAAAAATTAAAAACGCTTCCACCGGAACCAGCACTGCAGCGGATGGTAGTTTTGCTTTGGAGGCCACCGGGCCAGTAACACTGGAAGTTTCAAGTATTGGCTTTACAACTAAAACGGTATCCGCATCACCAGGTGAAACCATTGCTATTGCATTGGTAAGTAACGATGCGAAAAACCTGAATGAAGTAGTGGTAACCGCACTGGGTATTACCCGATCCAAAAATACCTTGCCTTATGCAGCCCAAAAAATCCAGGGAAGTGATGTGAGCCAGTCGCGAAACAACAATTTTGTAAGCACGCTTAGTGGTAAAGTAGCGGGACTTGAAATCAGGCAGAACAACACCATCGGCGGCAGCACCAATGTAACATTGAGAGGCGCCAAATCACTTACCGGCAGCAACCAGGCGTTGTTTGTAGTAGATGGTGTTCCTTATGACAATTCCAATAATAACACCACCGACCAGGTGACAGGCCGTGGTGGCTATGACTATGGTAATTCTGCCGCAGACATTAATCCTGACAACATCGATAACATTACTGTTTTAAAAGGTGCTGCAGCAAGTGCGTTGTATGGATCAAGAGGTAGCAATGGCGTAATTCTTATTACCACAAAAAAGGGGAAAAAGGGATTGGGTATAACCGTTAATACCGGGGTTAGTACGAGTTCTATTTTAAGAAACACCTTTCCAAAATACCAAACAAGGTATGGTGAAGGGTACGGATCTTATTTTGATGAAACCGATGTAAACGGCGATGGGGTGCCTGACAAAACAGCGCCTACACAGGATGACGCCTCCTGGGGAACAGCCTTTGATCCAAACCTGCAAGTGTATCAATGGGGTGCTTTTGTACCGGGTTCGCCTACCTTCGGCAAGGCAACACCGTGGGTGGCCGCACAACATGATCCTTCTTACTTTTTTGAAAAACCGCTCTCTTACAACGCTAGCATATTGGTAGAAACCGGCAATGATAAAACTAATTTTTCCCTGGGATATACCAGGAACGATGAATACGGCGTATTGCCTAACAGCAATGTGGTAAAAGACCTGCTGAACTTTTCCGTGTCTTATAAATTAACCAGTAATCTAACGGCCGGGGCTGCCGCCAACTATTCAAAAATTGCAGGTAAAGGCCGCTTTGGTACCGGGTACGATGGGGCCAATGCGCTCAATTTAATGACCAACTTCAGGGAATGGTGGGCTGTAAATACCGACCTGAAAGAATTGAAAGACGCCTATTACAGGAATTATCAAAACGTAACATGGAATCCACATTCTCCTACTACAGGAGAACTGCAGCCAGAGTTTTGGGACAACCCGTACTTCACCCGCTTTCAGAGTTACGAAACGGATGGCAGGAACCGCATTTTTGGGAACATGTATCTTAACTACCAGCCTTTAAAATGGCTTAATTTACTGGGCCGTGTATCACTCGATAACTATGCGGAAAATGAACAGGAAAGAAAAGCGGTGGGCAGTGTAGGCGTTCCATTTTACAGAAGGTTCAACCAAACTTATAACGAAATAAATTACGACTTGCTTGCCAACGCCACCTGGAAATTAAACAGTGATGTTGAGTTAAAAGCATTGCTTGGTTCAAGTACCAGGGTACAAAGCCGCTCCAGCATTGATCAAAGTACCAACGGCGGACTGGCACTGGCTGGCTTGTATACCATCTCCAATTCCATCAATGCTCCTGCACCACCTGTAGAACTGGATGGTACCAGGAGAATTGAAGGGGTATTTGCAGGCGGTACATTTGCATATAAAAATACTTACGTGCTGGATGCGACCATCCGCAGAGACCGCTCCTCTACCCTGCCCGATAAAAACAATGTATTTTATTATCCTTCTGTTTCGGCGGGCTTTGTATTTTCTCAACTCGTACAACCGGGTTGGCTGAACTATGGTAAAATAAGGGCCAATTATGCAGAGGTTGGTGGCGACGCTCCATTGTATACGGTAACTGATACTTATGTTAACGAGATAGATCCCAACTCCGGTCAGCCGGTTGTTTCCTACAACGGCAACGCATTATTTTCCGTAAGCGGAACAAAAAACAATCCTGATCTGAAACCTGAACGGACCAAGAGTTTCGAGGTTGGTTTAGAGATGGCTTTCTTCAAATCAAGACTTGGTTTTGATGCCAGTTATTACGACGCTAAAACTGTTGACCAGATTCTACCATTAACCGTTTCAACCGCTACCGGCTATTCCAGGAAATATGTCAACTCAGGTACCATTCAAAATAAAGGCCTGGAAATATCACTTTATGGAACTCCTGTTAAAACAAGTGATTTTAGCTGGGATATCAATGTTAACTGGACAAGGAACCGCAGCAGGGTAACCAAATTATTTGGTGATATTGATAACATTGTATTGGGATCATTCCAGGGCAGCATCACTTTGAACGCTTCTTTGAATGAACCATACGGAACCATTCACGGAACGGATTATGTTTATACCAATGGACAAAAAACAGTTGATGCAGACGGCAACTATTTGATAACCCCTACCAACAATGTAACCATCGGAAATATTAATCCGGACTGGATTGGAGGCGTTAGCAATAAATTTACTTACAAGGGATTTAGCCTCAGTTTTTTAATAGATGTTCGGCAAGGCGGAACGGTATTTAGTACCGATATGTATTATGCCCTTGCAGGCGGTCTGTATGAAGAGACTGCTGTAAACAATGATTTGGGAAATTCAATCCGGGATCCGTTAACTACTGATAGTAAAAGTGGTGGCATCATCAGGGAAGGCGTTACTGCAGATGGCAAGACGAATACAGTAAGAGCCAGTGTAAGTGATTATGGTCAATTTGATAGTTATGTTTCTTCGCCCGATAAAAGATTTGCTTACGATGCCAGTTATATAAAATTAAGAGAAGCATCCATTGGCTACTCCCTGCCATCCAGGCTATTTCACAAAGGGCTTAAAGGAATTGATATTGCGCTCGTAGGCCGCAACCTGGCTATTCTTCATAAAAACCTTCCCTATGCCGATCCTGAAGATGGCTTTAGCTCAGGCAACTTACAGGGTATCCAGACAGGCTCTTACCCCGCTGTAAGAAATATGGGGATCAATATCAAATTCAAATTTTAAACTCATTAACTATTTTATATGAAAAAGCTATTTTATAATATTTTTATACTGGGTGGGTTACTGCTGGGGTCCTGCAAAAAAAACATAACCGACCTCAATGTCAATCCCAATTTACCCTCCACGGTAAGTTCGGCTTCCCTGTTTTCGAACGCAACGGTCAACCTTGCCGATGCTATGGCGAGTACCAACGTAAACACCAATAATTTTCGGTTGTTTGCTCAATACTGGACCGAGACCATTTACCGCGATGAAACCCGTTACAATTTAAATGGAAGAAGTATTTCCGATCGCTGGTGGGCTAATTTTTACCGGGATGTAATAAAAGATTTAACCGAGGCATCCAAAGTTGTATCAACAGAAACACTTACACTAAGTGCAGCCACTATAAAAAACAGGCAGGCCATCAATGATATGCTAATGGTATATAGTTATTACACACTCATAACAAGTTTTGGCGATGTACCTTATACCGATGCATTGAATATTGACTTACTACAACCAAAATATGATAAAGCCGCTGACATCTTTACAAAGATCAGCGCTACATTAGATGCGTCTTTAACTGCACTGGATGAGTCGGCGGAGGGTTATGGAAGTGCGGATTTCATTTTAAGCGGCGACATTGCCGGCTGGAAGCGTTTCGGCAATTCACTTAAAATGAGGATGGGTATGTTGGTGGCGGATGTTGACCCCGCCACGGCAAGCACGATGGTATTAGCTGCGGCACCCAATGTTATAGCAGACAATTCAGAAAATATCAAAATGAACTACCTGTCTTCGCCACCCAATACCAACCCGGTGTGGGAAGATTTAATTCAAAGTGGCCGCCATGATTTTGTTGCAGCCAATACTATCATTGATATAATGAAGCCATTAAATGACCCCAGAATTCCTTTGTACTTTGACCAGGCTATTACTGCAGGCCGTGGTTATTTAGGTCAAAAACCGGGTGTGGGCGCTACTTTTAATGATTATTCCGCGCCTTCCGCCACTCTTTCTGCCACACAATTTCCATACACTTTTTTTAGCTATAGCGAAATGGAATTTTTAAAGGCGGAAGCAATTGAAAGAGGTATTAACGTGGGCGGTACTGCAGAAGCACATTACAATAACGCTATTGATGCATCGATTGAAGAATGGGGTGGCACGGCTGCGCAGGCGCTTGTTTATCGCACACAGCCAACTGTTAAATATACCACAGCCACCGGCACTTATAAGCAAAAAATCGGGCTTCAATCCTGGCTGGCCTTATACAACCGCGGATACGATGCATGGACGCAGTGGAGAAGACTGGATTACCCGGCACTGGTTATTCCATCCGGCGCTTTTTTCAGTGATGGCGAAACCCCTGCGGTGATTAAAAGACTTACTTATCCTGTGGTAGAACAAAACCTTAACAAAGCCAACTATACAGCGGCGGCTGCGGCTGTTGGCGGGGATTTAAAAACCCAAAAACTCTGGTTCGATAAATTTTAGTCATTCGCATTTTCGATAGTTTTATATCTCCCGGCTACCTTTTGTAGCCGGGATTTTTTTACAATGGCATTTCGCTTACAGTCAAAAATTTGAACTATTATTTAAACAAATGCGCTATTTTTAGCTAACGGGATTTACTAAAAAACCAACTGCTCCATTAAACGCCAAATTAAAAATATGCAGATGAACAAGGGACGTATGATGTTGCCTGATATATTTTTTACCGGTCTGCTTGTTCTTTTGCTAATCACCAGTTTTATTTCGTACCAACGCATTAATTCTCAAACCGAAACCAGTAATTTATTAAATACCAGTTATAGAGTAAAAAGCCGGTTAAACCAGGTTTTAAGCGATTTATTAAATGCGGAGACTGGTCAACGCGGCTTTTTGATCACAAAAAAACAAACCTTTTTACAACCCTATTATGGCGCTTCGGATAAGGTAAAAAAAAGCATTGATGCAATTAAGGAACTGGTAGAAAACGATGCGCAACAGCAAAAAAATGCAGATAGCTTATGGCAATTGGCAAACAGGCGGTTTGAATTGTTAAGCACCGTGTTAAAAGAAAATCAAGCCGGTGTTACGTCAATTGATTCACTGGTGAATTTTTTAGATAAGGGTAAAGTGATAATGGATAATATTAGAAGCCTTATGGCACAAATGTTTCAGATTGAGGATGATTTAATATCACGCCGAAAATTACAACAGGAACATACTGCTTTCATAACGCCACTTTACTCACTGCTTTTTTCATTGATCGCCCTCGTTATTGTAACCGTTGCTTTTTTCAGGCTGAGAAACGAAATGCGTTTACGCGTTACGGCACAAGTTAATGAGGCCACGGCCCAGGAACTGCAACAAACCGCCAAAAACTTTGCTGCCGAATTGGAAATTAAAGTAGCAGAGCGAACAGAGGAATTAAAAAAACTCAATGAGGAATTAACCATTACAAATAACATTTATGCGCATGCGGAAGAAAATGCTTCTATCGGCAGCTATTCCTGGAACCTGCAAAGCGGGCAGCTTAAATATTCTGATAACCTTTTCCGCTTGCTCGGACATGAACCTGGCGCCTTTATTCCAAACTTCGACTCATTCCTCAGCTTTATTCATCCGGATGATAAAGAGCAGGTAATTAAAGATGTAAAGGAAACATTTGAAACGCAATCACTGGTTGAACATGTTTACCGGGTAATCACAAAGCAAAACGCCGTCCGCTACATGCGATCAAGCGGAACATTTATTGAAAACGAAAACAGTAAATTACTTGTAGGCACCGTACAGGATGTATCCAAAGATGTTATGCTTACAGAAACACTGGCAGCAAAAAACCTGGAGCTGGAACAAAATAATGAAGAGCTGGAATCTTTCACCTATATCGCCTCGCATGATTTACAGGAGCCATTGAGAAAGATTCAGTCTTTCAGTAAATTAATTCTTGCCAGGGAAGGTGAAATCTTTTTAGGTGAGGGTACCAGGGACTATTTTACAAGAATTATTTCGGCGGCGGCCCGCATGCAAAACCTGATAAACGCCTTGTTAAGTTACTCCAACGCCAGCAAGCAGGAAATTAAGTTCAAGCCTGTTGATCTGAATGCGGTTGTGGAAGAAGTAACAGCTAACCTGGCCGACATAGTGGACGAAAAAAAAGTAACCATTGAAAGTGTCGGCTTGCCAACCGTTCAAGGCATTCAAATGCAATTTGTGCAACTGTTTTCCAACATCATTCACAATGCGGTTAAATACAGCCAGAAAGATGCACCACCCCATATAGTAATCACGGCCGGCCTTCTTTCAGAGGAAGAAATGAAAGTCGCAATTCCCTCGGCAAAAGGTAAATTTTGGCAAATTGCAATAGCGGATAACGGTATTGGGTTTGACCAGCAATATGAACATAAAATTTTTGAACTTTTTCAGCGCCTGCATGGCAGATCAGCCTATGAAGGCACGGGAATCGGGCTGGCAATTTGTAAAAAAATTATGCACAATCACAATGGTTTTATTACTGCGAAGGGGCAAACTGGCATTGGTGCCATATTCAATTTATATTTGCCCTGCAAAAATTCACGGATGTTACTTAGCCCGGAATTTCGTACTTTGCACCCAGCCCGATAACTGAGAAAACAATGACTCAACATGCACAGTATATTCTGATGGTAGATGATGACGAAGACGATCAGATGCTTTTTAAGGAGGCCCTGAAACAGGTAGACGACAGTGTAAGATGTGATACTGCCGTAAATGGTGCTGACGCACTGCAAAAATTGAAATCCGAGCCGCCCCCTTATATGATTTTCCTGGATCTTAATATGCCGATTATGAACGGTTTTGAATGTTTAAAAGCATTAAAAAAAGAACAATTTTACCAGGATATACCGGTTATTATTTTTACCACCGCCAATGATACCGCCACTATTGAAAAAAGCAGACAATTAGGCGCAACCGCTTTTTTTCATAAACCCATTGATTTTGATTTGCTGCTTACTAAACTTCGCCAAATAATGGGTGGCACTCCAGGTTCTTCAAGGCTTCCTTTTTCAATGCCCGACTTTATCGTTTAAGCATCGGCCATCCACCAACGTTTGCAACTTTTCTTTTGCATATTACTCCCTTGGTTTAGATGGCTGCTACCATTATACATGATTAATATCCATCCCGTTCTATCTCATTAAAATTCAGGGGAAATAAATCTACAAAACATTTTCTACAAGCTTCTGCACGCATTATTTTGCCCATCCAGGTAACGATACTGGTATTACTCCATTTGGCTTAATGTTTGATTTTGCATGTTTTTAAAACTTAAAATTAAAAAATTATGAAAAATGTAAAAAGCGCTTTATTTATAGCTGTTATAGCGATGGCGCAAGCTTGTAATTCGGGTAACAGTACAGATAGTGTAAAAGCCGCCAATGATGCCAACGATAACAAAGATAGTGCTTCTACTGCCGCTAAGATGGATACAGCAACATCTGCCACTAAAATGAACACCATGCCCGTAGATAAAGATGACGCGGATTTTGCAGTGAAGGCAGCCAATGGTGGAATGATGGAAGTTCAGTTAGGTAATTATGCGCAACAAAATGCAGTGAGCAAAAGGGTAAAAGACTTTGGCGCCATGATGGTAAAAGACCACACCAAAGCCAATGAAGAATTAAAAAGTATTGCAGCAGCAAAAAACATTACACTGCCTACCAGCATTGGTAATGATGCTCAAAAAGATATGGATGACATGATGAAAAAGAAAGGCAATGATTTTGACAAGGCTTATATGAATATGATGCTGGACGATCATAAAAAAGATGTAAAGGAATTTGAAAAGGCTGCGAAGGATTGTAAAGATGCAGAAATAAAAACTTTCGCGGGTAAAACTTTACCTGTGCTGCTTGCCCACCTCGACAGTACAAAAGCGATTACCGGAAAACATTAATCAACTAATTGGATTACCTGCAAAAGGGAAAGCGGTTGCTTTCCCTTTTTGTTTATATTTTACCCGTTTTGAAGAATTATTTCTACAAACTTGATCATAAAAAAAAGATCACGATACACACTGTAAGCTTCTATGGAAGCGGGTTTTAACAAAAAAAGTCATTTTAATATAGTTGAAAAGCCTCAATAACACCCGGTAACCGGGAACACATGCATTTGGCATGATTGTTAATTTAATTACCACATATACACCACATTTTTCATTCACTAAAACATTCATTATGTTACGTTGGACAGTCACTTTCCTGGTTATTGCAATTATTGCTGCCATATTTGGCTTTGGCGGTATTGCCGCAGGCGCAGCGGGTATTGCAAAAATTTTATTCTATATTTTTCTTGTATTGTTTGTTTTATCTTTCTTTTTGGGTAAACGAACAGTGGAGTAATATTTATTGCAGCAATAATTTAATGCAGACCATTTTCAACATTGAACTATGGTCTGCATTTTTTATCTGTTTAGCATTACAATTTTTACAATCCCTACAAAATAAATTTTTACCCTTACTCCCCTTACCAGCAACTGCTGTCAGCTAATTATAGCAACTATTACCAGTATAAATTAATTCCAGACAAGCCATCACTTCTTTAAAATGTCATGTTGTAGAATTATTTTTTGCTGCTGCCATTTCAATCCGAACGATTGTTAGCAACAGCTTTTTAGTGACTATTGCTTCAGCATTTTCAACCCCCTTTTTTCAACTATTTAAAATTTGGTACTATGGCAAAACAAGCATCACAAAACGGAAAGTACAAAAGCAAAAAAACAGAAGATCTTGCAGGCGTTACCAAGAACGATGCAAATGAATTTTTAACGACGAACCACGGTGTAAGAATCAATGACAATCAAAACTCTCTAAAAGATGGCGAACGTGGCGGTACATTAATAGAAGATTTTATTCTGCGGGAGAAAATTCATCACTTTGATCATGAACGGATTCCTGAAAGGATTGTACATGCACGTGGTTCTGCAGCACACGGGTATTTCGAACTGAATGAATCTTTGGAGCAATTTACCAAAGCAAAACTGTTTACCCAAACCGGAAAAAAAACGCCGGTATTTGTACGCTTTTCAACAGTAGCAGGTTCCAGGGGGTCAACAGACCTTGCCAGGGATGTACGCGGTTTTGCAGTAAAGTTTTACACAGACGAGGGAAACTATGATATAGTGGGCAATAATATTCCGGTGTTTTTTATACAGGATGCCATTAAATTTCCCGACCTGGTACATGCTGTAAAACCGGAGCCGCATCACGAAATGCCACAGGCAGCGTCAGCACACGACACCTTTTGGGATTTCATCAGCCTGATGCCAGAAAGCATGCATATGATTATGTGGATAATGAGCGACCGTGCCATACCCAGAAGTCTTAGAATGATGGAAGGTTTTGGGGTACACACTTTCAGGCTGATCAATGCAGCGGGCGAATCGCACTTTGTAAAATTTCATTGGAAACCTTTGTTGGGTATTCATTCCGTTGCATGGGATGAAGCGCAAAAAATTTCCGGAAAAAATTCAGATTTTCACCGGCAGGATTTGTGGGAGGCCATTGAATCGGGCAATTTTCCTGAGTGGGAACTGGGCGTCCAAATAGTACCGGAAGCAGACGAACACAAATTTGAATTTGATTTGTTGGACGCCACTAAATTAATACCCGAAGAAATTGTTCCGGTGCAACGCATTGGTAAATTAACCCTTAATAAAAATCCGGATAACTTTTTTGCAGAAACGGAACAAGTAGCGTTTAGCCCTGCACATTTAATACCCGGTATCGACATTACCAATGACCCACTGCTGCAAGGCAGGTTATTTTCTTACATTGACACGCAATTGTCGCGGTTAGGTACACATAATTTTCAGGAGTTGCCTATTAACCGGCCTTTGAGCCCGGTGCACAATAACCAACGGGATGGCCATATGCGGCAAACAATCAACAAAGGGCGCGTTAGCTATGAGCCAAATAGTTTGGGTGGTGGGTGCCCTTTTCAGGCCAAAGCTGCAGAGGGGGGCTTTACCAGTTACCCGGAAAGAATTGACAGCCATAAAATACGCACCCGAAGCAAAAGTTTTCTTGACCATTTCAGCCAGGCCAGGTTGTTTTTTAACAGCCAGAGTGATGCAGAAAAAAATCATATTATTGATGCACTGAGATTTGAACTGGGCAAAGTAGAAACGCAGGCGATCAGGGAAAGAGTACTAATGTTGCTGTCCTGCATCGACAAAGCACTCGCTACCCCTGTAGCAACTTACCTCGGCCTGGCTATTCCTTCTGCAGGAAAAGGCGCCCTCCTCAATGGCAGCTATCCTGCCGACGCCAATCCTAAAGATTATCAGCCGGTAATGGTAAAAAGCACACTCGAAAAATCAGCGGCACTGAGTATGGAGCATACCATTAAAAATTCGGTAGCTACAAGAAAAATAGCTATCCTTGTGGCAGATGATGTGGATCAAACGGCACTGCTGGATATGCAGCATGCTTTGGAAGCAGCCGGAGCTGTGGCGGAATTAATAGCACCTAAATTGGGTAGCATTCACTCGGCCAACAACACCGAATTTGCAGTGATGAAAAGTTTTTTAACGACCGCTTCTGTTTTGTACGATGCTGTGTATGTGCCCGGCGGTACCAATAGCGTTGCAACGCTGGCCGCTGAGCCAGATGCCATCCATTTTTTAAACGAAGCCTTTAAGCACTGTAAAGCCATTGCTGCCGATAGGGAAGCATTGCAGGTATTAAAGGAAACTGCATTTTACAGGAGTTTAAATGAAGAAGATACTAAAGACAATGGAATGGATACCGGCGTTATCATTGGTGTAGATGGAGCAGCTGACACGAATACATTTATTAAGGCCATTGCGCAACATCGTTTTTGGAACCGGGAAAAACAAGGCAAGGTACCTGCCTAGCGGTTTTCAACCCTATATTGAATAAAAAAAGTTTATCTCCGGATAAGCTTTTTTTATTTTTATTCACAAAATTTATTTTTACCGTAAACTCTACAACGGCGTTTTTTGAGTAGTTGCTTACCCGGCAATTTTTTTCAGTGTATTTAAATGTACTGTTCTATGCTGCTTAAGGATACAGGCTTTTCAAGAATATTAAAACCCTGCACATTAGATCCAGACAAGGCTCCTGTATCCTGGTAGGCGCTGATAAGCGTAATCGCGAGATCAGGATACTTTTTCCTGATGTCTGTGGCTGCTAACCAGCCCTTTCCGTCTGGTAAGTTATTATCCAGCAGCAAAACATCCGGCTTGTGTAACTGAATTTTACGATACCCCTCTCTCAGGCTGTGCGCAATTTCCACATCATAATTTCTTTTAACCAAAAAAATTTTTATTATAGCGCACAAATCTTTTTCATCGTCTATTATTAATATTCTTTTCATACCATAGTTATTTCTAACATTGTGCCATTCATTCAGTAATAAGTATTGCCCCTGGCTTAACTACCTGCCGGCAAAATATGGCACAATTATTATCAAAACACGGGGCATCAGTTTGCAAACAAAAATTAAAATGTCCCAATATCTTTCTAAATTAGTAGTACTATTCTCTTACAACTGCTCCAAAAAATAATTGAACCGCTTTATACAAAGCCCCAAAACAATTAATCAATAATTTATTTGCCATGTTGCATTTACATTTATATAAGCGGATTTTACGGATACCGGCTACCGGGGACATTTACCTGCGGATGCTGATATTTTTATCATTTTTTACAGTGTAAAATTTTTTTTTATAAACTCACCTGTATAAAATTGTAACGAATTACAAAGGCACTATTTTTGCAAAAGCTGAACCCGGTATTGGCACAACTTTTCGATCGATCTGCCCACAACCTCAATTACCCCAATTATGAACAGCAGCCAGCAATTAGTAAGAGTTTTAGTGGTAGAAGATGATGAAGATGATTTTTTGTTAATCAGCGCTTACTTTAAAGATATCAAAGTATGGACGTTTGAAATAAAATGGGTGCAACGGTCAGCGATTCCGTGAGTAATAATTTTTTATTTATTCGCTCTAGCTTGTAAGGTAATACGCATTGCTTCGCCCACCATCCCTATGGGCTGTCACATATATTAGCACTAATCTTGTTTTGTTATCGGTAATATAATTTGGATC
>JBBQWL010000057.1:0-40360 GCA_038210625.1 Chitinophagales bacterium | reverse complement strand
CTTCCACAATCCGTTTTTGTAACTGATGCAGGTCATCAACGGTTACCAACTGCGAAGCGTATATTTTTTGAGGATAGCTTCTCTCCTCAGTTAAATTAAACTGTTTCATAACACCTCATTTTTCTTGTTCACAAATTCTTTAATGAAAACACATCTAAATATACAATCACAAATGCATCAAAAGAACAACCTTAATTATTGAATTGTCTGACGTCGCTAATTTTCATTTACCCAAAGTTAAATTTGGTTCAATATGGTTAAGTATGATAAAGTATTAACCAGATGGTACAGGATTTTCTTAAATATTTTTACATTAATTTGACAATCGCTTTTACTGCCGGTTGCGTATAATAAAATTTTCATTGACCAACTGCCAGTTTTTTTCTCAATTGTAACATATCATCGCTCAATTTCTTTTCAACTACTTTGGCGTACAATTCAGTCGTGCTAATTTTTGTATGCCCCAGCATTTTACTGACAGATTCCATGGGAACACCATTGGTTAAAGTGATTGTTGTAGCAAATGTGTGTCGTGCCAGGTGAAACGTCAAATTCTTTTCGATACCACACAGATCTGCCATCTCCTTTAAATATCCGTTGAGTCGTTGGTTAGACATTTTGGGAAGCAAACTACCTTCAGCAATACATCTTGGATGAGGCTTGTATTTTTCGACAAGCTCAATTGCTTTTGGCAAAAGAGGTACTTTTACTGATGTATTGGTTTTTGTTCTGTTCAACATCAGCCATTGTTCACCATCAAAGCCCTTCGTAATATTGTCCGGCTTTAGGGATACTGCATCGATATACGCTACGCCTGTATAACAACTAAAAACAAATAAGTCCCGAACAGTATCCAAACGCTCAATAGAAAAATTTTTTATTTCAATTGTAGCCAATTCTTCCCTGGTTAAATATCCTCTGGCATAGGGCATTAATTTAAACCGGAATGCACAGAAAGGATCTTTCACAATCCATTCATTCTTTATGGCAAGGTTGATTACTTTTCTGAAACGTTCCATATGTTTCATTAGCCCATTATTGCCCAAAGGTTTCTGATGGTCCCTTGGTTGCCAATTGCGCAGGAAATTGGCAAAGTCGTTTACAAATTTAAAATTGATTTCTTTCAGTAAAATATCCTTTCTTTTTAATCTTTCCTTCACAAAGAGGTCAAGGTATTTTTGCGTGGTGTAATAATTTTTCATTGTTCCATGACTGAGTGCATCTTTCATATCAATATTATGATAGTCCATTAATTTACTGAGGGTGTAATCGCCGTCGGTATCCCCGAACAATTCATTTTTAAAAGTCTCGGGGGTGATTACTTTTTTCTGCAAAGTCATTTCACGGTAGCAGGCTACATAGGAGCTACGCAATTGATCCACAAAAATATTCAGTGCCTTTCCTTCAGGCGTTTTATTGATAGCCCTTCCCCTGCTTTTATCCCAGTCTGCAACGGCCACTTGCTGCTTCATTGACAATTCTATTCTTTTTCGATTGATGGTAATGCGTGCATACAATGGCTGCCTTTCTTCCGTTCCTTGCGAGTTTCTAAGGTGAAAGATCACGCTAAAGTTGTCTGTTGTTTTGTTCATTTGAATCAATTTAATTTCGTTTGATAAATGGTAACCTTAATAGTAAACAAAGTGGTCTAAAATTGGCAGTCAAAACATAGTAAAACAGGTCAAATCTAATTTTACAACATATTGGTTAACAATTCGCTACAATCAATTTGTTTACCGAATATCTTACCGGGCCAGGTGTAACCGAATCTGTAAACACATCATTTGAAATAAATTGATATTTTTTGGTGGGCTAAAAATGAAAAAGCCCGTAAACACTGAGTTTTACGGGCTTTTAATTTTGAATGAAATCAACATTGTCGGGACGACAAGATTCGAACTTGCGACCCCCAGACCCCCAGCCTGGTGCGCTACCGGCCTGCGCTACGTCCCGAAAACCAATTTATCACCTAAACGGTGTAATAATTGGATTGCAAATGTAGTAGAAATTTTCAATTTTAAAAACACAACATATTGTACCTTAGCGCAACTTTTTACAATACATGAAGGTTTTAATCAGGCAAACTACCATCGTCCACGCTGCTTCTCCGTTTAACGGACTTCAAAAAGATATTTTTATAGAAGATGGCGTAATTCAGCAAATTTCAGATGCTATTCAGCAAAACGCAGACATCGTGATCGACCAGCCCAACCTGCACACCAGCATTGGTTGGATGGATGTATACAGCCATTTTTGCGACCCTGGTTATGAATACCGGGAAACGCTGGAAACGGGCGCCCTTGCAGCTGCCACCGGTGGCTTTACCGATGTATTGGTACTGCCCAATACTAATCCCGTGGTGCATACCAAATCGCAGGTAGAATACATTATTCAGAAATCAAGAGAGCTCGTTGTTAATATTCACCCGCTGGGTGCAGTTACAAAAAATGCAGCCGGGGCAGAACTGGCTGAAATGTACGATATGCGCCTCTCGGGCGTCGTGGCATTTAGCGATGGCACCAACAGTATTCAATCACCCGGCCTGTTATTAAAGGCATTACAATACGTGCTGGCTTTTGATGGCACGGTGGTACAGGTAGCAGATGATAAAAGTATTCAACCACAGGGGTTAATGAATGAAGGCATTATCAGTACACAACTCGGTTTGCCGGGCAAACCCTCCATTGCGGAAGAACTGATGATTGCCCGGGATATTGAGCTGGTAAAATATACCCAATCAAAAATTCACTTTACCGGTGTATCAACAAAAAAAGGATTGCACCTGATTAAAGAAGCGAAATCCGCCGGGTTGCAGGTAAGCTTTTCTGTAACGCCCTACCACGCTGTTTTTTGTGATGAGGACCTGGCAAATTACGATACCAACCTTAAAGTAAATCCGCCCTTAAGATTAAGGGAAGATATGCTGGCGGTGCGAAACGCCATTCTGCAGGGCGATGCGGATGCTATTGCCAGTCACCATATTCCGCAGAATTACGATAGTAAAGTATGCGAATTTGAATACGCCAAAAATGGCATGATTGGTTTGGAAACCTTGTTTGGTGCAGTGGGAAATTGTTTGCCGGTAAATGAAAATGGCTGGACAATTGAAAAATTGATTACCCTGCTCAGCGTTCACCCCCGGGGCATATTTAACCTGCCGGTACCGGATATTAAAGAAGGCGCTGCTGCTTCACTAACCCTATTCAATCCATTGGCCGAATATATTTTTGAAGAGAAAATGATTGCCTCCAAATCTAAAAACACTCCTTTTATTGGCCAGCCTTTAAAGGGCAAAGTGGTCGGCATTATCAACGGCAATAAAACACATTTTAATTAAAATGAAGCAAACAACTCCTGCACAAAAAGGCCTGCTTACCGGGGTACTAATGATTGTTGCTTCGCTTTTTTCATTGTATGTTTTAAAGAACCCGGTAGAAAGCCAGTTTCAGTTTTTAGTGTATTGTATATTTTGTTTTGGCCTTAGCTGGAGTATGGTGAGTTATTTTCGGAAAGACACGGATAAAAAAAGTTTCGCGAATTTTTTCAATGTCGGCTTTCAGACTTTTGTGGTGGTTACTTTATTGATGGCATTGTTTTCCTATATTTATTTTAGCTTAAACCCCGCTTTCAGGGACAATAAGATTGCCGAAAATAGTAAGTTGTTGTTGCAGCAAGGCAATCATTTACCAAAAGAAATTGAAGAGAATGCAGTGCAGTTAAAAAAGATGTTTATGCCACTCATGATATCGGCTGCCGTTTTCAGGTACCTGATAATTGGTGCGCTCGTAACATTGATTGCTGCTGGTTTTCTAAGCAATAAAAGCAAAGCAGCCTGATTGAAGTGGCTATTTTTTTACCGGCATTTGTATTTCAATTGAGCATCGATGTGTCACTCCCTTGTACTATTTAAACAATGGGCAACAACAAAAACGAAGTGTAAGCAAAATAAACAACAGTAAATAAAAACCGGCTGCCGTCCTTTCATAGTAGTTTTGAAGTAACTAGTTTGAGGGCGTTCCTTAAAGCTAAAAAAGTACAAGAGGGCGATGCAACGATTTACCACATTGCTTTGTAGCCCGGACCAAAAATAAATACCATCATTACTTTATAACAGGTTGAGCAAATAAAAATAGTAACATGGATCTTTCAGTGATAGTGCCGCTTTTTAACGAAGATGAATCTTTACCGGAGTTAGCCGCCTGGATCGAACGGGTGATGCTGGCCAATCATTTTACCTACGAAGTGATTATGGTGGATGATGGCAGCAGCGACAACTCCTGGCAGGTGATCGAGTCTTTGCGCAAACAAAATGATTGCATCAGGGGCATCCGGTTTCAAAGAAATTATGGTAAAAGTGCTGCGTTAAATGAAGGCTTTAAAGCCGCCAAAGGCGATGTGGTAATTACCATGGATGCAGACATGCAGGACAGTCCGGACGAAATACCCGAACTGCGCAGCATGATTGTAAACGATGGCTTTGATATGGTAAGTGGCTGGAAAAAGAAACGCTTTGATAACAAACTCACTAAAAATATTCCGTCCAAATTATTCAACGCCGCGGCCAGCAGATCGAGCGGTATCATGCTACACGATTTTAACTGCGGACTGAAAGCTTATAAAAATAAACTGGTAAAAAGTATAGAAGTGTATGGCGAAATGCACCGCTATATCCCGGTGCTGGCCAAGTGGGCGGGCTTTAAAAAAATTGGTGAAAAAGTAGTGGAGCACCGGGCTAGAAAATATGGTGTTACCAAGTTTGGGTGGAGCCGTTTTGTAAATGGTTTCCTGGACCTGGCCAGCATTATGTTCATGGGTAAATTTGGCAAAAGACCGATGCATATTTTTGGCTTGTGGGGCAGCATTGTTTTTTTTATTGGTACCCTTATCTGGATTTGGTTGTTTATAGGCAAAATATTTTTCGACCAATTTAATATGACCGACAGGCCGCTGTTTTATGTGGGTATTATTTCCATTGTAATTGGTACACAATTGTTTTTAGCTGGCTTTTTAGGCGAGCTGATAGCAAGGAATTCAAGTGACAGGAATACTTATTTGATAGAGGAAAAACTGGGGCTTGATGGAACACCGATGACACGGATTTAGCGGATTAAAAACGGATTTAAACCATTTTTTATGTTGTTGCACGACGAAATTACGCAGATCATAATAAGGTGTTTTTACAACGTGTACAACCAACTGGGGTTTGGCTTTTTAGAAAAAGTATATGAGAATGCACTTATCGTGGAACTAAAAGCCAACGGGCTGGATGCTTCCAGGCAAATTCCAATAGAAGTGTTTTATAAAGAACACAGTGTAGGAAATTATTTTGCAGATATCATTGTTGAGAATAAAATAATAATCGAAATAAAGGCAGGTGAAAATGGATTAATAGCGGAGCATGAATTACAATTGATCAATTATTTAAAGGCCACAAAAAAATGGAAGTAGGTTTGTTACTCTCATTTGGTAAAAGAGCTGAGTTTAAAAGAAAAATATTTACAAACAATAATAAAATGTAAATATTAACAAGTTTGAAACCGGTACAAATCTATTAAATGAGTGTATTGTGTGTTTCATTAAAAAGAAGTTGAAGCCAACAGTCAATGCTAATCAACAACCATATTCAAAATCCGTTTAAAATCAGTCAAATCAGTGTCATCTGTGGTCTATCATAAAAAAGTAATTATCATTGGCCCGGCTCACCCGCTTCGCGGTGGTTTGGCGTCTTATGATGAACGGCTTGCGAAGGAGTTTATGCAGCAAGGCCATACCGTTAGTATTTATACATTTTCATTACAATACCCCGGCTTTTTATTTCCTGGCACAACTCAATTTTCTACCGAGCCTGCTCCTGCGGACCTGGACATACATGTGCGCATCAACTCCGTTAACCCACTTAACTGGATCAGCGTTGGACGGGAGCTAAAAAGGCTACAACCTGACCTGATTGTAGTGCGTTACTGGCTGCCTTTTATGGGCCCTTGTCTCGGCAGTATTTTGCGCATCGTAAAACAAAACAACCATACCAAGGTAGTCTGCATAGCCGATAATATTATACCTCATGAAAAAAGGGTTGGCGATGTTGCTTTTACAAAATATTTTGTACCCCCCGTAGATGCTTTTATCACCATGAGTGAAAAAGTGTTGAGTGATTTGCCATTGTTTGCAAAAGGCAAACCAGCCAAATTTGTAGCACACCCGCTGTATGATAATTTCGGAGAAAAACTCAGCCTGCAGGAAGCCAGGCAACATTTAAACATTCCTGAGAATGAAAAAATAATGTTGTTTTTTGGCTTTATAAGAAAGTACAAAGGCCTCGACATTTTATTAGACGCCATAAAAATATTGAAGTCGTCAAATAACTCACCTTTAGGGGACGGGGGCAAACTCCTGATCGCCGGTGAATTTTACGAAGACAGGAAACCCTATGACGAACAAATAGCAAAACTCGGTATTGAAGACTGGTTGATTTTAAAGACTGAGTTTATTGCAGACAGCGAAGTAAAATATTATTTAAGCGCCGCCAATGTGGTGATTCAACCCTACAGAAGCGCCACCCAAAGTGGTGTTACACCACTCGCCTATCATTTTGAAAAGCCCATGATTGTTACCAATGTGGGCGGCCTGCCTTCGCTGGTGCCGGATGATAAAGTTGGATTGATTGCGGAGCCGAACGCGGAATCCATTGCCGCAAAAATTACAGAGTTTTTTCAAAAAGGCGAAGCCCATTTTCTGCCACATTTAATTGAAGAAAAGAAGAAATACAGCTGGGCAAAAATGGTGGATACAATACTTGAAATGCTTTAATTTACACGTAACAAAATATTATACGTATCTTTATTAAAATTATCAGCAATGAAAACTAAATTGACACTTAGTATTGATGCGGAGGTGATACAAAAAGCCAAATTAATTACAGGTAAGCGTAAGCAGAGTCTGTCATTTATTGTAGAAGATTATTTGAAAAGTCTTTTTACAAAACCTGCCGCCGAAAAAAAGGAAAAGGAATTGACTTTTACTGAAGCATTCAGACAAAAATTTCCGGCACCGAAAAAAATTATGTCAGATGAAGCAATGGAAAAATCGAGACATGAATACCTATTAAAAAAGCATGGCTAACAAAATATTTTTAGATACCAATATTGTTGTTGATTTTATCATTAAAAGAGAATTCGAACTACAATCCACAGAGCGTATTTTTGATGCCGTTTACAACAATGACCTGGAAGCTTACATTTCTGAAAGCGTAATTTCCACCTGCGTGTACCTGTTGCGGCAGCACAAAATGGATGCCCTGGAAATTTTTCGGGAGTTATGCAAGTTCCTCCAGGTGGTGCCTTTTAATAAAAACATATTGTACATGCCAATTGAAAAATTTAAAGATACCGAAGATGGCTTATTGTACTTTTTGGCCAATCATCATAAACTAAATTATTTTATTACCCGTAATAAAAAAGACTTTATTTACCAGGTTCCTTCCCTACCGGTACTGACACCAAATGAATTTATTAAAGTAATTTTTTAATACCTATGATTTATAGAAGCAAAGCGCCTTTACGCATTGGCCTCGCCGGCGGTGGCACCGATGTTAGTCCTTATAGCGATGAATATGGTGGTGCCATCTTAAATGCCACGGTATCCCTTTCAGCATACGCCAGTATTGAGCCGTTGCAGGAAAATACCATTATTGTAGAAGCGCTTGACAGGAAAGAAACGGAGCGTTTTGACTGGGCTCCCAGCCTACCCATCAATGGACATTTGGATTTGTTGAAAGGCGTGTATAACCGCATCCACGCCATGTATGGATTGCCTGCCACCGGTTTTCGGTTATCTACTTTTGTAGATGCGCCTGCCGGTTCTGGTTTGGGTACCTCCTCTACCCTCGTGGTGGCTATATTAGGAGCGTTTGTTGAAATGTTGAAACTGCCCTTGGGCGATTATGATATTGCGCATTTGGCATACTCTATAGAAAGAGAAGATTTGCAATTGGCCGGCGGTAAACAAGACCAGTATGCGGCCACTTTTGGAGGGGTTAATTTCATGGAATTTTATGGGGATGATAAAGTGATCGTAAATCCGCTACGCATCCGTCCTGAATATTTGCACGAGCTGGGTAATAACCTGGTATTGTATTTTACGGCCACCTCCAGGGAAAGTGCCCATATCATTAAAGAGCAGGTAAAGAATGTAAATAACAAAGATGAAAAAAGCATTGACGCCATGCACCAGTTGAAAGAGCAGGCCAGGATGATGAAGGAAGCTTTGCTAAAAGGACGGCTGCATGAAATTGGCGAAATACTCGATTTTGGCTTTGAGCAGAAACGTAAAATGGCGCATAACATCAGCAACGATAAAATTGAATTGATTTATAACGCCGCAAAAAAAGCGGGCGCTACCGGTGGCAAAATAAGCGGTGCAGGAGGTGGCGGTTTTATGATATTTTATTGCCCCAACAATACCCGTTATGCAGTGATAGAAACTTTAAATACTTTTGGCGGCGAAATAAGGGATTATTCTTTCACTAAATACGGGCTAACTACCTGGACGATTTAACTGATGTGGCTCAAATTTTTCTTAATACAAAAAACAAAAGCGCTTTTCAGCCTTTTTAAATTACATATACTGGTGGAGCCTTTCAGTGGTTTTTTATTAAACCTGGCTTACCTCTCCAAGCAATCCAAATGGATCAACCAGCAAAAAGGGTTGGCGTACAATGATTTTTTTAGCGGTGACCGCTCACGCGAAAAACGGTTTGGATTGTATGACTTTCTAAACAAGGAATTCATCAAAGATCAACCCATGAATTACCTGGAATTTGGTGTGGCCAATGGTGGATCTTTTTACTGGTGGTTAAAAAATCATGTTCATCAGCAATCTACTTTTTCAGGATTTGATACCTTTTCAGGTTTGCCGGAAGATTACGGCCCTTTTAAAAAGGGCGATATGAGCAATGGCAATGAGCCTTTAAAAACAGCGGATGCCCGGGCTTTCTTTTACCAGGGATTGTTTCAGCAAACCCTGCCCGGATTTTTAAAAAAATTTAACAACGATAAATTGACGGTGATCCACATGGATGCTGACCTGTACTCTTCTACTTTATACACCCTCACTTCTTTTGCACCCTATTTAAAAAAAGGTGATATCATTATATTTGATGAATTTTGCGTACCAACCCATGAGTTTTTAGCAGTTAAAAACTTCACGGAATCGTATTACATCAACCTAACACCCATTGCCGCATCCAACAATTTTTTGTTTACGGCTTTGCAGGTAAACTAAATTTATATGACTCAAAAAATAGCAGACCGTATCAGCGCATCCATCGCTGTAAAACAGCAATTACTGGAAGATGAAAAAATCATCGGCACAGTTACCAATTGCGTGGATATTATTGTGACCGCTTTTAACAATGGCAATAAAGTATTGTTTTGCGGCAACGGTGGCAGCGCTGCAGACGCACAGCACTTAGCCGCAGAATTCAGTGGCCGTTTTTATATCGACCGGGATGCTTTACCGGCAGAAGCCCTGCATTGCAACACGAGTTATTTAACCGCTGTGGCAAACGATTATAGTTTTGATTTGATTTATGCAAGACTGATAAAAGGCCTTGGAAAAAAAGGCGATGTACTGGTTGGTTTAAGCACCTCCGGCAACAGTGCCAATATTGTAAATGCTTTTGAAACAGCCAAAGAAAAAGAAATGATCACCATTGGCCTTACAGGTTTCACCGGCGGTGCAATGAAAGCCATTTCAGATTACTTGCTCAATGTTCCATCTACTGATACCCCTCGCATCCAGGAGAGCCACATTTTACTGGGTCATATTATTTGCGAGTTAGTAGAAGAAAAATTATTTGGCCAGTCAACGCCGGCTAATTAGGCATTGCATTCAATAACCCTGCAAATCAATACAATTCGTTTCTTTATAATGCAATGCCCGACAAATAAAAATGAATGATTCAACAGGAATGAAAAATATTTTTCTGGTATTTGTTGGTTTACTTTTTTTAACGGGAGCAAAAGGCCAGGCTAGCAACAATAACAATTTATTATCCACAACAGACATGGATTACCTGGAACAACTTACCAGGGACGTGATGGATAGTGCACGTATTAATCCCGGACAAAAGATTTCGGATGATTTTGGCGTCAACAATACCGGCATTGTATTGATAAGGCCGGGCGGCCGAAGCAGTTACCCGGCATACTGGATAAGAGACTATGCGATGTCGGTTGAAAGCGGTTTAGTAACACCCAACGAACAAAAACAACTGCTGTTATTAACGGCTAAAACGCAATGCGATCAAACATGGATTTCAAATGCCGGTAGTATGATCCCCGTTGGTGCCATTGCAGATCACATCCGGATTGATGACAGCAAACCCATTTTTTTTCCCGGCACTTATGACTATTGTGAACAGGGAGGAAAAACCTGGGGAATGACACCTCCCTATTGTGATCAATACTTTTTTATTCACATGGCCCATTATTATGTCACCTCTACATCGTCCGCCAACATTTTATTACAACAAGTTAACGGCATCCCATTAATTGACCGGTTGGAAATGGCCTACAAAGTACCACCAACCCGCCAGGATAGCGTTGCAGTTTATACAATAGATGATTTCAGGGGCGTTGATTTTGGATTCAGGGATGTGATTACCATGACCGGCGATGTATGTCTTCCATCCTTATTAAAATACAGGGCTTCGTTGCAATTGGCAGAGTTATTTCAACTAATTAACCGAAAAGAAAAAGCACTTTTTTACAGCGCCGTCGCTGCCAGGTTAAAGAAAGCAATTCCACAGATTTTTTATACTGACCGCGGAATGTTGCTTGCTTCTACCGGAAAGAGTAAACAAGCGGATGTGTGGAGTACAGCGCTGGCCGTGTATTTCGGCGTACTGGAAGGCGACCGGTTAAGGAAGACTTGCCAGGCACTTTGCAATGCATATAAAAGCGGCACCTTGTCGGCTAATGGAAATATACGCCATATACTCACAACGGATGATTACAATGACTCAACAGCATGGGAACACAGTTTAGCTGAAAAGAACACCTACCAGAATGGCGCTTATTGGGGCACGCCTACCGGGTGGGTATGTTATGCAATAGCTAAAACAGATAAGGCAGCAGCCAAACAGCTGGCCAAAGAATACATCGATGATTTGCGTGCGGGTGACTATAGAAAGGGACCTGAATTTGGGGCGCCGTGGGAATGCTATAATAAAGAGGCGCCACAAAATGCGGTGTATCTCGCAACGGTTAGTTGCCCTTTGGCCGCATTTAGAAGGCAATCTTCTACTGGTGGTAAAGGTGTTCTAAAAAATAGTAGAAAGGGTAAAGAAAAACAACGGTAAATTAGGTTTACCTAACAACTCAGCCATAAAAATTACTGTATGATGAAATCAATTATCGCCTTTTTTATTTGTATCGCTTTGTATCCTGCTACTGTTACGGCGCAAGCGGTTAACTCCACAGCTGTGGAAAATCAAAAGACAAAGTGGTTCCAGGAAGCAAGGTTTGGAATGTTTATTCACTGGGGCTTGTTTGCCGGGCATGCAGGCACTTACAAAGGCAAAAAATATTATGGCATCAGTGAATGGTTGCAACAAAGGGCAAAAATTCCGGCCAAAGAATATGAACAATTTGCTGCTGATTTTAACCCCGTCAATTTTGACGCAGAGAAATGGGTAACCCTGGCAAAAGCTTCGGGTATAAAATACATCGTTATCACCGCCAAACACCACGAAGGTTTTGCTATGTTTCAATCGATGGTATCCGCCTTTAATATTGTGGATGCTACACCGTATAAAAAAGATCCGATGAAAGCCCTGGCCGCAGCATGCAGGAAGGCTGGCATCAAGCTCGGCTTTTATTACTCACAGTACCAGGACTGGCACGAACCCAACGGTGGCGGCAATGATTGGGATTATGATGATACAAAAAAAGACCACCCGGCTTATTACGCCGCCAAAGCGATTCCACAAATAAAAGAATTGCTGACTAATTATGGTGACATTGGATTGATATGGTTTGATACACCCGGAGATATGACGCCGGAACAGTCAACTGTATTTTTAAAAAAAGTGAAGGACTGGCAACCCAATTGTTTGGTGAGCAGCCGCGTAGGAAATGGATTGGGGGATTACACCGATTTTGGTGACGGAGAAGTGCCGGCCGGCGTGGTAAAAGGCCCGTGGGAAGCCATTTTTACACACAATGATTCCTGGGGCTATTCGTCGTTTGACAATAATTTTAAAACACCCAAAGAGATTATTCGATTGCTGACCACCATCTCTTCGAAAGGTGGTAACCTGTTATTAAATATCGGCCCCATGGCCAATGGCAAAATTCCCGAGCCATCACAAAAATACTTTTTAGAAACAGGTAAATGGTTGCGTCAAAACGGGGAAAGTATTTATGGTACCACCTGCTCACTCATCAAACCGCAGCCCTGGGGCGTTACCACCAATAAGCCGGGAAAACTTTTTGTACATATATTTCAATCACCACTCAACGGTAAGATTAGTATTCCACTCAAAGGAATCACCATTCAAAAAGCGTACTGGCTCTCTTCTAAAAAAAAGCTGATGGTCACAATGAACACAACCGGTTTGGAACTGCAGTTGCCTTCAGCCCTGCCCGACCTCAGAGATGCAGTGGTAGCGATTGAGTATAGTGGCACCATGGTTGAAAACTACGCTACACCGGAAACCTGGAGCAGGCAATACCCGGAATTTTCCCTGCTGCCAGACTTTGCCACAGTGAAGGGTAATGCAACCATCAGCACAGTAACTTATTCTCATTATTTTGGTGACTGGAAGCATACGGTTTGCATTAAAAATTTGCAGTCGCCAACAGATGAAGTGAGTTTTGAAATACAGATAAAAGAAAAGGGCGATTATAAAATCACACTGGAATATGCAGCAGGTAAAGACAGTGAAGGCGAAGAAGGAATATTGGAAATAGCTGGTCAACAATTCCCCTTCCAGGTACTTAAAACGGGGGAACATGATGAATGGAAACCATTGACATGGATCAGGCAGACGATCACCATTTTATCTGTTAAGGAGCCGGGTCTTTATGCACTAAAAATAACACCAGCAAAAGCCGGCAAAGAATTATTCAATTTAAAAAGAATTATTGCAGAGCCTGTTGAATAAGCTAGCTGTACTTCGATCAGTACACAGAAAACTATTTATTTACAGGTATCATTTATCTTGCGATTCATATACTTTTTTTACAGAGACAAAACAAATGATTAAAACAGCAATTATACTGGCGGGAGGTTTGGGCACCCGTTTACGCAGTGCAGTGGCGGATTTCCCCAAGTGCATGGCGCCTGTAAACGGGCTGCCTTTCATTCATTTTGTAATTGCGGCTTTACAAAAAGAAGGCATTGAAAACTTTATTTTTTCGCTCGGCTATAAAAGTGAAGCCATTATTGACTATGCCAATACACACTATCCGGCGATGCAAAAAAAATATGTTATTGAAACCACGCCGCTGGGCACGGGTGGTGCAATAAGGGCCGCCTGCAAAGAAGTAACCGAAAAAAACGTTCTTGTAGTCAATGGTGATACATTGTTTCTTGCCGACATGGCATCACTGTCCGCCTTTCATGAAACCCACCAGGCTGGTTGTACCATCGCCCTAAAAGAGATGACGGCGTTTGACCGCTATGGCGCTGTAGAAATCAATAGTGATCAATCCATTAAAGCGTTTAAAGAAAAACAGTTTTGCGAACACGGCACCATCAATGGCGGTGTGTATGCGCTAACGGTATCCACCTTGCTGAACGAAGCTTACCCGGAAGTTTTTTCTTTTGAAAAAGAATACCTCGAAAAAAAAACCGGCTCCGGAAAATTATATGGCGTAATCAATAACCATTATTTTATTGACATTGGCATACCCGAAGATTACCAGCGTTTCCAGGATGAATACAAAATGATCCTGGCAAAAAATAGCCTTGCCAACAGCCCCGATACCACCAACAAATTTTTAAACTTATTAACAGCATGAGCCAGTTTTTAATTGACAATAGCTGGACACTTTTTTTGGACAGGGATGGCGTTATCAACCACGAACAAGTGGATGGATACGTAAATACCTGGGATGATTTTACTTTTTATGAAGGCGTACCGGAAGCAATCAAAATATTCGCTGCCCGGTTTAAATACATCATTGTTATCACCAACCAGCGGGGCGTTGGCCGGGGAATTACAAAACCCGAAAACCTGCAAACCGTTCATCAGAATATGATGAAAGAAATTGAAAACTCCGGCGGCAGAATTGATGCCATTTATTTTTGCACCGATGTAAATAAAGACAGTCCCAACCGAAAACCCCAAACAGGCATGGCTTTGCAGGCAAAAGCAGATTTTACGGATATTGATTTTTCAAAATCCATTATGGTTGGCAATAATTTCAGCGATATGGAATTTGGCCGGGGCATTGGGGCCACCACTATTTTTTTACCTACTACAAAACCGGAAGTAACCGGCCCGGATAACCGGATTGATGCCCTCTTTCCTTCACTCCTTGATTTTGCAAAAAGCCTGTAAGCTTTCGTTAATTTTTAACCCGCCTGCAGGTGGTAGACAGGTTTATTAAAAGTATTCCGTTAATTTTATCGCATGAAGAATTTGTTTTTACTGATCATTGCTATTGTATTTGTCCAGCTATCTTTTTCGCAGCAGCTTCAACCGGGTGACGGGCCTTTTCTACAACAAAAAGAAGATTCGCTGAAGAAGTATGCCAACGATATGATCCAGGCCATCAATCCACAAAACCGTTTTAAGGCCGACAGCCTTTTTACAAAAATGTTTGTGAGAGCGTTAAAAACAACTGGCTCATTTCAATTTCCATTCGACAGCCTTGAAACCATTTCAAAATTATACCCGCCCGATAGCAGCTTCCGCATTTTTACCTGGCAGCTGGTGATCAGTGATAATGTAGTGCGGCAACACGGCGCCATCCAAATGAAGACGGCGGATGGTTCACTTAAATTATTTCCATTGATAGACAAGTCGGATGTTACCGTTGATATTGATGATACTACCGGCAATAACAAGGGTTGGATTGGCGCTGTGTATTACAGGATGATTGAAACGAAAGCAGCCAACAAAAGTTATTATACGTTGCTTGGTTACGATGAAAACAATATTCGCAGCAACCGCAAAATAATTGAAGTGTTGAGTTTTGATAATGGCGAGCCACAGTTTGGCGGCCCCTATTTTAGTTTTGGCAATGATGCAGTAAAACGCCCTGTTGTAAGCCGCTATGTTATGGAGTATAAAAAATCTACCGGGCCACGACTGACTTATGACGAAAATCTGGACATGATTGTTTTTGAACATTTGGAGAGTGAGAGCAATGAACCGAAAAAGAAATTTACATTAATACCCGATGGCGATTATGAAGGCTTTAAATGGAACAATGGTCAATGGGTACATGTAGAAAAAGTGTTTAACCAAATAACACCCGAAGGCCAGGCGCCGGTACCCTCGCCGCTAAGAGAAACGAATGGCAATTTGCAGGAAGATAAATTACAGGACAGTGCAACCGGAGACAATACACCTGTTGAAGAAAAACCTGCTGCTGTTAAAAAGCCTAAAGTGGTAAAGAAGAAAACAAAGCCGGAACAATAGATAGCTGCAATTAGTTTTTTAAGAGTACAAAAAATAAAAGGAAACCAATATGAAATACCTGGTTCAATTTATTTGCCTGGCATTTTTTAATTCCTTTGCAACTGCCCAAATACCCTTAAAACCTTTCCCCCAACATGTGGCTTATTTTAATGGGGTTATAAAACCCAACCACATTTCCCAACAACAATTGGATGTTTGCGTGACGGCTTTTTATAACAGCTGGAAGCAACGCTATATTCGTCATGAAGCAGTCAACAATCAATATTATGTTTGGAGCGGAGACGCCAATATTAAAAAACAAACTGTTTCTGAAGGCCAAGGTTATGGCATGCTGATAGTGACATTGATGGCAGGTTATGATACCGTTGCGCAACAAATGTACGATGGCTTGTTTCGTTATTATAAAGCTCATCCAAGCACCCGCAGTAATTATTTAATGGCCTGGGCACAGACAACTGCTTTTAAAAACGCTGATGAAAGTTCAGCTTCGGACGGAGACCTTGATATTGCTTATTCTTTATTACTGGCCAATGCCCAATGGGGCAGTCAGCATACGATTAATTATTTGGCAGAAGCGAAAGCGATGCTTGGTGCAATCATGCAGCAGGAAATAAATGCAATCACTTATTCAATACTGTTGAGCAATTCGGTTGAGCAGGATAGCAAAGACTATTTCGATATGCGCTCTTCAGACTTTATGCCGGCGCATTGTAAGGAATTCAGCAACATAACAGGCAACCGGATATGGAATAAAGTGGTTGATAAAAATTATCAGTTATTTGATTTTTTACAAACGCATTTTAGCCCGGATGCCGGGCTGGTTCCTGATTTCATACGCCATATCAATAACAAACCTGAACCATGCGGCGCCAATTATCTTGAATCAAAATTTGATGGTCAATATAACTACAACGCCTGCCGTGTTCCCTGGCGCATTGCAACCGATTATATTGTTAACGGAGATAACCGTTCAAAAGCATTTATAGATAAAATCAATCGCTGGATACGCAGCACTACCGAGGATAACCCTGATAATATATCTGCGGGCTATACTTTGGAAGGTGATGATATTCGTAGCAGAAATTTTGAAGCCCTGAGTTTTATAAACTCGTTTGCCGTGGCAGCCATGGTGGATGTAAAAAATCAACGCTGGTTAAATAAATTGTGGGACTATAGTATTGCTTTTGATTTGGATCAATTTGATTATTACGACAACACCATTAAAATGGTTACGATGATTATTTTATCGGGCAATTATTGGAGCCCGCAAAGAGGTGCTTAACAATATCACGCATCAATTAAATAAGTACCCAAATCAATTACTTCTCCTTCACCTTTTCTGTACCGCTCTATTGATACCAGGTCTACATCCTGCATTAATTTACTCTGAAATACAGGTACATTCTGTTTATATACTACAAAATAAAAATCGGGGAATGTTTCCAGGTTGGCTAAGTCTCCGAACGCTTCATGACGAAAAGAAATTTTAGCCCTTCCATTGTCGTCCAATTTACTTTCGCCAATAAAATCCTCATCAAAAATATCTTTATCAAACAAGCGAAGTATATAGTCATTTCCTGTGACCGGGGCGTCCGTTCCCTTTGCAATAAACCGGGCAGTTACTTCAAACATCATTTCGGAATCTAAAGAAAATTTACTCATAGTTGGGCGTTTTTATTTATTGCGAAAGCGTATTTAAAAGTAAAAAATCAAAAGTAAAAAGTAAAAAATAGTGACTCCCAATTTCAGTTTTTCCACATAACCAATCAAGTCAGACTATCTCAAATCGAGTGCGTTGCCCAAAGCTATAAAAGTAAAAGAGGGCGACGCAACAATGCTTCACAAAGCTTCTAAAGCCCGGACCAAAAATATCTTTTACAGTTTCAGAAAACACCTCAATATTGCGAACTCCAAAAAGTCCCCCTTTGGGGATTTAGGGGGCGCCTAATCATTCAACTTCAGCACCGCCAAAAATGCTTCCTGCGGTACTTCTACGTTGCCTATTTGTTTCATTCTTTTTTTACCTTCTTTCTGTTTTTCCAGCAACTTACGTTTACGGCTGATATCGCCACCATAACATTTGGCGGTTACATCTTTACGGATAGCGCTGATGTTTTCTCGGGCAACCACCTTGGCACCAATGCTGGCCTGTATGGCAATCTGGAATTGCTGACGCGGCAACAACTCTTTTAATTTTTCACATAATTTACGGCCAAACTCATGCGCCCTTGCCCGGTGAATCAATGCACTTAATGCATCGAGTTTATCGCCGTTTAATAAAATATCCATCTTCACAATATCACTGGGGCGATATTCTATTGGGTGATAATCAAAAGACGCATAGCCACGGGTGATGCTTTTTAAACGGTCGTAAAAATCAAAAACAATTTCTGTTAAGGGCATATCAAAACTTAGTTCTACCCTTGTTGGCGTAAGGTAGCCCTGACTTACCAGCACACCACGTTTGCTGATGCACAATGTCATGATATTGCCGATATATTCCGGCTTGCTAATCATTTGCGCCCGGATAAAAGGTTCTTCAATTTTTTCAATACGACTTGGGTCGGGCATTTGCGTTGGATTGTTTACCGTGATCACTTCACCCTTTGTTGTGGTGGCAATAAAGCTCACATTGGGTACAGTGGTAATTACGGTTTGGTTAAACTCCCGCTCCAAACGCTCCTGGATAATTTCCATGTGCAGCATGCCTAAAAATCCGCAACGAAAACCGAAGCCCAGGGCTTGCGAAGTTTCCAGTTCGAATGTTAGTGATGCATCGTTTAATTGCAGCTTGTCCATACAATCCCGCAGCTCTTCAAAGGCATCGGTTTCTACCGGAAAAATACCGGCAAATACCATCGGCTTTACATCCTGGAATCCTTTGATGGATTCGGTTGCGCCGTTCACCATGGTAGTGATGGTATCGCCCACTTTTACTTCCCGTGCATTTTTTATCCCGGTGATGATGTAGCCCACGTCGCCTGCGCTCACTTCATTTTTTGGTGCAAGTCCCATTTTCAAAATGCCCACTTCATCGGCCCCATAGTCTAACCCGGTATTGCTGAATTTAATTTTATCGTTCTTCTTTAATGTGCCGTTGAAAACCCTGTAGTAAACAATAATTCCGCGAAAGGAATTGTACACGCTGTCGAATATCAATGCCTGCAGCGGCGCCTGCGGATCGCCTTTTGGTGCCGGTATGCGTTCAATAATCGCTGTTAAAATTTCTTCTATGCCGATGCCGCTTTTGCCGCTGGCCAGTAAAATATCTTCTGCCTTGCAGCCAATCAGTTCCACAATCTGGTCAGTCACTTCCGGAATCATGGCACCGTCCATGTCAATCTTATTAATTACCGGAATAATTTCCAGGTTATTATCGATGGCCAGGTACAGGTTACTAATGGTTTGCGCCTGTATACCCTGGCTGGCATCCACCAGCAACAGAGCGCCTTCGCAGGCGGCTAGCGCACGACTCACTTCATAGCTAAAATCCACGTGACCGGGTGTATCAATCAGGTTAAAAACATATTCTTCGTCCTTCCATTTGTAATTGATTTGTATCGCATGGCTTTTTATGGTAATACCTTTTTCCCTTTCCAGGTCCATATCGTCCAGCACCTGCGCCTGCATATCCCGCTCGCCAATGGTATGGGTAAATTCCAGCAAACGGTCTGCCAGCGTGCTTTTTCCGTGGTCGATGTGCGCAATGATGCAAAAATTTCTGATGTTCTTCATTCCCTTGTACGTCTGTTTTTAGAGCCGCAAAGATAGCCGCTTTTAACGGATTTGGAACAGTGTGGAAGTTTGAAAATAGAGCTGTGTAAATAGGCTACTTTTCCATATAAAATGGGGCTGTTGGCGATAGTAACTATATCAGCTTTTGTTTCATCTAACTGCCGCCTCTTAGGGTGTAGCTAATTGGTTACAACCCCACCCATTGCTATATCTTCTGCCGTTAAATTCATTTTTCTCATTTTGTGCTGTAGGTTTTTGATAATGCTTTTTTTTGTTTGCTCGTCATACTCCTTTTCATTTTGTGCCTTGTAGGGTACTTTGCGAACTGTCATTATCCAGAATATTTCTGCCAGCCTTCTGGCAAGGGCTGTTATAGCTGCAGCTCTTCCTTTTTTAAATGCAATGCGGCTAAAGATTTTTTTTAACACCCCGTCTTTGCGCTGTGCAATAGTATTGGCTGCAAGCCGGAACGCATTGGACAGGATGTTCTTTCCTTTGGGTGTACGGCTGCTGAATACTTTGCCACCTGTTATTTTATTGTTGGGCGACAGTCTTAACCAGCTTGTAAATTTTTTTTTATCAGCAAACTTTATGATGTCGCTTCCTACTTCGGCTATGAAGGTCATTACGGTTGCCCCGCCGATACCTTCCACTTCTAATAAATCAACACCAAAATATTCCATGCTCAATTTTGATACATCATAAGCTGCACTGTTTTTATTCTTTTTAATTTTAGTCGGTGTTATTACACCTACTGCTAAAGGGCCGTTTGCAGAAACAGGTATTTCTGCCTGATGCTTAACTGCAATGGCTGCCGTTATTTGCTGTAACAGTGCTTCTATCTGTTTGTCGCAACTGGCCATTCGCAACTGATAATGTTTGTAGCTTTCCAGTTCATCGGTTACGATATATAATTGCTCCGTTTTCCATTGCCCCTGCAATGCATCAGCTATTTCTTCTTTGCTTTTTTTTACTTTATAATGCACCAGCGATGCCAGGGCTGTTCCATCTCTTTGGCCGGCTACTATGGCCTCCAGTATGGCCATGCCGCTTACACCCGTTATGTCACGTACCGCAATATCCAAACGTATATTCATCAGCCGCAATGCTTTCTGCATCTTTTGGATACAGGTGGCTGCCTGTGCCACCAGGCTGCTGCGGTGGCGGTGATAAGTGCGTACCTGTTCTATTTGTGCAGCAGGAATAAAGGAAGTTTTTAATAAGCCAAGCGTATGTAACCGCTGTAGCCATCGGGCATCTTTAGCATCTGTTTTCTTTTGGGGGTCTTTGATATAATTATTACTCAGCACCACTGCTATCCCTGCTGCCTGTATGCAGGCAAATAACGGTTGCCAGTAAGTGCCTGTGCTTTCCATCGCTACGGTGGTAATACCTTTTTGCTGTAAATGGGTAACCAATGCTGCATTGTCTTTGCTGTAAACACCAAAAGTGCTTACGTCGCCTGGCTGCTGTCCAATAGCTACATAATGTTCCCTTGAACCTACATCGATACCTGCAGCATGGTTATTGACTACTGCCATAGAAACTGTGTCGGGGGCTTTTGTTTTCTTTTCCATTTTTGCTGATTTAAGTGAAAAAATAAAATAGAAACAATACCCTAAATTGTATTTTATGCTGAAAGATTGTTTCATACGGGATACCCTGCAATACAGGGTTCACCAATTGATTTTTCGCCGGAAGATGACTGCACGAAAAAGGCATCTTCTTATATACAATTTTGCCAGTGTTCCGGAGGGGCTATAACGCACCCATTCTAAAGCAGGACTTGTAAAGCATTGTATCTGACACTAAAGTTAGCTCTTGATTTTATGAAAATTTTTATATTGGTGTTCCGGCTATCCGTTCCAAGTCCTCCGTAACCCTGGCAGCCGGTTCCGATATAGCGGAAGGGTGTGCGCCGCCAGGGTTACTCCGGGCTTTCCACTCCTATCCGGCAGCCATTGGGCGGGTGAAGGTTGGCTGAACAGTGCAAATGCAATGTCTGCAGGTACCAAAAATCCGTGTACCGTGACGATTTAAAAACAAATACATAGTGGAAAGATTCGGGCGGCTGGACTGGGCAGTTTCGTAATCCAACTTTCAGCGACTGCGTTTGATTGACTTACAATTAAAATTGGTTCACCTACCAACATAAAAAAAGCACCAAATTTGTTTTCTCGCTTCCCGGTTGCCCGTTCTGCGATACTTCCTAAACCTGATGCTCCTGCTTTGAGTTGATTGATCTTTTTACGAATCTGCTCTTCTCAATTCATGATGTAAATATACAAACACAAAATGCCGTTTTGCAAATTTTTTCCCCGGTTTTTTATGCGTTTTCACCTCAAGTTTTGCACAGCAAACACTCCGCAAATAATATTCTGCATAAATAAAAACTTGTATTAAAAATGATCTTGATTTCAAATATTCTTTCAATAAAAACTAAGGCGTCTTAATTAAAAAGATTAAATATTTCGTTTTCTACTTCTACCCCGTTGTAAGTAAAACTATGTCGCTTAAAATAAGTTGCAGATAGACACGATACCGCATTCAACAACTTTGTGACCGTGGCATTCGTAGCGTTCGTGGCGTGAAATGGTTTCGCACAACGAACGCTACGGTTACAAAGAAACAACGATAAGCAGCTTTGTGGCAGTTGCATTCTTTGTACCCGTTGTGTGAAATAATTGTATTTTTAGTAAAACGATTTATCATCCATCAATAATTGCCGAATGACTACAACCAGGTTTCCCCGTTACATTTTTATGCTTCTTTTTGTTGTCATCAACAGCGTTTGTGTTTTACCGGCACAATCCCAATCAACTGCTGCAACGCCGCTCCGTGTAGCCGTTGCAGGCATCACGCATGGGCACGTAGCCTGGTTGCTTAGCAGAAAGAAACCAGACATGGTATTGATTGGCATTTATGAACCCAATAACGAACTGGCGCAACGGTATGCCAAACAATATGGTCTTGACCCTGCCCTGATTTATAACGACCTTGGCAAAATGCTGGATGCGGTGAAACCCGAAGCGGTCGTGGCGTTTGGATCCATCTTACAACACATGGAAGTGGTGGAAGCCTGTGCTCCGCGGCACATTCATGTGATGGTAGAAAAGCCGCTGGCAACTACGCTGGCACAAGCTGAAAAAATGCAGGACCTGGCTAAGAAAAATAATATTCAGCTGCTCACCGATTTCGAAACTTCCTGGTATCCATCCACCGTAAAGGCGTATGAACTGGCGAACGACAGCAACTATATCGGCCCAATAAAAAAAGTGGTGATACACGACGGTCACCAGGGACCAAAAGAAATTAACGTCAACAAAGAATTTTTTGACTGGCTGACCGACCCCATACAAAACGGTGGCGGTGCGCTGATAGATTTTGGTTGCTATGGCGCCAACCTGATGACTTATTTAATGAAGGGTGAACAGCCCATTTCGGTTACCGCGGTAACACAACAATTTAAACCAGCCATCTACCCAAAAGTAGATGATGAAGCCACCATTGTAGTGAGCTACCCAACAGCCCAATGTATTATACAAGCCTCCTGGAACTGGCCTTTTGGCAGAAAGGATATGGAGGTTTATGGACAGACAGGGTATGTAATCACAGTCAATAATACCGACATGCGTTTAAGGGCTGAACAGGATGCCAAAGAACATAGCCGGGTAGTAACTTCCGCCGAAGTGCCGGTGTATGAAGATCCTTTTAGTTATTTTGCCGACGTGGTACACAACAAAATAAAAGTACCTGAAAATGGCGTGTATGCGTTGAAGACCAATGTAACCGTAGTACGGATTTTAGAGGCGGCGAGAGAATCTGCGAAGACCGGGAAGACGGTTTATTTGAGGCAATAACTATGCTGTATAAAAGTATAAGGCCGCAAAATGCGATCTTAAAAAAAGTTACAAACGTAATACAAATGAGTCCAAAAAAAAATCTTATTTTAGGAATGCTAATTTTGAGTTTTTGTATCGGAGGTGCGATATGGGGAATTTTAAGAAGAAACAATTTGGAGAAAAAGCATGAAGTCGGCAATGCTGTAATTACCGGATTTTATGCAGGCGGGCGTGGGAATAGTGGAGGCATTTGGATTGATTGTGTAATTTACCTTAATGGTAAAAATTATACTTCCTCATCCAGATATTTAACAAGTGATATTTCAAGTGATGATATTAGTAAATATATTCTTCATAAAAGTTTTCCCGTAGTTTATTCTCCATCTAATCCATCTGTAGCATCACTAATGATAACACCCAAAGACTTTGCACGGTATGGCTATTCTTTTCCTGACAGTCTCAATTGGGTTATGCAATATTTTTCAAAGTAGTTCAATCAATTATTTTTCTGGCGAAATATGGTAACTAACAGAATGTGCAAAGACAAAAATATTTTATATTATTAAACGTTTGTGATATTGGCTATAGGACACAACATCGCCTTTCGGGAATTGTAGTTTCTTATAATTGTATTATTGAACCAACAAAGGCGAAAAAAGAAATTTAAGTCGTTTTCCAAAACACTATATGTTTGAATTAACGAAGGAAGAGTACGAAAGTTTAAGGTCGCAAATTGCGTCCTTAAAACAAGGTGCTCACGCAAAATATCTTCCTTATGCGTTTACTGAGCATGGTGTTCTAATGTTGGCGAATGTTCTAAAAAGCGGCCGCGCTATTGAAATGAGCATAAAAGTGATTGATGTATTTGTAAAGCTTCGTGAAATGTTACTTACTCATACCGATATTTTACTAAAGTTAGAATTACTGGAAAAGCAGATGGTAAAAAACAGCGGAGAGATACAAACTATTTTTTCTGTACTAAAACAATTCTTACATCCACCCAGAGAACCAAGACGGAGAATTGGTTTTAAGCCTGATAACTGACAGCCGAAAAAATCAAATTCGAAATACTTATATTTTTTGAAATATACAATGGCTAACGCTTTGAATGTTGGTCATAAGACGCAATATTGGCTTTGGAGGATTGCGGTTTATGATGATTGATAAGAAGAATCACAACAAAAAAAATGGCAAACTATTTAGGCAAAATCAAACAAATTTTAAATGGCGGCTTAGAAGGTAAGGTGAAAACATTTGAAAACCTGGTCGCTTATTTTTCCATGAATGAAAAAGCATCATTAGATGACATTGCAAAATGCAATCAATTTTTTAATAATCAATTACCCGAAGACTATGAAGTTTTCCTTCAAAATTATAATGGAAGAATATTATTTCGAATAGAAGATTTTATTGGATATGATTTTTTGGGGACTCAACAACTTGTTACCAATAATACATTACAAAAAAACAGTTTTGCCGGAGATTGGGATGACCAGACAATATTATTCTGCAGATGTCTTGGAGATGCTGAATATTTCGGCTTCAAAATAAATGATAACCATGAATATGAAATCGTTCATTGTTTTATGGACGAATGGCCTGATATGTGGAAGATTATTGACGGCAAATTGGACAGCTTGATAATGAGATTAATTGATGAACAGGGAAAAGAATTTTGGTACGATGATTAACCTCAGTTTTCAATAGTGTTTAATGAAAGCTAAGTTGCGGCATTATTTCACACAAAAAAGGAAAATTTATCATCCAAACGCTAAAACATCAACCTATTTCGTCCCGGGATATTTCTCCTCCCCCTTTGCATAAAACCAAAGGATGCGGTTCATGGCATCGTCTTCTCCCCCATCTACCTCATTAAACACTTCTTCCTGCGATTGCAGCGCATATTTTTTTGCCTTGCCCTGTAAGGCTTTCAGGTCTTTGTTCATTTCGTTTAAGGGAATATTATTGGGCAGAAAATTGTAGGGTGTGGTAATCTTTGAACCTAAAAAACAATCGGTCATCAGGCGGGCGGTGCCGTCCATAATATTCATGGGCGGCACGCCTAAAATTTGTTCAATGGTGCGCAACATGGATGTCTGGTTGTAATTGGATGTTACTAATTTTCCGCTGCTGTAAGGGCTAATGGTTAAGCCAATGGACCGGTAGGAAGAGATATGATCCCAGCCGCTTTGCGAATCATCCTGGGTGATGAATATTACGGTGGAATCCCAATATTTACTTTTAGTAACCATGTCAACAATTCGGCCAACAGCCAGATCATTATCGGCCACCATGGCATTGGGTGTTGGAAAAGCAGGCGATGTACCGGCACTGTGATCGTTGGGTAAACTCATTACTATGAGGTTGGGCAAATGGCCACTGGCTTCAAACTCCTTCCACTCCGCTATAAATAAATCTGCCCTTTGCTGATCGGTGAAATTGATATTGTCACAATCGGGATAAGTAGGATGAATGATGGGCCGTATTCTCGCAATGGTGGTGCCGTTGTGCCAGTTAGGTGTATTGCCCGCTTTGTAATCAGTATACAAACTGAGCCAGTTTCTTTTTTCATCATACGCTGTTTTGCAGGCTTCACCATAAATACGGACGGTCTTGCCATGATCAAGCGCCTGGTTCCAGATAAAACCGCTTTTATTGTACACCAATGCATCTTCCTGCCGGTGCGGATAACTTCTTATCCATGCCCGCACATTCTTCTCCACATAATCGGAGGTCATGCCTGCATCTGTCCACTGGTGGCCTTCTGCAGAAGATTTACCGGAGGCATAATAATCATCCATCCATCCATATTTTTTTCCCAGCGCATGCATATTGGGCGTAACCCTTTCACCAAAAACACACAACGAAGAATCATTTTTTCCGGCAGGCATATCACCAAAAACCTGGTCGTAAGTTTTGTTTTCTTTAATGATATAAATAACATGTTTAAATACCGAAGGTTCGCCAAGCCGCTCCGGTATGGGTACGGGTGCAATACCTACCCTTGCTGGTAACTGTAATTGTTCTGTTCTGTTCAACATACTTAATTGGGCTACTTCCTGCGTAAACCTTGCCAGCGCCGCATTGTCAGGCAACGGTATAATACTTACGGAAGCCAGCTGGTTATGAATCGTTCTTGCCTTTTTTTCCGCACTGATTACATTGGAGCCGTCTGATTCAAGATTGGTAACTACCAATTGCTTTGGTAACAACACCAATCCGCCGGGATAAGCTTCCGTGGGAATGTATCCTTTGATGTAACTACTACCCTTGCCGAGAGTTGCAGCCTTTGAACCAAGATTGACTACGGCGATGGCATTGTCAAATCCATTGGCAACATACAATTGAGTATTGTCTGCATTCAACGTCAAGGCATTGGGACTGCTGCCCTGTAAATTATTTTTTCCCCTTAATAAGTTCATGTCAATCCATTCAACCACTTTATTTGATACCGTGCTAATAACAGCAATCCCATCACTGCTGGCATTGGCGGTATATACAAACCGCCCGTTTTTAGAAGCTATGATGGCGTTGGGATGCAAACCAAGAGCGATGTCTGTAATAGCTTTGCCCGAAGTGGCATCCAGTACCGTTACGCTGCCGCCCGCAGTGGCGCCGGTACGGGGATCGGTATAAGCCAGTCCCCAGGGCACCCCCGCTCTTTCTTTTAAACTGTCGGTAGCGCTGCTGCCGGCCCAGTTGCTTATGTACAATTTGTTACCGGTAATGGCAATACCATAAGGCGCTACACCTGTAGCTGCCTTCCACACCAACGATTGATCGCTCCACTTAAATTTCAACACTTCATTGTTGCCATTTAACACCACATAAAAAAATGGAACACCTTTTTCTATAGATGCAATAATTTGATTGGGAATAGCGCTGACCGCCAGATCATTTTTTTGTATTTCTATGTGGGTAATATTCTTGAATCCATTCGCCCATTCCGCCATCATCACTGCAGACTTGGCACCATCCGTTGCACTCCACAATACGAATGTTTTATTCTGCCAGGAAAAACTGCAGATACCCGAGTATGTGCTGATATAATCTTTATAAGCAGGCATATCCGAATAAGTCCACCGGTCAACTATTTTTTTACTGGCTGCATCCAGCGCCATGATGCCGTAACGGTCTTCTACTACCAGCTTGCCATCATTGGTTAAAGTGGTTATATCCAGCGCATGATTTTCCTGGTCGGGATTGCCGTAGCGGATTACTTCACCGGCAGAATGCAGGATGCGGTTATAGGGCATCAACCGCAAAGAATCATTGTGGCGCCGTAAAAAATCACCCAGCATTTCAATATCATCGGTATTAAGATAATCTACTTTCAGTTGTTGCATTGTCAGCCACGCATTCACAAAATCAGGACAGCCATAAAAACGGATTGGCTTTTTGGCAGCATGCGCCCTGCTGATCATTTCGGTTAAACTTTTGCGGGCAGAATCAGGCAATTCGCCCATACCATTCCAGTGAGTGTGCTCAGCAAAATCCTCGCTTAGCATGGCAATTTTTGTGAGCGCTTGCCGGTTGTAAGTTTTATTGGCATCCCCATCAAACAATAAGAAAGAAGGATAGTTTTTATACTGAGAAGCATCCGGCCGGTTACCGGTGATGACGATTTTGATAGTTTTGTTTTTAATTATGGTGGGATATTTTTGCAACAGATCAACCAGCGCCTTTAATGTAGATACCGGTTGTGTTTTAATATCAATCAGCAATTGCAGTTTACTTATTTTGTCTTTATAAATAAAGCCGCCATTGGTATGAATACTATTTTTTATTGGGTCAAGATATAATGCCTGCAGGGTATTTGTTAATACCAGCTTATCTGAATCGTGGCCAACAATCAATGCGCCATTTCTTAGATGGATATCGGCTTCAATAGAACCAAACCCTTCTGTATACGCCTGGAAGTAAGGACTGTGCTGGTTATAATCGTTGTGGGAATGCGCATTGGCAACGGTATAAAAGGCTGGCTGCGCAAATAATAATGTAGAACATCCTATTACTAAAAAAAATAAAAACGCGGAAAATAGTTTCATTGTATCAGTTTATCAAAATTAAAAAAGATAGCCCGCAATATGGCAAGCTATCTTTTAGTAATATTTTATTAATGTTATAGCAGTAAAAATAACCAACTTTTTTTTATTCGGGCTGGCCATTACTCAATTTCATACAAGTAAGATAAGCACCTGGCGTAATACCTTCCATTTTTTTAAAAGTACGAACAAAATAATTCACGTCTGTAAAACCGCAAAGCGAACTGATGGTGGTAATACTTTTTTGTTGCTCCGCCAGCAACTGCTTCGCCAGTTTAATTCTTTCCTGGTTAATATAATCAACCGGTGTTACACCAAACTGTTCTTTAAACCACCGAAAAAAATGATTGCGGCTAAGGTAGGCTTTGCGGCATAAATGATTGATCAGGATTTTATCAGTCAGGTTTTCATGTATAAAATGTATTACATATTGTAACCTTGTCTGGTTACCATCGTTAGTTATTTCAGTCTTTATTTGCTGCAGGTGCTGGCTTTGTACCAGGCGGATCAGCAACTCTTTTAAATTCAAATCAGCATAAATATTTTTGGTTGTATCGCTGCTGTTGCACACCCTGATCAGTTTATTTATCAGGTCGGTTACTTCGTTGTCGTTGTCAAAATGATATTGGTTGAACTGAAGTTTCCACTCATGCAAATCTTCCTTATCATTATAAAAACTGTTAAGGTAATTTAATGTGTTGGTGATATACGCTGCATCTACCGCAAGTGCTATGCACTGCGACGGTGTTGCAGCCGAAGCTTCGGGAAAATCAATTACCATCGTTTGATGAGCCGGTACAATCACTGTTTCGCCGGGCAGGTAATCAAAAGCAGGTTCATCAAACAGGTGCATTATTTTTTTACCCCGGATCATGCTGGTGATTACAAAATCGCTAAAAGTTAACGGTACCCGGTACGCCTGCTGGTAACTTTCAAACACATTCAATTCGCAATTATTCAGGTTAAAAATGCGGCGGTTTTCTACCAGTGTTTGCAGGTATTTGGGTTGTGTAAGATCAATGTGCTGCAGGTTCTGTTTTGCGGCCATGGCATTCGTTTGATTGTAAGTTAGTGTGCTTTCAGCATTCTTTAAAATGTTAGGTACAATTGTGCTATTTAAATACACGATCGTACAGCAAGTACTCTAAAATAAATTCAATATTTAGTTATTAATTAACGAAAAAAACGCTTCCATCATGAGTACAACAACAACCTCAGCGCCGGTTAGTAATGTGGCTGCACGCCCCACTTTTAAAAAACAATATGAGCATTACATCGGTGGTAAATGGGTTGCTCCTTCCAGCGGTGAATATTTCGACAATTCGTCTCCCATTGATGGAAAAGTTTTTACCAAAGCGGCCCGTGGCAATGCCAAAGATGTAGACCTGGCGATTGATGCAGCGCAGGCGGCATTTGAAACCTGGGGAAAAAGTTCTGCCACTTATCGCAGCAATATTATGATTAAAATTGCGCAGGTAATTGAAGACAACCTGGAGTACCTGGCTACGGTAGAAACCATTGATAATGGCAAAGCCATCCGCGAAACAAGGTTGGCGGATTTGCCTTTGGTGATTGATCATTTCCGTTATTTTGCTGGTGTAATCCGGGCGGATGAAGGCAGCATGAGCGAACACGATGAAACCACTGTCTGCCTCAATGTACACGAGCCCATTGGCGTAGTTGGCCAGATTATTCCATGGAATTTTCCATTATTAATGGCTACCTGGAAAATAGCACCGGCACTGGCAGCAGGCTGTTGCGTAGTGGTAAAACCCGCTGAACAAACGCCCACCAGCATTATGTGTTTAATGGAATTGATTGGTGATTTATTGCCCGCTGGCGTTTTAAATATCGTAACTGGCTTTGGTCCTGAAGCAGGCAAGCCTTTGGCCAGCTCGCCCAGGATTAATAAAGTTTCTTTTACAGGAGAAACTACCACCGGCCGTTTGATCATGCAATATGCATCCGAAAATCTTATCCCGGTAACGATGGAGCTGGGAGGCAAAAGCCCCAACATATTTTTTGAAAGCGTTGGCCATGCCGACGATGAATTCTTTGATAAGGCAGTAGAAGGCGCCGTAATGTTTGCCTTGAACCAGGGCGAAGTTTGTACCTGCCCGAGCCGGATACTCGTACATGAAAATATCTATCAAAAATTTATGGATCGTGTGGTACAACGAACCCGTGCCATCAAATTAGGCAACCCACTGGCGGCCGACACCATGATGGGTGCACAGGCATCAGAAGACCAGTACAACAAAATTTTAAGTTACCTGGATATTGGCAAACAGGAAGGTGCTGAAGTATTGTGTGGTGGTGAAGCCTTTCATCAAAACACCGGATTGGAACATGGCTTTTACATTAAGCCGACCATTTTTAAAGGCCATAACAAAATGCGTATTTTCCAGGAAGAAATTTTTGGACCAGTTGTATCCGTTACAACTTTTAAAACAACGGAAGAAGCCATTGCAATCGCCAATGATACACTGTATGGCCTGGGCGCTGGTGTGTGGACAAGAGATGCCCACGAATTGTACACCGTTCCAAGAGCTATTAAAGCGGGCCGTGTTTGGGTAAACTGTTACCACGCTTATCCGGCACACGCACCATTCGGTGGTTACAAAAAATCTGGCTTTGGAAGAGAAAATCATTTGATGATGCTGAACCATTATCGTCAAACAAAAAATATGCTGATCAGTTATAGTAAAAGTAAACTTGGCTTCTTTTAATATTTGGAAAACCTAAAAAAACAGGGCGGCAGATTCTGGCCGCCCTTATTTTTGAAAAAAAAATGGTCACGATGGTACCAAGAATAATTGCCACAGAAAAAGCCCTGGCTTTAATTGAAGAGCTAAAAAAAATACATGGTCCGCTAATGTTTCACCAGAGTGGTGGTTGTTGTGATGGCAGCCAGCCGATGTGTTTTACAGCCGGTGAATTTAAAGTAGGCGGCAGTGATGTATGGATGAGCACGGTGAGTGATTGCAAATTTTATATGGGCGCCGACCAGTTTGAATATTGGAAACACACCCAACTAATACTGGATGTCACACCAGGCCGCGGTAGCAGTTTTTCGTTGGAAATACCGCTGGGCGTACGTTTCTTTATTCAGTCAAGAATGTTTACAGAAACAGAACTGGAACAGTTGGAGCCGTTGAGGGAGATAGTGGATGCATAGTAATTTAGTTATGAATTATGAGTTATGAGTTATAAGTTTCTTGCGACCGATAGATTTAAGCGAATAGGATGTACTCTGCTGGTCAGCAATAATTTTTAATTTTTAATTTTTAATTTTTAATTTTTAATTATTCTTCGGTTGATGCATCATCAAATCTTCAATCACTTTCGCAATTTGTTGTGGCGTTTGTTTAAAGGTTAGATAGATGAATTTCTCTCCAGGTATCAACACATTTTTCCCATCTGCTTCCACATCAAAATTTAATTTACGGCTGCCAAACCATGGGGCTATGCCACGCACTGCCACCAATACAGCTGTTTCATCCCAACTGTTGCGGCCTACCGTATTGCTGTCTTTTGCCAATGCTACGCTAAACGCATCTTTTACCGGGCTGTGTTGTATTGTTTCATTATGAATCAGGCGAATCCCGGTTAATATTTTTTCTCCAATTTCAAAACCGCTGATAATGACTGGCGTTGGCCATTCTGCAAATACTTTTTTGGTGGCTGCTGCATCTACCATCACATTAAATTCATACCCTGTTTTACCATCCTTGCCTAGTCTTGCCGCCATTGAAACCAACTGTTTTACCTTCTTTTTCACCAACGCTTTTCCATCCAGCGGTGAGTTTTCATCAGCTTCGGAAGCTAGCACTGCTGCAAGATTGGTGAAAAAGCCAACACTCACCACCGTTACACTTTTATCCGGCTGCGCCGCCAATATTTTGCGGTATAATTTTACCGCATCAACCGCCTGGTCATTTGATTGCAATGCATGCGGATAGTTGGCAATAATTGCCTGGGCCCATTGTTGCGAACAATCCTTGTTGGGCTTGTCAGCTTTTACAACCCCCACCGGAATATCAGGCCTATTAAAATAGGTATTTAGTACACTCAATGTGGGCACGGTGGTTTCAAACGCGTTGCTTGAAATAGTCGCCAAAATGCGTGCTTCCCCCTTATCGGCAAAAGCATGCAGCATTGCCATCGCACCAACGTCATCATAATCAGGTGCAATATCGGTGTCAAAAATGATGGGTACGGCGGTACTATGCTGCGCAGTACCTGTAAGATTAAAAAAAAGCAACAGGAGAAAACTTATTTTTTTCATATCAGCAATTTTTATTTGTGACAATTGCAATTCGTTTTTGGCTTAAAGAGTGAAGTTAACCACAGGCCGCCATACAAACCAAAATCATATTGCGGCCCTGCCGATATCATTTTTCTTGTTTTTCATCTGCTCTATTTTGTTGTTCAAATCATCTTTCATTATAAAATTAAAGATCATGAAAAAGTTACTTGTTATACTATTTGTTTTGCCTGCGCTTAGTTGCGTAGCCCAGAAATGGGAGAAAAATTATGATTACGTGGACAATTGCACCTGTGGCCTTTCAAAAGTAAAAAAAGATGGAAAAATTGGTTATGTTAACAAACAAGGCGTAGAAGTAATTAAACCCCAGTATGAAGACGGATTGACGTTTAACGAAGGATATGCAGCCGTTAAAGATGGCCCAAAATGGCGCTATTTCGACAGCACGGGCAAAGCCATTACTGATGCTGTTTTTGATGATGCACTTAACTTTACGAATGGTATTGCACCTGCATCTAAAAATGGAAAGTACGGCTATATCAATATCAAAGGAGAAACGGAGATACCGTTTGAATTTTCCAATGCAAGAGGATTTACAGACGGGCTTGCACCAGCAGCCAATGCCAAAGGTTTTTGGGGATATATAGATCTGAAAGGCAGTTGGGCAGTTAAACCCACCTATGATTTTACAGATAATTTCGAAAATGGGGAGGCAAGGGTTATCAAAGGAGAAAAAGTATTCTATATCGATAAACAAAACAAACTAATACACGAATAGCTACGACCGCTTACCGGACCTTTGTCATTAATTAGTTTCACGGGTACCTTAATATAAGACACCCTTTTCTATTTTTTTATATAAAAATTTAACTATATAGAATAAAATATCCCAATAAACGTTCTTCATAAAAATTAGACTTAATCTCCATCAAAAAAGTATGTGGAAGGTGACAACACCCAAACCTGCAGTTAGCTTTTCTTTTGGAGTGTTAATGAAATATATTTTTATGAACACAGCATTTTACCCTCCAAGTCAGGCATTTGGCAAAATACGACAAAAGGCGACCTGGCTTTTTAAGATCTTTTTTTTGCTCTTTCTACTGGTGCATGTTGACGTTAACGCCTTTGCCCAAAGGAAAAAAACAACCGGTAAAAGCAATCTAGCCAAAATAAGAAAAACAGCTTTACACACCCTTAAAGCAAGTCAGAATGCTATCTGGTTTCAAAAAAATGAAGGACAATTTGGAAGCTATGACATTTTATACGGCTTTCTAACCCGCTTTGGATCGATGGGTGTATACAACAATAAGCTCAGAGTGGTCACCCGGCAAATGGATGAGTCAAAAGAAATTGGTAAACAAATAGTAGACATTACTTTTCCGGGTTCATTGCCGGCATGGACAGTGGAACCAGGAAAAACTTCCACTGTAAAAGGATCCTACAACACAAAAGATTCCACAATGATTGCGCCGATATTTGACGAAATAACGTTGAAAAACGTTTACCAGGGTATTGACCTGCGGTTATACTCAGGTGAAAAAGGCGCCCTTGAATTTGACTGGCTGGTTGCTAAAGCAGGCGATTACAGAAAAATAAAACTAAACTTTACCGGACAAGACAGCGTTACACTGAATGACCAGGGCGACGTTGTACTGAATATGAAATATGAAGACATGACCATCCTGATACCTGAAACCTACCAGGTAATCAATGGACATAAGACCGTGTTTGAAACAGGCATGACGAAAGCAAAGCAAGCGAATACTTTTCAATACGATATCGCAGGTAATATAAACACTGCGTTGCCGCTGGTAATAGATCCGGTAATGATGTGGTCTACCTACGTGCACAATAACACCAGTACGTTTGATGAATACCTGTATACCATTGCTGTGAATACGGCAAGTGAAGTATACGCCTGCGGCCTTACCAGTGAGGCGATGAACAACAGTTATTTAAGCGGTGTAGCACCTGGCTTTTTAAGTACCTATAATTACACCGCAAAAGCCTCCGGCGCACAACAATCCGGAATTTTGTATAAATTAAATGCGAAAGGAACGCTTATTACCGCCTGGACCTATACCGGTATGACTAACAATATACCTGTAGACATGGGCATTTTCCCAAATAACAGAGTATTGATTGTTTACCAAACGGATACGGTACAGATATTCTCAGCCGACTTAACTACCCGGTACTATAATGATGTTATTTCCGCTGGTGTTGCAACCAATGTTACTTCCTACCAGTCGCAAACCATCATTGATAACGATGTTTTTTACCTTGGTGGGGTTGCAAGTTCTGCACTTCCGCTTTCCATAGTGCCCTCTACTGCGCCGGATAACGCCATTTTGCAGGATGAAGGAATAATATTAAGAATTACAGGTGCCACTACCAGCCCTACCGCGGCATGGGGCACTTACGTAGGAGGTTCGACCAATGAAACCTTTACGGCTATTGCCGCCACTCCCGACAAAACAAAAATAGCTTTTGCGGTACATATTGACGGTGGAGGCACCAGTTTTCCTTCGCTGGTAAAGCCGGTAGATAATATAATTACGGGAAGTGAACTATTAATAGGAAATTTTGATGTTGCGACTGCTGCTACTAAATTCAACATGTTATCCTTCCTGGGTGGTAGTTCCAATGAAGGTAAATTGTCTACCGGCACCAATGCCGCTTTGGTTACCGCGGATAATAATTTCTTTTACGTAGCTGGCAACACCACGTCAACAGATTTTCCGGGCAAAGCTTCGGGAGTTCAAAGCGCTCACGGAGCAAATTCAACAATGTATGATCAATTTCTTTCACAGATTCCGCTCCTTGGCAGTTCCGGCACGGGTTTTATATCCACCTACAATGGAGGCAATGCAAATGATATCGTCGGTGGGCTGGTACTTGATCTACGAACAAAAGATGTATTATTGTTTGGATCTACCGAATCCACTGATTTTCCGGTATTAAATACGTCGTTGTACAGTCCATTTTACCAGGAAATTCATGGAGCAACTACTGATGGATTACTGGATATCAGTTATACGGTTTTTGCCAATGGTTTAACAACCCGTAAATTTTCCAGCTTTATAGGTGGCGCTCAAAATGATTATCTTGGCAGTACCGGCAAATTAAAGGGCGCCGGTCATTTTCAATATAACCCTACCAACGGCCTTACTTATATTGGTACCACCATACATTCAGATGAAACCACGCTTCCCACACAATGGATGAGTGATATACCCGGGTTTGACAAATCTATACCGACTGCAACCAAGAGTAAAGACAGCCACTTTATTTTTTCAATGAATCCAAATACGGATGATTTTGGAGATGCTCCGCTAAGCTATGACGGGGCCACAGCCGCAAGCTCTGCCGTATCGTTTTTTAATATTAGAATTGGTGCGGAAACAGATGCGGAACATGAAGCCAATAATTCTGCTTTGGCAAATGGAGATGACCTTCAAAATTACGGCTCTAACGACGATGAGGATGGAATTGGTTTTGTACCTCCTATTGCAACCGGGGCCACTACCTATTCGGTAACCGTGTCTGTGTTTAATAATACCGGATCACCGACATACCTGGCCGGCTGGATAGATACTGATGGCAATGGTATTTTCGACACCAACGAATATGCATCAGTAACTGTTGCCAGCAGTGCTGTACAACAAACAATGGTGTTAAACTTTACGGGGTTACCAGCCTTTACAACAACTACCGGCCTCACCTATTTACGGGTGCGCATTGCTAACGTACCGCTTGCATCTTCTGCAGCTACAGGCGCTTTTGGTAAGGGGGAAGTGGAGGATTATGTTGCTTTGCAAACCCTGCTGTTGCCCATATTTCTGCAAAAATTTACTGCAACCCCGCAAGATGACAATGTATTACTGAACTGGCTGGTGAGCCCGGTGAATGATGTGGCGCAATACGAATTACAACGTGGAACCAACATGAATGATTTTAAAAAAATAGCTACCCTTTCAGCAACCGATAAAGTACGATATAGCTGGCTTGATGCAAACCCTTTTACGGGCGTAAATTACTATCGTTTAAAAATTACAAGTAAAGACAAAACAGTCCGCTTCAGTGCCGTGGAAATAATTAGTTTTAGTAAAAATATGCCGGTAACAGTTTACCCTAATCCCGTCAACAGTTTACTCAATATTTCAACAGGCAGCTTTTTTACCCGGCAAGGCACCATCAGCTTTTTAAGTATGGATGGAAAACTGTTGACGCAAAAGAAAATTAATAATTTTACGAGAGTAGAAAACATTGACGTAAGCCACTACCCGCCGGGGCAATACCTTTTAAGAATAATATGCGGCGATACAGTAACGGTGAAAAAAATAAAGGTGGCTGAACATTGATTTGTTATTATTGAGCGGCTACCGATACTACAATCAAACCTTAAACAACTGGGCCCATGCATCGTTGCAGCGCCGGCATAACTACTCAGCACAAAATTGCAATAAAGCTTTCAAATCATCTGGTTGATTAAAATTGATGCTTTTTTCCTTCAGGTAAGTTCTCAGATCTTTGTCCGGAAAAAGAAGGTGGAAATTTTTACGGCTGGCCTTGACAAAAGAATTGCCGGATAAGCCAATATAATAAGCAACCTGTTGCTGAAACAATGCATCCGTTCTAACCTGCAGTTTATAATTCTGGTTATTAAGAATTACTGAGTTGAATGTTTTTATAGCGCCGGTCTCCGAGGTGGCATCATACCCTCCCCTTTTTTGATTGACTACCTGAACGGTTTGGCGTTTGACTGCGAGGCTATATTTTCCTGTTTTAAACGCTTCCTGCAAGTATCCCTTTTCATAATAAAACACCATGGAATCAATCAGGATCGATTTCAGCAAAACCGGTTCTGCAATGGCTAGTGTATCGCCTGCTGCGCCAATAAAATGCATTTCATCCAGCAGGAAATTATAATTAAAATTTTGTTCGGACGCGGTACCATCCCTGAAAAATGCAGTTCCCCGGGTGAAAACCGGCGTTGCATACACTGCTTCATTGGGGAGCACCTGGCTGGGAATTTCACCCATTTTTACAGGGTAGAAATGTGACTGCTGGGCAATAGCAATATTAAAACAACCGGCAAAAATAAAAAGTAACAATTTCATATTTTAAATTGAAGCAGTGGTAATAGTACTGCAACGGCAATCGCCCACCATAGCAGACAAACAATAATGATGGTAAGGTAATATAAAAAACCGCTGTTATCGCCTTTCGTTTACATCACCCCTTTTTTTCGTATAATCTTCCGATTTTTTGAACCGCATTTTGTTCGCTACATTTATAAAAATTAAGTGCCGGCAAGCGCATCAAAAAAATTGATTAAATTACCTCCATAATTGCATTGTATGAAAAGTTGTATCTGCCTCCTGATTTCCACCTTGTTTCTTTTACCATCGATGGCCCAACATAATAATATCATCGTGGGGAAACCCGACCCGCTACAAAAAACAATGATTGTTGAAACCGCGTGTGGTGAATGCCGTTTGGGACTACACGGTAAAAGTTGCGACCTGGCGGTACGCATCAATGGCAAGGCTTATTTTGTTGATGGCGCTAACATAGATTCTTTTGGAGATGCCCATGCAAAAGATGGTTTTTGCGAAGCCATCCGAACTGCAGAAGTACAGGGAAAAATTTCAGGCAACCGGTTTAAAGCAACTTATTTTAAACTGATCCCTTCTGATAAAAAAAATGACGGCAAGCCAGGTGCCATTAAAAAAAATGCTGCCATTCCTGCAACGAATAATGTCTAGACTGTTTTCCTTCAATCCTTGTTATTATAATCAAACTGTTTTACAATAATTCTGTTCATTCACTTTTTAATACCATATTTATGCAATCACGTCGCAACTTTTTACAAAAGCTTACCGGCTCTGTTATCGCTTTACAGATTTCTCCGTCCATCATTGCAGCCAGTTGCAGCTACGCACCATCTCATTACGACGGACCGGTTTTACGCGTTGCCATTATGGGGCTGGGCAGTTATGGAACACGTGTGGCAGAAGCGATGAAGGATTGCAAGAAAGCAAAGCTGGTGGGCGTTATCAGCGGTACCCCGTCAAAAATAAAAGACTGGCAGGCGAAGTATAACATACCAGAAAAAAATTGTTACAACTACGAAACATTCGACCAAATAAAAAATAATCCGGAGATAGATGCGGTGTATGTCATCACACCCAACGCCTTGCATAAAGATTTTGTGATAAGGGTTGCAAAAGCAGGTAAACACGCTATTTGTGAAAAGCCGATGTCTATTAATGCAAAAGACGGACAGGAAATGATTGACGCCTGCAAAAAAGCAAATGTAAAATTACTGGTGGGTTACCGGATGCATTTTGAACCGAAGACGCTGGAGATTATTCGCATGCGCAAATCCGGAGAGTTGGGCAAAGTGTTATTTTTCCAGGGCCTTTGTGGGTTTACTATTGGCGACCCAACCCAGTGGCGCCTGAACAAAAAATTGTCCGGCGGCGGCTCAATGATGGACATTGGTATTTATGCTATCAATGGTGCCCGGTATATGGTTGGCGAAGAGCCTATTTGGGTTACTGCACAGGAAACAAAAAACAATCCTGAAAAATTTAAGGAAGGTGTGGACGAAACCATCCAGTTTCAGTTTGGCTTTCCAGGCGGCGCAGTTGCCTCCTGCTTATCTACCTACAGTATGAATAACCTGGATCGTTTTTTCCTGGATGCTGAAAAAGGTTACGCCGAATTATATCCCTCTACCGGGTATGGGCCTATACAGGGGCGCACCAGTAAAGGCGAATTAACCCAGCCGCATGTTACGCACCAAACAGTACAAATGGATGAAATGGCTGGTATTATTTTAGAAGGCAAACAACCTCCCATACCAATTGACGGTGAAGAAGGCTTAAAAGATTTGAAGATTATAGATGCTATTTTTGAAGCCGCTAAAACGGGCAAGAAAATCGATTTAAAGTTGTAAAAACAATGGGATAATAGAGATTAGCCGAATGTAATATTCTTTGACGGCCTCAGAAAAAAGCGTTAAGAAAATTTGAATGATTGCCGTTAAAAAATGAAATTGATGTTGCAAATGCCTGGCTTTGTTATTAGCCTGTAGGTTGCATTAAAAGCCTGGATATATCTTGCTGCTTAAGCTAATTTCATTTTAGGCAAGCATTCAAATTTTTAGCTTTTTTTGTGAAGCCTTGATTTTTTTTGTTACTTTTTTTATCAAGAAAAAAAAGTAAATGGACACTAACATAATCTGAATATGGCTTTGCTGCTTAAACTAATTTAAAAAATAAATGTACTAAAGCCCCGGTGGCATTGGTTTATACGGAGCTTCAAAAGGATTGACTCCACGGGTTTTAAATTTTCTGCGGTACACTTTATCCCGGCTGGTAACATACAATATATTAAAGTCAGGCCCACCAAAACAACAGTTGCTGGCTTGACCACCAGGTATGGGTATAATGGCATTTACCCGACCCAGCTGATCCATAATTTGTATGCCTGAACGGGAGGTAACATATACCCTTCCGGCGGTATCCGTTTTTAATCCGTCGCTCCATGCATTGCCTGCATCATCCGGTACATGCAGCCAGCCGTACCGTTGTTTATTGGTCAGCGTACCATCCGCATTAATACTAAAAATCCATACCCATTTCGAGGTGGATTCTGTAACATACAATTGTGTTTGATCCGGTGTAAGCGTAACACCATTTGGATATTTTATGCCTTCGTCCACCACCACTTGTTTGCCATCCGGACGCAGCAGAACAAGCTTGCCCGGCTTCTCTGATCCATCCGGAACGGTAATGTAGATATTGCC
>JBBQWL010000056.1:0-42410 GCA_038210625.1 Chitinophagales bacterium | reverse complement strand
CAATTTGGTGATTGTTTCCGGTGCTTCAATTATCACATCCATGTTTACTTCAAAATCATTACCCAGTATCTTTTCTTCCTTAAACATACCATGAAAGGAACGAAATATAAGACTGTGCAGGTGAATCGTAATCATCAAATGTTATTAAAGGTAAACTGAAGGCATACAAATTGAACCGATCCGATAAGGGGCAAACTTCATGTTGTTTTGTTATCACGCAATACTGTCCTCAAATACCGCTAAGTTCTGTCTTAATGAACATGTTCTTTTGCACCTAAATATCTTTCGGCATCTAAAGCAGCCATACATCCGCTGCCTGCAGCGGTTACAGCCTGCCGATAAATTTTATCCTGTACATCACCGGCGGCAAAAACACCTTCTATATTTGTTTTGGATGTTCCGGGAACTGTTAATATATAACCAGCTTCATCAGTAGTTATCCAGTCTTTAAAAATATCGCTGTTGGGATGATGCCCGATCGCTACAAAAAAAGCGCTTACAGGGATAGTTGATTTCTCTCCCGTTTCATTGTTTTTTATACGTACGGCTTCTACTTTTTTATCTCCAATAATTTCATCTGTTTCGCTGTGCCAGTACACCGTAATATTTTTAGTATTTAATACTCTCGTCTGCATAACCTTGCTGGCACGCATCTCCCCTTTTCTAACAATCATATGCACGTGTGAACAAATATTGGAAAGGTACAATGCTTCTTCGGCAGCTGTATCACCAGCGCCAATAATGGCCACTTCCTTTCCTTTAAAGAAAAAGCCATCACATACAGCGCAGGCACTTACACCATAGCCGTTCAGGCGTTGTTCGCTTTCTATACCCAGCCATTTCGCAGACGCTCCGGTGGAAATTATAATTGCATCAGCTTCAATCCACTTTTCTTCGTCGATTTCAATCTTATATGGCTGTGATGTAAAATCTACGTTTGTCGCCAGTCCATAACGAATGTCTGCACCCATCCTTTTTGCCTGGTTTTCAAAGTTGACCATCATATCCGGGCCTTGTATGCCCTCGGGATAGCCGGGATAGTTTTCTACTTCGGTGGTAATGGTTAATTGTCCGCCGGGTTGAATTCCCTGGTATAAAACCGGCTTCAGCCCTGCCCTGCTGGCATAAATGGCGGCTGTATAACCTGCCGGTCCTGATCCTATAATTAAGCAATGAATTTTTTCTACAGTTTGATTTTCCATATTTTTTTTCTTATCGCCGGTCACTTGTTTTTCAGGCGTCGCAAATTTACACGATTATTTGTTATATAAAATGAAAGGGCTTAGAAGGCTGTATCTGGCAAGCCTGTTTATTCCATAGAATACATTTACGAATGGTTAAAGCAGCAACAGTATCTATTATTGCCTGTATTTGTCCGACAATATTATTTTGGAACAACTAGTGTTTTATAATCAGCTGCATATCCGTAAAAAGCTCCCAATGCACCGTTACTAAGATTACCAATTACTTTATTAGGTTGGGCAAAAGGGTTCCCGATACTTTGATAAGCAAATTCCCAGGTACTCCAGAAAGTGAAGGCAGCCTTATCTATATTGCAAAGCTTCATAGAAATTGTATCTCCTCTTTTTAAATAATTACTATCAAAAGAAACTTTATTGTTTCTGTCAATACCCGGTTCAATCTGAAACTGGTAGGTAGTACCATCAATCACCTGGTCGTCAAATACAGAATTATCTCCAGGCAAAAACTGCCCCTGGTTCTTCTTTGTAAAGTACCTCACGTAATTGCCAAGGCCGGGAGGATCTGTAGCTTTTAGAAACAACACAACGTCATTGGAATCTTTGGCAAAAGGCGCAGGCTTCCACCACAATGAGTCAATTTTTTTTGCCAGCGAAGGTATAGTTGTATTAGCCGTATAATTTTTTCCTCCTGCGGCAATGTGTAGGGTATAGCCCGTATTTAACTGGCCGGTAAAAGCGGTTGACAGGTTGGATGAATCAATACTGTATAAGTAAACTCTAATGCCGGGGGTAACACCATAACTATATTCTTTTAGTTGATGAGTAAGTGTGCCATTGGATATGGTTACTGTGGCATCGTGTACAAATGAACCGGATAGCAGCTGTGGATTGATAGAATCGAAAAAAGAAAAACTATTGTTCAATATCACTATCGGAGCTTTCCCGTTTTCAATTTGTGCATCTACCACCAAAACAGTTGGCGCAGCATTTAGCTTAAAGTTGATATCTTTTTCGCATGAAAACAACAGAACGCACATGATAACGATAATCAACATCTTCTTCATACAATACGATCAATTTATAGCTATTGTTTTCACTACTTTTAAAATAGCGGAGGTGGTTGTAACATATACAATGAGCAAATGTTTATTCTACCCAACTTTCTTAAAAAAAATCCCCGAAGATCATATCAGCGGGGATTTTTAATCAAGGTAAATTTATTTATCCCAGGTATGCTTTTAAGGCACCACTATACCTGGCTTTCTGTAGTCTTTTAATAGCCCTTTCTTTTATCTGGCGGATACGCTCTTTTGTAAGATCATATTTCTGACCTATCTGCTCGATGGTAACTCCATTTTCACCATCCAAACCAAAGTAAGCGTTTACTATCTCTGCTTCACGCGGACTTAATGATTTCAACACCCTGCGTATTTCATTACGCAATGAATCGTGCATAACATCTTCGTCTGTTTCAGCACCTCCCTTTAAAAGGTCTCCCATAGCAACATCTTCTGCTTCATGCACAGGTGCATCCAGTGAAGTATGACGCGTATTACTTTGGAAAATATTATTGATTTCAGTCTCACTCATCTCAAGCAATTCTGCCAATTCTTCGGTCGATGGTTCACGTTCGTGTTCCTGTTCAAAAGCCATATATGCTTTATTGGCCTTGTTATAAGTACCAATTTTGTTCTGTGGTAAACGAACCAGTCTTCCCTGTTCGGCCAACGCCTGCAATATAGATTGGCGAATCCACCAAACGGCATAAGAAATAAATTTGAAACCCTTTGTTTCATCGAATCTTTGCGCCGCTTTAATCAAACCAAGATTACCCTCATTGATCAAATCGCTCAATGAAAGCCCCTGGTGCTGATATTGCTTTGCAACAGACACCACGAAACGCAAATTCGCCTGCACCAGTTTATCCAGCGCACGCTGATCCCCCATTTTAATTTTTTGGGCCAGGATGGTCTCCTCTTCTGGAGTGATCATCGAAATTTTTGAAATTTCCTGCAAATATTTTTCAACCGCCTGTGAGTCACGGTTGGTAATCTGCGTTGCGATCTTAAGTTGCCTCATTTGCTTGTTTTAATTCAGAAATATATAACGGTTATCAGACACTAATGTTGAAGAAATAGTTGCAAAAAATTAGTTAATCTGCAAAGATTTTCATAAAAATAGTGCAAATGTACGTTTAAAAAACTTCATTTCATAGCAGAAACTAAAAAAACAATGATATAAATCATGATTGTTCTACCAGGCTGCGATTGAGATATAAGAACGTATTGCAGCCACTTTTATGCGGCAGCCCGTTACTTTTTCGATTAACCAAATTCAGTAAATTTACCTGGCTCTTCCTAATGCAAATGTGTTCTTACCTACATTTGCAGGATGATAACTGATTTACGCTCTGATACTTTTACTAAACCCTCCCCTGCTATGCTGGAGGCAATGTTTACTGCTGCCGTTGGAGACGACGTTTTTGGGGAAGACCCATCCGTGAACAGGTTGGAACGAATGGCTGCTGACATGTTTAAGATGGAAGCTGGGCTATTTTGTCCCAGCGGCACCATGACTAATCAAATAGCAATCAAAGTGCATACGCAGCTTGGTGACGAAGTAATTTGTGAAAACCTGAGCCATGTATACATTTATGAAGGCGGTGGAATTGCTTTTAACAGCGGTTGCCAGGTGAAGCCTGTTAAAGGTGACCGGGGCAGATTAAATGCAGAATTGGTCACTGAAGTTATCAATCCTTCTGATATCCACAAGGCTAAAACCAGCCTGGTAAGTCTCGAAAACACGGCTAACAGAGGTGGTGGTTCATGTTATAACTTAAATGATATTCAACAGATTAAAGAGGTATGTCTACAAAATAATTTGAAGCTACATTTAGATGGTGCCCGACTTTGGAATGCATTGGTGGCAAAAAAAGAAACGCCAGGTCAATATGGAGCGATCTTCGATAGTATTTCAATCTGCCTAAGCAAAGGACTGGGAACCCCTGTTGGCAGCGTACTGCTTGGCAGCCATGACTATATTAAAAAAGCCAGAAGGGTAAGAAAAGTATTTGGCGGAGGTATGCGACAAGCCGGCTACCTGGCAGCAGCTGGTATTTATGCACTTGAAAATAATATCGAACGGTTGGCGGAAGATCATTTACATGCACAACAGTTAACTACTGCTTTGGGTAAAAAAAACTGGGTAGGCGAAATAATGCCGGTTGAAACCAATATTATCATTTTTGAAGTGTTGGCACCATTTACACCAAAGTCTCTGGCCGATAAGCTGGCTGAATTTTCAATTCGTGTAATGCCTATATCTGCCACCCAGGTACGAATCGTTACTCACCTGGACGTGACCCCAGAAATGATAAAAAATTTAATTGAGATCATTGACACCTTCTAAATATTATTGTATCATTTCGGATAAGATTATTTATGAAGAACACACATCAGTTAACTTTGTCCATAGGTTCTTAATCCATTAAAATATATACAATGTTTCCAAAAATTAACCCGATAGCAACTGATTCATGGAAGGCTTTGCAGCAGCAGCAGCTGGAAGTGAAAAATATTCAGACAAAAGATCTTTTCGCTGCCGACCAGGATCGTTTCCAAAAATTTTCTATAATTAGTGATGATATCGTATTTGATTATTCAAAAAATAATATTTCCGAAAAAACATTGCAGCTGTTATTACAACTGGCCAACGATTGTCAATTGAAGGACGCAATCAGCGCCATGTTTGCAGGAGAAAAAATCAATGTAACCGAAAATAGGGCCGTATTGCATACCGCACTTCGAAATTTTTCAGGCAATGCTGTCATTACTGATGGCAAAGACGTAATGCCGGAGGTAATCAAAGTACAGCAGCAAATGAAAAGCTTTTGCAGCAAAGTACATTCTGGTGAATGGAAGGGATATACCGGCAGTAAGATAAAATACATTGTCAATATTGGTATTGGCGGCAGTGATCTTGGACCTGTAATGGTTACAGAGGCTTTAAAACCTTATTGGGTAGAAGGCATCGAAACTTATTTTGTAAGTAACATTGATGGAACACATATTGTTGAAACGCTTAAAAAAGTAACGCCGGAAGAAACGATTTTTTTGATTGCTTCAAAAACTTTTACCACCCAGGAAACCATGACCAATGCGCATACCGCAAGGGATTGGTTTTTGCAACAGGCCGTTGATAAGGCACATGTTGCCAAACATTTTATTGCACTCAGTACCAACGAAGCCGATGTGGTGAAATTTGGTATAGCACCGGAAAACATGTTTGTATTTTGGGATTGGGTTGGTGGCCGTTATAGCTTGTGGAGCGCTATCGGTCTATCCATAGCGCTTACTATTGGATACGACCATTTTGAAGCATTATTGAAAGGTGCCCACCAAACAGATGTCCATTTTGCATCAACAGCTTTTGAAAAAAATATTCCGGTATTAATGGCGCTGGTTGGGATATGGCATACAAATTTTAATGGAACTGCATCGGAAGCCATCCTGCCCTATGATCAATACATGCACCGTTTTGCCGCTTATTTTCAGCAGGGCAACATGGAAAGCAATGGTAAATATGTTGATAGAAACGGCCACCCGGTTGATTATTCTACCGGGCCGGTTATCTGGGGAGAACCCGGCACCAACGGCCCGCATGCTTTTTACCAGTTGATTCACCAGGGCACACAAAAAATTCCCTGCGATTTTATAGCTCCTGCTATCAGTCATAACCCGATTGGTGAACACCATAATATTTTACTGAGTAACTTTTTTGCGCAAACAGAAGCCTTGATGAACGGCAGCGAGAATAAAGATCCATACAGGACTTTTACCGGGAACAGGCCAACCAATTCTTTTCTTGTAAAGAAAATTACACCACACACATTGGGGCAGCTGATTGCCTTGTATGAACATAAAATTTTTGTACAGGGTGTTATCTGGAATATTTTTAGTTTTGATCAGTTTGGAGTGGAGTTAGGTAAGGTACTTGCAAAAAAAATACTACCTGAACTGGAAACAGCTGACCTGATTAGTTCGCATGATTCATCGACTAACGGGTTGATTAATTTGTTTAAGCAGATGCGGTAAATCACTTTTCACACAAAGGAAAAAGTATGAGCAGAACCAGGAAGGTATTGTTATTCGTTGCGTTGCTTGTTGCGGCGGGATTTTTTATAGAAAGAAAAATAAAGCACAACACGCCTCCCACAATCAATGCCATGGGTCTTGTTTTGCAGGACTTGAACGGAAAAGAAATCCCGTTCAGCCAGATAGCCAATAAGCCAATGGTGCTTAACTTTTGGGGAACCTGGTGCGGGCCTTGTTTGCAGGAAATTCCTGGATTTGAGTTGGCTGGAAAGCAGTTTGGAGATAAGGTAAACATTGTTATGATTTCTGATGAAGCCCCGGAAAAATTAGCCGCCTTCAGGGAGAAAAATAATTACCAATTGCTGTATGTGCATTCTCCCAAACCCTTTACAGAGCTGGGCATAGAAGCAGTGCCCGTAACTTATTTCTACGATGCAGCAGGCAAACTGGTTACTGCAAAAAAGTCGGCGCTTAATGAAAATGAACTGGCTGCGGCTATAAGGGAAATAATACAATAGCTTCCTGTTTTAGCTTCGTGCACTCAATGTTTTGTATTACTCACTTTAATTAGAAACAATCAGTGAAGCATGTTATCATCACCGGCAGCAATGGAATGATCGGAAAACTGGTACTGGAAAATTGTCTTCAAAATAGCAGTGTAGCAACTGTTACTTCAATTACCCGGGAACCCATTGGCATTATGCATTCCAAATTAACAGAAGTGATTCACACGGATTTTTTAGATTATACTTCTGTCGAAGAACATTTTAAAAACAAAGATGTTTGCTTTTACTGTATCGGCGTATACACTGGCCAGGTACCTGTGGATGAATTTAAAAAGATAACAGTCGACTTTACAAAAGCTTTTAGTGAAGTATTAAAACAAAACAGCCCACATGCAAGCTTTTGCTTTTTAAGTGGTGCAGGTGCTGATTCAACTGAAAAAAGCAGCACCTTGTTTGCAAAGCAAAAAGGCATTGCCGAAAATGGGTTAATCAGGCTTCAATTTAGACATACTTTTATCTTTCGCCCGGATACATTTATCCTGATACGCCGCGGAAAGAACCAAATATCGGTTACCAGATTTTCAGGATATTGTATAAGCCTCTCTCCGCAATCTATCCCAATATTGGCGTTACATCCAAACAACTTGCAGATAAAATGGTAGCCATCGGATTGGGTGGCGGTAACCAGGTAATTTATGAGAATAAAGATATCAGGAAGTAATGCTTATGATAAATTAACGTGTATGAAAACTGCCTTAATCTTTCTTTTAGTCACTTTCTTTCATGCAACAATTGTTGCTCAGTCACCGGCAACGATAAGCGTAGAACGAGAGCAAAAGATAAAAAAAGATATAGAAAAGGAAATTTCAAAACTGGAGATAGAATTAAAAAAAGCCAAAGTCAATATCCTTGAAATTGAATTTACGCTGGATACATTCAGGATTGAATTACTCTATGAAAAACATATCGCAATTATTTATTCAGATTTTGGCATGCGGGATGCCAATTATGAAACAGCCAGGTTATACGACAGTCTGCTAAACAAATATTACAAAAAATTACTGGCTACTTTAAAAGAAGATAATAAAAAAGTGCTGATACGGGCACAAAAAAGCTGGATTATATTCAGGGACACTGAATTTAGTTTGGTTGAAACCATTAGTAAAGACGAATACGCGGGTGGGGGAACAATGCAACAACTTACAGAATCTTCGGCTTATCTAAACCTGGTAAAAAGCAGAACGGTGGCTATCTTCGATCATTATGCCCGTGCAACTCAAAACGAATAGTGTACTTATGGGCAATTTACAAATCAAACCAATAATTAAACTTCACCAAAAAAATATTAGTAGGAAAAACCTTTGATAACTGGTTGTGTATATCCGTTACAGAATTGCTGCCGGGATTAATGAAATTGGTTCTATCGTTGCTCCATACAAAATAAACCTGCGACCCTGGCCGGTACTCATAACGGAATACAAAGTTTGACCTGAATTGATAAAAATTAAAATCGGGATTGTGAATGGTGATATCCGTAACACCGTCTCCATTCTCATCCACCTGGTAATTATCATTTTGTATAACAGAAGTATTAAGTGCCTGGAACCTGCTGCTGTACACACTATTTTTGGGCTGCACCACTTTTTTAAATGTGTTGAACTTACCAACCGAAGCAAACGGACTGCCATAATATTGTAGCGATAAATTATTGGTGATGTTATAATCTATGCGAAAGGTGGCACCTAAATCACGCTGATTGATCCTCGCTAAAACAGGCGCCTGTTTCCCGTTGCTGAAAAAAGCATCGGTATATTGAAGCTGATCGATATTCGAGGTATAATTTAAATTCAATGAAAATCTAAGTGTGTTTAAGGGCTGAACGGTTATACCCGGACTTACCAGAAAATATGTTCCCCGTTTGTTCTCAAAAAAATAATTGCCCTGAAAATTGAAGGCTACCTTTTTAGAAAAATCGGATTTAACTAGTATTGACTCCATCCAACTTGCAGGGATCAGTATAGCCTCCCCTCCTCTTAGTTGCCGCATATCCAACGATTCGGAAATGTGATTGAGGGCGGATGTAAAATTCCACCTGTTTAAAAATTCCAGGTATGTGGTCAAGGTATAATCAGAAGATAAATAATGCCCTTTAAAATCCCAGTTATTATTTTGCTTTAAGCCGATGGTATACGTACGAAAAACAGCTACAGGTGTATTTACAAAGTAAGAAACCGCATTGCCTTGTTTAATAAGATCGGCCGTTTGCATGTAGCCAATATCATTTAATTCGAGTGTAGGAGAACGAAAAGTAACATCAGTTGAATAACGCCACAAGCCTTTGCTGCCCTTGCCTATTTTGATTTTTCCGCCAACACCCGATAGTTGTGTAAGTGTGCTGTCAAAACGGTAAGCATCGGGCCGTTGAAAATACCTGGCAGAAGATAATTGCAGATCGCTGATGGCTTCCGTTGATCCATAAATATTACTGGCGGTAATTTTTTCATCTACAAAAAACTCCTTGTCCTTCCATTGGTGCAATAAATCAAGTCCGCCGGTAAATGCATTGTGGTTTATAAAATTCAAATGAGGATCATTAAAGAAACGGTTGGTGGATGTAAAGATACCACCCAGCACTGTGTTGCCGTTTTTATAATCCTGTTGAATTCTTCCAACAAAATAATTTGTGAGCGGTTCTACCGTAACTTTTTTATTGCCGGCCGGCGTATTGATGTTAGCCCTTTCACTGGCGGTTACACTTTGTAATACCACGACAGACAAGCCTTTTGGCGTTTTGCCGCTTAATTTGGCTGCACTTAAAATGGTAGTATTATCCGGCATTTTAAGATATTCATTTGCGCCAAGCCCTGGCGTGTAAGAAGGGGCATGACCAATGCGTCTTGAGTAAAAAAGGCTAAGGTCATCAATATCAAAACTGAATATATTTTTTCCTTCCAGGAAGAAGGGGCGCTTCTCTTCAAACAAAGGTTCAAAGGCTGTAAGGTTCATTACTGAAGGATCGGCTTCCACTTGTCCAAAATCCGGGTTGATAGAAAGGTCAACCGTAAAGTTGCTCGACAAGCCAATTTTAGCATCCAGCCCTACCGTGCTGTTGAATGAATGGCCCTTACTGGCAAATATATTTTTAGGATCTTTCTGGAAAGTTTTCATCTTGCTCAATCCTGATACAAGCAGTTCCATTCTTTGTGATTTGGGCAGATCTTTAATGCCTTTTAATTCACCAAATAAATACAACATGCCTGGACCGGTAAAAGACTGCTGTTCCCAATCGCTTTCTTCCTGCAGGCGATTGATCCATCGCCAGAAATGCAATCCCCATACCTGGTTCTTTTCGCTGCTGTACCGCAACTGGCTCAGTGGAATCCGCATTTCGGTTGTCCAGGCAGAATCTTCCATAGCCGTCTTAGCGTACCATACCGCATTCCAGTTATTATCACCTACCATCGGGTTGGTTAAGATTGCATCGTATTTTTGACCTGCCGCAGTTACATCAAATTCAAAACCAGTGCGGTGATCGTGGTAACTGTCAAAACAAATACCAATAATGTCGCCTGCGAATTCATCCCTCCGTCCTGCTTTTCGTTGAATTTTATTTGGCTCATGATCCACAGCCCTTACCGCCACGTACAGGTTTTCATCATCGTATAAAATTTTAAAAAAGGTAGGTTGAGAAGGTTGCTTTCCTTCGGCAGGAATCCATTGTTTAAACTCGCCGGCCCAATCGCCCGTTTTCCAGCATGCATCATTTAATACTCCATCCAGTTTTGGTTTTTCACTCACCAGCCGCGTGGTAGTGTATACCGGCTTTGGCTTTGAAGAATCATTTGTTGGGTAAGAAGGAGAAGGATGATCTTTTGCAAATGAAACGGACACCAAACAAATATTGAACAAAAAAATAATGGCAGCTGGTTTTAACATAGAAGACAAAAATATTGACAAACTAATTAAGAGCGCAGTTTAAATTAGCATTTTTTACAAGCAAGAGTAACAAAGACCCATGAAAGTACATGGATGAACATATCCGCAGGGCTGATGGTGATGCAATGCTACTACTGCTGGTGTTGCCGTTAACGGGGTGTGGATATCAGTGCCCTGTGTTTATAAAACTTCACTCAATATTTTTTCTGAAAGATGGTTGCTAAACGGTCAATTTTTTAAACGAAAAAATCCGGTTAATTTGAATTTAACCGGATTTTATTTCACGCTTGTTAGCGCAACTTAGTTTATCTACTTACTCACAGCAAAATGGTATTTGCCGGAGCCAATTTGCAATACTACATAGTTATCTTCAGTGCCTGCAACTTTCACATCTGTAATTGTTGAAACTGCTTTACCATTTTCACTAACAGCACCTGCATTTGCTGCAGGTACATATACCGTAGCAGTTGTATTAGCTGGTATTTCCACATCCATTAAAATAGTATTGCCTTCAATTTTCCAACCACTGCTTACTGTGCCATAATAAGTTTGCAGCGATGCCGAGGCGTTGGTAAAACCGCCGCCGATATGAGGTTGTATTTTGATATGCTTGTAACCAACACCATCTTCATAAGTATCCAGCCCAACCATCTTACGATACATCCAGTCACCAATTGCACCATATGCATAGTGGTTAAAAGAATTCATGCCCGGGGTTTGAAAAGTACTGTCTGGCTTTTGACCATCCCATCTTTCCCAAATGGTGGTAGCGCCCATTTTCACGGGATACAACCAACTTGGATAATCCTCTTGCAGTAACAGGCTATAGGCTAAATCCGTATAACCAAATCTTGTAAGTACATGGCATAAATATGGAGTTCCTAAAAAACCAGTGGTTAAATGGGTATTGTAACTCTTTACATTTTCAGCAAGTCTTTCCGCAGCCTGTTTGCGCAAATTTTCCGGCAGCATGTCAAAATTTAATGCCAGTACATAAGCGGTTTGTGTACCCGATACCAACCGGCCGTTTGGAGTAACATATTCCTTTAAAAATGCCGCCTTAATTTTTTGCAGTAAAGCCGTGTACGTTGCTTCGTCGGCAGCATTATTTAGCACCTTCGCGGTGTTAATCATTAACTGTACCGAATTGGCGTAAAAGCATTGTGCAATTAGATATTTATCTGTTACAGCCGATCTTCCATCATTGTCATCAAACGGGCGATAAAATAACCAGTCGCCAAAATGAAAGCCGGTGTTCCATAAATCATTTTTACTTTCGTCGGTCATGTATTTTACCCACGCTTTCATGCTTGGATATTGTGTTTCCAGTATTTTTTTATCGCCATAGGCGAGGTAAATATTCCAGGGAATAATGGTAGCCACATCGGCCCAGCCAGTTGCACCGCCGTTATCCGGGCCCAGCACATTTGGAATTACATGCGGCACTTTTCCATTTGCCAACTGGTCAGCCGCCACATCTTTCATCCATTTGCTGAAAAAATTATCTACACCAAAATTAAAAGTAGCCGTTCTTGAAAATGCCTGTGCGTCGCCTGTCCAACCAAGGCGTTCATCGCGTTGCGGGCAATCAGTTGGCACGTCTAAAAAATTACCTCTTTGTCCCCATTGAATGTTATGCTGTAACTGGTTGATCAGTGCATTGGATGAAGTGAAAGTACCAGTAGGTTTCATATCGGAATATAGCGCAACAGCAGTAAAATTATCCATGTTTATTTCGCCGGGATAATTTTCTAATTTGATATAACGAAAGCCATAAAAAGTAAAATGCGGTTCAAATGTTTCTTCGGCTCCACCTTTTAAAATATAGGTAGCAGTAGCTTTTGCTGCACGCAAATTTTCCGTATAAAAATTACCAGCTTTATCAAGCACCTCCGCATGTTTGATAACGATTTGGTCACCAGCTTTTCCGTTCGCCTTTACTACTACCCAGCCTACTAAATTTTGTCCAAAGTCAAGTACCTTTTCGCCGGTTGGCGTAGTAATTAATTTGATGGGCTTGAAAGTTTCATGTTTTTTTACCGGCTCATTTTCGGTTGTGGTTAAATTATCGAAAGAAGTTGTAAGCAAATGAACGCCCTTCCATTCACCATCGTTATAGCCTGCTGATGCCCAGCCATTTTTTTCTTCTCTTGCATCAAAGGTTTCGCCATGGTAAATTTCAACAGATTTGATAGCACTGTTAGTCGATTTCCATTTATCCCCGGTCACAACGGTTTCAGTAGTACCATCGCTATATACTATGTTCACCTGTGCCAGTAGTCCCAACTTTTTACCGTAAATATTTCTATTGTCGTCCCATGCCAGGAAGCCCCGGTACCAGCCATTGCCGACAGTTGCGCCGATTGCATTGTTACCATTGTTAAGCATATTGGTTACATCGTATGCCTGGTATTGCAGGCGCTTATTGTAACTCGTCCAGCCGGGTGCCAGGTAAGCATCTCCTACCCGTTTGCCATTTAACTGTACTTCATACATACCATGCGCCGTAATATACAAGGTGGCGGATTTTATTTTTTTAGCCAATGAAAACTGGTTGCGGAATAAGATGGCAGGCCTGTTAACGGAGTCTTCAACATAACCAGCTTCTATCCATTGTGCTTTCCAGTCAGCGGTTGTTAGCAACCCCATTTTAAAAGATGCCGCATCACTCCAGGGTGATGCTTTGCCGTTGTTGTCCCATACCCTTACTTTCCAGGTATATTTCTGATCGCTTTGCAAAGGGCTTCCGGCGTAACTAACCTGTACGGACTGACTGCCGGTAATTTTTCCCGATTTCCAAACAGATCCTTTATCAGCAGAAACATTAATCTCGTAGGCGGATTGCATTGTGTTTCTTTTTTCTGTATTAAGCCGCCAGCTAAAACGCGGTGCCTGTACACCAATGGCAACGGGGTTGGTACTATTTTCCGTCAATAGTCCCAGCACTTTTATTTGTGCGAAACTCATGAGCAGGCATAGTTGCAATAGAACAGAGAAGGTGATTTTTTTCATGGCAAGTATAAGGTTGATTGTATAATGATCGGTGAAAGTACAAGATAAGGCATTGATAACTATCCTGTGCTGTCATGACATGCAATTGCTACTCTGGTTAAAGAGGAAATAGGTTTTATGTATCAACAAATGTTGCCAGTTGCAATTATAAATTGAACGAATTTGACCCCGTTTTTAGCGGCAATATTCTCCCCTTCCATACTAAATGGCCTGTAGTGTTAACAGGAAGATTAATTTCAACTATCCACTTATTATTTTCGTTTTTATAGCTTGTACTTACTATACCATTGGGGTGCGGCATTGATCCGCTTACATTTTTAAGTTCACCCAAATGCGGTTCTATCTTCACTTTAGCAAATCCCGGCGCATCAGAATCAATCCCCAGAATGGTTCTGAAAAATTCAATGTTAGGACTGCTGCCCCAGGCATGACAATCGGAACGGGTGCCACTTACATCCGACATCTCTGCCCAGGTGGTCATGCCCAAATCAATATTTTCCTGCCATTTCCCTAACCATTTTGAATAGTTATTTCCAAGGCCTGCTTTTATTAGCGACTGGTGTAAATAATATTTAAAATAGATGGAAGCCTGCGCCATGGAAGTATCTGCTAATAATTTTTCACCCAAAGCTTTTGCTTCAGTGCCGGTAATCATGCCTGCGAGGATGGCCAGTGAGTTGGTGTGTTGAGAAAATAAATCTTTATCTTCCGTATCCGCATATAACTGCTTTGTTTTATCCCAATATTTTTTTTGTATGGTCTGTTTTAATTGCGCCGCTTTGGTGTTATAAAGTTTTGCATAATCCATAAAACCAATGGCAGCTTCCATCTCAGCCGCTACTTTGTACGTCCACATTAACTGCAAATCAAGCACCGCAGAATACCCCGATTTTCCTATCGGCGCCTGTCCGTAATCCCAGCCCTTGCGATGCTCTACCCAGTCAGAAAAAATCCAATAAGGCACATCTTTCAAAGAGCCATCTGCGCCCTGGTAATGCTGAAAAAAATTCAATACCTGCCTTTCGCCGGGCAGTTTATCTTTTATAAAATTTTTATCGGGCCGGTACATCCAGTAGTCATGGAGCATCCCGATCCACCATAAAGAAAAAGTAGGAATCTGTTGTTGCAAATCTGTCGGGTAGCGACTCAATGTAATGCCTTCTGCAATGCGACTGTGATCCATCAACGTTAATGCATTTCTAACTAAACGGTCATCGCTGGTGTTGTACAATGTTACAAGGGCTTGTATGCGGGCATCACCGATATACTGCAGTTGTTCGTAGTAAGGGCAATCCATATAAGTTTCCCAGGCACACAAACGGGCAGTACGCCAACCTATCTCCAATATTTTTTTATCCGCTTCAATTCCCGACTCAAATTTTGTTTTTAGCTCAAACGGGTAACCGGTAAAAGAACCATAGATATCATCAATCACCAACGGTTCATCCTTGGTAGTTACTTTAAGTTGTATATACCGGTAAGTGCGCCATGACAGTGAAGTGTATTGCTGCCCTAAAGATCCATCGGCTATGATACTATCTTTTCTGCCGATGAAAATTTTCCCCTCTATGTCGTTGCGGTTACCTTTTCCCCTGCCCGATTTTGTTTTTTCATTTCCCATTGAGTACAGTGCTTCGGCATAGGAAAGAGAAATGCCTGCGTCTTTTCCCCCACTGAAGTTTAACGTTGGGTAGGCATTGGTTAAATAACTTTGATCGAGTAATAAGGTAGCATTGATATTAGCAGGGATTGTGACTTGTGTTTTAGTGGCAGGAAAAGCTGCCGATACTGTTACTCCCTCAGACTTACGCAAAGTCGCTAACCGTTGTAATTTTAGTTCCATTGGCGGCAAGGGCGAAGGCACTAACATCCACCCTCTTGAATCACGTGCTGCGTCTTTTGTAAGGCCACTACCCATTGATCGGGAGGAGGGCCAGTTGCTGTCATCATAATTTACTTGCTGCCATCCCTTCACGTAATCTTTCATCTGCACCATTTCACCAGGACCTGCTACATAGTAACCGGGCACATGCGTTTCGAGCGGCGCATAGCTGCTGTCTTTAATACTTTTCCAGGTATTATTGGTGTTTACTATTTCTTCAGCGGGCGTGTTGCCTTGTAAAATAAAACCTGTCATGTAAGAGATTTGCGCTTCCGGCTTTTGCTTGCCTTCGTTCCAAACCAATGCCGCGATGGTATTTTTCCCTGCATGTAAATAGTTGGCTACGTCTACGGTTTCAAAATTCCAGAAATACAAATCACCTCTCGCCGGCCCCAGCGATACCAGTTGTTCATTTACAAATAATTTGTACCGGTTATCCGCTGATACGTGTACAACGAAAGACGCAGGCTTTGCGGCCAGGTCAAAACTTTTGCGGAATTTATAAACGCCATATTCTTTCGGGGGTTCATCTTTGGCTGCAATCCATTGTGCTTTCCATGGATGTTGCAGCAACGCCTCGCTAAGAATTTGTGCCTGTACACTACACCAGGAAAACAAGGAAATTAACAAGGTAACAACAAGTGAGTTTGTATTCATAACTACTAAGGTAACAAGTGTATAATTAATGGTTGAGGCAATCAATGAAGAATGCCAAAGCCGGGAATCATCACCAGCAATGTTTATGAGATTCCTATTGAATCATTTTAGCCGCCGGTCTGGAAGAAGTAAAGTATAATGCGAAGCAAAAACAAAATTGTAACCAACATTGTCTTGCTTCGCATCTTTTGATTTTACAATTATTTCAGTTTTGCAATCTGATCATTGTAATATTTAACCGTTTTTATTACCGAAGGCAGGTTGCTCGGCAAATCTTCCGCATCTCTTTCGATGTAAATATGGCCTTTAAAATTTTGCTTTTTCAATTCTGCAAAAATTGCGGGAAAGTCAACCACACCAGTCCCTACCGGAACATCTCTTAACTTAGGATCGTTGTAAGCGGCGATGTCTTTTAAATGAATGCCGATGATATGACCACTTAATTTTTTAACGCCTTCCAGCGGGTTGATACCGCTCTTTGGCCAGTGGCCTAAATCTGCGCAGGCACCAAAGTTTGGATGGCCTTTAATTGCGAGCAACACCGTGTCAGGATTCCAGTAGTGACTCATGCCTTGCCAGTGTTCATGAATGGCAACCTTCACTCCAAAGGCACCAGCGAGGCTGTCAATACTATCCCACATGTTTAATGGAGGTTCGGTGGTTACAAATTGCACCCCAAACTGTTTGGCGATTTCAAATTGTTTCTTCCATGAAAGCACGGTGGAATCACCATTGATATAAATGGATTCCATCTTCAGGCCTTTTTGCCCGATCAGTGCTTTTAACTTATCAATACCGGCAAGCGACAGCTGGCCAACCAGTGTATCCTTTAATTCAGGCCCTGCTTTGTGAAATGTATTTGGCTCGATGTAAACGATGCCAGCGCTGTCTACTTTATCCAGCGATTGTGGAAAATTAAAAGTATGGAATGTCCACAAGGCAACACCAAATTTCCAGTCTTTTGCAGGATCAACTGTCGAGGTGGTTGCAGTGCTGTCAGCACTTTCAGGGGAGGATTTTTGAGTACCATTATTGCAGGCAGCCAACTGCATGCCAAGTACCAGTAAAGGTAAAATCGCTTTCTTCATATGTAATCGTTTAAATTTTTAATCAGCTAAGTTCAGTAATTGTATTGAAACAGGAAGGATTTTTTATCCTGTTAACTCAAAGAGTGTAAACAAAAGACATCCACGCAGTCTAGTTCTCTTTTGAAGAATTTAATTCCTGTTTTTCATCTCTCCTTTTCCTCCAATAAACCAATGCTAGAATAAAATTTTCTACCCGTGTAATTAGTTTGGCAGTAACTTTTCTCAAAAAAAACATAGACCGCGTTTCATTTCAAAAGAGTTACCCGAAATAAATCCGGCTTAAAATCCATCAGATAAATTCATGCGGATTTTGAATTCACTTTCATCTTCTTTTGAACGCCGGTGTCAATGTTGAAAGCCAGGGTATATAATCTTTTCCACAAATTTTTGGACTTGCCTTCTATGCCGCAACACGTGTACGATAGCATGTTCCATCATTTGTTCAATATCATAGTGCTGTCCCCAACCTGTCAGCAATTTTTTTTCGTTGTCCATTTCTTCCAGTTCCTCATCTCCTATTTCATGAAAAGTGTCATTTGTAAATTGAAGCATCTTGTCAAGATCGCTGTTATATTCTTCTGCCGTTGAACGCAGTACTTTTTCTGGTCTTTCACCAGGGAAATTTTTATGTTTCCGGATATAGACGGCATAACCGTAGCCGGAATTAACAACATGTGCAAGAATAGTCTGGATGGACAGGCAATTCGGATCCGTTGCGTCCGCATCCACAATTGTAGCCAATGTTGATGGTTCAATGGTACTAATGACTTGCTTCATTGCAATGATCGATTTTTTATATTCATCCAATATTGCATTTACTGCAGCTTGTTTTTTATTTTGTTGCATTGCTTTATTTTCGTTCAGATAAGTTGCATTTTTATTTCAGCCAATATGGTTTGTATCACATAACATTCGACTTATAATACACTCCAAACCTGTATGGTTACAGTACCAGGATTGCGGATTCCTTTGGCGATAAAAAGAGATTTCATCAGCCAGTCGTACTTGCCTTTTGCTACTTCAAACACGGGTACCGTTCTGAAATAATATTCATCGGGAGGAACAACTTCACCACTGGAAATTTTTTTCAATACTTCCGGAGAGGCTACCCTCATTCCCTTATTGGAAATATAGATAAGCGTACCATCATCTGCCTCTAAAGTGTAGCGGGCATTGATTTCCGCTACTTCTGCATCCTTTATTAATTGCCAGTCTGCTCCACCTGGCAAAATTGTCCCCTGAAGTTTCGGGCCTTTAAAAGTCCCTCCTGCAAGAGGCATAGTATTGCTATTACGCATTCCTGGTTCGCCTGTTTCCAGTGGTCTTGCAACGTGAACAGTTAGTTCACAAACAAATTCAAGTTGAGGTCTGTCCATTTTCATTTGTTATGGGTTCGGTCGTTTGTTCATGATAGCTTGTTATTGCAAGATAAAAATACGAAGCTGATTGTAATTTTTATATGCTTTCAATTATCTGGCCGTGTAAAATTGCTGCTTATGAACATTGGCGATATCAGGCTGGTGTATCGTGCGGTTCCGTTTATAAATGATGGATATGAAATTTTGTACCAGTTTGTACACTGTCAATCTTTTTTGTGTTATCGGCTACATCATTTTTCAGTATAATTGAAATGTAACAACAGGGCACGACGATTTTATTTTACGCAATAATAAATTGCTGATGATGGCTTTCAACATCAATCTTTATGTACTTTAATTGATGTCGATATTTTGTAGTCCACTTTTTAACGTTATGGTTTTAGTCTTCCAAACGAAACTTCCGTTTAATCCAACTGGCAGGGTAACTACTCCTTCAATACCGCCCGGACCTTTTCTTTTAAGCGAGACATCAATGTTGCCCAGCGGATGTGGCATCGAACCATTTACAGTAGTTAACTCTCCCAGGGCGGGCTGAATCTTTACTGTTGCAAAACCTGCACTGCCAGGCATTATACCACAAATGGTAGCAAGGAAATCATAGTCCGGGCTGGCGCTCCAGGCGTGACAATCAGAACGGGAAGGCTCCGGGTTTTCTGCAAAAGTGGTTAAGCCAATGGCCAGCATATCCCGCCAGGGTTTCAACTGTGAATAATACATATCCGCCATGTTTGCTTTTTTTAATGCCTGCGTAAGGTAAAAGCGATAATAAAAAGTAGCCTGGCTTAAACTGGTATCATGCAAAATTTGCTGCATAACCAACTTCACCTTGGCCGCCGGTATAGCCCCGGTGAGTACTGCCATGATACCTGCATGTTGACTGAATTTCTCTTTTGCCGGCGTATTGGCCATTTCATTTTTAGCTGGGTTGAAACACAACTGGTAAGTATGTGCGGTAAGCGAATTGGCCAAAGCCTTATAATGCGCAGCCATTTCAGGCTTCCCAAAATGGTTAAACAACGTTGCGGCTTGTTGCAAGGTATAGGCATATTGTAATGTGATCACAGAAGAATTACCATCATCTGCACCATCAGGTCTGCCTCCTTCGAAGGCGGTGTTCCAGTCTGCAAAATTCCACCATTTCATAGGGCCCAACATTTGTTTTTTCTGGTCGATATTTTTCTCATACCAATCCAATACACCTGTTATACCCAGCAGATATTTTTTTATAAATGCGTCATCTTTTCGGTGCATGTAATAGTCATGTATCATGCTTACCCAAAACAAAGAAAAAGGTGGAATGATTTGTAATTCGGTAGAAGGATAACGGCTTTGCGTTAATCCTTCCGGCACCCGGGAATTGTAAAAATCATTAATGGCTTTGCGCATCAGCCTGTCATCACCTGCCACGTACAGTGATACGAGTGCCTGAATTCGTGTATCACCAATGTATTGTAACTGTTCATAGTACGGACAATCAAAATAAGTTTCCCCCGCACAAAGACGTGCCGTACGCCATCCTACTTCCCAAATCTTTTTCAGGGAGGTATCATTGCTGCTAAAGCTTCCTTTTTCTTCAAAAGGATATCCTGTATACCGGCCGTATAAATCTTCTATCACCAGCGGTTCATCCTTTGTGGTAATATCCAGTTGCATGTAGCGGTATGTTCTAAACCATAACGGCCTGAATAGCCTGTTATGACCACCATCCGGTTCATACTCATCGTAAGTACCCATGATGGTTCGTCCCTCAATTTCGTTGCGGTTGCCTTTCTCTTCTGCCGTGTCTTTCAATGCTTCTGCGTAGGTAATCTTTACCAACGCACCTTTACCGTTACTGGTAATTAATTCAGGATAGGCCACCGTGTTGAAAGTTTGATCGATTAGGATACTCACTTTTTGATTGGCAGGAATTGTCAATGCTTTTTTACCAGTTAAAAAATCAGCATTGTTAGCGATGCCTGCCGCTCTTCTTACTACAGGAATGCGTTGCAGGCGTTCTTCCATCAATGGTATTGTTCTCGGCTCCATTATCCACATATTGCCGCTACCATTTCCAAACGTAAGGCCATTGTAAGAGGATGTTGCTGTTAACCATTTTTCGTCAGGGTAATTTACCTGCTGCCAATCCCAGGGATAAGCGCTGCCGTTTACGTGATCACCTGCCCCCACTTCCCGGTGATAGCTGCCATCTTCCAGTGCACAAGGTGTGTAAGCCTCATCTTTAACAACCTTCCATGTTTCATCGGTATTTACCATTGCCTGGGCAGCTTCATCTCCCTGTACAATCAAGCCGGTGCGGCTGCTTACCTGGGCGGTGGGCGCATAAATCGCCAGGTTCCAAACCTGTACCGCAATGGTATTACGGCCTTGTTGCAGGTAGGGCGACAGGTCAACCGTTTCAAAATACCAGTTATACAAATCACCTCTTGCAGGGCCGCTACAAACCGCCGTTCCGTTTACCCATAAGCGATAGCGGTTATCTGCTGAAATGTGGATGATGTAATGATCCGGCTTTTTATCCAGGCTAAAAGATTTACGAAAATGATATACACCATATTCCTTTTGCGAAATACCCGGACAGGATATCCAGTTGGCTGGCCACTGCTTTTTTAGCAGGTCGGGGTTGATGGTATTGAGTTGTGCGTTTCCTAAAAAAGTGATGAATAGCAGGGCGATTGTTAATAGAAGTGTGCGGTTCATTGCTGGGTTAAATTAAAATAATCGTTTGGTTGTTGATTATTGAAAGTAGGGTTTTATCGTGATGAAAACAACTGTAGTAACATGAGTTTTTGTTTTCGGCTTTGTCGCTGTATTTAAATCACCATAAAATTTATCGCCTTCCATTTGTTATTTTCGTCTTTTAAATAACAAGAGAATACTAACGCAAGGCAGCTAAATAATTTTATGAAATTGTCATTTCCTCAAAGCCTGTTTATTTTTTTTGTATTGGCGGCCACAGCTTCCTGCAGGCAGCATAATAAAACTATGTTTTCGGAAATGTCCGCTGCCGCAACCAATATCAACTTCAGGAACGATATACAGGAAGACCAGGATTACAACATTCTTACGTACGAATATTTGTACAATGGTGGTGGCGTTGCCGTGGGCGACCTCAACAATGACGGCCTTACAGATATCTATTTCACAGGCAACATGACATCCAACAAATTATATTTAAACAAAGCAACCTTTGTTGCGTACTGCTGATATTTACCTGGTGGTTGCGGAAGCTAAAATCCGCACCAGTGGTACTGGTGCCGGAGATGCCGAAATCAATGCAGTTCGCACACGTGCCGGATTGCAGCCAGTTAACGGTGCAACAATGAAACAATTGATTCACGAGCGCAGGGTTGAGTTGGGTGCTGAGAATGTGCGTCATTTCGATTTGATGCGTTGGGACAAAGCGCAGATTATAAACCTGGACACCATTTACAATAAACCTAAAACAGCATCACCGCTGCAGCCGTACAATGGTGCAGTAGTAATTCCAGGTCGCACATTTAAACGTCCGAAAGATTATTATATGCCTGTACCACAAATTATAATTGACCAGAGTAAAGGTGTGATTACGCAGAATCCCAATTATTAGGTAAAAGAATCAGTAGAATCACCTGCTAACTTAAAGCCTGTATTGCTATCCGCTATACAGGCTTTAAGTTTTTATATGCAGAAGTAATCCAATTACGGTTGGAGAAAATTCTATGTTAGCAATGCTATATTTCTTAATCTACCTTTTGAGGGTTATCAGTACAAACAATTGGCCGTTAGAGTTATTTGCAAATAAGTGTATTATTTTAGAAGCTATTTTATAGAGTAAAAAAGCTCGTTTTTTATATGGAGATTTTCCAAAAATACAGCATCGTATTTTCCGAAGCAACTGCCAAGTTTTACCTGATCTTTCCAAAACATACTTTCTAATAAAATAAGCCGCATAATTATACGTTTAAAAATTGTCCGTATCCTTTAGCCAGCTAACCCCTGGTATAATTTTTAACCCCTATATCCAAATGCCTCAAAAAGCATTGTGCATATATTATATCCTATATTAAAAATTGAAAACTATGAAAAACTATTTACCTCTTTCCCCTTCGCCCAATTGCGATTATTTCGAATCACGACATTCAACGCTTCAGTCTTTTAAAGTGAGGCCACATGTATGTTTTAGCTAACCATTTGAAAAAATGGTGAGTTTAAGCTGGTATATCAATAACTATCCGAATCCAGGAATAAAGTTGATATTCCGCCAACGGAATTCTATAACCGAAAATAATCCTATCCCCACTATGAGACAACTATTTATAATATTGTGTGTATTTTTAGCAAGTACTGTGCAGGCAAAAAATTATTACATTTCCGCCAAAGGCCTTGATGCCAATACTGGCTTATCCCCCACCTCAGCATGGCAAACCATTGCAAAATTGAATGCTTCCTTTGGCATTATCGCTGCCGGAGATTCTATCTTATTTAAAAGCGGGGAAACTTTTTACGGTTCCATTGTTGTAGGTAAATCAGGTACGAGCTCACTACCCATTGTATTTGGCTCATACGGAACGGGCGTAAAACCGGTTATAACAGGCTTTACAGCTCCCACCGCCTGGACGAATATGGGAGGGGGCATCTGGAAGGTGAATCTGCCAAATGCTACTAAGAACCTAATTGTTTTAACCATTAATGATCAATACCAAAGAATAGGCAGGTATCCAAACTTTGATGCGCCGAATGGCGGCTACTTAACTTACCAGGCATCCGGATTTTCCGCTATAAGCGACAATAGTTTACCGTCAACCCCCAATTGGACGGGTGCAGACGTTGTTATTAGAAAATACGCATTTATTCTGGATGTCTGTAAAATAACCAATCACAGCGGCGGAACAATAAGCTATACCAACAGTACAAACTATTCAGGTCAAAATAATTATGGTTATTTTATTCAAAATGATATTAAAACGTTAGATCAGTTTGGAGAATGGTATTTAGATAAAACGACTAAAGATCTGTCGGTTTTTTTTGGCAGCAATAGCCCGTCATCTTATCAGGTTAAAGCCAGTACAATCGATACATTATTTTGCGTTGGTGACGGTGGACTTGCAGCAACCGGACGAGTAGCGCAAAGCAATATTACCGTCACTAATCTCGCTTTTGAAGGAGCTAATAAATTTGGCTTTTATTCTTTCAATGGTAAAAATATAACAGTAAGAAACTGCAGTTTCAATAATAATTACAACGGCCTGTATTCCTGGAATGTACCAAATGCTATTTGCGATAATAACATCATCAGTAATACGCTTAATAACGGTATCCAGGAGTATGGACAAGTATCGCTTCCCACCGTAATCACAAATAATACAGTCAAAAATTGCGGTTTGTTTGCAGGTATGGGTGAAAGCGGAGATGGCACTTATTGCGGAATTTGTCAAAATGGAAACAATGCCAGTTTATTGAACAATAGAATTGATTCAGTCGGCTTTAACGCATTGCAATTTTTTGGCAGCAACATCGCTGTTAAATTTAACTACATCACGAATTTTTGTGCCGTTAAGGATGATGGTGGAGGTATTTATACCTGGGGAGATACTTCGCAAACTAACCGCGTTGTACAATCAAATATTGTTATCGGTGGAATTGGCGCGCCTTTAGGCCGGTATGAAAAAGATGGAAGAACAAATCCAATCTACATGGATGGAGGTACGCGGCACGTTGTAATAATGGATAATACGGTATCTGTAACTGATGGTGCGGGCTTATTGACCAACACAGGTGTCGATATAAGTGTGTTTAGAAATACCTTCTATAAAGTGCCCGTGGGTTTGTTGGCTCAACGGTTTCCAAACAACGCTGCAGACCCCAGTGGATACGTAAGAAATTACAAAATTGCGGGGAATATTTTTTACCCAACTGCAAGCAATATATCCTACTGGAATGGGCAATTAAATGAACCTGTGCCAATGGACATTCAGGCTGACATGCGTGCAATTGGAACGTTTGACAGTAATTATTACAGAAAGGATATCTTGCAGCCATTTCATTACTTCTATCATCTTACCGCTGGTGGCACTTACGTTGATCCTCCTGTTCTTGACGCTCAGGGTTGGAAGTCTTATATGAATCAGGATGCCAATTCAAAGGAAATCGCCACTATACCCAATTATAGTGTAACCGGGGTGGTTAGTGCTAATATTGTGAAAAACGGTACATTTACTTCCAACATCACCAACTTTTTTTCATCCAGCGGTAGTGCAGGAGTTACGGTTGCGTGGGACGGTACGGGTAAAATAACAGGGGCTGGTTCAATAAAAATAGCACCCTCTACCCCCTCTTATAATTATACTTTGTTATATCAAAGTGTGGGTACTGTTTCTGCAGGAAAAAGCTATTTATTAAGATTTAAATCTTTGGGATCTGCCCCAAGTGGTATACTTAAAGCGTACGTAAGACAAACTGCATCTCCTTATGCAGCGCTGGTACCGGAACAATTTGGCTATACAACTACATCCATTACACAACACGAGTTCTTAATCTCAATGCCGGTATCAGCATCCGATGCAAGCTTGATGGTGGAAGTGGAGCAATCTACAGGAACAACCTACCTGGATGATATTGAATTTTACGAAGTGACCGCCACATTGAATGATGCCAGTACCATGGTAAGATTTGAGTTCAATGCATCTATCGAAAGTAAAACCATTAGCCTTGATGCAAAATACGTATCGGTGGACAGCACAGTCTATGATGGCTCTATCACTTTGGCTCCTTTTACCTCGGCAATTTTATTTAAAGCAGGGCCATCTTCCACAACTTTAAAAGCCGATGCTGGTACAGATATTTCTCTTACATTACCAACTAACAGTACTGTTCTAAAAGGCAGTGCGGTGGGAACAATTACCAGCTATACGTGGTCAAAGATTGCAGGCCCCGATCAATTTACAATCGCTACTCCCGATAACCCAAGCACTTCTATCAGCAATCTTTCTCCTGGCAGCTATACATTTCAATTAAAGGTGATGAACAGTGCAGGAGATTCAGCCCTGGCTTTGGTAAATGTAAACCTGGCAGGTACCTTGCCAGTTACTTTAATAGATTTTACCGCCAAGGCCAGCAACGAAAAAACAGTCGCTCTGCAATGGCAGGTATCTTCAGAAATAAATGTAAGTCACTACACTATTGAGCGCAGCAGTAACGGACAGGACTTTGAAAATGTTGGCGATTTAAAATCAAACAATCTGGCCAATATTCAAATCAACTACAACTTCAGCGATAACTTCCCTTTACAGGGTGTCAACTACTACAGACTTGTGATGATAGACAATGACGGATCTTTTAAATACAGTAAAACTGTTTCAGCATCTGTATCCGGTGTAGCATCTTTTAAATTGCTCAATGTGGTACTCTCGACGACCGACCAAAATTTTAAAGTGATGTTGAATAGTAATTACCGGCAGCCGATGCAAATGGTGCTTGTGGATGCCAGCGGTAGAATTATTTATACAAAACAGCTACAAATTGAAAAAGGATTTAACGCAATCGAAAATAAAATTCCGGCAATTGGCACCGGCGTATATTATGCGAAAATATTTTCTAACGAACAGGTGATTAATAAAACCTTGTTGAGTGTTCATTAGCCGGGGTTCCTGAAAACGTTTTTTGATTGCAATTCGCACACGATCATTTTACAAAATATAAAATTAGCTAATTGGATCTGTCGTATACGGCAGATCCAATTTTTTTATTGCTTCACAAACAGAAATATACAGACCATAAAAGTACCAGCGTGGAAATATTATTTGCGTGGGTTTTACAGCAATGTTATCAATTTAAACTTAATAAAAAAGCCATCTGAATAACACCTTTTGTATAACTATCTAATAGGGATGATAAGTAGCTATAGTGTCTAAAACTGTTTTTGTAAAATAGCCAACACCGTCGGTATTTAAATGCCTGTAATCTGCAAATAATTGTGGTTTGTTGGTATAAAAGGTATCGCGGGAATAATCAATGAAGGGAATATTGTGTTGAGCTGAGATGATTTTACCAACTGTAATGGACGAGTCTATTCCTATTGCATGAATCATATACGGTGGACAAATTATAAATAACGGCACATGAGCGTTTTTACAATCTGTTATAAAAGATTGGTAAGCATCAATCTTCAATTCATCTAACACAGTATCTTTTGAATAATCAAATGTTTTTAAAGCGCCTTCAAAAGTTTTTTCAATCGGTATAAAGCCATTTATATTGGGGTATTTTTTTTTGCTGTATTCTGTATTGCCTGTAAGCATTGGCAATAAAAGAGAATTAAAAGGATATATGCCAGACAATAGTTTAAGTTTTTCGTAAGGCCCTTTTAAATCCACAATGGGCCGAATTTCAAGGTGCTCTTTATAGTAGGGCAACAGCACACTTAACCGGTCATATGCCTCTGCATTTTTATTGAAATTGCCGGCATCAAAACTTAATATTATCATTTGCGGCCGGTATCTTTTTAATACACCCTTTAGCATGGCAAGATGATAAAATATAGGTTCGCCATACCGGCCGGCGTTAAAGCAAGTCAGGCCTGTTTCTTTTTCAATTATGCTTGTATTAAAGATATTTGCGGCCCGAGACGACCCGAAAACAAGCACTTTTTCATTGGTCTGTTCAATAGCATAAGTGGTCAGGTAATCATATCCCGATGTTTGCCTGAAATATAGTTTTCTTAAAAGAGATCCACCCAAAAAGTCGATAAAAATTATTAGCGCGAAAAATGCAGCCAACTTCAAAAAAAAACTTATTACAGCACTGCCCTTTTTTGATTGAGTCATTTTTGGTTAAGTCTTTAGAATTGAAAATATATAAATTGTCCGCCATCAAAAACGCCTAATAAAATAATGAGAATTATTAAAAACAAATAATAAGAATTGCGTACCCAAAAATTTTTATGATGCGAAAGTGTGAAGGAGCCAGTGTAAAATTCTTTTTTAAATTCAACCACCAATAAAAATGAAATGGCGAAGACGCAATAAATTATGATTGCCGCACCATCGTTGAATATTGACCCCTTGAATGTACATATTTTTTTTATGATGGCTATCGCGTCTGTAACAGATCTTGCCCTAAAGAAAATGCGGGAAAAACTGATCAGTAAAAATGTGATGGTAATTTGAGTAAATGTAAATAACCTGGGATAATTTTTTATTCTGGTCAGTGCGTTGAGTTTATCCCGGTACTTTGTAGTAATGATGGCGAATACGAGATAAAATCCATTGATTCCTCCCCAGATAATGTAAGTCCAGTTGGCACCATGCCATAGGCCGCTTATAAGAAATACTACCATCAGATTAAAATACCACTTTGGAACGGAAACCTTGCTGCCTCCCATTGGGAAATATAAATAATCCTTGAACCAGGTTGACAGAGAAATATGCCAACGTTTCCAAAATTCCCCGGTAGTTCTTGCAAATATCGGGCGCCTGAAATTCGTCATTAAATCAAAACCCATTACACGCGCTGTTCCAATGGCAATGTCCGAGTAGCCCGAGAAATCACAGTATACCTGGAAGGAGAAAAATAAAGTTGCCAGTAACAATGTCATTCCGTTTTGCTCACCAACATTGTTATAAGCACCATTTACATAAATCCCCAGTCTGTCGGCTATTACCAATTTTTTAAATAAACCCCAGATCATTATTTTTAATCCTTCAAAAATACGGTCACTGTCGAAGCTGTGCTTTTCCCTAAATTGATGTAATAAGTTTTGAGGCCTTTCAATGGGGCCCGCTACCAGCTGCGGGTAAAACATAACATACAATGCGTAAATACCAAAATGACGTTCGGTTTTTTGATTGCCCCTATACACTTCTATGGTATAACTCATGGCCTGGAAAGTATGAAAAGACAAACCGATTGGCAGCAGAATGGAGAGGTATGGTATTGGGTTTTTTAAACCAAATCCATGTAATAAAAAAGTAAAGTTGGTGTTGATGAAATTATAGTATTTAAAAACGCAAAGAATACCAATATTGGCGATTAAACTGCAAATAAGAAATAGCCTTCGCTTTTTCCCTTGGGAGTTTTCAATATAAATGCCCGCTAAATAATCAACAACAATAGTGAAACCCAAAATCAAAATATAAATAGGTACAAATGCCATGTAAAAATAGCAGCTGCTTAATAGGAGCAATATCCACCTTTTAGCGTGCGGCAGTAAAAAATAGATTGTTGTGACAATTAAAAAGAAAAATAAAAAGTGAAATGAGTTGAAGATCATTTTATGGCTGTTACTTCTTTTTTAGTGTACAATGTTTTTCGTCCGCTTTGCAAAAACTTACTCTCCGGTTAATAAATGATTAAGGTTTTAGCGATAAAAGTCTACCTGGTTTCAGTTCCTTTATTTCTTGCAACAATACTGTCAATAAGACTATTAGTAAATATTTTAGAACCAGCAACATTTACATGCACTGTATCATCGAACAATTTAGAGTTGTGTAAAAAAAGGCTATCCCGTGAAAAATCTATAAAGTTCACTCCTTTCTCTGCAGCTATTTTTTTCGCTATCACCATAGAAGTGTCTACACCTTTTGCATTTATAAAATAAGGAGAACATACAATATATAAACGTACTTTGGCCGCGATACAATCATTTATAAATGACCGATAAATATTTATCTTGTTGGTATTAACAGCATAGCCATGTGTAAAGTCAACCGTTCTGATGGCTTCATCCAGCGCTCCTGTTAAAGGAACATAGCCTTGTATATCTTCATTTCTTTTTTTATTAAAAGCTGTATTACCAATTGCTGTTTTAAATAACAGAGAATTATAAGGATATATGGCCGATTGCAATTTCAGTTTTTCATATGGACTTTTCAATTCAATTACCGGGCGCATTTCAGGATGGGTTTTATAAAAGGGCAATAAAACAGAAAGCCTGTCGTAACTACTTTGAGCTTCAATAAAAACACCATTTTCAATATCCAGGATGATTGTTTTGGGTGTGTATCTTTTTAGTACAGCCTTAAGCACGCCATAGTAATAAAAAATGGGTTCTCCGTCCCGCCCTACATTGTAAGACGACTGATGTAATCTTTCTTCAAAATAAACAGGATTGTATTGCTGTTGTGCCCTGGAAGCACCAAATATTAAAATTTCAGCTTTGGTATCTTCTACTGAATATTTAGTTCTGTATTCCCAGCCTGACGTTTGCTTGAAATAAAAATAACTGAACACTTTACCAATAGCAAAATCACAACCAAATGCCAGCAATAGAAACGCCAACAGTTTTATCAGTAAGTATTGATACCCTCTTTTTTGTTTTATAGATTTAAATGCCTCCATTGCTTAATGTTTCATCAAAATTGAAAATAAATAAATTCGCCGCCATCAAAAACACCTGCTATTAAAATGGCCATTAGCAAAAAACAGTAATATGCGTTTCTTACGAGCCAGTTCTTATTTTTACTGAATGTAAATAATCCGTCATAATATTCTTTTTTCCATTCCACCAGCACAAGAAAAAATATGCCAAGCAGGGAGAATAAAATAATGGTAGGGTTTTCGATATAAATGGGGCCACCTGCGGTAAACATTCTTTTAATAATGATGAAAGCTTCCTGGATATTAATAGCGCGGAAAAAAATTAGTGAAAACGCAAAATATGCAACGGTAAAAAAAATTCCCAGTGTGTTGTTCAGGAACAGCGGTATTTTTTTTCGGAAGTTTTTCCTTGTTTTACGGGTAAAAAATTCAATAGTTAATATAAGGCCCTGTAAGGCCCCAAATATAATAAATGTCCAGTTGGCACCATGCCAAAAACCCAGCACGATAAACGTGATAAAAAAAGCGTACACAACGCTCCAGTTACCCCAGTCTCTTTTGGCAATGGCAATGGGATTATAAAAATAATCGGCAAACCACGTGGACAGTGAAATATGCCACTTGCGCCAAAATTCGGTGACTGATTTAGCAAAAAACGGGCGATTGAAATTTTGGGTCAAATCAAACCCAAGGGCTTTTGCAAAGCCGAGTGCCATATCTGTGTATCCGGAAAAGTCGGCATACATCTGAAACACATAAAATATTACACCAGTTGTTAATGAAATGGAAGAATGATGGGATGCGTTTCCAAGTACGGCATCTACATAAATAGATAATCTGTCAGCAATCACCAGCTTCTTAAAAAGTCCCCAAATAATCAACTTTGCACCTATACTTATATTATCGTATTTGAACGAAATTTCCTGTTTAAGCTGGGGAAGAAAACGGTGAGCACGTTCTACCGGACCTGCTACTATTTTGGGAAAGAAAAGCAGAAATGTTGAAAAGTGACCAATATTCTTTTCCGCAATTTCATTCCCCCTTTTTATCTCAATCAGGTAACCAATGGCCTGAAAAGTAATGTAGGAAATACCAAGGGGGGCAAGCACATTAATCAATAGCGGATTATGGTATGTTTCAGTTGAATGAAAGAAGGTATACCTTGAAAAATTGATAAGATCAAATGCTGTAGTAGTAAAAAAGTTGGTGTATTTAAAAAAAATAAGAATGGCAATATTTGCTGCGATTGCTGATAAATAAATTTGATTCGCTTTTTCATGGCTGGCGAATTTTTCCATCTGAATACCCGCCAACCATGTCACAATAATAATCACAAGGGGAACTAATATATAAGCCGGATTGCTGTACATGTAAAAAAAAACGCCTGCTGCCAACAACCAAATCCACCTGAATTTTACCGGCAAAATATAGTATAGCAAAGTAACTGTCAAAAAAAATAGCGCGAATACGATTGACGTAAAAATCATAGTACCTTAATTGAAGGTTCAGTTTTGGTAAATATATTATTGTATTGACACTGGTGTTACTTCGAAAACATATAGCCAAAATCAGTCGTTCTCATCAAATGATCAAGCTATTTTGCTGTTTATATTGTCCACTAATTCACCTACTGTTTTCCAGCTTTGTATTTCCTTAGAGGTAAACCTTATTTTAAAGTGTTTTTCAATAGCCACCACCAATTGAATATGTGTAAGTGAATCCCATCCTTCAACGTCCGCTGCAGAAGAGGCATCTTTTAAAACAATATCTTCATTATCAATAATATCAATAAAGATATCATTCACTTCCTTTAAAACCTGACTATGCTCCATATATTTATTTGTTTTTTATAAAACACTCCCTGGTATTATATGAATCAACATTTAGCAACCAATAATTACCGGAGGCTTCAAAACCCAGCGCTGGATAATGATTTTTGACCATCTCGTTTTTAGCAGTCTCGATATATTCCCCTTTTAGAAAAGAACACTTTTCTTTTTTTGCAAAATTCACGATGGAATTCAATACAAACTGTTCCATTCCCCGCTTAAGTACCCGGCAACTCATCAACCAGGTTTCTATAAACAACGTGTTGGCATTTTCCCATTTTAGTACAATCACGCAGATCATTCCATTATCACCAAAACGGTCCTCTAATGTAAATGTAAAAGAAAAACTATCCGGGTCACTAATAATCCGTTCGATGTCACTCTCAGTATAACGTACCGTACGCAAATTAAATTGGTTAGACCTTTGAGAAAGTTGAGCAACTCTCGGTGTGTTGAATTTATTAAACGGCTCCACATCAGAAACCATATCCAGATTTTTCAAAAAATCTGTTTCATTGGTGAACGTTTTTTGCATTACTGTTCTTTCTGCTTCTACCTGGTATTGCCTGGTTCGTTCAGCGTCGCCACTTGAAAATGACGTTGTTTCAAAAAGATCCAATGTGTATAAAAATTCCAGGTATTCCGCAGGATCTTCCGGCAACTCTGGCACAGTTATCCCCGTAATGTTATCCCTTACCATGTTTCTTTCAAACGGATTATCATCTAAAAAAACAATTGAATCGAAACCTATATTTAAAATAGTTTGTATTTGTTTGATATTGTCGGCTTTATTTTCCCAATTAGCAACAAAAACAGCAATATCACTTAACTTCAATACCATGTCCGGATGCTTTTCAAATGGTTCTTTCGCTACAGATTCTGTGTTTTTACTGCAAACAGCTAATATAATTCCTCTCCGCTGTAATTTTTTAATCCAGTACTGAAACTCTGTGAAAGCTTTGCCTATTCCCAAACTTCCAAGTTGAATATTTTCGATTCCATCATCTCCAATTATACCTCCCCACAGGGTATTATCCAGGTCAAGTATCAGGCACTTTTTGAAATTACCTGAAAGGGAATTAATAAGCCTTGTAGTTTTTGCAGCAACCACCGGTAATATATCTATGCTCAATACCATTTCTGTATTTATATAAACAGACGATTGAAAAAAAGTATGCTTGCCGAACTGATTTTGAATGGATGATATATCAACAATGAAAAAGTTGGCATGCCTGGACGCAAACAGCATTAGTTCATAATTCAATTTACGTAACTGAAATAAAAAAGAGGAAGGTACTTTGCCTGCGTAATTACCAAAAACACCATCATCAATCTCATTATAATTATAATAAAGTATTTTAGCCGTTGTTTGTAGCCAAAGCGCTTCTGTAATTTTTTCAATAAGGTCCATTTGTTCCTCAGCAATACGCTCTGCATCAGCCAATGGCAATTTATTATATTGGGCCAGCAGTTTGTGGGACGAGTAAAAAATTAATATAATATCAGGAGTAAAAGAGTATAATTCTGAAGTAGGATCAAAAATCTGCCTTTCAATCTGGTTAAAATCAGCTTCAAAAATTTCCTGATTTAAACCTAAATCATAACCACTGCCCCGAATTGCCTGACTTAAAAATTGAGTAGCAGAATCGCCCAACACAGCAATTTTTATTTTTTTAAATCCTGAATAGTCGTTTTTTAAATTCTTTTTTAATTGATTAAAGGTTTGCATATTAGGATTATTCAGTTTTTAATTATTAAGACCGCCAAAGGTATTTCTTAAAAAATCTAAGGGCCGCCCGGGAAACTTCTTACTCAGTGCCAACTCTTTTGCCGAATGCTGCAAATTTACCACTCCCTCAAAAATTTGCTGCTCTTTTTTAATTAATATTTATTGAAATTATTGTGCAAGAGTCAGAATTTATCTTGCGCATTCAGTTATCCACAATTTTATTTTTTTGGTAATAAAAAGACTGGGAAATTTTTAACATTTTTTTGGTTAGGCATGGTATTTGGTTATCTCATCCGTGCAAAATTGATTCCAATATTGCCAAATCCGCCCCCTGTTTTTACTTTCCAACTCTTTCTATTGCATGCCTTTCTTAGCACAATCTGAAATTTTCATATTGTGCCAAGAAAAATTTGGAATAGCATTTAAGAAAAAGCTAATTATTCATACATATATTTTTAAATTCAAATATCTATAAAATACGTTACATGATGAAAAACTACAAACAGTCAATTCTATTTTGCTTATTTGCATTCCTGACCGCAACCACTTTTGCTACTAATTATTATGTTTCTTCTTCTTCCGGTAATGATTCCTACACTGCAGCTCAGGCTCAGAATCCAAGTACCCCTTGGCAATCACTTGCCAAGGTTAATTCGTTTGCGTCGAATTTGCGACCCGGCGATTTTGTTTTATTTAACCGCGGCGATGTTTTTTACGGCTCGTTAGTCATCAATGCGTCAGGTAATTCTTCAGCTAAAATAACAATTGGTGCTTATGGAAGCGGGCCAAAGCCTTTAATTTCAGGATTTGCCGGTTTAGGGGGATGGTCAAATAACGGAGGGGGTATCTGGCAGTGTACGGTTCCTACTTCCAGTAATGCTTTAAAACTGGTAACTATAAATGGAACTCCGCAAGCAGTTGGCCGGTATCCAAATGCTGATGCAGCCAACGGAGGTTACCTGAGTTATGAAAGCTGGGGTAATGGCTATATTACTGACTATCAGTTGTCTGGGACCCCCAACTGGACCGGTGCAGATCTGGTAGTAAGAAAAAATCACTTTATTATAGACGTTTGTAAAATAAACAACCATTCTGGTAACTCTATTAATTATACATTTCCCGCAGGAGGTGGCACGAATTATCCTGCTATGAACAACTTCGGTTATTTTATACAAAATGATCCAAGAACGCTTGATAAATTTGGAGAGTGGTATTTTAATCCCCAAACTAAGGTGCTTCAGATGTATTTTGGAGGTGATTCACCTTCCAATTACTCAATTTTGGCAGCTGCTGTTGACAACGTATTGAATTTAGATGCATCACAAAGTGGTTATATTACACTTGATAATCTGGCTATTGAAGGAGCAAATCAGAATGGAGTATATGAGTTGGATGGAAATTCACTAACGGTTCAAAACTGTGATATCAATAATATTGGTAGTGCAGGTATTCTTGTAAAAAATATACCAAACACCAATCTCCAGAATAACCAAATCAGTAATGCGCTAAATTATGGTATTGATATAAATAACTCGATTGTATCTCCCAGCACAGTAAGATACAATAACATCAGGAACATCGGCTTGTATGCAGGAAATGGCCAGACAGCCGATGGAGGCTATACTGGCATTAGTATATTTGGCGATAATCTTTTAGTTGAGTACAACACGCTTAATGCCATCGGTTTCGACGGCATTACATTTCAGGGAAATAATGTAAATATTAAAAATAATTTTGTAAATAACTTTTGTTCCGTTAAAGATGATGGCGGCGGCGTTTATACATGGGATGGAACAGGTGAAACGGTTTATTACAACAGGGTTATCAACGGCAATATTATAACAAATGCCATTGGCGCAAAGTTTGGTTGTGAAAACTATCTCTCAATTCCTTACGAAGATGCGAGAGGAATTTATCTGGACGGTGCTTCCATGAACGTTAACGTTACAAATAATTCAATAGCAAATTGTGTAGGTAGCGGGTTTTATTATAACAACGTAACTAATGTAAATACAAGTGGCAATACAATTTATAACGCCTTTAAAGCAATTTACTTTGCCCGTTTTCCCAATGGTCCCTTATTAAGAAATAATGCAACGAATAATAATATCCTTTTCCCTTTGCAGAGTAATCAAGGAAGCATTTTTTATTGGAACGGCGATCTAAACACTCCAACAACAACAGATATCCAAAGTGACCTAAGAGCCATTGGTAGTTTTGATAATAATTATTACAGAAATGATGTTCCTTATCCTTTTGATTATTACTATCATTTAACAAATGGAGGAACTTTTATTGATCCGCCGCCGTTGGTGTTTAATCAATGGACCTCGTTCATGAACATGGACTATAATTCAAAAACAACACCAGTGATTCCGGCTTACACTATTAACGGTTACAATACAGGTAATACGGTGCAAAACCCGCAATTTACTTCTGGCATTTCCGGTGTTAATTTTTGGAGCCCAAATGGTAACTATACCGCGTCATGGGATAACTCGGGCAAAATAGCAGGTGGAGCAATAAAAATTGCTCCTAGCTCATCGGTTTTAGAATATACCACTATATACGCTCCATTGGGATCGGTAACTGCTGGCAAAAGCTACATACTTCGATTTACCACACTTGGCTCTAATCCATATGGCTATATAAAAGCATCTTTGCGTCAATCTAATTCTCCTTTTGCCACCTTCACAGACGTACAGGCCCGCTCTTTTGGCAGCAGCCAGCAAACGCATGAGATACTAATATCCCCAACTGTATCAGAGGCCAATGCAAGTTATCAGCTGGAACTATTACAATCTTCCGGAACTGTATACATTGATAATATGGAATTTTATGAGGTTAATGCCTCCAAGATAGACGTAACAACTCAGGTGAGATTTGAATATAATCCATCACAAAGTGATAAAAATATTACTTTGGACGCGAATTATGTGGGAGTGGACAATACTAAATATAGCGGTACTGTTACACTTGCTCCTTTTACTTCCAAAATATTCATCCGTGATAACTCAGTATCACAACCTGTCGTTACGACGCCTTCAATAAGCACCTTGACTGCAAGCAGTTCTGCTGCGTCCATTGCATGTTTCGGTGGCAGCACTTCTGTTACAGTGAGCGGTTCAGGCGGCACCGCACCTTATACCGGAACAGGATCTTTTAGTGCAACTGCAGGTACCGGTTCATTAAAATTATCCAGCAGCAGCCTTACCAGCGGTAATAACACACTGATGTACTATCCGATTGGCGCGGTAAGTTCTTCAAAAAGTTACGTCTTAAGGTTCACTACTTTGGGCACAACCAATAATGGTTCAATTCGTGGATCGCTTCGTATGTCAGGATCTCCTTACAGTGTAATCTCTACTTCACAAACTAAAAGCTTCGGTACATCAAGGGTTGATCACCAGATTATTATGAATAATCCAACATCAGCAGCCGATGCGAGTTTCCTGCTTGAACTGGATCAAAGTTCAGGAACTACCTACATAGACAATATTGCAGTATTTGAGGCACTGTCAGACGGTACATTAACGAGCAAGAATTTATACCCGGCTGGCAACTTCGAAAATGGTATCTCTCAGATTTACACCTGGTCATCAAATGGAGCTGGCATTGCAGAATTGGATAATAATTCAATGGTAAATAACACCAATTATTATTCAATAACTGATGCAACCGGAGCAGTTAGAACGACTGGTGTAGTTATTGGCCAGCCTGCTACTCCTTTAAAGGCAAGTGTCAGCTATCCTCCGATCACCACGCTGGGAGGTTTGACCACGGTAACCTTAACTGCAACCGGAGGTACTCCACCGTACATTGGTCCGGGAACATCCAGTGTCGGTAGTGGTAGTTACTCATATGATGTTACCGATGCTAACGGCTGCAAAACAAGTGTAGCATTTGTTATCGCACCAGGGGTAGGAAGTGTTGTAACATCCCCAATTCAGCCAAGCACTGGTACTTCCGATGCCGTAACAACGGGTAGTGGCTTTACTGCTTCGAGCACAGCTCCGGCGATATCATGTTTTGGAGGAAGTACGGTAGCGACTGTAAATGGCGCTGGCGGAACTGCTCCTTATGTAGGCACGGGATCATTCGATGCAACCTCAGGCACGAATAGCTTAAAGATTTCTAGTAGCAGCAGTAGTGCTTCTACACGTAATTTTACATTGATTTATTACCCGATAGGAGCTGTAAGTTCATCCAAAAATTATATTTTAAAATTCTCTACATTGGGAACAACCGATCAAGGTATGATAAGAGGATCTATGCGTATGTCAGGATCGCCTTATACCGTGATCAGCAATGCAGCTATACGTAGTTACGGGACAACCCGCATAGATCACCAAATAGTTATCAATAATCCGACAACCACTAATGATGCTAGTTTTCTGCTTGAGCTTGATCAAAATTCTGGAACAACTTATATCGACGACATCCAGGTTTTTGAATTAGCCTCAGATGGTTCAACGATTGGTTCAAACTTATATGCTCCTGGCAATTTTGAAAGCGGAGTCTCACAGGTTTACACATGGTCATTGAACGGTGCAAACGTAACCCAATGGGAGAATTCTTCAATACTTAGTGGATCCGGGGCGTTAAAACTCTCAACTAAAACTTCAATAAATAATCAATACACACTTATTTATTATCCAATTGGAGCTGTAAGTTCTTCAAAAAACTATGCGCTTACTTTCACAACACGCGGTACAACGGACCTTGGCGTAATTAAGGGTTCCCTTCGCATGTCAGGCTCTCCATATACTGTCATTTCAAGTACTGAGACGAAAACTTTCGGCACTTCCAGGGTTGATCACAAAATCATTTTCAACAATCCAAACTCGGCTGATGATGCAAGTTTTCTTCTTGAATTGGATCAAAGTTCTGGCACTACTTATATTGATAATATCGCTGTTTTTGAAGCAGGAACCGATGGTACGCTGACAGGGCCTAACTTATATACTGCTGGTAATTTTGAGAGTGGTATATCGCAAATTTATACATGGGCCTTAAATGGAGCAAATATTGCCGAATTGGATAATAATTCAATGATAAATAATATCAACTATTATTCAGTATCTGATGCTACCGGAACTGTTAGAACAACTGGTGTAATAATCAGTCAGCCAGACGCTCCATTATCTGCTAGTGTTAGTTACGCTCCTATCACAACTTCGGGAGGCATGACAACGGTTATGTTAACTGCAACCGGTGGAACGGCCCCTTATGTTGGGCCTGGCCCGTCTAGTGCCGGAGCGGGATCATATTCATATGACGTGACTGATGCCAGGGGATGCAAAGCAAGTATAGCATTTGTGGTAGCCCCTGCAGCTGCTGCAAGAATTGCAACTGCCACTATTTCTACAAGTAATTTATCGATGGGAGCTTCTATGCTAAGTAGTTCTGAACTATCAATTATTACTTATCCTAATCCTTCAAGTAATGTATTTAACGTTAAAGTTAGTGGTGGAACAGCGGAAAAGGTATCAATCCGTGTGATGGGATATGACGGCAAACAATTGTATCAAACTGTAGGTTTGAGTAATCAAACTTACACCTTCGGATCTAATTTTATAGCGGGTATGTATATCGTTGAAGTAAAACAGGGTACTAATGTGAAGATGTTTAAAATGATAAAAGGAAAACTATAGATTTTATAACATTTAAAAGCAGTTAAAGGTCATTAAACACCCGGTTACGCAAGTGACCGGGTGTTTTTAATTCCCATTTTCTCATTTAATCTAAGGTGCACGTAATTCGACAGATCTTGGTAAAACAGTATTTATATGGGGGATCGATTTTATTGCACAAAATACTTTCATTACTAATCCGTTACTAAAAAGAATCACATAATTTCGTATCAAGATGGCTATTTTACTGACTAAAAAAGATGTAATCTGGGGTTATTTCGCTCAATTTTTTTCAATTGCTTCGGGCATGCTGATGCTGCCAATAGTTTTGAGAATGCTGACCCCCGACGAAATTGGGATGAACTATTTGATGATGACTGTCGGGTCTCTGGTTTCCTTATTTGATTTCGGTTTTGCCCCGCAGTTTGGAAGAAATATTACTTATGTATTTGGAGGGGCGCAGTCTCTTAAAAAAGAAGGAGTGGAAATTAATGAAGATAATAAAGAGGTTAACTACCGCTTGTTAGCTACCATGATACACACAGCAAAATATATTTATCAATTGATTTCCTTAATTGTATTAGCAGTAATGGTAACCTTGGGAACGGGTTACATATACAAAGTGACGAATGGATTTAATAATGTTCATAACTCATTTATAATATGGATCGTATACTCTATATCCACATTTTTTAATGTATATTATACCTACTATTCGTCCCTTCTTACAGGAAAGGGTATGATAATGGAATCTAAAAAAGCAATGGTATATTCCAAAATTGTCTACATTTTACTTGCAGCTACTCTATTGTTGATAGGTACGGGCCTAATAGGGGTTGCTATCTCAAATTTAATTGCTCCTTTTGTTGAACGTTATGTTGCCAACAGGTTTTTCTTTACTAAAGAATTAAATGAAAAATTAAATGCATTTGAGATTTCAAAAAAGGAAAAGATTGATCTTTTTCATATAATATGGCATAATGCGAAAAAATTAGGTTTGGTATACATCGGATCCTATGCAATTACAAGATTTAGTATGTTTTTAGCGGGTCTGTATTTGCCTTTGACAGAAATAGCTTCATATGGACTAATGATACAGTTTGTATCTATCATATTAACCTTATCTGGAACTTTATTTGTATTAAATGAACCTCGCTTATCGGCCTTAAAAGTTGCCGGGGACAAAGTCACATTGCTCAAAACATTTTCATTTAGTATGGGTGTGTATTATTTGTTGTATTTCGTTATGGGGGCAGGTCTTATTATTATTGGTCCGTGGTTATTATCTTTTCTGCATTCAAATACTGTGTTGCCCTCGTCATTAATCATCTTTTTATATTTGACTGTAATGATGCTTGAGTTAAATCATTCATTTTTTGCTACCATAATAGTTATTGGGAATTCGGTGCCCTTCATGTGGATTTCACTTATAACAGGAGGCCTAATTGCCTTTGGCAGTTTTCTTTCTTTGGCATTTACTGATCTTGGTGTTTTGGGCCTTGTGATAGTTCAGGGAGTTGTTCAACTGGCATATAACAACTGGAAGTGGCCACTTTTTATCTGCCGCGATTTTAACATCAGCTTCCTAAATTTTTTAAAACTTGCTATGACAGAAGTCTATAAATCACAAAAAAGTTTTTTTTATGGTGAATCAAAACACAGATTTTTTTCAAATAACGGATAATTTTAAAGAACATAAACATACACTCTCCTATCCCATAATTAAATCGCAACTGACCTTAAGGCCACAAATAACTATTGCAATTACGGCGTATAAAAGACCGGATTTATTAAAAATCAGCTTGGAATCGGCGATTTACCAGGAAGGAAAATATGAGTATGAAATTATTGTGGTTGATGATGATCCTTCCAGGGGCACCGAAACTGAAGAATTAATGAAAAACTATGATCAAAAAAACATTACCTATTATAAAAATGCCGAAAATCTTGGGCTCTTCGGTAACTGGAACCGATGTTTGGAATTGGCAAAGGGAGAATTTGTGTCCATTCTTAACGACGATGATTGGCTTGACCGAAACTACATAAGTACCGTCGGTAATTTTCTTAAAGTGAAAACAGAAACCGAACTTTTAATGGTTGGATTTACAGTAATGCGTGACGGAAAGATTGCTTATGAAACGCCGATTCCGAAAGGAAATAAAATAAACCAAGTTCAATTTATCGAATTTTTATATGGAAATATTAACCCGGGATCACTTGGTATTTTATTTAAAACAGAAACCGCCCGAAAAATTGGCGGCTTTAATAATTTGTTCTTTCCTACCTCCGATGTCGTATTCCTCGTGAATTATGTGGCCGCCATCAAACACTCATTCCGGCTTCCCAACAGATTGGCTTATTCACGGATTTCTGTAAATGAATCTCTTAAAACCAGTGTTCAGGTGAGTAATATATTATATGATAAATTGTTAAGAAATCAGTTGATAAAAAAAATGCCTTCACTCAGTTGGATTGTAAAAACAGCGCTTCCCGTATTTGAATATGATCATTTTTTGAGAGTCTGTAAATATTCGGAAGAGTTTAATTCTCTTTATAGCGGGCAAAAGGAGATATTAAGGCAAAAAGTAAAATTTGTAAACAAGATTGCATATAAAATTTTGTTACATATAAAAAGGCAAATGCTTAAAAGATCAGAATTGTATTTATTAAGTAAATAGGATAAGTATAGGGCTATAGTTTTTTACTCGACAGAAGGGAAGACTATAATTAATCATTTTATTCTTTATTGGTTGGTAGAAAATTACCTTTCGATTATTTGAAAAATTGAATGCAAAAGTAATAATCACTTGCCCATTATATGTGGCAACCGGTGTAACAACCTTCTGGCCCCTACCAATCAATTCCTTGACAACATGTCCGAATTTTTTATTGCCAGCATCAGGCTGGTACTCAACTTGGTTAAATTAAATAACTGGTCAGAAATCGTATTGCGCAATTGCGCACGTGAATAAGGAATCCATCCTAAAGATGAAAGACGTTAACACAATACGTGAAGAGTACTAGCAATGTAAAGGAACGTCCAACGCCGTCTTGTGTATCGTGAATGTATGAAATAGTTTTGCTATCAAAACATGCTATGTCATTAAAATTAGATGTAACCCCTGCAATGTTTGATAAGATATTACAATGGCAGCAAAGCGGCCTGACC
>JBBQWL010000055.1:0-42772 GCA_038210625.1 Chitinophagales bacterium | reverse complement strand
GTTTGCAAATTATAAAAGCCGGCATTAGCCGGCTTTTATAATTGATTGAATATCAAGTGCCCACGAAAGGAATCGAACCTTCACACCCTTGCGAATGGCAGATTTTGAGTCTGCTGCGTCTACCAATTCCGCCACATGGGCATTTATCTAACGGGTTGCAATATTACGTCAATCATCCAACCTGTCCAAAATCCGTTGCAAATATTTTTTCTTAAAATAATATTCCTTCACTTTTAACAGGTCCGCAGTAGTAACCGTGGCATCATTATAAGCTTCGATAATGGATTGTACGCCGGCGTAAATTTCCTTTTCAAAATCATGTACCGCTGCGGCCGAATCATTGGTCAGTTCTTCATTCAGCTCCATCACCTCCATTAAAAAATCAGGCGGCAACTGGTATTTTTCTTCTTCTTCCAGCAACCCCTTTAATTGCAATACATACTTAATAGTACTGTTTTTATCCTTGAAAATTTTTAACGCCTTATTTACTGCAGAAGATTTTTCGAGGGCGTCATCCTGCTCTTCATCAGTTGACTGGGTAAAATAATCCGGGTGGTATTTTTTCTGTAATTCAAAATACTTTTTGGCGAGCTGGCTGCCATCTACCTGCAGCGTTACAGGCAGTTCAAATAATTCAAAATAATTCATAGCGCAAATGTCAAGCTGTAATGATAAACTTCCAAATTATAGTTGAGACAACAGCTCAAAAAATACGAATTGGTACAACGGTGTCAGTATAAGTAATACCTTGCCGGTTTAAAATAAAGCCATGTTGAAAATAGGTTTAATCAGAGAAGGCAAGGTACCCTGCGATAGCCGTGTGGCGCTTACGCCGGCGCAATGCAAGTGGCTGCAGAAAAATTTTAAGGATATTGAGGTTACTGTTCAGCATAGCCCCACCCGTTGTTACAGTGATAAGGAGTACCAACTGGCAGGTATACCCGTGCAGGAAGATATGAGTGCATGTGATGTACTGATGGGTATTAAGGAAGTACCTGTTTCAATGTTGATAGCCGGAAAGACTTATTTCTTCTTCTCTCATACAAAAAAGTTGCAGCCTTACAACCAGGCGATGATACAGGCAATAGCTGAAAAAAAAATTACACTAATTGATTACGAATGCCTGGAACATGAAGATGGTACGCGGATCATAGGATTTGGATTTTTTGCCGGGATAGTTGGTGCGCACAATGGCATGATGGCGTATGGCAACAGGACCAATCTTTTTCACCTGCAGCGGGTGCATGCGGTAAACAGTTTTCAAAAACTGATACATACTTATTTTGGTTTAAAAGTGCCGGTAATAAAAGTAGCGGTCACCGGCAGCGGCAGGGTAGCACATGGGGTATTGGAAATCATGAACCTGCTGGGTATTCATGAAGTAGAGGCAGAAGATTACCTGCAGAAGAAATTTACCTATCCTGTATACGTTCATTTAAAAGGCGGCGATTTGTATGCACACAAACAAACTGGTTTGTACAACCGGGACGACTTTCATCAGCATCCGTACAACTACCGGTGTAAATTTATTGAATACGCAGGTGAAACAAATATCTTACTGAACGGTATTTACTGGAACCGCGATGTACCCCGCTTATTTGAGTTAGCAGATATGCAAGCCAGTAATTTTATTATTACAACCATTGCCGATATAACAGATGATATGCATGGTTCGGTACCCTGCAACCTCGGTGAAAGTACCATTGCTGACCCTGTTTATGGAGTAGATAAAAATAGTTTTGAACGCACCGCACCGTATTTGCCCAACTCTGTAGATGTAATGGCAGTAGGCAATTTACCCAATGAGTTACCAAGGGATGCCAGCAGGTACTTCGGTGAGCAATTGATAAAATTTGTATTGGAGGATGTAAGAACGGGCGGAGTCGAAACGCTTAATAAGGCTACCATCTTAAAGACAGGCATCTTAAATTTACCTTATGATTATATGCGGCAATATGTTGGCGCAGTGTAATTGGTCCGCCGGCTAAGCAGCAGAATGTGTGAGCTGGTGTTATTTTGAAAACATTTCGATTATCAAATTTAAGACTTTACATGGCGGATAGAATTCAGTTGTATACAGATGGCGCTTCCCGGGGCAATCCTGGCCGGGGAGGATATGGGGCAGTTTTATTATTTGGCCATCATCGTAAGGAGTTATCCCAGGGCTACCGGCTTACAACCAATAACCGGATGGAATTACTGGCAGTGATAGCGGGCCTGGAAGCCATCAAAAAAAATGAGTTACCAATAACAGTATTTTCGGATAGCCAATACGTTGTAAATGCCGTGGAAAAAGGCTGGTTAAAAAACTGGATAAAAACAGATTTTAAAGGTGGCAAAAAAAATAAAGATTTGTGGAAACATTACCATGAGCTGGCCAGGAAATTTACCATTCGTTTTGTTTGGGTAAAAGGCCATGCAGACAATCCCCTGAATAATCGTTGCGATGAATTGGCCACAGCCGCTGCGGATGGGAAAAATTTGCTGGTGGATGCAGGTTATGAGGAAGGTCTATAACATTTTACTCCAAGACACTCTCAAAAATCTTTCTGCACTGACTGCAGCTTAACAAAGAAAATGGTACGGTAATTTAGTCAAGCAGCTAAGGTAGCGGTATGTCAATTTCAAGTGTAAAGCCACAGCCAGGAGAAGATTTAGTACTCACCAATCCATTGAACAATTCAACTCGGCCTGCGATATTTTTTAATCCAATTCCTTTTACATAGCTACCAGTTTCGGTTCCCTGGCCATCATCTGCAATAATCATCTTAAAAATATGATCGGTTGTTTGAAGGGTTATATAAACATTTTTGGCAAATGCGTGCTTTACAATATTGGTGCATTGTTCCTGTAAAATGCGGTAGATACCGAGTTTTTGTTGTTTATTCAGCATAGATTCTGAAAAAAGCCGGGTATCAATTTGAATTGATAACCCGGCTATTGTTAGCATAGATTCGGTAAGTTTTCTTAATTGATCCGGCAGGGTTTCGGTTTCAAAATCGGGACTGGCTAATACCCTAGCTATCTTTCTGTTTTCTTCTATAGCTACAAAAATATTTTCATTGCATTGTCGTAATAAATCATCGGCTACACCGGCACTACCTGCCCGCTGAATCATCAAAGAAATCATTAGTTTGGTGGCCACCAGTAGCTGGTTTACATTGTCATGTAGTTCCCTGCCAATAATGTTTCGTTCGTTTTCCTGCGCCGCCAGGGCAGTAGTGATCATTTTTTTTTGTTCGTTGTGTTGCTGTTCAGCAAGCGCCGCTTCCAACTTTTTACGGTCAGTAATATTGTTACTGATGGCGAGATATTGGCAGGGGGTGTTGTGTTCATCCTTAAAGGGGATAATGATGGTATCTACCCAATAAGGTTCGCCTTCTTTGGTAAAATTTAAAAACTCCCCGTGCCATGTGGTACCACTTTGTATGGTTGACCACAATTTGCTGTAATAACCGGCATGCTGATATCCCGCATGCATAATGTACTGATTGTTGCCAAGAATTTCTGACGCCTGGTAACCTGAAACATCACAGCAGTTTTTGTTTACATAGGTGATCGCCCCATTGTTATCGGTTATAGCAATAATTGCAGACTCATTTAACGCATACCGGTAATCTACCACCTGCCCATCCGATAATTTCTGTTTATATGCCGTTTCTATTGCCATCGGTAACCTGGCCATTCTGTCTTTAAGAATAAAATCTGTTGCCCCTTTTTCTATGATATCAATTGCTACTTTTTCTGATACAGATCCGGTTAGTAATATAAAGGGGGTATCCTTTGAACGGCTTCTTAAAATGCTCAGCGCATCTACTGCGGTAAACTGGGGTAAACAATTGTCAGACAGCACAACATCCGGTACAAAACAATCTAATCCTTCCAGGTATCCATCGAGGTTATTGGTGCAATAAAATTCTGGTTCGTTCATTTCACTTTGAAGTAATTCCTTAACAAGCAGCACATCAAACGGGTTATCCTCTAGTATCAAAATCTTCATACAGGGTTTAATTTCAATCATAATTTTTATCTTTTACCATTGCTATAACCATATACAATAATCCAATAGTTAAACCTAAAACTAAAGGTGTTGCTTGTTTAATTAATTCACGGTTCTTTCAAACGGTATAGGAAAATAATGACTATAAACCAACCGGTAAGGCATTGTATTATCGGGCATTTTTTCATTCCGTTTCAGTAGGTAGCGTGCTGGTAACAAAGATAAATCAGCCGTTTGCTCAACACTCATCAAAAAATTATTTACACCACCGCAATAAGGCGTTTCACGTAATATTTAGTTCTTAAAAAGTCAATCCGGCATAAATATCGTGTTCTTTAAACCACTCCTATGCAATACAACGGGTATTTAATTGAACGATGGGAAAATTGTTACACAATCATAAAAACGTGTTTTACGTAAGTAATGAGGAGTTACACGTAAACCTTTTTTTTGATTCCCCTGTAACAATCACCTTTGAAATATTAAAGAGTCCAGGCACATAAATCAATCAAATTTCAAAAAACCTAAAAACTTAAAATCATGACTTTACAAGAAAACATTTTTGCAAACGCATTAACAATCGAAGAACTGGAAGCAAAACTTAAAGCAACAATAGAAAATACACTAAACTTCCTTTCAGAAGGTAGCTGCGGCGTTAGTACGCAAATTGCTTCCACATAGTAATTTTTGCCGGAAGGAAAAATACTTGATATGTTTACCTCTTAAAAAAGGAATCTTTAGTGAGGTTCCTTTTTTCCATTATTCCTACACTCTTGTACACTTTTATAACACTTTCATTTACATATTATGCAGCAATTAACATACGTTGAAGAAAGAGACAAACTGGTTAATAATTTTACGGCAGGTATTAAAGTAAAACAAGATGAATATCTAAACGGTCAGATGAACATGGTGAGTGCGGCCTTGGGCAATTACCTTCCTGCAATTGACATTCATCAGCATGACAGTATTTATAAAGATATTCTATTGCATAAAAAATTGAGTGTTTTGGAACAATCCACCTATGAATCACTTGATTATGTTGAAATGGAAAATTGCAATGATGACATTTTATTCCTCTTGAAAAATAAGCCGACGATTATATGCACTTTTCATACGGGATCTTACCGGCTGCTAAATCTTTTCCTGATGAAACATAAAATACCTTATTCATTGGTAATTGGTGAGGAGGTGGTTCAAAGAGAAGGTATTCAATTCCAGTCTATATACAATAGTTTACCAGGAAATGCGAATGAAAATAACTTCAATATTATTGATGCGGAGAAAGCCAATGTTGGGTTGCAAATGCTACGGGAGCTTAAGAGAGGAAGAAGTTTGGTTTTATACATGGATGGTAATACAGGCGCAGGTGCAGCTACTACAAAAAATGACAATCGTTGTATTGTAGATTTTTTACACCAGCAATTATATGCACGCAAAGGCATCGCGTTTTTGGCACATGCTGCGGACGTTCCTATTATAACAGTAACCTGCTACCGCAAATCATGGGAAAATATAAGGCTTAAATTCTTTGATCCCATTTTTCCGGATAAGTCGAAAGAACGAAATTTGTTTGCGCAAGAAACTACACAGAAAATTTATGATCTTGTTGCCACAATTATAAAAACTTATCCTGAGCAATGGGAGGGATGGTTATATATTCATAAGGTAGCGAATATTATAAATATTGATAAAACTTCTAATTGTAAAAAGGACTCAACTCCTACAGAAAAAATTTCTCTCGATTCGCTTCGATTTGGTATTTTTAAAATAAATGGTACCTCTTTCTTATTAAGAAAAGGTAGTTATTCGTTTTATACTATCAATGATGACCTGTATGACGTATTGGCAAAGTGCAGTAACGGGCCGGTGAAGAAAAACTGTATGGAAGATTCATTGTTTAATCAATTGTATGAGCAAGGTGTTATCAACTACGTCTGAGGGTTTGCATGTAAACAGACTTGTAATGACAAGCGGTTCTCCTAAAGAAAAGAAAAAATATTCACAAGTGTTATTGCATATCAGCGCATGGGTGCTTTATGTAAGTTTCATTTATATTGCTAATTATATGGGCAATCCTAATATTAAACTCATTAATATTGTATTATACCTTTTACCATTTTGCCTTACTTTTTATGTGAGTTTGTATGTTCTAAATCTTTACAAGGTATGGGGCCCACTTTGGAGCGTTGCGTCTTTTTTTATAGTCTTTTTGGTAATGTCTTTGATTGCCTATTGCTATATATACCTATTGTTGCCGCTTTTGGGAATGAAAATAAACAGTTCTGACAAATTGGGGGTTTTTTTACGGGAAGCCGTGTTACAATATGTTCAGTCCGCGTCTTACGCCATGCTTTATTTCCATATTACCGAATCATTCAAAAAAGAAAGGGATTTAAGGAAATTACAGGAAGAAAAGCTAATAAACGAACTGGAAAATTCCATTTTAAAACAACAGGAATTAAAATCGCAAAAAGATAAACTGATGCTGGAATATGCGTTTTTGCGCTCGCAGGTAAATCCACATTTTTTACATAATACCTTGAATGTACTTTTTTCGCAGGCACTGGAACATTCGCAAGACCTGGCAGATAATATTTCCAAACTGTCCCGCATTATGCGCTACTCGCTGGAAAGCGTGGAGTACGATAGCGATAAAGTATTTGTGCAAAAAGAATTAGACAATCTTCACTTATTGATTGAGATAAACAATATTCGTTTTGCCTATTCAAAAGTGATTGAGTATGTAATTGAAGGCGAAGTAACAGACCAGATGTTACCGCCATTGTCAATGATTACCGTAGTTGAAAATGCTTTTAAATATGGCGATTTAAAAGATGCCAATAACCCTTTAAAAATCAGGGTGCAATTAAAGCCGGGACAGGTATATTTTTTTTGTAAAAACAAAGTAAGAAAAAATAATTTAGAAATATCATCCCACAATATCGGGATGGCCAATTTATGCAAGCGGCTGGATGTTGCTTTTAAAGGAAAGTATAGTATGAATGCCTGTGATGACAAAGATTTCTATACTTTTGAATTAACAGTAAACACCTAGGCATGATAAAATGCGTGATAATTGATGACGAGCAACCCGCCATCAATGTGCTAAAAAATTATATCAACCGGCTTCCTGATTGTAAATTAATTGCAACAGAAACGAATCCTTTGGCTGGTATAGAAATTATAAAAAATGAAAAGCCAGACCTGGTTTTTTTAGATATCCAGATGGATGAAATGAATGGTATTGAGGTAATGAAAGCCATCAACAAAATTACGAAGGTAATTTTCTGTACCGCTTACTCGGAGTTTGCAGTAACCAGCTATGAACTGGATGCGGTTGATTACTTAATGAAACCCATCGATTTTAACCGCTTTGTAAAGGCAGTTCAACGGGTTGGCGACAACCCTTCGCCGCCGCCCTCCATACTTACTGAATCGTTACCCAACGATTATATTTTCGTAAAAACCGGCCAGCGGGGTAAAATGCTTAAAATTGATTTAGATGATATCGATTATGTGGAAGCTATGAACAATTACATCGCTTTTCACCAGGGAGGGCGTAAAACAATGGCTCATCTTACCATGAAAGAAATAGAAGAGCGACTTCCCCCCGGTAGCTTTATGCGCATTCACAAATCCTATATCGTTGCACTAAAGCAAATTTCCGGAATGGAAAACAATGAATTGAGTTTAAAAAAAGTTTCCGGGCGCATTCCTATTGGAGCCAATTACAGGGATATTTTTATGAAACGCATGGAACAAAAACTGATGCGGTAGAAGTAATCAAATCCGTAAAAAAATATTGCCGGAATACCTTTTATTAGCCGCGGCGTGTGCATTAGTCGCTACGCATGTCTATCATATATCTCTGCAGTTTCTTTGCTGTTCACCGCTGTAATCCTATAACCTTGATATTATAATTGTGACAGGCGGCTAACGGCGGCCGAAAATTATCAATAATTTTAAAGTGCGAAAACAGGGGCGCTATTTTTGCCGCTGGCATAACAGTTAATGTTTGGTGCAACTGTTAAATATTATTGCGATGAAACAAAAACGACAGCCTTGCATCATATTTTTTGTTACCATCATGGTTGCGTGCTGTTCATTTGAAAGGGTAGCAGCACAGCAATATGATTGTAATTTTAAAGGTCCCGTAATCAATATTGATTTTGGAACAGGCGATCCGGGTAAAGAGGTAACAGCGATTCGGCCGCCCAATTATCATAAGGTAAACTTTGTATGTCCCAATGATGGTGATTATGCCTATGCAACCTATACCAGTGATTGTTTTGGCGGCAACTGGCACACGATAACAGAAGACCATACCACTGGTGACATAGATGGAAGAATGATGGTGGTGAATGCTTCAGAAGATCCGGGTACTTTTTTTATCAATTATATTTCCGGGCTTAAGCCTAATACCACGTACGAGTTTTCTGTTTGGTTTGTAAACATCTGTATAACCGGTAATTGCGGCACCATTTATTCGCCCGATATCAGTATTGACCTTTCTTCCGGCGATAACAAAATAGCCCGGTTTGCAACAGGAGTAATTTCGCCTACTACACAACCCATTTGGAAAAAATATACGGGCATATTTACAGTGCCACCAGGCGCAGCCGTAGTAGCTATTAAGATGGATGACAATGCCAACGGCGGGTGCGGTAATGATTTTGCAATGGATGATATTTTAATCAAAGAATGCAAATTGCCAGAGCTACCAGTTACTGCACCACCAGCTCCGTTGCCTGCAAAACCAGGTGAGAAAAAGTCTGTACAGGCGACTGTTACAAAGCCAGTCACGCCCACGTTGGCAAATGCAGCAAAAAGCAATGCTGACATATCCAGCGTTCCGCTTATTGTAAAACCTTCAATAGTGGCACCGGTTAAATTTTCAGGTATTCCCGTTCCAACTGTAATAGCAAGCCGGGCAAACCCTTTGATAGAAAAGATCGAAACCGAAGCAACAGAAATGGTTGTTGAACTATATGATAATGGCGAAATAGATGGCGATACGGTCACCATTTATCATAACAACCAACTGCTGGTGGCACACGCCGGTCTTACTGCAAAACCCGTCACATTCAAAATTAAAATTGATAAAGAACATCCACATCACGAGCTGGTAATGGTGGCAGATAATTTGGGCTCCATACCACCCAATACTTCACTGATGATACTAACGGCGGCGGGTAAACGCTACGAAATTTTTATCTCTTCTACCGAACAAAAAAATGCAAAAATAGTAGTTGACCTTAAGGAATGAGTCGTTATCAGTAAGGCAGTGTTGAACACAGCAATGACGTGGTAAGGTAGTACCTGCCAGGAAAGTTAAAAAATAGAAAAAATGATTAACAATACGCCAGTTAGAAATTGTTACACTTATCGCTGGAACACAGCATCCAATCATCAAAACATTACGGTTACAAAATGATCGCAATAACCTTTATTTCGCATAATAAAAACGTATATCTTTAATTATTAATTGTTGTTTAATAAGTAAGGCGCTTATTATTACAGCAACCATCCACTCTCCCACGCAAATCCGCCATTTCATTACCTAAATTTTGTGAACCATTAGTTTCAACAGGAAAGCGACGCTTTTATCATTCAAATTTTCAATTACGATAATTTAAAACATCTTTATGAAAAAAATTTTACTAAGTTTTATTTGTTTTATCACTTTTGTTTTTTCAACCCATGCGCAAACATTGTATGGTACTACATTTTCGGGTGGTGTTAATGGAACTGGTGTTATTGTAAAATATAAGGTTCCAACTAACGAGTTAATAGTGGTTAAATCTTTTGCTGCGGTTTCATCTGATCCGTCTGTCATCAATGAAGGAATCAATCCAAATGGAAGTCTTGTTAAAGCAAGTAATGGAAAATTATATGGGATGACAGTTAACGGTGGTACAAACGATGCCGGGGTTATTTTCTCCTTTGATCCTCTTACTTCGGAGTTTGCTAAACTTAAAGATTTTCATATTACTGATGGGGCTCATCCTTATGGACATCTTATACAAGCGAATGATGGAAAGTTATATGGCATGACTTACGCCGGCGGAACCTCAGATGAAGGCACTATTTTTTCCTTCGATCCATTTAATTTATGATTAACTAATTTGATAAATTTTGTACCGACTATTTCCGGCGCTAAGCCGAGAGGCAGTCTTTTACAGGCGAGTGATGGCAAGTTGTACGGTTTTACCAGTGAAGGGGGAAGCACCCCAGACTATATGGGAGGAATGTTTTCTTTCGCCCCTTTGACTAATACCATAACCAGGCTGCATGAGTTTAGTCGTTTTTCCACTCCAGGAACTGCCAGACCTAATGGGGATTTTATACAGGGTACAGACGGCAAACTTTACGGAATGACTTCATACGATGGCAGTATTTTTTCTTACAATATTTCGACTAGTGTTTTTACCACACTGGTAGCTCTTGTAAGAGGAATTCCTCACGCTGGTCTTTGTCAGGCAGCAGATGGCAAAATGTATGGCATGACTGCACAAGGTGGAACTAATCTATTAGGAAATATTTTTTCTTTTGATCCTCTGACTGGTTTCGTTGATCTGTTTGATTTCGATAATGTAAATGGTAAATACCCTTTTGGCAGCGTAATGCAGGCCAGTAATGGTAAATGTATGGTTCAACTATTGGCGGAGGAACCAATGGTGCCGGAGTAATATTCTCTTTTGATCCAGGAACATCAACTTATTCAAAACTGCAGGACTTTACTGGTCTAAATGGTGATCCTAATAATTATCTTGGCCTAAACCCTGGTCATGGTTTAGAATTTATTGAAGTGTATGATTGCACTGCCTTAACAACATTTTACCAAGACGCCGACGGCGATGGTTATGGCAGCGCCGCTGTGCATACACAAGCGTGTTCAGTACCTGCAGGGTATGCAACCAACAGCACTGATTGCAATGATAGCGATGCAGCTGTGCATCCTGGCGCCATAGAAATCTGCGGCAATGGCATTGATGACAATTGTGATGGACAAATTGATGAAGGATGTGCAGGCAATCCTGTATTAAGTATAAATAATGTGAGCGTTAGTGAATCTGCCGGAGTGGCGACTTTAACCCTGACCCTGTCTAAGAAATCCGCACAGGCTATTACAGTACAGTTTAAAACAAAAGATGGTACAGCAATCAGCAAAGGCAAAAAGCAAAACTCTGCTGATTATGTGGAAGCAAAAGGTATAATAACAATTCCCGCAGGTGCGCAAACGGCAACACTTTCAATTACTGTTCTCTCTGACGCAATAGCCGAGGAAGCTGAACAATTTTATGTAGATTTTAGTAAAGCAACCAACGCAACAATGGCAAAGGCAACAACAGCAACCATTACCATATTGGATGGAATAGTTTTAAGAACATCGACTTTAACTGGGAATGAAAAAATGGCTGTTGAAAAAGCAGTAGTACCCGGTGAATTAAAAATAAATGCGGCACCTAACCCAAGCAGTACGAGGTTTACCATAAAAATCGAAGCTGCTAACACAAAGGAAAGATTACAACTTCGGGTAACAGATATAGCCGGTAAAGTGATTGAAGTTCGAAGCAATGTATTAGCAGGGCAAACAATACAAATAGGAGATGGTTATAAAACCGGCGTTTATATTATAGAAGTGATGCAGGGAAATACTAAAAAGCAGCTTAAAGTAATCAAGGTGTCAAATTAAAGGAATATAAAATTTTTTAGATCAGCCCCATTCTTTTGAGTGGGGTTGTCTTTTTAGTACTGTTCATCAGAACGTTTTGTATAGTTGCCGGATGTATTTAAATTTCAACTTATTTCACTGGCATTAGTGGAACCGTTTTTGCGGCTTACAAGCAAAACGGCACAGAAAAAATTATCCAAAAAAATATTTCTGCTGCCAAATTATGTAACCATTTTAAAATTAAGATCATGGCAACAATGCAGAAAATCACCTCAAACTTATGGTTTGACAGGCAGGCTGAAGAAGCTGCAAAGTATTACACATCTATTTTTAAAAACTCAAAAATTGGTAGAATAACCCGCTATGGAAAGGAAGGATTTGAAATTCATAAAATGCCGGAGGGCACAGTATTAACTGTGGAATTCTGGCTGGAAGGACAGCAGTTTCTGGCACTCAACGGCGGCCCGTTATTTAAATTCAGTGAAGCAGTGTCATTTGTTATAAACTGCGAAACTCAGGAGGAGATTGATTTTTACTGGAACAAACTCACACAGGGCGGCGATCAGAATGCGCAGCAATGCGGCTGGTTAAAAGATAAATTCGGCCTGTCGTGGCAGGTAACGCCAACTGTGTTATCAGATATGCTTGCAGACAAAGATGCTGAGAAATCAGAAAGCGTTATGCATGCAATGATGCAAATGAAGAAGATTGATATTGCAGCGTTGAAAGAGGCGTATTCGAATCAGCTTCAGCATCATTAATAATTGTAGCCCCAACGGCGATGAAGGTCTCACTTAACTTTTACAAAGCCAGCATTGCTATATTGCAATGCTGGTTTTTACTTTTTGTACAATAAATTAAGGTTAACTTTGGCGCTCTATCAGCCAGGCTATCGCTCCAATTTATTTGGAGAGGAAAGTCCGGACAGCGCAGGGCAACACACCGGTTAAGCGCCGGCTGCCTGTAAAAAGGTAAGAGACAGTGCCACAGAAAATAACTGTCCCGGTTTTACTGGGATGAGGGTGAAAATGTGAGGTAAGAGCTCACGGGTTATTACAGTAATGTAAAAACCGGGTAAACCTTGTGTGCTGTAATGCCATGTACATCCCCGTTTTATGGGCGATTGGTTTTACCAGTTGTTGCGTAATGTAGGCGGCCCGTTTACTACATAGCAATATGTGCCGGGAAGGGTAGGCAGCAAGATCTTGCCAGTAATGGCAAGGCCAGATAAATGATGGCCGTTCTGAGTAAAATCAGGATAACAGGATCCGGCTTATTGGCTGATAGAATTTTTTTTAATGGATAATGGAATAATTGATAATGGATATTGAAATACAGATTTCTGCGGTTCTTTCTTACAGACAAACTATATCAGGGACGTACAACGTGACGGGTTATAAATGAGTAATGCTGTAACTTTCTATGCTAATTTTTGCGATAGAATTTTATCAAACTTCTCAATTCGAAAAAACTCATAATTCATAACTCATAACTTATTTTCACCTGCGGCCATTCTTCTTTTATAAAACTAAAGTACACAGTGTTTCTTACCGTGCCGCTTTCGGTGATCATGTGATTGCGTAGAATACCTTCTTTTACTGCACCAATTTTTAACATCGCAGCCTGCGATTTTAAATTGAGCAGGCTTGTTTTTAACTCAATCCGGTTTAGTTGCAAGTTGTCAAATCCAAAATTCAACAGTAAACTTTTGCAAGCTTTATTAATGCCACTGCCCTGCAGGTTGGGTGCATACCAGGTCCAGCCAATTTCCAGTCTTTTGTGTGCAAACGCAATATTTCCGTAACGGGTACAACCACCATAGCAATTATTGAGCTTATCAAATACAGCAAACGGATATGCAATGCCTGACAGTCTTTCAGCCAATGCGGTATCAAAATATTTTCTAAAATCCGCTTCACTAACTATAGTATTACTGGTGAATTGCCACAACACTTTTTCCATGGCAATGGGTAACAGCAGGGCATAATGTTTTTCCTGTAAAGGCTCCAGCCGGACACGGTTATTTTCCAGCACATGTTCTGTTGCAAAAAAATCAGCAGGGTTCATCTCTTAATATTTTTCCTTTAATAAAGCAGTAACAATTTTGTCTATCGGAAGCGTAACCGCTTCGGGTTTAAAATTTTCCCAGTCAATAAAGCGAACGGTTTCTATTTGGCGGGTTTGCTCATACACGGCTAACTGTGCAGCATCAAAATCAAATTCTGTTGTTTTAATTGGGGCAGTAATTGGTTCCAGCGCATGCGCAAAATAATAAATGGCTATGATCTGGTGTTCCGGCGTAAACGCACTCATCTGAAAAATATCGGTAGTATAAATATGCTCGCCGATTCGTACATCGAGATCAATCTCTTCTTTAAATTCCCTTTGCAAACAGTCCCTGGTGCCTTCGCCAAATTCCAATCCGCCGCCCGGAAATTTGGTGTAATAGCTGCCCCTGATATATTCATCACTTACCAATACCTGCTTGTTTTCATTTAATAAAATGCCATATACCCTTACATTAAATTTACTCATCTTATTTTTTTACACGTTTAATATAGTTAACGATTACAAATACAACAATGATCAGGGAAATAATTACCGGAACCCAAAAAGCATACGGTGTATCCTTGTATGGAATCGGTACGTTCATACCATAAATGCTGGCTATCAAAACGGGCACGCTTAAAAAAATAGTGAGTGTTGTAAGCCGCTTCAGCACTTCATTCTGGTTGTTACTGATGATGCTGGCAAAGGCATCCAGCGTGCTGTTGAGTATGTTGGTATAAGTGTTTGCCATTTCAAGGGCCTGGCTTGTTTCTACAACCAGGTCATCTAAAAAATCTTTTTCATCTTCGTTTAATTGTAAAAAATTGGTACGGGCCATTTTAATCATCAGCAATTCGTTACTGCGCAAAGCGGTAATAAAATACACCAGGCTTTTTTGTATGCGCATTAACTGAAGCAACTCTTCATTTCTGTTGGCGATGTATAATTTTTGTTCCAGCGTGTTGCGCCGCAGGTTAATCTCTTTCAGGTAATCCTGGAAATTGTTGGTCACCTTTTCAAATATTTTCAACACCATCATGTTCTTTTTATCCATGCTGCGGTTTTGAAAAGTATTCAAAAATTTTTTGATGGCTTCATTTTCAAAAGAATTAACAGTTACAATCTGGTTGTGGGTTAAAATGATACAAATAGGAATCGTAATATAAAAGGCATCACTTTCGTTAAATGAGTTGTTTTCGGTAGGCGTTTTTATCACTACCAGTTTTACATTGTCATCAATTTCATACCGGCTACGTTCATCAATATCTAAAGAATCCGTAAGAAAATCGATCGGTATTTCCAGCGACTGGCTCAGTTCATTAAACTCTTCCTGCTTTAGCGGCGGCAATACATTCACCCAGGTATCGGCTGCTGGTTTATCAACGGCAATGGTTTGGTGGTCTATGTTTTTAAAGTACTGTATCATTCTTTGTTATAGCGAAATTGTTCCTAAAAGGTTGGCTGGTTTTCAACTTGCTTATTTTAATTATGATTTTTTTTACACGCCTGCAATCAGTCTCGTCGCATTATAAATATGAACATTTATTCCAATTATAACCTTGCCATCGCAGTTACCTTTAAACAGTCATCTCCCCTTTAAATACAAACTCGGCTGGCCCACAAAGCCAAATGTTTTCAAAATGGTTATCATCAACTTTATCAAATTCAACACTTAAACGACCGCCCGGTGTTTTTACATCTACCGTATTAAACCCACTTTGATTGTGGGCACTTAGCAAAGCTGCAGCCGTAACGCCGGTACCACAACTTAGGGTTTCATTTTCCACCCCACGTTCGTAGGTACGAACAAAAATGGTGTCTTCGTTAATGGTTTCTACAAAATTTACATTAATACCTTCATCCGCAAAAGTCTTACTGTAGCGGATATCAGCGCCTGTAGCTGCAACATCAATATCTTCAACCGCATCCGTAAACTTTACAAAATGTGGCGAGCCGGTATTGATAATAGCGTGGTGTGTATGGTAATCCACCTCATTCACATCCTGCATTTTCAAACTCACCGTTCCATCGCTGTCAATTTCAGCTTCGTGGGGTCCGTCTATAGCAATAAAATGATACAGGCTTTTATGTATCCCCTGGTGGTGGGCAAATTTAACAAGGCAACGTCCACCATTACCGCACATGGTGCTTTGATTACCATCGGCATTGTAATACACCATCTCAAAATCGTATCCGTCCTTTTTACCCAATAACATCAGGCCGTCTGCGCCAATACCAAAATGCCTGTCGCAAATAAGTTTAATTTGTTTGGTAGTCAGGGTTGTTACCCCGTTATGGTAATTGTCAAGAATCACAAAATCATTTCCGGTACCGTGGTATTTATAAAAATCTATTTTCATACTAAATGCGCTGTTTATTGGTAAAGATGCTCAAATATCTCAATATCGCAATATCTCAAAATTTGGGCACATCCATGTCATTCAATTTCTTTTTCTATAATTTCCAACGAATGTTTAATTAAATTTTCGACTGCCCGCCCGCCATCTGCCGAAAATTCTTTGCTGATCCTGTTCGCCACAATGGCATTTAAACTTAAACAGTGATGGCCAAGCGCAGTGCCGAGGCCATAAATGGCGGATGTTTCCATTTCAAAATTAGTGATGCGGTGATTACCGAAACTAAAGCTGGTTAACTGGTCAATCAATTGCGGGTAGGCCAGTCCCAGCCTCAGTATGCGCCCCTGTGGAGCATAAAACCCGGGACAGGTTACTGTAATTCCCTGGTGGTAATTGTTTGTGAAGTGTTTTAATAACTGCACGCTGGCCATAAAAATATAGGGCGCAATATTGCCGGAATTTAATTGTGTATGCGTATTAAATGCCTGTATTAGTTGTATGTCGGCATCATTGCTTTGCGTACGGTAAAAATTAATCATATTGTCCAGGCCAAGCCCGTGCGTGCTGGCCACAAAACTATCTACTTCAATTTCTTTTTGCAGCGAGCCTGATGTGCCCAGCCGAATGATGTTCAGCGAGCGAAGTTGCTCGTTGATCATCCGCGTTTCAAAATTAATATTCACCAGTGCATCCAGTTCATTTAATACAATATCAATATTATCGGGGCCAATACCTGTACTAACGCAGCTGATTTGTTTTTTGCCCAGCTGGCCGGTGTGTACAACAAATTCCCGGTGTTCATTTTTAAAATCAATGCGGTCAAAATATTTACTTACTTCTTTTACCCTGCCAGGATCGCCCACTGTAATAATAGTAGAGGCAATTTCTTCGGGTCTGCAGTTGATATGGTATACGGCACCCCTGTCGTTTATAATTAATTCAGATTCAGCAATACGACCGCTCATATAATAATATTTGAACGCCGAATTTCGGATATAGTAATTAGATTTTCTAAAATAAAAATCACCTATATTTGCACTCGATAAAAAAAAGGGTCCTGTGGCCGAGTGGCTAGGCAAAGCTCTGCAAAAGCTTCTACAGCAGTTCGAATCTGCTCGGGACCTCTGAAAAAAGGATCGCATTTGGCGGTCCTTTTTTGGTTTTACATAATCCTAAAGGCAAACCTGTGGAATACGTTGCAAAATTTGTTTTCCAGCGAAAAGTTTATTGTTAAAAATGGGGCATTCATCTTTTTTCACCTTCTTTTTAAACGTGCCCTAATAACAGTATGTGTATGACGTTACTGTCGACGGGTATCATCCCGGCAGGTTGTATTGCAATACTTTCAATAAAGCCGCTTACCGCAGCGATGATTATGGCAAGACATGGAAAAAATTAAAAGGGTATGATTTTCATTGGGGCCACAGAGTCATCATCGATGAAAAGGATCATGAGAAGGTCTACATCACCACGTATGGCTCCAGTGTTTGGCATGGCGTGCCGGAAGTAGAATAGTTATCCCGGGCCAGCATAGGGATTAATATGTTCTCCGCTTTTTTTACAGGCTATATTTTTTTACCAGGTTCCATACCGTTCCATTTTTTAAATTGTACCTGATAAGGCCATGCCCTTTACTCCAGTATATTTTTTCAACAAACATATCAGTTGATGACGAGGCGGCATATGCTTCAGCATCTTTATCGGGTTCCAATATTAAAACGTCCCTATAATCTGTTCCGTATACTTCCAGTTTAGTCATTGGTAAAGAATCAAGCCAGGTTGTTCTTTTTGGAATAAAGGGCCATAGCCTTGCCGTTTTTGTATACAGGTTGATATTGAATACCGCTTTATTACGTTCCGTAGTTGTTAAGGTTAGCAGCCAGGATTGGGTTTTAACTGAGGTAGCAGGATTTTTATTTACCAATTCACAATTCACTTTTATTACAGGATTGTTATTTTGCTGATGCTCTTCAATTTCGTTAATAAAAATTGAATCGCGTTCATTTTTTGTTGATTCAAAAACCAATACCTGGAATTTGGTGTACGGATTCCATTGCCTAATTTTTTGATCAAACTGGTAATCGCAGGCATGCAAGGCAGGTATTGTTACCAACAACAGTAGTATATATTTTATAACGGTATTTTTCATAAACGATGCTGCGGTAAAAAGGCTTTATTTTAAAAAGATGAATTGTTGTTTGCTGAATATTTCTGCAGGCAGTAAAACTAGGACTTTATTTTAATGTCGCATAGTCTGCATAACATTAGCCAGCACCTTCCATAAATTACGGGCATAGGAAATAATTTTTTATAGTTGATATTAATAATTCTAATTTGCTGATCGCATTTATTATTGTTTTTAATCACCTTCTTATTTATATGATGCAGATAAAAAATAGTATTTATATATTGCTGTGTTGCCTTTGCAGCCACGCAACCATTTTAGCATCCGGAAGCGGTGCGGTAAAACCATCCGTTACAGACTCATTAAAGTTTTACGACGGACAGGACTTTACCATCATTGGTAAATACCACAATGAAAAAAACTATGTTCGTTTTCCGCAGCAGTACCAAACTAAATTGCGAAAAGAAGTGTGGGGCCTGGGCCAGAACGCTGCAGGCATATCCATCCGCTTTCGCAGCAATGCTACTGATATTTCAATTCGTTGGACATTAAAAGATGACAATCTTTTTTCACACATGGCCGCAACGGGCATCAAAGGCGTAGACTTATATGCGATGGTAAACGGTGCCTGGCAATTTATACAAACAGGCAGACCGAAAGAAAAAACGAGCGAATATGTGATGATCAAAAATGGTGACCCGGTTTACCGGGAATACCTGCTAAACCTGCCACTGTATGATGGCGTAGATTCTTTGTCTGTTGGCATTAATGCAGATGCTGCCATTACTAAACCTGTTGAACAATTTTTAATTGAAAAGAAACCGGTGGTGTATTATGGCAGTAGCATTGCCCAGGGCGGATGCGCCAGCAGACCGGGCATGGCCTTCACCAATATAATGGAAAGAAAACTGGACAGAAGCATTATCAATTTTGGGTTTAGTGGCGAAGGTAAATTTGATTCATCTGTTGCGGAAGCCATGGGAGAGATAGATGCTGCATTGTACGTGGTAGATTGCAATCCCAATACAGACGAGCCTTTGATTTACGAACGGGCAGTAAATTTAGTAAAATTGCTAAAGCATACAAAGCCAACGGTACCGGTATTGCTGGTAGAAAATTTTCCGTTTGAGAACAGTTATTTTGTTCCCACTGCGCAACGAACCGAATTAAAAAAGATGAAAGATTTACAAAGGGCTTATGCAACACTTATACAGGACGGCATCAAAAATTTATATTATCAAAAATCAGCAGGTATGATTGGAACAGATCATGAAGGCGCCGTTGATGGCGTGCATCCAACCGATTTGGGTATGATGCGGATAGCGGAATTTTTGTTGCCCGTGATCAGCAAAATACTAAAGAAATAAAGTAAGGTTTATTAAATCTGTTACAGCCTGGAATAGTCATAGGCAAAGTGTTAAGAGTAGCTCATCACATAAAAACCACCAATAATTAATGGGAGCATAATCATTCCTAAAAATATTAAATAGTCTGTTTTTTCAGGCTCACCTACGGTCAACGATTTAATTAAAAATCCTATTGAATAAGTTAGGCCTAAAATAAATGAGACAAAAACAAATGCAATAGGTGAAAAGTCGCAAGTCGGCTTAATGTTTTTGGCGGTACAGAAACAATAGTATGCCACAAAAACCCACCATAATGCATATATCCCCAAGAAAATTGTTGATTTGGTATGTTTTTTCAAAATGTCCATACAACTTAGATTATACTTAGGATGAACTGCATAAAAATATTAATTGTAAGTGAACAGAACTGATATCAAATTATTTGAATGACGGCTACAGATATAACTCATTCCCGGTTTTGCAACCATTTTTTTATCATGCCTTCAAATAATTCCTGCGACTGAATCATCCAGCTTAAATCTTCCCGCTGACTTGCTAAATGAAAATACCTGTCAGGAATATAAGTAGCAGGGTAGGCTACAAATCTTGTTTCGCTGTATGTATTTTGCAGACCAATCCATGCATTGTGAAAATGGGTGAGCGCTTGTTGTACTCTTTCAATGCCAGCTTTCTGTTTTGTTTTATCCGGGCTGTCGGCCTGTTCCAACGCAAGTAACAAATCAGGTGTAGAAACTTGAAAATTCTCTATTGAGTGCGAAAGTCTCCAGTAATACCTGTTTCTTCTACAGCGATGAATCAGGTCATTGATACGCGCCATTAGTAACGGGTAATTGTTACTAGCTACCTGCGCTTTGTCAATCCTGTCCTTATATTTTTTGCTCCAGGAACCGGGTGATTTCAGGTCCGGTAATTCAATCAGTTTGGTGCTATAATCAAAGGGTATATTCTCCCGGCCTTCCAGTGGTTTCAGCCAATGTTCAACCTGCTTCAAACTTTGCAACACATTATCATCGTCAAAAAAATTGCCTTTTTTATAAAATCCTTCATACCATAATTCAGAACACTGCCTTAAGTCTGCCGCAAATTTTTTATAGTCTGGTATGTCAACACCAAACTCCCTTTGAAGCCAGACAGCGTCATACTCATCCAGTGTTCGGCCTTTGGGCGACCAGCTATATTCTGCAGCTGCAATAAAACCACGCCAGTAATTTTCCATGTGCGGACTCTTATCATCCCAGGCTGTACACAGCATACCGGAAATGCTTTTTTCTGCCGCCAGTTCTACAAAACTTTTTATAACGCTGATGCCGGTGGAAGCCATGCCTTTATCCCTTTCATCCTGCTGAAACAGCATACCGCCTTCGGTATTGGTAGCAGTGGCAATCATCGCTTGTAGACCATGTGTTTTGTACCAGTCCAGCGCAAGGATATTACCTGGTTGTTTTGCCATGGAATAATTCCAGCGCATGTACACGCAGTTGTTGGGAAAGTCTTTTTGCAGGCTGTCCAATTTTGGAACACCTTTTTTCCAGGCTTCATTTGCCTGAGCCTGGGTTACTTCATCGTTCCAGGTACTGGTGTATAAACCGGCTTCCTGCAAGGGCATATCATCCCAAAAAATTGGGATGCGGTTATTTGCTTTTGCAAATGCACATACTTTTTTAAGCCAGTGTAAATTCAAGGCCATCATACCTTCTTTATCGGCAGTAGGTTTACATCTTGGGCACAAGCCGATGTTACCAATTTCGTCGCCTCCGACGTGCAGGTATTTACTGCCGGGGGTTGCTTTAATGGCGTCGCTGTATAAATCAAACAACACTTTGTAGGTGCCTTCATCCATGGGGCAAAACGCCCAGTGACTAAATGGTAATTCACGCAACGCTTTATATTCTTCGTGTTTTAAAATGAATGTTGCATGGCCCAAACCCTGCACCAGTGGCGTTATTTCAATAAATCTTTCCTTTGCATATTTTGTAAGGGCGGCCATTTCATCAATGCTGATTGCCTGCGGGGCACCGATCAATGGCTGCAATTGATATCGCAACTTATCTTCAAATTCAAAAACCACCGCGTTGATTTTATACCTGGCCAGCCGATCGATACTTTCGTAATAATAATTCATGTGGTCCAGGTGATGCTTTACATCAAAATGCACGGCCCGGTAACTGAGCACCGGGAAATCTGTAATCACGCAAGCAGGCACCGGCTTTTTAAAATCTCTTGCATCTTCCAGCAATTGCTCCAGTGACTGGCAGCCATAAAATATACCCGCTTCGCTCTTTGCGGTTATCTCCACACTATCTGTATGAATGGTCATGATATAGCCTTCATCAGAAGGCATGGAAGCCAGGTTTGGATCGAGGTTAAGGGTAAGGGCGCCCTTTCCGGAAGCCGTATATCCTGCCGGCATTTGTGAAAGCAGGTAGCCCATTACAGGCGCTCTCATGCGGCCTTTGATAGTAACCGACTGAAGCGTACCAAATGCAAGTCCTGGCTGCTTTAGCAGTTGAACGCTTTTTGGCAAGGGTAAAATTTTAAACGGCGCTGGCAGCGAATCTGCGTATGAAGATATACTTGATGCAAGTAAGAAACAACATGCCGCCAGGTGGAAAAAATGTCTTTTCATGGTATTTTTTTACCAGTTAGTCACCGCAAAAAGGGCACTAACATACAATAAGGGAATAGGTTTTATTATTGATCTTACGCTTAATTAGCCATGCTGGTTTTTTAGGTTACGAGTTTGATTGCTCTGTTATTAAAGAACCATCTATGCCCCTTAGACCATCGTCTTGGTCTTTCATCCGTTGAAGTATTATTTCAGCCATCTGCCCTTGCTTCTCAAAGTACTTGTGTTGAGCAGACCGAAACTCCATGTCATCCTTCAACTGATTCTCATGACCTTCAGGATAATAATCCCTCAACAGTTCGCCATGAGGTATATTTGAATACCCCAAATGAACAGCCATTGCAGACAATAGAGCAGCCCTTTCTATCTCCCAATTATGCAGAGTATTTGCTTGACCCTTATTGCTTAATGAGGCGTAATGCAGACGCCATGCCGCAATCACTTGGGGGACATCTTCAAATACCACCTCAATCTGGTTTAAGTTTCTTACAAAATCGTAGTGGACGGGATTCCCTCTTAATGAAAATAGCAACAGGAAAAGATTACTCTTAGCTTCATCTTTTCGTTGTTTGGTATTTAACTGTCTGCCAACCTTAACAGCATCAACAGGTGAATAAATTGAACGATAAACGAAATAACCGGTAATACATAAAATAAAAGTATTTACAATACCTAATCCGATTTCAAATATATCTTTTGTAGTCATAAAAGTTATTTTGGGAATACTATAAATGTACAATTATGTTTAACAATCTTAGAGATTTAATAATCAGTATGCTAGGGGAAACAACTTGCAAGAAATACTTCGCCAAGCAGCATTGAATGGAAATAAAAAAAGTTAGCTCACTGTGATTGGAAATCGGTTAATAAAATAAATGTTATTTGAAGGGGGCCAATTATTTTGAATTGATGTTTATTTTAAAAAACTTCAACAATGAACTATTAACTCATCGCATTCCAAATCATTCTATGGTTTCACCTCAGCACCAACCATCTTATACATCTTACCATCTGCCTTTGTCAGGACGTATAATTCTCCCTGCATATCTCTTCCAAAATGAAGATCAATGCGGTCGCTGCCACAAACTGCTTTCAACGTTTCAGGTTTACCGTTGATGGTAATTTTCCATTCTTTGATGGTTGCTATTTTGCCCTGTTTAAGATCGGCAACATCCAGGTAAAATAACCTGCCCGAAGGAATATCCCCAAATAAAAATTTGCCTTTCAACGCAGGGATGGCATTACCCCAATATTCAAAACCTCCGGAGATCGCTTTGCCCTCGTCATGGTCAAACTCGGCAACAGGGTAGGTGATATTAAAGGTACTGTCGTTTGCCGGCAACGGGTACACATTGCCTAAATTGTCATTCAGTTCTGCCGATACAAAATTGCCTTCCCTGATGGGCCATCCATAATCATGGCCTGGTTGTACCACGTAAAGGGATTCAATATTTGCCTGGCCGATATTGCTGGCCAGCATGGTGCCGGATTTTGTCCAGGTGATGCGGTGTGGATTTCTAAAGCCATAAGCATAGATTTCTCTAACCGTTTTATCATTACTGCTGTTTACAAAAGGATTGCCGGGCGGGATGCTGTATTGGCCATTGCTACTGCTTTTTCCCAATGGATCAATGCGTATAATGGCGCCCCATATTTTTTCCGTGCTGTGCTCCAGGAAGGCGAAGCCTGCTTCGGCACTGCCGCCATCACCTACGCCAATGTACAACAGGCCATAATCTTTATCGCCTTTTTTAGTAAGCGGGTTAAAAATTATTTCCTGTACACCATGTATACCCGTTACCATATTTACCCGCAACATTTCACGGCTGGTGCCGGAAAAAGAATCAGCGTTGGGCGTAGTAGTTTTCCATTCTGTCAGCACCCATTGCATGGTGACTTTGATGCTATCCGCATAACCGAAATCTGCTTTACCAGAACCCGGCGCCTCGGTATGAGTGGTATACAATAATCCATTGCGGGCAAAGTCGGGGTGAAAAGCAAAGCTTCCGAAACCTGCTGCCAGACCGGGTTTGTTGATGAATTTAGTTTTAAGTTTAGCGATGTCCAAGTAGACAGCCGGTTTGTCGTTGTGCATTTTATACAGCCGGCCCTGCAAATCAACCATAAATAAATTGCCGGTTACGGGTTGAAAACCAAGCTTCGTAATTCTGGCTAATGGGGGCTTATCGCTGGTGGCAGGGAACTGGGTAACCGGTTGCAGGTTGACTACCAAATTGGAAAGGCCAATGGGCTCGGGAATAGGATTCGATATGCCATCGTTCTTTTTCTTTGCCTGCGAAACAATTGCTTTCTGCGCATGCATATAGGCAATCAGTTGTTTAACCTCTGCGTCCTGCAAGGACTCAAAAGGTGGCATCACCGATTTTTTATACCTGGTAAATAACTGGTTGGCGGATGCGTCGCCAGACGCAACCAATTGCTGTGAATTTTTTATAAAATGAAGCAACCATTCCGGTGACAAAGTACTGGTAACGCCACTTAATTGCGGGCCAATACCATCCTGTTTAAAGTTGTGGCAGCCACTGCAATTTTTAGTAAATGAGGTTTCGCCTGCGGCGATGCTGGCGGAATCTGTGGCAATGGAACTACTGCCGCCCGCGCCCCCGGAATTGCAGCGGCTGAAACATACCAGTGACAGCAGGGCCATTAAAACAGTACCATTTTTATTCATCATGTTGAATGTTTAAGGGTGAGTCACTCCAAAAAGAGTGGCTCACCCGGCAATACGTTTTGAATTTGATTTCGGGATGAGTCACCTTGTTTTCTTTTTTGCCAGGGCTTTCATTCCAGGGTGACCCACCCTGATACTCTCTGGTTGAAAGAGTATTCATTTCGGGGTGAGCCACCCTGGTGCTCCAAGGGAGAGTCACTCCAAAAAGAGTGGCTCACCCGGCGATACGTTTTGAATCTGATTTCGGGGTGAGCCATCCCGTTTTCTTTTTTCAGGGCTTTCATTCCGGGGTGACCCTCCCGGATGCTCCCTGGTTGAAAGAACTTTCGTTTCGGGGTGAGCCATCCTAACCAACGTTACTGTACAGCGCAGAAAGCCGGTGCGCATGTTCATCGTATGCTGCTTCAAAAAGGGCCGCGGCCTTTTCTGCGCCTACAATGGCGGAAGCGGTTAATACAAATGGCGGCTTGCCTGCTGCTGTTAAAAGCCTGGCCAGTTCTGCCTTAATGCAATTAATGATCATTACACCACCCACCGTAGAACCCGGTGCTACCGGGGTTTCCAGCCCATCCACATAAATCATGGAGTCGCCCACCGGGGCACCGCTGTCTAAAATCAAGTCTGCAAAATCAGCCAGTTTTTTTCCATCGGTGCGGTTGCTTTTGCTTTTTGCCAAATGTGCAGATGTAACCAGCGCCACCGTTTTTATTTTTTTCTGCTGAAACAATTCGGCCATTTCGATGGGCACAATATTGCAGCCACCGGAGGAGACTACAAGTGCACAATCTATTTCACTCAAAGAAAAATTTCTCAATATTCTGGCTGCGAGCCCGCTTACATTTTCTAAAAACATCGCCTGCCGCTGGCCGTTGGCGCCCACAACATTGTTATGGTATGTAAGTGATAATTCAACGATGGGATTAAAGCCGGGGAAAGAACCATAGCGTGGCCACATTTCTTCCACCATAATCCGGCTATGGCCGCTGCCGAAAAGATGTACCATTCTGCCCGCTAAAATACTTTCCGCAAACCATTGGGCGGCCTGCTGAATTTGTGGTTGCTGTGCTTTTACCGTTTCAATAATGCCGGCGCATTTCTGCAAATAATTGTCTGTGATCGTCATGTGTTGTTATTTATAAAGTCAGTTTACCCATAGCAAAACAGGCTGCGCCAATGGCGCCTGCAAAATCACCATAGGTTGCTTTTACAATGGTTGTTTTATTGCCACCTGGTCGCCATTCGTATTGGTCCAGGTACTTGTTTAGAGGTTCAAATAAATCATCGCCCGCCTGTGTGATGCCGCCACCCAATACAATGATTTCAGGCGAAAGAATATTGATGACAGAGGCCAGCCCAATGGCAAGTTGCCTCACCGATTTTAGCCAGATTTCTTTTGCAAAGGCATCGCCATTTGTATAGGCGGCCAGCAATTCGTGGGTGGAGCTGAATTGGCCATTGCTTCTTTTTTCAATGGTACAATTGCCGATGCAATCTTCCAGGCTGCCGGGCATGCCGGTGACGTCACAATCGCCATCATCATTGATTACCATATGGCCGATGTGCCCTGCTTTGTTAAACCCACCCTGGTAAGGTTTTCCGTCTATTAATATGGCACCGCCTACACCGGTACCGAGCGTTAGCATCACTACATTTTTTTTATTGATGGCGGCACCAAAAGTAGCTTCGCCCATCATGGCGGCGACTGCATCGTTGAGTACATAAGTGGGTTGCTGTAAATAGTTACTCCAGTTAAAATTTTCCAGGCCCTGCAGGCGGCCGGGCATAAACGCAATCGCCGTATTATCCGCATTGGGCAGGCCGGGTGCGGACAAGCCAATGATTGTTTCCTGCATTTTTAAAAGTTGCTGCAGTTCTTTTACAGCGGCCGCTACAGCAGTCTTCCAGCTGGTGTCATCACCGTCATTGGTTGGTTGATAGGTTTCATGCAGCAGGTGACCATTGGCATCCAGTGCTACTGCTTTTATTCTTGTGCCGCCTAAATCAATGCCAATGATTTTTTTCTGCATTTTAATTATGGTTGAAAAGGAAGTTGCAACTGCTATATGTTCAAAATAATTTTATTTATCCGAAAGTTCATCTCTACAATATATAATCTGTTTGAATTCATGTAAAAGCTTCAATTCCGTTGTCGACTGAAGCTTAAAATGTATAAGTGAGTGACACAACGATGTTCAATTGAAAAACAAACGCTGGTGCACAAATTTACTTTCTGTCAATCCGGATATTGTCCTTCACTTACATCCCACCCTCCATCCACCGCGACAACCTGCCCCGTTGTAAATTTTGACAGGTCGCTCATGAAATAGGTGGCCAGTCCATCCAGGTCTTCCGGTGCGCCGATTCTTCCGCCATCCAGCGGTTGTTTTGTTTTAATGAAAGATAAAATGGTTTCATCTTTTGCGGCTCTTTGTGCCATAGGCGTTTCAACAAGCGCCGGCGCAATCACGTTGATGCGGATATTATTTTTTGCATAAAAAGCCGCAATTGATTTTGTAAAACCAATGATAGCGGCCTTTGCAGCGGCATAGGCATGCGTTGAAAAAAAATGTGGCGAAGGCGAATAGCCCAGTACCGATCCCATGTTTAAAATGGTACCACCGGCGTTTAATGCAAGCATCTTTTTTACGGCGGCCTGGTTGGATAACATGAGCGAAGTGAGATTCAATTCCAAGGTGCTATTCCAGCCTTCCAGCGACAATTCATGCAAAGGTCCGTCGCCCATTTTTCTGCCACTGCCACCTGCAACATGGTACAGACCATCGAAACCGCCCAGCTTTTCAATGCAGGTATCAATTGCTTGTATTGCCGTGTCAGCCTGTGTTGCATCACCTCTCATAACAATTGCATTGGTGCCTAATATTTTGTTGGCCGTGGCAACACTGTCAGGATTTCTGCCCACCGCTACCACTTTTGCGCCATTGGCAATAAACGCTTTTGCAGCTGATAAACCAAGGCCCGTGGTACCGCCGATGATCACAATTTTTTTTGCTTCAAGCAATGGTTGCATACGTTTGTTTGATTGTACTGCTGTTTAATATGCAGCGTTGCTGCTGAATTTTTCACCACCTTTTAAAACTGTATAGGGCTGGTTGATTTTTTCTGCTGCCTGTATAAATTCATTTACGTTGGCTGTATTAAAACCAAACATATCATAATGACAAGGCACCACACATTTGGCATGCATTGCTTTTGCCAATGCAGCGGCTTCTTCACAATCCAGGTTACCGGCTACTTTTCTTTCCGGCTTATTGCCGTTGATGGGAAGTATTGCCAGGTCTACGTTGTAGGGCTTTAATAATTCCGCCATGCCATCAAACAGCAAGGTATCGCCACTGTGGTATATTTTAAAAGGGCCGAACTCAATTACATAACCCATGAACTTACAATTGCCCATTTCATCTCTTTCAATTTCGTTGTGTTTGGCAGGGATACCGTGAAAGGTAAAATCATTTATGGTGACAGATACGCCATCATTTAGCCCGGTGGGAAATGCTTTTTCACAGGCCACTCTTTCTGCAACAAAATTTCTGTTGGCTTCCGGAATGATGAAACGGATGCCCGGATTATTTTTCAAAACAGGTATCAACGTTTCCGCATCCAGGTGGTCAGTATGGTTGTGACTGGACGTGACGATAGCGATATCTTTTAGCAGTTCAGGTTGTATCACCAGTTCGCTGATGCGGGTGTGTGGCTTATCAGTTGCTGCGTATTTTTTGGTGAGGGAATCCGACAGGTAAGGATCAATCAACACCCGCTTGCCGTTCCATTGCAACAGGTAACCACTTTGCCCAAGCCACCAGGTATGGAAATTGTTTTTGTCTTCCAAACAAGCATCCATTTCTGCAACCAGCGCTTCGTTTTTTTTGATGGCTTTTATCAGTTCCATTATAAACTTTCTCTTACTTTTTTGGCACCTTTTACCATGTTGATTAATTTTTGCCTGGAAGCCCACCTTGCTGTTTGGCTAAGTCCGCAATCCGGGGCAACGGACAATCTTTCTGCAGGAATGTATTTCAGGCAGCGTTGTATTCTTTCCACTACATCATCCACCGTTTCTATGTAATAATTTTTTACATCAATAATGCCCACCGCAACGTGCATTTTTTCTGCAAATGGTTGTAACAATTCTATCTCCGCAAATTCCCTGTTGGCCATCTCAATGTGAATTTCATTGATCGCCAATTCGAGGAAATCGGGCAGCATAGGTTTCAGGCTTCTGTAACCCACAGGGCGACCTTTAAAATTACCAAAACACAGATGCGTACTTAAATTACATTTACCCACAATCGGTTGTACCGTTCGGTTAAAAATATCCACGAAACGTTTGGTATCTTCTTTATAAGCATAGCAACTCATGGATGGTTCATCTACGGTAATTTCTGTACAACCCGCTGCTACCAATGCTTCCAGCTCTTTACTAATAATGGGCATTAAGGCTTCTGTAATGGCATAACGGTCTTTGTATTGGTTATTTGGCAATAGCCTGCCGCTTAAAGTATAAGGGCCGGGAATACTTGCTTTTAATACAGGACCTTCCGGTGCTAATTTTTTTAATCTTTCAAATTCTTTTACTGCACCTAATCCGTTGGGTGCAGTGAGCTCGCCCACAATATTATTTTTTCCCCGCTGGTCGTGGGCAGGCGGTCCAAACTTTCTTGTTTCGGTATCGTTGTTTTGAATGCCATTGATGTAGCCGTAAAAAGATAAATTAAAATCAAAGCGTGTTTGTTCACCATCCGTTATTACATCCAGTCCGGCTGCGACCTGGTCATGTACGGCCGCAATTACAGCGTCTTCTATCATCTCTTCTATATCGGCCTTGCCAAACTTGTCTAAATTTTGGGTGGAAAATTCCAGCCAGCCGGGAAAAGGGTAACTGCCGACTACTGTTGTGCGAACAGGACTGTTTTTCATGGTTTGCTTTTTGTTTTTTGTGGCAAAGATTTGGGTGATGTCAATCGTTGGTATTGTCGGCAATTTATGCTTAGTTTCAGAAAATGCAAAAACTGTATTGCTGGGTGGTTAATGTTTTTCCAGATTATTTTCAAAAGCCTGTTCAATCCAGCTTCCACCACTTTCAAAGTTTTCTTAATCGATTTTTAAATGATCATTCGCCAGCCGAAACAATTCCTTAGAGTCAAATAAAGTTATCACCGTCGTTTGTTGACAATGGTAGACTCAAGAACGCCCAACTATGTCCAAAAGTCACTGGTCAAGACGTAAGGCTTAGGAGGATGAGATGGAAGGAATAAAACCCTTCTCCTTTAAAAATAAATTAAGGTCCTTTCGGAGCATATCTTTATCAAAATCCTTTACCTTTTTTGGTAAACTGTTTAAATTATTTAAAGAAATTAAAACTTCCTTGGCAATAAATTCTTGTCCCTCTTTATCGGAGCATGCAACAAAGAAGTTAAATTGGTCTCCGCTTAATTTAATATCATAGGTAAAATATTTGTTCAATTCAATCGATTCATTAGTAAACTTATTTTTCATTAGTTTATGTTCAACATATCTCGGGGTTCGCTTTAAATGGAATTTCTCATAACCCATGCGCATGGCAACACAAATAAATCCTATATTTATTTCCTGTACTTCACTTCCGTAGTCTTTGTTTTTTAAGTAAGACTTTAGTAATTCTTTTATTAGAACTATATCTTTTACTTTTGAATTTGCTTCATGGTCGATCGTAATCGCAATGTCAAACTTCATATTAACTGTTTTATATAAATATTTTATTTCCTGGATGAAGATAAACTATGGAGTAGAGATGTGATAATTTGTTGATGAATGGATTTAATTTAGAAATGAATTCAAGAGTCCATGGTTTTAGAAAATGCAAAAGTTGTATTGCTGATCTCTAATGTTTTTCTAGTGTTTCAACTCGTTTTATGATTTTATAATAGTTGTTGGCCTCCAAATCTTTTTGCAGACTGTCCATTGTATTGGTATCGTTCGAAAATGCAGCCAAGGTGTAACGAAGCGCCGCATTATTGTGTGCAGGTGTCGTTTTAATTTTTTCAACCAGGTTGTTTCCCTGCTCTGTCGCACCCTTCTTTTTTAAAATTTTTAATGCGAGTAAATTATTAAGAGATGGATGCATGAAATTTTCATCTGTCATTGTATATTTTATCAAACTATCACGCAAAGATGTAGCCTCATTGGGACCACCTGTTTTTTCCATACAGATCGCCTGCAGGTATTGCTGCATGCGGTTGTCGGGGTCGTAAGGTGAACCAACGCCAAGGCTTTCCGGCCAGGCTTTTGATTTTTCCAGTTTGTTAAAAGCTTCCTTGTATTTTTTTTGATTCATTAAATTAAGCGCCACATTGATATAAGCCTGTTCATACACCGTTTTGCCGGAAGTGCTTCCTTCAAAAGGAAGGATGATAGTCTTATCCAGCGTTTTGGTGCTGGCTTCATATTGACCGTTATTTAACTGCACCCGGGCAAACTGTAACGCCAGGTTGTAATTGCCCTTGAATTGTTGACTGGCATGCGTTGCAAGCGTTAGTGCCATTTTATTGTCGCCGGCATTTTCATAATATTCAATCAGCCTGTTCCAGTTGCGCCAGTCTGTCGGAGCGAATGTTTTTGCTTTTTGCAGATCAGCCAGTTGGGAGGTAGGATTGCCTTTTAACAGGAATGCACGTGAACTATAGAAAGGTGCGTAGTCGGGTTCGTTTCCACAGGCCTGGAATAGTTTTGTTGTTTCTTCCAACCGTTCGATGCCCCAATAATTTAGCCCCAGATAATATTTAAATTTCCAGTTGGCGGTTTTTGATATGGCCCATGCCAGGGCGGCAATGCTTTCTGTGCGGTAGGGAAAAACAAACGCAGGTGATTCATCAGCGGCTTTTGCCAGCAGCGATTCATCATTGCTAAGGTAGGCTTTCCAGGTAGCCAATAACGCATGCGCCGGGGCTTTCTCCAACACTTTTAATGCATCTTCTTTTAAGCCGAAGTCTGCATAATCCAGCATCACTTCCAAATAAGTTTGATAGGGAAATTCATTTGTAATAGCGAATGAAAATGTTGTGTAATTTTCAGCCGAAGGATGCAACAGGTATTTTTCAAAATGTGCAAAATGATTCAGCGGATCCAATTGATTAAGCTGTTCAATTATTTTATCAGCCATTTCGGCATTACCCGATTTTCTGTATTGAATGGCCAGCGCTTCCAATGCAACAACATTATTTTTATTAAAATCAAGCGACTGCATTGCGTAATGTGCTGCCAATGGCAGGTTGTTTAATTGCAGTTCCACTCCGGCCATTTGGGCATAGGCTGCTGAACGAAATTCCATGGAACGGGCCGACCAGCCGAAGGTTTCAAGGGCATTGACCAAATCGCCTTTGGCCCTGTAGTTGATGCCGGCATAATAATTTGCGGCGGGATGGTAGCTATCTAACTGCAATGCCTGGTTGGCAAAATACAATGCAGAATCGTATTGATTGCGGTGGTAAAATAATTCGGCCATTCCGGCCAATGCATCCATATACAAAGGATCTTTTTGCAGGCATTTGGTAAGACTGACTTTTGCGCCGGTATAATTCCTGGCCTCCTTCAGTTCCATGCCCTGCTGGTATAAATGTGCGGCACTGTTTTCGTTTGCGGGGATGGTAGTTTTAAAGGGTCGCTTCACTTCATTTTTATTCACGGAACCATGCTGCAAGTCCATGCCTTCTACCACCAGTTCATACGGAGCGTCTTTCGCCAGTGGTACGGAAGCCTTCCACACTTCCATTGGCGTAAATTTTTTATCCTGTGTATAAACCACTTTTCCGTTTGACCTGACTATAATTTTTGCATCAGCAAATGCCAATGCATTGATGGCAATTTGTAACGCTCCATCCTGGTGCGTTACATTCAATACACCTGATTGCGATACTTCCTGCAAGCCACCAATTTCTTTTACCGGGAACCACATTTCCGTCCAACGGTCGGTTTGGTTGGGAGGAAAGGTCATCTCCGAGATCGGAGTCCTTACATCGGAAGCGGAGTATTGATTGAATCCACGCCCGGCCTGGAACTCCATGTATTGCCCATCGCTGTCAGTTAAAAGATCTTTCCATATCGCACCTTCCCTTGCCTGGCTCCACAGCCATAGTTTATGCCCGGGCATATCATCATACAAAGCCCAGTGACCAAAACCAAATTCAGATTTGTGATAGTAGCCGCCCATAAAATCGTTGTACTCACCCACAATGTGTACCGATTTATGTGAACCAAATGCATTATTGCGGTAAGGCGCTAAGTTGTGCCCTTCTTTATCAACCGGCCATGGATTGGCTTCGCCATTGTGTTCCAGCGCCTGGTTGCCGGGATAAAAAAACTCCAGGTCGTCTGTAACAACCGCGGCGGCTGTCATCCAGTTATAATAAGATTGTGATAATGGCGTGGGGTTGTTCCATAAGGCCCTTGTTTCAAAATAAGCCTTGTCTTTTGGCAGCCGTATTTCCACCCGCCATTGTGTTCGGGATGGCAAATCCATATTGCCAACGAAGCAACTTACGCTGCCATCGCTGTTTTCTTTGGTGGTATAATCAACCGGGTTGGCAGTGCCGGGGTTATGGCCGATAATACCAAAATTAAATTCAATGCCGCCCGAGGTCCATGGCCCACGCATAGCAATGTTGCGAAACTTCATCACTTCGTTTCGATAAATAAATTCTTTACCGGTAGATTTTTCAATGGCGCCCCAAACCTTGCCACCGGCTTGCGGCAATACATATACTTCAATATAATTGTTCTCCAGTTTAATCACTTTCCATGCCTGCTTTTTTCCGGTTATGGCATAGCCATCAAAACTATGGTAAGGATAAATATTTTTGTGACTACCGGTTAAAATGGGCACCGGGTTGGCATCGCTGAAAGGGTAGGTAAGCAGCTCCCTGCTTTCTTCGTTAATGGTCGCTTTTTGCGCAAACAAACATTGTGGTAAAAGAAAAAAAGCAAGGAATAAATTTTTGTGGATCATGTTGTGGTTGTATAAACTTTAATTGGTTTGTATCTTTTCGAATATAGTATTGAAAGATAGCAAATATCCGGCTTTACTATTTCATCAGTTTAACAGTATTAAAAACAGAAACCGGCTGAAAATCTTTCAGCTTAATATTTTCCGGCGAACCCGGCACATCGCCCATTGGCTTTGGTTTTACTTCGTCAAGGTTCATACATTAATCAATTTCTTTTCAGTTTTTTTTATGCAAATGATTAGCGGTTCCAAGCACTGTGTATCAAGACTACAACAGGCTTGCGGAACTTTACTTTATTCTAACAATCTCACTCATAAGAATGGTAGTTGCCATCAAAAATAAATGTACAGGATTTTACAGAAAGCGTTTCATTTGATATTCAACTATCGCCAGGTTGGGATAGGTATAAAGAATGGTAAAAATTATCATTAACCCGCTTTGGCTAACAAAAGTAAATTAGTAGTAAAAGCAGCACAGTTAACTGGCATTAAATTTATAATATTGTAAAAAAACGATGCTCCATAAAACGATTACCTTATTTGCGCTGCTATTTGCCAGCCAGCTTTCTTTTGCTCAAAAAGAGAGCGACTATAAAAGAGAATTTGGACTCGGCTATTTTTTAAAAAGCCTGTATGATATATCGGCTCTTCCGGAATATACCCCAGGTATATATGACGCTGAAGTCTCTACCTACGACCGCACAGGGATGAATAACGACGGCTTTAATGGTACGTATTCTTTTGTGCGCCGGAATGCAGATAGTACGCTGGTAATTTTTGATCAAAAAGGTCCCGGCGTTATCAATCGCTTCTGGACCCCCACACCAACAAATGATACCCTTGATTTTTACATTGATGATACGCCAGCACCCACATTTTCTATTTGCTATATGGACCTGTTTTCGGGCAAGGTATTTCCTTTTATTGCACCGCTTTGTGCAAACCAGTTGGGCGGTTATTATTGTTACCTGCCGATACCGTTTAATAAATCCTGCAAGATTGTATTGCGGGCAAAAACAACCCGCTTTCACCAAATAGGATACCGGTTGTACAACCCGAAACTGTTGATGAAAAGCTTTTCAATTGAATTGGATAAAAGTGAGCAGGCTGCATTACAACAGTTAAAAGCTATTTGGAATAAACCTGCTGTAACAGTAAAAGATATTTACAAAAGTGAAACGCCGTTGAACGAAATTAAAAAGACAATCACCCTTCAACCCGGCCAAACGGCTACTATTTTTCAATCAGCAACGGGTGGCCGCGTTGCTGGCTTCGAAATCATTGCAGCTGCTGCACTCGATACCATCGCAAAAAATATCGACCTCAAAATAACCTGGGATGATGAAAAGATTGCGGCGGTATATTGCCCGCTGGCCGATTATTTTGGCTATGCTTTTGGCAAGGCATCCATGCAGGGATTGCTGGTTGGCTCAGATGGAAAAAGACATTACTCCTTTTTCCCGATGCCATATGACAGAACGGCTAAAATTGAATTGTTGTACCGGAAAGTAATTGGCGGTAACGAACTTAGTAATGTAACCCTGCTCACCAAATTTTATGTTACCAGTAAAAAAAGAGAGGTAGCCAGCGAAGGCAAGTTTTACGCTATGTGGCATAGAGAAAATCCTGTTCCCAATGGCCGGCCGTTTACCATGTTGGATGTAAAAGGTAAAGGTCATTTTGCAGGTGTGGCATTGCAGTCGCAGGGACTGGTGCCGGGCATTACGGGCTTTTTTGAAGGCGACGATTCTACAGTGGTAGATGGTGAGTTGCGTTATCACGGAACTGGCTCTGAAGACGCTTTTAATGGCGGATGGTATGCCTTGCTGGATTGCTGGGACGATGCGATGAGTCTGCCGCTTTCCGGCGCTTTGGATTATTCCATTCCACTGGCCCGTACCGGCGGTTACCGGTTTTTTATTAATGATAAAATTTCATTTACTAAAAGCATCCAGCATTCAATGGAGCATGGCCCGGAAGGTAATCAGTGGCCTGCGGATTATACTTCGGTAAGTTATTATTATTGCGACCGGCCCAATGTACAAACCATCTTGCCGGATAACTGGAATACAAAAATATACATGCCGGACACATTGGAAATTTACCCGCAATTGATGTATACCGCCATGGATGAAAACGTGGCGGCGGAGGCAAAATGGGATGGCACGCCTGCAAAAGCAATGTACTATACTGTAAGCAACCAAACACTTTTAAAAATGCTGCTGTATAAAATTCCGCCGGCTAATTATGATGTGTATGTTGATTACCATAAAACCGCAGCTGCTCCGCAGTTTTCGTTATGGCAACGCCAAACGCAAATTTCACCCTGGATTGATGCCAATGGTTCGGGAGACGAAAAATTGCTGATGCAAAAAGCGGGCAGCATTGTAGTTACGGATAACAACCGTTCACTTTCATTCAGGTTTAAAACAACGGCGAAAAAAAATAAATTTGTGCTGAGCCGGATGGTGTTGGTTAAAAAGACATAGATCGCTGACAGTGACCATACAAAACTTTTAAACTGTATTGGTTAAAAAATCAGAATTTGTATCTGTATTGAATGATGAATTGTGTGGACATTTGTAATATAAAAAAACACAATCATGATAGCTGATTTAAAAAGCTTATACGCCAGGGATCTTGCCAGGTTAAAGACTGAAATAACATCATACAAGGATGAAAAGTGTATATGGCTGGTAGATAAAGAAATTGCCAATTCCGGGGGCAATTTATGTCTTCATTTAATTGGTAACCTCAATGCTTACATTGGTGTCGGGCTGGCTAAAACCGGGTATGTACGCCAAAGAGACCTCGAGTTTTCTCAAAAAAATATCCCTCAAGCGGAGCTGCTTAAAATGATAGAAGACACCATACAGGTGGTGGCAAAAGGGCTTGGCACTCTTTCTGAAAGTGAAATGAAAGCTGACTTTCCGATACTGATTTGGGATAAGCCAACTGAAACTGGGTATACATTAATTCACCTGCTAACACATTTGAATTATCACCTGGGGCAAATAAATTATCACCGGCGTTTATTGACTACCACCTTGTAACAACAACTGTGTTTAAACGAATAACATCTCAAAAAAAAAATGGGTAATTTTAGTGTGTCAACAGATAAGGCAAAATTAGATGTCGGTATGATTCACCATTTTCTTTCTACGGAGGCTTATTGGAGTAAAGATATTCCCTTGGGTACGGTAGAAGCTGCCATTGCCAATTCGTTGAACTTTGGAATTTATGATGGCGACCGGCAAGTGGGCTATGCCCGCATTGTTTCTGATTTTGCTACCATTGCCTATTTAGGCGACGTTTTTATACTGCCTGAGTTTCGTGGTATCGGCTTGTCTAAAATGCTGATGCAGGCAGTGATGAACCATCCACAGTTACAGGGTTTGCGCAGGTGGATTTTATTAACCGGCGATGCCCATGGACTGTATAAGCAGTTCGGCTGGACTGGTATTGCAAGTCCGGATAAATGGATGGAAGTACATTACAAGAATGTTTATCAACCAACCACTGCGTGATAAAATTTTTAATGAATAAGAAGATAAAATGATCAGATCAATTAATAACATCACACAGTACAACTGGGGCAACAATTGTGCTGGCTGGCATTTGCTAAAGTCGGATAGCCTCGGTGTAATACAGGAACGAATGCCTCCGGGCACAACTGAGCAATTGCATTATCACACAAAGGCGCAGCAGCTATTTTATATTTTATCTGGTACCGCAACATTTCAAATAAATGGTCAGCTCCATGTTGTGGCAGCAAATGAATCCATTCACGTGCCGGTTAAAAGTTTGCATTGCATCGCCAACCAACACAATACTGACCTGGATTTTATTGTAATTTCGGAGCCTCCATCGCATGGCGACCGCGTTGAGATAATTGACTATTACGACGACTTAAAGCAGCCAATTAAAACGCTGAATTACGAGTGGCTGGAAAAATATTTTAGGGTTGAAGCTGGTGATGTTGTGTCTTTGTCAAACCCTTCAAAAGAAATTATTGAGAAAGGCGGTTTTATCTTTTACGCAAAAATGAATGGCGAAATTGTTGGCACTGCCTCGCTGTTGAAAAAGACACCAACCGTATTTGAGCTTGGTAAAATGGCTGTTACAGAAAATGCACAAGGATACGGTATTGGAAAAGCGTTGATAACACATTGTCTGAATGTGGCGAAGCAACTTTTAATTCAGCGACTAATTTTGTATTCAAACACTAAATTAGCAACCGCAATACACTTGTATAAAAGTTTCGGTTTTGTTGAAGTGGCGTGGGATCCGGGACTGTATGAAAGAGCCAATATCAAAATGGAAAAATATTTGTGATGCCATTAAAAATGTAAAGCGTGCTCGTAAATCAGCAACGGGTTATTTATGCAAAATTTACAGACTACATAAATGCACAATGATATGGAAACACCAATTGATTTAACGGACCTGGAGTTGAAAACACAATTCGAAAACTGTACGCTGTCACCGGCTTTATTTAACCATGAAGCGCATGTAAGATTGGCGTGGATACACATTCAGCAATACGGCACAGACCAGGCCATTAAAAATATTTGTAACCAGTTAACGGCTTTTACAAGCCATGTAGGCGCAGCAGATAAATACCATGTAACACTTACCGTTGCTGCAATAAAGGCTGTGGCCCATTTTATGAAGAAAGCCGATGGGGATAATTTCAACGATTTTATTCACCAGTTCCCCCGACTGAAATATAATTTTAAGGAACTGATGGCTTGTCACTATCAGCAGGATATTTTCAGCGCAGACAAAGCCAGGAAAGAATTTGTCGAGCCTGATTTATTGCCATTCGAATAATTGATTGCTTAACATACACATGTTGCAACCGACCCGGCGTTGCAACGGTTTTCTTCCTTCTTATTTTTTCCCAACAGGGTAACCAAAAGTCAATAGCTTACTACTGTGGTAACAAAATCCGGCGCTGCAAAAAATTTGCTGCTTTAACAGTAACCTTCTCCCTTCATTTTTTTTTGTAAAAAGAACCTGCAGCACTGCATGTTAAAAAAGTACACTTTATTAACCGAATATAGAAAAAATGATGCAGCCTATCTGCCTATTTTTATGAAAAATTGAAAAATGGTCTGCTGTTGTTTGGATATAAAAGAGAGAGGGTTTGATAAAATAGCTGTCCTGGCCTTACTTTTTTTATTGCAATTTTTGGTAATTCCGGTGCAGTCCCAAAGCAAAAAAGGGTGGACTGATTTAATAAAAAATAATTCTTTACGGGGCTGGAAAAAGTTGGGCGGCGGTGGTCTGTTTGCGCTGGAAAATGGCGCCATCGTGGGAACTTCCGTAGTTGATTCGGTCAACACTTTTTTGGTAACAGAAAAAGAATATGGCGACTTTATCCTCGAACTGGATGTGATGATTGAAAGTGAACTTAGTAACTCCGGAATTCAAACCCGTAGCCACTTTGGCGGCGATCAACATCCGGGAAAAGTGTATGGAAGACAAGTGGAAATTGACCCCAGCAGCAGGCAATGGACCGGTGGGATTTATGATGAAGAAAGAAGGGAATGGTTGTACCCGCTTACATTGAATTTATCGGCAAAAAAAGCCTTTACGGTTGGTAAATACAATCATGTGAAAATTGAATGCATGGGAAATGAAATGAAGACCTGGATCAACCAGGTGCCCGCTGCTTACCTGAAAGATACCCTGGACAGAACCGGGTTTATTGGCCTTCAGGTACATGCTGCGGGAGATGTTGAAAAGCCGGGAACCAAAGTCTACTTTAAAAATATACGGATAAGAACCTCAGGCCTTGTGGCAGAAAAAATGCCTGCACAAATGCATATTGTGGATACAGGTATTGCACTCGGAAAATTGTAACAGTTCATCTTTAAAAATAAGTCTATGTCCTACTCAAGAAGAAATTTTATAAAGCACACGGCGATTACTGCAGCAGGCGCTGTACTTGCTTACAAAGGTGTAAGTGCCAAAAGTTATGCAAGAATTATTGGCGCCAACGACAGGGTAAGACTGGGAGTAGTGGGTTTTTCCGATCGTTTCAGATCAGCTCATTTTCCCAGTTACTTACAACATTATAAGGAACTGAATTTTGATATTGTAGCGGTATCGGATATATGGAAATTGAGACGTGAGGAAGGGCAACAATTTTTAAAAGAAAGGCTGGGGCATGATATCATTGCCTGCAGAAACAATGATGAATTGTACAAGCTGAAAAGCCTGGATGGTGTATTTATCAGCACGGCAGATTTTCAGCACGCCTTGCACACCGTAGAAGCCATCAATGCCAACTGCGACGTGTATTGCGAAAAGCCATTTGCTGAAACGATGGCAGATGCAAGACTCGCCCTTAAAACGGTAAAGGCTTCCGGCAAAATAGTACAGATAGGATCACAACGCAGAAGCGGAATAAATTATAAGGCCGCAGAAAATTTTATTAAATCCGGCAAGTTTGGCGACATCAAAATGGTAGAACTTACCTGGAATGTGAACCAGCCTGGACGGTGGCGCAGACCCGCGCTGGTTGCCAAATGTAAGGAAGAAGACCTTGACTGGAAGCGGTTTTTACTAAACAGGCCCTACGAAAATTTTGACCCGAGAAAGTACCTTGAGTATCGTTTGTTCTGGCCTTATTCTTCCGGCCAGCCCGGTCAGTGGATGAGCCACCAGATTGATACGGTGCACTGGTACACGGGGTACAATCATCCGAGAAGCGTGGTAGCCAACGGAGGTATTTTTCAATGGAAAGATGGCAGAAGAAACTGGGACACTACTACTGCTGTTTTTGACTACGGTCCGCAGGATGATGCAGGCAAAGGCTTCCAGGTGGTGTTCATGAGTCGCATGAGTAACGGGGAAGAGATACCACAGGAAATTTATTATTCAAATGGCGGAGAACTGAATTTGAATACCAATAAAATTTCTGGCAGCGGAGGTTTAACAGAACAGTTTGCAAAGGAGATGAACATGCAAGCAAATATATTACCCGAAATGGATTTGGTTGACAGAACGGTTAAGATAGATGCGAGCGCCAATGCGGGTGGTGATGAATACACATCAGCGCACGTGCGTAACTGGATGGAATGTATCCGCAGCAGAAATCAACCCAATGCGCCCGTTGAGGCAGGGTATTATCATTCTATTGCCAACATCATGACGAACGCGGCGGTAAGAACCGGTGCCAAAGCTACGTTTGATGAAGCTACGCAGGAAGTAATGGCAAATTGGAAAGTCTTTCAATATTGAAAATGGGCATTGATATTGTTGGATCCCTCATTGCAGTATACCCATCATCCAATGCGAAATAACCATGGTAATTGTAAAAATACAAGCTGCATCTTTTTAGGAGAAGTGGATTTTCGCTGTAATTAAAAATAGACAAATTTTATTTGTGCAGGTGATTTTAATTTTTGCATAAATGCATTTTGATTGTTTGTTGTAACATAACAACTTTAATGAGAATAAAATTTGTTAAAAAAGTATATATATTGAATCGAATATTGAATTTTTTAGCCTTATTAATAACATAATTTTATTTCATCAAAATGATATTGCTTAAGAAAAATTCTTTTTGACGAAACAGACGAAACGCTTGCCTGCGGCGCTTTAGAATTGAAATTGCATTGCAATTGTTTATCTGCAGAAGAACAGTTGCATGCGGGACCAGCTTATATTCTTAGAATCGGTTATTACAATCCAATTCTCTTTGCAGCCCGGATTATTTGGTTGGTAATTTTCCTTTTTTGTATCATCAAATTTGTATTGATTTTTTACGAATCAATCGTTCGTGTCAGTTATGCTGGCGGAGACGGGTAGTCTATTATTTGCTCTGCCCCAAAATAAAAATAGAATTAACAAACTGCTTTATAAACCTAAACACTACATTGTATGTACTTAAAATCCATTTTTAAATCACGCTTTGATGAAGAAGCAGGCAAAACAAACAGCGGTAAGATATTGTTTGGGGCAATGCCGGCTTGCGGGAAGTTTTTATTCGTATTCCTGCTACTTTCATCATTTCATTTAAAGGCAGTCTGTAATCCCGGTAGTTTAAATAATGGACCGGAAAAAGGCCACTTGTTTCCTGATTTTAATGCATTCACTATTAGTGGCACTGTAACTGACCAGGCTACCGGTCAAGGGGTAGAAGGTGCTACTGTTAAAGTTAAAGGCGAATCCACTGCAACAGCTACTGATGCCAGCGGTGCTTTTAGCATCGCTGTTAAATCAACCAAAGCTACACTGGTAATTTCTTCGGTAGGATTTCAGTCTGTAGAAAGGGTAGTGGATGCCAATACCGGCACGTTGACGGTAACATTGGAGAGCGATCAGAAAGCAATGGGCGAAGTAATTGTTACCGCACTTGGCATTCAGCGTTCTGTACAATCACTCACTTACTCAGCCCAAAAAATCGGGGGCGATCAGATTAACGAAATGCGGGACGCTAACTTTACCAATACATTGTCCGGTAAAGTGGCGGGCCTTTCTATAACGTCATCAGCGGGCGGTCCAGGTAGTGCTACAAGAGTATTGCTTCGGGGTAACCGTTCTATCGCCAGTTCCAACAATGCCTTGTTTGTTGTGGATGGTGTTGCTATTGATAACTCTACTCCTGTTAAACAGGTAACCGATGATGCCGGCAGCAATGGTGGCGGTCATAGTGGTAGTGATGGGGTATCCAATATTAATCCAGATGACATTGAAACCATCTCTGTATTAAAAGGCGCAGCGGGCTCTGTATTGTATGGCAGCCGTGCAGCAAATGGTGTTATCGTCATCACAACTAAAAAAGGTAAAGCGGGCAAAATTGCAGTCAACATTAACTCTGGTGTAACAATGGATAAAGCGATGTTGCTGCCCGATTTTCAAAATACTTAC
>JBBQWL010000054.1:0-42930 GCA_038210625.1 Chitinophagales bacterium | reverse complement strand
TTACTGGGTGTACGGCCTTGTATTTGCGGGCATTTTGGCTTACAATGCCTATAGGGGCTTTGGTATTTTAGGTGCAGAAACTAACCAGATTAAATTTACCGAACTGGTAAAGCAGGGAGATGTGGAAAGCATTAAAACCATCCGCAATAAAAAAATTGTTCGGGTTTTTATTAAGAAAGACAGCCTTCTTAAAAAACAGGATGTTTACCGGCCTATTATGGGTAAACAGTACGATGCAGATAATGCCGCTAAACTAGCCGGACCTCAATTGTTTTTTCCGATAATAGATGAAAAGACCTTTGCATCCCAGATGCAGGACTTTTATAAAAAATATCCCGCTATTTCAGAAATTCCTGATTCTCCGGATGATGAGGGTGAATTTTTTGGCCAGCTGATTACCACGCTTTTACCCATTTTATTAATAGGACTTTTATTTGTTATGATGATGCGGAAAGTTGGCGGACCTGGTGGTGGCAGTGGCGGCCCCGGCGGTATTTTCAATATTGGCAAATCCAAGGCTACCTTGTTCGATAAAGCCTCCAGGGTAAATATCAACTTTGGTGATGTGGCTGGTTTAGATGAGGCAAAAGTGGAGGTAATGGAAATTGTTGACTTCTTAAAAAATCCTAAAAAATACACCGCGTTAGGTGGTAAAATTCCAAAAGGCGCTTTGCTGATTGGCCCTCCGGGTACAGGTAAAACATTGTTGGCGAAAGCTGTGGCTGGTGAGGCCCAGGTTCCTTTCTTCAGCTTAAGTGGTAGTGATTTTGTGGAAATGTTTGTGGGTGTTGGTGCCAGCCGTGTAAGAGACTTGTTTAAACAGGCAAGAGAAAAAGCGCCCTGCATTATTTTTATTGATGAAATTGACGCTATTGGCCGTGCAAGGGGTAAAAATATGATGATGAGCAACGATGAAAGGGAAAATACCCTGAACCAGTTGCTGGTAGAAATGGATGGTTTCGGTACAGACTTGGGCATCATTATTTTAGCCGCTACCAACAGGCCGGATGTGTTAGATACAGCCTTGCTGCGTCCGGGTCGTTTCGACCGCCAGATAACCATTGATAAACCGGATATGGTAGGCAGGGAAGCTATCTTTAAAGTGCATCTTGCACCCATAAAAATATCTACTACGTTAGACATTTATAAATTGGCCGAACAAACACCAGGTTTTGCCGGTGCGGATATCGCCAATGTTTGTAACGAAGCGGCGTTAATTGCAGCCCGTAAAAATAAAGAAGCGGTGGACATGAGCGATTTCCAGGATGCCATTGACAGGGTGATTGGCGGTTTGGAAAAGAAGAATAAAATTATTTCTCCTGAAGAAAAAGAAATTATTGCTTACCATGAGGCTGGTCATGCTATTTGCGGCTGGTTCCTGGAACATGCTTATCCTTTACTAAAAGTAACAGTAGTTCCCCGCGGTTCTGCCGCCTTGGGATATGCCCAGTACACACCTAAAGAACAATACCTGTACAATACAGATCAGTTAATGGACCAGATTTGTATGACGCTTGGTGGTCGTGCAAGTGAAGATATTTTCTTTGGAAAAATCAGCACAGGTGCCAGTAATGACTTGCAGCAAATTACCAAGATCGCCTATAGCATGATTACCGTGTATGGCATGAATGAGAAAGTGGGTAACATCAGCTACTACGATCCTAACCAGGAAAATACTTTTACCAAACCTTTTAGTGAAGAAACAGGTAAAATGATTGATGAAGAAGTTCGTAACCTGATTACCCTGGCTTATGTAAGAACCAAAGAATTATTGTTGCTTAAAAAAGCTGAGGTAGAATTACTGGCCAAAGAGTTGCTAAAAAAAGAAGTACTTTTTAAAAGTGATGTGGAGGCGTTGATTGGCAAAAGGCCTTACGAAGAAAAAAAGGCATTGGATATTAAACCAGAGGATATTATTACAGAAGAGCCGCCAACAGCTTTACCAGAGGAATTAAAAAATCCGCCTCAAATTTAAAAACGGTATGGCTAATTCAACAGCAAAAGAAAATATCTTAAATAAAATAAAGCAGGCACTGGATCATCCAGTGCCTTTGCCTTTTGTATTAAATGGCCAGGAAGCTCCGCTTTATGAAGTCCACAGCGAAGAGTTGGAGATTATTTTTGCAGAAAACTTTACCAAACTACAAGGCAAATTTATTTTTTGTGCCGATGAAAAAGAACTGCATTCACAATTACAGCAATTAATAAGCAGTAAGGAATGGATGAAGATTTACTGCAATGAAAACGAATGGAATGGGTTGTACAGCAACACCATTAACCTGGAAAGCTGCGACGCTTCTATTACAGGCTGCGAATGCCTGGTGGCCAGAACAGGTACAATTGTAATGAGTGCAGCGCAGCAAAGTGGCCGTACCGTAAGCGTTTATGCTCCCATCCACATTTGTATCGCTTATACCAACCAGTTGGTGTATGATATTAAGGATGCGTTACAATTGGTAAAAGAAAAATATACAACCTTTCCATCGCTCATAACTTTTGCCAGTGGTCCCAGCCGTACCGCAGATATTGAAAAAACGTTGGTTACAGGAGTGCACGGACCTAAAGAAGTATATTTGTTTTTGGTGGATACTTCAATGATCAACCTATAAACTTTGCTAACCACGCGGCCATTGAAAATTAGAAAGCACAACGATGAATCTTAACCCCAATAAAAAAATATACTTCCTGTCCGACTTTCATCTGGGTACACCTAATGCTGAAGCAAGTTTGCAAAGGGAAAAAAGAATTGTTCAGTTTTTAGAAAGCATAAAACATGACGCACAGGAAATTTTTATTGTAGGCGATATGTTTGATTTTTGGTTTGAATACAAGTATGTTGTTCCCAGGGGGTATACAAGAATATTAGGTAAACTTGCTGAGCTGACCGATGCAGGCATAAAGATTCATTTTTTTGTCGGTAACCACGATATGTGGATGAGAGATTATTTTCAAACCGAATTGAATATTCCTGTGTATTATGAACCAAACCAATTTGAATTTAACGGAACTAAATTCCTGGTAGGGCATGGGGATGGACAGGGCCCCGGTGATCATGGCTATAAATTTTTAAAGAAAATTTTTCGCAACCCATTTTGCCAGTGGGCCTTTGGTATTTTGCCGCCTTTTTTTGGTTTAGGTATTGCCAATTATTTTTCACAAAAAAGCAGGGAACAGGCAGACAAAAAAGAAGAAGTATTTTTAGGAGAAGAAAATGAATGGCTGATTATTTATTGTAAGGAAGTGCTGCAAAAAGAACATGTAGATTATTTTATTTTCGGGCACCGTCACCTGCCAATTGACTTTTCTTTAAAAGAAAACAGCCGCTATATTAATTTGGGAGAATGGATCAACTTTGATAGCTATGCTGTTTTTGATGGAGAAACTACTACACTTAAATATTTTAACAAATGATGCGGGGTAAAAGATTAAGCGTGTTTTTTTTCTGCACCGTCATGTCGGTTTTACCGGCTATTGCTCAAAATGATTCGTCGTTTACATTAACCAAAACATACCCCGGCGATTTTTCCTATTTCACCATTGATAACCTGGATAATATCTATTTGTTGAGCAATACCAACCAGCTGAAAAAAATCAGCCCAAATGGAGATGCTGTATTATTCAATGACGTGCGGCGGTATGGAAAATTATTTTCTATTGATGCTACCAATCCTTTAAAAGTGCTGCTGTATTACAAAAATTTTTCTACGGTGGTTGTACTGGATAGGTTCCTGAATGTGCGTAACACCATCAACCTGCGGCAGCAAAATATATTTAAAGTAAAAGCCATCGCCGCCTCTTACGACAACAATATCTGGGTGTTTGATGAAGGCGATGCCACGCTTAAAAAAATAGACGATAATGGATCGGTACTGATGGCCTCGGTAGATTTTAGAAATATATTTGATAGTGTTCCTTCGCCTGATCAAATTATGGACCGGGATAAATTTCTTTATTTATACGACTCCACAAAAGGGTTTTATACATTTGATTATTATGGCTCATTTAAAACCAGGATTCCATTTTTAAACTGGACCAGTACAGATGTAATAGCCAGTACAGTCTATGGTTTCAGCGATCATTTATTGCACCAATACAAGCCCGGCTCTTTAAATTTAAAAGATTATATCCTGCCTGTTTCTTTCAGGAATGCACTGCAAATTAAGGCCGGCAATAACAAATTGTTTGTACTGCAAAAAGACGGCCTGCAGCAATTTTCACTCAAATAATAGACCTCATTGTAGTATTTTTATAGTATGGATTTTTTAGATAAGGTTTATTTCGACAATACGCTCCGTAGTTACCTGGTGGTAGGCGGCACTATCTTGCTGGTGTTGCTTTTAAAGCATTATCTATCCCGGTATTTGGTATCCTTGATTTTCAGGCTGGTTAAAAGAGTTTGGAAAACGGTAAGCAAACAAAGTTTTGTAGACCTTGTTGTAGGCCCGTTTGAATGGTTTTTGCTGTTACTCATTTCAGTTTTTGCCATCGACAAATTAAATTTTCCCAACATTCTTTTGTATACTTTGTACGGGCATACAACAGCAGATATTGTAGCCCGTATCGGTACCGGCATCATCATCGCATCTTTTATATTGCTTGTATTAAGGCTGATAGATTTTATTGCTTTTGTACTGGAAGAAAGAGCCAACCTTACGCCAGATGCAAGGGATAACCAGCTGGTTGTTTTTTTGCGGGATTTTTTAAAAGTAATTGTGGGCATTATTGGCATTTTACTGATTATAAAAGCCTGTTTCAACCAGCCTTTGGGAAACCTGCTGACCGGGTTAAGCATTGTAGGTGCCGCACTGGCGCTGGGTGCCAAAGAAAGCCTTGAAAATCTAATCGCCTCCTTCATCATCTTTTTCGACAAACCTTTTTTTACCGGCGATACCGTTAAGGTGAACAACATTATAGGCAGGGTTGAAAAAATTGGCTTACGCAGTACAAGGATATTAACCGGCGATAAAACCATTGTTACCATGCCTAACAAACAAATGGTAGATTCCATAGTGGACAACTGGAGTATGCGAACCCAACGCCGTGCAGAAATTATTCTGGAATTATCTGTAAAAACAAGCGTGGCAAAAGCAGAAATTATACTTGCGGGGGTAAAGGAAATATTGGATGACAAAAAACCACAGCTGCTTTCTTATTCCGTTTTTTTTAAAGACCTCAGTAAAAACGGAATTACAATCAACACTGAATATTTTACTGATGCCATTGCTTTGAATGAGTTTGATACGCTAAAGCAAACCATCAACCTGCAGATAAAAAAATTGTTGGAAGATAATGCTGTTGAGTTTACCGGCGAGCCCGGCACGATCGTAATAAATAATGACAGGAAAGAGTAGCAGTTGATAACAAGAAATGCTTTTATAAATTGGCCTTCAGTTCATTCAAAAAATCTTTCATCTTTTTGAGAGCGGCAATGGCTGTAAATTTTTCGTCGGCCCTTTTATTGTTTTTAATAAACTCTTTAGCACCTTCCATCGTGTACTTGCGCTCCCGCATTAAATGGTAAATCAGCTGGATATTTTTTATATCTTCTGGTCTGAATAACCTGTCGCCTTTACCATTCTTTTTTGGCTTCAAAACATCAAACTCGTTTTCCCAAAGACGAATCAGTGACTGGTTTACCTTAAACATGGCCGCCACCTTGCCGATTGAATAATACATCTTTTGAAACAGTATCTCATCCTCCGGAATATCCAGCAAGTCAACGCCTGCACTCATTTCCTTTAAACTCTTTCTTCCCCGGGTTGATTTTTGTTTTACTACCGTCACTTCAGCAGGCAGTACAATTACCTTTTCGCTTTTTACAACAGGTTTTTTCTCAGGCAACGGTGGTTGCTCAATGTTGTCAAAATCAAATGCTATTTGTGTTTGTACTGCCATGTATTCAATGGTATATAAATATTTTTCGTGGCTTTTGTATTCACCTATCAGGCGCTCTTAGTCGAAACTTTTTGCACTGCCCGTCGCTGCCAGTTTTAACACGCGGTCGTATTGTTCCGCATTCAGGTCGTTATAGAAAAAGTAAACGGGGTCAACCTTCCTTCCGTTTATATGCACTTCGTAATGGCAATGCGGTCCGGTACTGGCTCCTGTACTACCTACCCATCCAATCACTTCTCCCCGCTTTACCCTTTGCCCGGCTCTTGCTTTAATGCGTACCATGTGCATATACACGGTCTCGTATCCATAGCCATGATTGATAATTACATGGTTACCGGTACCCGTTCCTTCTCCTGCTGTTGTAACAGTACCATCACCCGTGGCATAAATAGGCGTTCCTTGCGGTGCCGTAAAATCAAGCCCGTTATGCATTTTAGGAATACCATAAATCGGGTGAATTCTAAAACCAAAGCCACTGGCAATTCTTGTAAGATCTTTGTTACTGATGGGCTGAATAGCAGGAATGCAGGCCAGTTTACTTTCCTGGTTATTAATCAGTTTTTCAATGCCCGTATAACTGTTTTCCTGGTAGGCAATCCGGGCACTGATATTATTTAAATCAAGCGATATCGTTTTACCGAGTTCATCATCGCTGATCACATTTACCTTATCCAGCTCTTTCGACTTTTCCTGCAACTTAGCCCTGGTGCTGTCCGGCACAGGGTTGGCTTCAAAAATAGAGCGGTACACTTCGTTATCCCTTTTTTCTAAACCTGCCATTTCCGCTTGCAGGGTTTTTACTTTTTCGCCCAATACCCTGTAATTGTCCTTCATGATCTCTTCCTTTAACCTCGATTCCTGGTCTGTTGGTTTGGGGATAAATTTGGTGTACAACCAGATGATCAAAACAGAGCTTACCAGCAAGGCAGAAAGAAATCCAAATATGCGCAGCAACTTAACCCTGAAGGGGGTGATCAGCTTTTCATAGCGTAGCGTATTGGTGTTATAATAATATTTTATTTTCTTCATGCAAGCCTTACCCCCGCGGGGATTTAATACAAACTTTTACAATTTTTTTATAGAGAACGAAATGCTGCTATCATGTGTTGTCTGAATACCTTCTAAAAAAATTGTATGCTTATTGCTATTATGCGTTGCCAACATATAGCAAGGATAAGCTTTTCCTTACCTTTGCGCCACAGTTTTTTTAACGTCTACAAATATAGACGCTTATATTGCAAAAATCAACCCAAAACAGCAGGTTATGATGACGAGTGCACAGATACGCAGTCAATTTCTTGATTTTTTTCAATCAAAGGGGCATACCATTGTGCCTTCTGCCCCCATTGTATTAAAAGATGACCCGACCTTGTTATTTACCAATGCGGGTATGAACCAGTTTAAAGATTATTTCCTGGGTAATAAAAAAGCACCCTACAACCGGGCTGCCGATACACAGAAATGTTTACGCGTAAGTGGCAAACACAACGACCTGGAAGAAGTAGGTGTTGATACCTATCACCATACCATGTTTGAGATGCTCGGCAACTGGAGTTTTGGCGACTATTTTAAAAAAGAAGCCATTGCATGGAGTTGGGAATTGCTGACGAAAGTATACCAGCTTGACAAGGATAAATTATATGTAACCATTTTTGAAGGCGATGAAAAAGAAGGGCTGCCAAAAGACGAAGAAGCCTTTAATGAATGGAAAAAATATGTAGCGGAAGACCGCATTTTGCTGGGCAATAAAAAAGATAATTTTTGGGAGATGGGCGATACTGGGCCTTGTGGCCCCTGCACTGAAATACATGTGGATTGCAGAACTGACGAAGAAAGAAAGCTGGTGGCAGGTGCAACATTGGTAAACAACGATCATCCGCAGGTGATTGAAATTTGGAACAATGTGTTTATCCAGTTTAACCGAAAAAAAGATGGTAGCCTTGAGCCATTGCCCGCACAGCACGTAGATACAGGGATGGGCTTTGAGCGTTTGGTGAGAGTGATACAAGGCAAACAAAGTAATTACGATACGGATGTTTTTACCGGAACCATTGAAGCCATCAGTAAAATAGTGAAGAAAGAATACAAGGCTGGTGATGATAAAGAAAGCATTTCATTTCGTGTTTTAGCAGATCATATCCGAGCCATCAGTTTTTGCATTGCAGACGGACAGCTGCCTTCCAACACAGGGGCTGGCTACGTTATACGGCGCATACTTCGTAGAGCAGTGCGTTATTATTATTCTTATTTAGATTATAAACAACCGTTATTGTTTCAATTGTTGCCTGTCATTGCGAATCAATTTGAAACTGTTTTTCCGGAATTGTATGCGCAAAAGGATTTTGTAGAAAGAGTAATTAAAGAAGAAGAAGAAGCTTTTTTGAGAACGTTGGATAAAGGTTTGAAAAAGATTGAAGAAGCCATTGCTCAGTCGCAACAAACAAAAACGATCGATGGCGTCACTGCTTTCGAACTACTGGATACTTTTGGTTTTCCAATTGATCTTACAATCCTGATTGCAGCTGAAAATAATCTGACAGTGGATGAAGCTGGTTACAAAGCAGCAATGCAGCAACAAAAAAACCGCTCACGTGCAGCTACCTCTTTAGAAACAGAAGATTGGATTACGCTGATCGAAAATGTCAGTAACAAATTTGTAGGCTACGATTCCTTAGAAACAAATAGCAACATCATCAAGTATAGAAAAGTAACAGCCAAAGGAAAAGAGCAATATCAACTGGTGTTGGATGCAACGCCCTTCTATGCTGAAAGTGGCGGCCAGGTGGGCGATACAGGCATTTTACAATTTGGTGATGAGGCCATCAAAGTAACCAACACCAAAAAAGAAAACGATCTGATCATTCATTTTACAGATCAACTTCCGGCCGCTATTGAAACAACCGTTACAGCAAAAGTAGATGCAGGCAGGAGAAAAGCGATAGCAGTACACCACAGCGTTACGCACTTAATGCATGCGGCTTTGCGTACCGTATTGGGTAAACACGTAGCACAAAAAGGAAGCCTGGTAAACAATGATTACCTGCGTTTTGACTTTAGTCATTTTGCCAAAGTAAGCGATGAAGAAATTGCCGCGGTTGAAAAATTGGTGAATGAAAAGACCAGAGAAAATATTCCGGTGGTAATAAAATCCATGCATAAAGATGAAGCGATAGCCCTGGGTGCGATGGCTTTGTTTGGAGAAAAATATGGGGATATTGTACGGGTTGTTATTATGGATCCGGCATACAGCCTTGAGCTTTGCGGTGGCACGCATGTGGGCAGTACAGGCGAACTTGGCATTTTTAAAATACAGCATGAAAGCGCTGTGGCAGCTGGTGTAAGAAGAATTGAAGCCGTTTGCGGGGCAGCAGCAGAAAGCTATATCAACGAACAATTTGTAGCGCTGGATGAAATTCGTGGCCTGCTGAAAAATTCAAAGGATATTCCAAAATCTATTCAGTACCTGCAATCGGAAAACAGCCAATTATCCAAACGCATTGAAGGTTTGGAAGCAAGACAACTGGTTGGTATCCGCAACGAATTGTTGCAACAGGATGAAATCATCAACAACGTAACTTTTGTTGGCGCCATCATAGAAGTAAGCAATGCGGATGCCCTGAAAAAATTATGCACCGATCTTAAAAGCCACCTGCACGACAGTGTGATAGTACTTTGCAGCAATATTGATGGTAAAGCATTTGTAGCAATAGGTATTGCCGATACGGTGGTAGCAGCAAAAAACCTGGATGCCACAAAGCTCATCAAAGAGCAGGTAGCGGGTTTAATAAAAGGTGGTGGCGGAGGCCAGAAAAACCTGGGCACCGCAGGCGGACAGGATGTGAGTAATTTTAAAACCATTATAGAAAAGGTAAAATCCTTGTTGTAAAAATCAACTTCTTATTTTTTGATGAAGGGAAGTTGTAACGACTTCCCTTTTTTATTACACCACCATGCAAATAATTATAACAACTCCCCGCCTTGTTTTGCGCCAGTTTACCATTGCCGATGCACCCTTAATATTGGCGCTCAACAGTGCACCCGGTGTACTGCAATATATTCATGAACCGGCAGTGAAAAGTATTGAAGCGGCCGAGGAAGTATTGCAAAATATCATCCTGCCCCAGTATAAAAATAACCTTGGCCGTTGGGCGGTTCATACCAAATTCAACAACGGGTTTATTGGCTGGTGCGGTTTAAAGTGGCTGCAGCAAACAGATGAAATTGACCTCGGCTATCGCTTTGCACCTCATCATTGGGGCAAAGGCTATGCTACCGAGGCGGCTCAGCATACGTTAGCCTACGGCCTTCATCAACTTAACCTGCAGGAAATTTTTGGTAAAGCTCATATCGATAATATCGCATCTCAAAACGTACTTAAAAAGATTGGGATGCAGTATGTAAAAGAAATTACAGAAGACAATGCACAGGTAAAAGTATATCATGCCACCAAATCATCATAAAAGTGATCGCCGCAAATCGGTAAACAAATATCTTTGATAAAATGATAATTCATGATCAGCTACAATCCCAAAGAGTGGTTTACATTTATATTCCGCTTTCACAAAGCAGATAGCTTTCGCCGGTTGTTCCCCCTGATTATTGGCATCAGTATTTATTCAGGCATTATCGCTTACCTGGAGATGGAATATTTTCAGCTTTCCGCAAACAGCTTTTTAAAAAATATTCCGCTTATGCACAGCCTGCTTGGCTTTGCGATATCCATGCTGCTCGTTTTCAGAACCAACACCGCTTACGATCGCTGGTGGGAAGGCCGCAAACTTTGGGGTAGCCTGGTTAATAATAGTCGTAACCTGGCCATCAAACTCACGGTAATGTTACCAGCAGAAGATATAGAGCAACGCCTCTTTTTTAGAAAAATAATTCCTGCTTACGCCTATGCTTTACGCAACCACTTAAAAGCAGAAAAAACAAGAATTGAACTGTTTGAAGAAGATGCTATACATCCTATTTTTAAACACATCGATACAGAAAAACACATTCCCAACCAGGTTGCCTTACTCATGTTCAGGCATATTCAGCAACTATATAAAGAGCAAAAAATTAATGGCGATCAGCTCATCATTCTCAATGCAGAGCTGCAGTCTTTTACAGATATATGCGGTGCCTGCGAGCGGATAAAGAATACACCCATCCCGTTTTCGTACAGCGTATTTATAAAAAAATTCATCTTTTTCTATGTAATGACTTTACCATTCGGTTATATATTCAGCCTTGGTTACTACGTAATACCAGTAGTAGCATTTATCTTTTATGTACTCGCCAGCCTGGAACTGATTGCCGAAGAAATTGAAGACCCTTTTGGCAATGATGAAAATGATGTGCCCACGGATAAAATTGCGCTTAACATTCATAAACACATTGCAGAACTGATTTAATTTTTGTTAGACAATCTTTTGTCCGGGCCGAGACACAGCCATGTTCATCATCGATGCCCACCCGTACCGGAACGGGCGGGCATCGCCCTTTTGTACAGCATACCATTTTGCACCGTAGGAACAGGCCGCGGCCTGTTCCTACCATCACCTTTTTCACGCCGGTTCAAAAATTTTGTTAAACCATTTAAATAATCTGCGAATTAATTCGTAATTAAAAAATTCTCCATACATTTGAACTACTAAATATTTCGTATATTAAATCAATCAACATGAAAAAAATAATTTTTACCGCACTGGCAGCAGGTTTCATTAGTCTCTCATTTACTGCAACGGCGCAGCAGGATCTTAAAGAAGAATCAAAAGACTTTAAAGTAAAACCGGATAAAAAAGGAAAAAAAGAAACGCAGGAAATCATTATTAAAAGCGATGGCGATAAAACTGTTAAACTGAATGTTGAAATTGACGGCGATAGAGTTACCATCAACGGCAAGCCGCTTTCGGATTTTAATGATGCGGATGTAACCATCAATAAAAGGAAAATGATTATCCGGGACGACAACGGGGATAACATGGTTTTCAATTTTGATACACCCGAAGGAATGCCGGAAATAGCAGGCCTTGATCGACTACCCGGAATGAAAAGAGGACCCGCCACGCACCGGCCTTTTCTTGGTGTAACGACTGAAAAAACTGCCGAAGGCGCTAAGGTGGTTGAAGTAATGAAAGAAAGTGCCGCTGAAAAAGCCGGATTAAAAAAGGATGATATCATTACAAAAATCGGCGATGAAAAAGTGAGTGATGCCGGGGAACTGGCGGAAATTATCAGTGGTAAAAAACCAAAGGAAGAAATTAAAATAGCCTACACCAGGGATGGTAAAAAGAAGGACGTAAAAGCTGTACTGGGCGATCGTGTAGAGGAAAGAAATATGGTGTTTAAATACAACAATTCCGATCCGATGGTTCGTGGTTTTAACGCACCCCGGGTTAAGGTACGGCCAATGCCCAATGGCGATATGTTTAAGAACTTCAACATGGACGATAATTTTAACTTCGGTCCGAATGAAGATTTGATGGGCGGCATGTTTCCGCGTCAGAAAAGGTTGGGGCTTAAAATTCAGGATACTGAAGAAGGTGGCAATGTAAAAATTATTGATGTCGAAGATTCTTCCGCCGCACAAAAAGCAGGTCTGAAAAAAGATGATGTAATCACCGAAATAAACGGACAAAAAATAAGCAATACAGATGATGCAAGAGAGCAACTGCAGGAAGTAGCCGATAAATCTGCCTATACTATCAAGGCAAAAAGAAACGGAACTGACATGAATTTTGACATCAAAATTCCAAAAAAACTGAAGACAGCAAACTTATAAACGAAAACCTCCATGTAAAATCCATTCGTCTGTGGCAGCGACCATTGGCGGATGGGTTTTGTATTTACAGCCGTTATGGTGGTCATTATCCCGGTAATAGCAAATTGTTGGATCAGCCGGGAGATACCCACCAACTTCTTTGTACATTTGCAACCGTGATAAAAAATGATAAATACGAGGTTGTAATTGGTCTTGAAGTACACGCCCAGCTGTTAACCAAAAGCAAATTGTTCTGTGGCGATAGCGCTTCATTTGGCGCTGCACCCAACACCCACATCAGCCCTATAACACTGGCGCACCCCGGCACTTTGCCAAAAATGAACAAACAAGCCATTGAATACGCAGTAAAACTGGGGCTGGCACTGCATTGCGAAATTGAACAACAAAATTATTTTGCACGTAAAAATTATTTTTACCCTGATTTGCCAAAAGGCTACCAGGTAAGTCAGCATACCACGCCCATTTGTAAAAACGGCACCGTGCGAATTAAAGTGGGCGATATCGAACGGCATATCAGGCTTAACCGCATCCATATGGAAGAAGATGCTGGAAAGAGTTTGCATGATGTGGATGAAAATTATACGGCCATTGATTTAAACCGGGCCGGTGTTCCGTTACTTGAAATTGTAAGCGAGCCCGATTTACATAGCAGCGAAGAAGCTTTTGCCTATGTAACAGAACTGCGCCGCCTGGTGCGTTGGCTAAACATCTGCGATGGCAATATGGAAGAAGGCAGCATGCGTTGTGATGCCAATATTTCCATTCATTTAAAAGGCGAAACAAAGCTCGGCACCCGGGTAGAAGTAAAAAACTTAAACAGCATCCGCAATGTAAAACGTGCCATTGATGTGGAGGTAAGCCGCTTAATTGATATTGTAGAAAGTGGGGAAAAAGTAATGCAGCAAACAAGGAGTTATGATGCCGATAACAATACTACTTTTTCGTTGCGCAGCAAGGAAGAAGCAGATGATTACCGCTATTTTGCCGATCCCGATCTTACACCATTTAACATCACAGATGAATTTTTACAACAGGTAAAAGATGCGCAGCCTGCACTGCCTGAAGAACTGGAAAAAAAATATACCACTGTATTTAATTTACCGGTGTATGATGCACAGGTTATTTGCGGCGATAAAGTACTGGTTGATTTTTTTGAAGCTACCATACAACATACCAATCATTATAAAGCGGTTGCTAACTGGCTGATGGGGCCCGTAAAATCTTATTGCAATGACAGGGGCACAGACTTGTCGGACTTTCCCTTATCACCTGAAAAAATAAGTGCGCTGATTAAATTGGTGGATGAAGGCAAGGTAAATTTCAGTATTGCATCGTCAAAAATTTTCAATGCATTACTGGTAGACCCCAAAAAAGAACCATTACAAATTGCCACCACTTTAAACCTGATACAGGAAAGCGATACAGATTCCGTTGCTGTTTGGGTAGATGAAGTGATTGAAAAAATGCCTGAAAAAGTAAAGGAATATAAAAGTGGTAAAAAGGGCCTGATTGGATTATTTGTTGGCGAAGTTAAAAAGTTAAGCAAGGGTAAGGCAGATATGAATCTTGTAAATAAATTATTGGCAGAAAAATTAAATTAAATAACCGGAGATGAAAAACTTAGTAATGATTGCTTTGTGCGCTGCCACTTTATTATCCTGCAACAATAAGAAGGAGCCAGGAAAGTTTACAGTAAATGGCCAGATCGCCAATGCGCCCGATCAAAAAATTTACCTGGAAGAATTGTTTTTCAGTGAAAAAAATCCGGAGGTATTAGACACAGGCGAAATAAAAAATGGGCATTTTACCGTGTCTGCACTGGCAGTGGAAGAAGGCTTGTACCGCATCCGGCTGGAAAAGGATAGTGCCTTTTTTGTATTGATCAATGATAAAGATGAAATTGGCTTTACGGCGGATTACAATAAGCTTGCTACAGAGGCAGGCACATTTGCTTCTCCCGCAAATGGTTCTTTAAAAAAATTCCTCGAAGGCATCCGTACTCAACGAATAGCATTGGAGAATAAGTCGGCCGAACTGCGACAGATGGCAGGATCAGCCCAATCTGATAGTCTTTTGGCCGTCAATAAAAATGAACTGGCAGAAAAGGAAGTAGTCTATAATCATTTCATCAGCCAGTATGTTGATACCACTACCGATCCGGTAATAGGAATGTTTGCTTTAGGATATTCGCAAACCATAGAGCCTGATAAATTAGAAAAGCCTGTCGCAAGTCTTGCTGCCAGGTTTCCCAAACACATGGCTTTGAACAGCATGGTGGCTCAATACAATCAATTGATTGCGCAATTCAAAGCAAAGCCGCATGAAGGCGGCATGGCGCCTGAAATAAATTTACCGGATACTACAGGCAAACCGTTTGCATTGAGTATGCTGAAAGGTAAATATGTACTGGTAGATTTTTGGGCCAGTTGGTGTGCGCCCTGCCGGGCAGAAAACCCCAATGTGGTAAAAGCATACAATAATTTTAAAGATAAAAATTTTACCGTTTTAGGCGTGTCACTCGACCAGGATAAAGCCCAATGGGAAAAGGCAATCAAATCTGACAGTCTGAACTGGTATCATATCAGCGACCTTAAATACTGGAGCAGCGCTGCTGTTACATTGTATGGTTTTGATGGCATTCCTTACAATGTGCTGGTAGACCCCACCGGAAAAATCATCGCTATGAATTTAAGGGGCGATGCACTTGAAAGCAAGCTTCAGGGAATTCTAAAATAAAGGCCTAATATTTTTTTAGGGGTTCTTTTACGAGTGTGGTATCTTCTTTTAATAAAGGTACCTGGTACCCTCCTGTATCAATCGTTGTTTTCGGAAATATAGCTTTCACAGTGCTCCAATCTTTTGACGTATAGCCCGTTTTATACAGGTACAACCACTGCAAATTTTTAAGGGTTTTCAATTGAGTAATGCCTGTCGCAGTAATTTTTGTACCCACCAGGTTTAAGTATTGCAATCCCGAAATTGGCGCCAGTTGGGCCAATCCCTTATCGGTAATAAAGGTATTTGACAAATCCAGTTTGGTGAGATTGGTTAACTGCGCAATTGCCAGGGTATGGTCATCCGTAATATTGGTGTTCTGTAATTTTAACCAGATGAGCTGAGGTTTTAATTGTTGCAATAATTGCAGATCTGCTTTGTCAACTATGCTGTCGGTTACAAAATTGGCCATCAAATAATTAGTGTTTTGGGCAACCGGTAACACCACAATATTCCTTGCTTTTAGCTGGTCAATTATTTTTTCATCTGCTTTGGTAACAGTGGCTGCCGGAATATCAGTTCTTGGTTTTTGCGTTTCAGTAACAGTTTGCAAGGCTATTAAAACAGGTTTTATTTTATCTGTTTGTGCAAGGTCTTTTACTTTCTTCTGGGCATCTGCATTGTTGCTGATCCACCAATGCAATAAGGCCACCTGGCTTTCAGATGGCTGCGGCTTCTCCTTCGGCGGCATGTGATGGTCATTGTCTGTTGGCAGCAACAGCCTTTTAATTAATTCGCTTTCATCTGCATTGCCCGGCTTAATGATTTTACCATCTTTCCCTCCTTTCATCAGGAGGCTAATCTCGTCCATACGCAAACCGCCTTTTTGCTTATTGGCATTATGGCAACTGTAACATTTGGTTTGTAAAATGGGAGTAATAACATCTGTATAAGCAATGGCTTCCTGTACATTGGCTATGGGTTTTATAGATGCGTTCGCAAGCGTGTCGGTACTAAAAATTTGTTGCAACGGACGGCTTAAATAATCCGATCCATGCGTAAGGGAACCGCCTAAATGACCGGTAATCATCAGTAAAAAAAATAACCCTGCTGATAATATTTTTTTGTTGATTGCAAATGCAGGATTCTTTTCTTTGGCATACAAAACCAGCGACACCAGGGTTACCGCAATGGCCATCCACATGTGCCAGCTTACGAGCGATTCATCATACTCATCGCTTATAGATAAAAGGTAGCCTGTAATGCAGGAGGCAAATGCCATACAACAGCCAGCCAGTAAAATAATGGGAATGGCCGGGGCAAGTGTTGCATATTGATTGTTACGGTTCATCCATTGCAGCAGCAACGCAACGAACAAAATGCCAATCGGCAGATGAACCAGCAGTGGATGAAAATGACCAAAAAATTCAATAACAGATAAAAGTTTCAACAGATAAATATTTATTAAGGCAAAATAAAATCATTTATGTTACAGACTGTAAAAGTAGAGTTCAGTTAGCACTTTCTATTGGGCCCATTGTGTCTGTTTTATACTTCCGGCTATTAAGTACCGTGTAATGGTACATAATAAAAAAATTACAGATTTTTATTAAAACTAAAAACCCTGGTCCATCGTTACCTTCTCCATTTCCCTCCCCTTGGGGAGGATAGGAGGGGCTACTTACAAATATCTTTTTCTCAACAAATGCATCATGTAAACATTGATAGCCCATTGGTCTGCCAATGGCTGGTGGGTATAAGGAACCGTAGGCATATAATCCGGCGGACCAAACTCTGTAAGTACCGTCAGCAGTTCCCCTTTTTGTTTTTTAATGGCTACAACAGCATCCCACCAGGCAAAATGTGCTTTTACTGCTTCTTCCCATTCCGGCGCTCTTGGGTCGCTTACCTGTGGCCCTTCTGCATGCCCTATGCGGGCATGTAAATGATCGGTTCTTTGTATTGCCAGGTTAACTGTTTCCTGCTGATCGGCCAGTAAACTTTCACTTACATTGCACCAGTGCGATATGTCCATTGTAATGCGCAGTCCTGGTATTTGCTGCATAAAATTTTTGGCAACCGGCGCCGCAAAAAGCATCCTGGAGCGATGTGTTTCATGACAAATTTTTATACCGGTCTCTTTCGACATCGCCATGGTAAAATCAATCAGTGCTTTGTTTTCTTCGTAACTGAAATAATCTTTACCACTATGGCAGTTGATGTATAAGGGCGATTGCACTTTGTTGGTAATAGCAGCCGTAACCATTTGCTTAAAGCTGGACAGGTGTTCTGCATAATTGCTTTGATGGCCGGCTGTAAGAAAGCCTACCTCGAGGCTGTACTTTTTAAGTGCAGCAAATAATTCATCCGTTTCCTTTTGTGAATTGTTCCACCATATTTCTATGCCATCGTACCCTTCCTGTTTTACTTTGGCGCAATAAGCGTCTATGCTTCCCTGGTAGTCCCAGTTGGTAGCCAGTACTTTCAGTTGAAAACCTGCATTCATTTGATTGTTTTTTTGTGGTATGGCAAATACATCCAGCGAAGTAAGCAATAATGCTGTAGTTGCAGACGTGGTTGTTTGTAAAAAGTTTCTTCGGTTTAACAGCATGGTCAGTGGTGAATGGTCAGTGGTGAGTGGTGAGTTCTGAGCAGTGGTTTATTCACCACTCGGCCCCGGCACTCACTACTCACAATATTAACTTAAAATATCAGTAATTACTTTCCCCCTTGTATCGGTTAACCTGAATGGCCTTCCCTGGAAATCGTAGGTTAGCTTTTCATGATCAAAGCCCAACTGATTTAATATGGTGGCCTGTATATCAAAAGGCTCTACCTTGCCGCTGATGGCGCTGTATCCAATCTCATCTGTTTCACCATAAGAGAAACCTTTTTTAATACCGGCGCCAGCCATCCACATGGTAAATGCTTCTGTATGATGATCCCTGCCTTTGTAAGGATTTTGTTTACCTTCTCTATTTTCCATCATCGGCGTTCTACCAAATTCACCACCCCAAACTACCAGCGTTTCTTCCAGCAAACCACGTTGCTTTAAATCAAGAATTAACGCGGTGATACATTTATCTACCGAGCGGCACTTGTTAATGAAACCAAGGTCAATCGCAAGGCTGGCGTCGGTACCATGACTATCCCAACCCCAATCAAACAACTGTACAAAGCGAACACCTTTCTCTACTAATTTTCTTGCAAGCAATACATTGTTGGCGAAACATCCATGGCCGGGTTTGGTGCCATACATCTCGTGAATATAGGCTGGCTCATTATTGATGTTCATTACTTCCGGCGCAGATATCTGCATCTTATATGCCATTTCATACTGCGATATCCTCGACAAAATTTCAGGATCATTATAGGTTTTGTATTCTTCTGCGTTTACCTGGTTAATGGCATCAATACTTGCTTTGCGCAGGTCCCGGTCCATACCTTCGGGATCTTTAATAAACAATACGGGATCTCCTTCGCTTCTGCATTGAACGCCCTGGTACACACTTGGCAAAAAGCCGCTGCCCCACACGCTTTTACCGGCATCAGGGTTTTTGCCACCACTGGTTAACACCACAAATCCCGGCAGGTTCTGATTCTCCGTACCCAACCCATAAGTGGCCCAGGAACCAATACTTGGCCGGCCCAAACGGGCCGAACCGGTGTGCACCATCAGCTGCGCCGGCGCATGATTAAACTGGTCGGTGGTGACCGCTTTTAAAAAACTTATTTCATCCACGATTGAAGCCAGGTGCGGCATATTTTCGCTTACCCATGCCCGGGAGTTACCATGCTGCGCAAACTTTGCCTGCGGCCCAAGCATTTTGGGAACGCCGCGGATAAAGGCAAACTTCTTTCCTTCCAGCAATGATTGCGGACAATCCTGGCCATCCATTTTCATCAGCTCGGGTTTATAATCAAACAGCTCCAATTGTGATGGTGCTCCTGCCATGTGCAGGTAAATTACGCTCTTTGCTTTAGCGGCAAAGGGAGGTAACTTGGGCATCAACGGATGAGCAGGATCAAACGCTACACTGCTGCTCTGCGGTCCTTTACCGGCACAGCTTCCAAACAGCGAGCCCAATGCTAGCGCACCTAAACCCATGGCACTTTCCTTTAAAAAATGGCGACGGGTATTCATCTGCATCACTGCTTTTTCGGCTTCTCTTATCAACCGTTGCTGGTGTAATTGTTTTTGTGTCATTGTAACAATTTGTCGTGTTATCTCCTGCAATCAACAGGCGATGTACTTTTTCAATTCATCCTATATAATTCAACCCTCATCCTTGTTTCTCAATTTTTCGTCACTACTTCATCCAGGTTTAACAGGGCATTTGCTACTACCGTCAATGCGGCTGTTTCGGGATTGTTGTGTTCGTTTGGCGCACCAATCAACTCGCAGGTTTTCTCTTCATCTTTTTTTAATTTATTAAGTGCGGTGTTGTATAAATTTAATAATGCCTTTAAACTATTTGCATCAATATCGTGCATGGTGGCCAACTCAAAGCCCTTTTTTATTTGCGCAGGTACGTCCTTTGCCGCAAGCGCCTGCATACGGTACGCAAAATTTCTTGCGATGTCAATATACGCAGAATCATTTAAGGTAGTAAGTGCCTGCAAGGGCGTATTGGTACGTATACGCCTGGCGGTACATACCTCCCTTGCCACCCCATCAAATGTCATCATAGATGGATAAGGTGCGGACCGTTTCCAGTAGGTATACAATGCACGCCGGTATTGATCGTGACCTTTTGCCGGTTGCCATTCTTCACCGTTCCAGGGCGAGAGCCAGATGCCATTTGGCTGCCAGGGATAAACACTGGGTCCATAAATTGTTGGGTTCAGCAAACCGCTGATACTTAAGCTTTGGTCGCGGACCTGCTCGGCCGATAAACGTACCCTTGAGCCACGGGCATACAATTTATTGTAAGGATCTTTTTGCTGTAATTCCGGCGTTAGTTTTGAATCCTGCTGATAAGCCGCACTCATAACAATTGTGCGGATCAGTTTTTTAATACTCCATTTATCCTGGTGCATAAATTGGTAACTCAGCCAGTCAAGTAATTCAACATGGGTTGGCGAAATACCCTGTGAGCCGAGATCTTCCAGCGTTTCTGCAAGACCATTTCCAAACAGTTGCTCCCATATACGGTTTACCATAGTTCGGGCCGTTAATGGGTTTTGTTCAGCCGTTAACCACATGGCTAAACCTAGCCGGTTTTTCGGTGCATTGGCAGGAAAAGGGTTTAGCGATTTAGGCACATCAGGTTCTACCGCGTCGCGTTTCACAAGCCAGTTACCGCGGTTAAAAATATATGATGTACGGTGCATGTCCGGCGGATTTTCATACATCACTGGCGTGGTAGTTACTTTTGCATTCATCAGTTGCCAAAACCAACTGTAGGCGGAATCGTACCCTGGTTTTCCCTTACCGGGAAATGTTTCTTTAAAGCAAAACCATTCAAACAAAATACCGGTTTGTTCCGGAGTTTTCAGGCTGGTATTTTTATACCTAAAATAAAGGTCATGAAAACCTGTAGTGGGCTTTATTTTGGTATTGGCTATTTTCCAGCCCTCCTTTACCGGTGCTATTTGTATGGTGGTTAACACAGGTCCGTTTAAAGAATCGGTATGGATGGTCCATACCCCATTTTTTACACCCGATTGATACCGGAACAATAGCTCATCTTTATTACTAAGATCAACATGCTGCAACCTGCAGGAACCGTTGTTGCGCATGCCCGCATACCAGCTGCTTACCAGGGCCGCATTTACAAACTGGTTACATTGTAACGAGTTGATGGTTGGCTGCCATGTTTTTAAAAATGTATAATAATTTTTGGCTGTATCGGCTGATGCATTGTTGCCAATCCATTTTGTTAAGCGAAAAATAGTTGCACTGTCCCTGCCGGAATATTGCCGCAACAAAGGATAATCGGCTTGTGAATCTTCATCTCTTGCGTTGTTAAAAAAAGCCAGGAACTTATAATATTCTTCGTGCTTAAAAGGATCGTAAGGATGGCTGTGGCATTGTACACAAGCAAATGTAGTACCCATCAATCCCTGCCAGGTGGTGTTCACCCTGTCCAGCACGGCGGCGGTTCTAAACTCTTCATTGTCCGTTCCTCCTTCATCATTCGTCATGCTATTGCGATGAAAGGCCGTGGCGATATAATCATCATCCGTTGCATCGGGCAACAAATCGCCGGCAATTTGCTCCACCAGGAATTGGTTATAGGGCTTGTCCGCATTAAAATTTTTGATCAGCCAATCCCGGTATTTCCAGATGTTTCTTCCCATGTCTGCTTCATACCCTTTGGTGTCGGCATAGCGTGCCAGGTCAAGCCACATGCTGGTCCATTTTTCACCATAATGCGGCGAAGCCAGTAAAGAGTCTACCAAATTTCCATAGGCATTGGCAGTGCTGTCCTGTAGAAATTGCTGCGCTATATTTTCGGCTGCAGGCATACCAATTAAATCCAGGCTAACCCTGCGTAGCAATATTTTTTTATCTGCCTGCGGCGAAGGTTTTAAATCCTGGGATATCAATTTTTGTTCTATAAAATCATCCACTTCATTTTTTGCCCAGTCGCTTTTTTTGTTGAATAACCCAAAGAAACTTTTGCCTTGGGGCACTATTACTTCTTTTACCGGAACATAGGCCCAGTGCTGGCCCCAGGCCGCACCTTGTTTTATCCAGGTAGACAAAATTTCAATATCATCCTTGCTGAGTGCATCATGTTTGTAGGGCATTCGCTCTTCCGGATCTTTCAGTGTTAGCCGCCGGATCATTTCGCTGTTGCCAGGGTCACCGGGTATAATTGCCTGCTTGCCTGATTTTGTTTTGGCCAGTGCTTCTTCCCTAAACAACAAACTAAAACCACCCTTTTGTTTTACGCCGCCATGGCAGGTAATGCAATTTTTATTGATGATGGGCTTTACCTGGGTTGTAAAATCGATCGTTGATTTTCGGATGCCAAGCAGCCAGCTACTTGCCGCCAGGGCAAACAGTATTAAAACGATAAAGATGATTTTTTTATTCATGCTTTAAAAGCAAGTTGTATATAAATAGTGCCCTTAAAGTTAAAACTTTGTGTGGAAGAAAGCCTTTAAAAATTAAATAGATTCGGAGGTTTACAAACCGTTTCCTTACATCGGAAGATCTCAAAATATGATAAGCGTTCGTCAGCACCAGGTATTCATCGCTGGTGTAAATCAGCTATCATTTAGTTTATTCGTAGATTTAGATGGTATTATAACCTTTTAATAAAAAGAAGAAACGTGAAGCATTTATTGTTGATAATAATTTTGATGAATTACCGGTCTGTCCGGGCTCAAGACATTAAAGAGCAAAGTGCATTTATTGAGAATTTTAATACATCTAGTTCAAAATTTTTCAGGTATGGTTCCACAGGCAATAGTGCTGATTTTAAAAAAGCCTTCGGTGTAAATTCATCTACAGAACCTGGTACTAAAATACTTTCTTTTAAAATTGATCCATTGGATTCTGCCGGACCGGGGCGTGGGCCAGAGATCATTTCAAACAACTTTACTCATTTTGGTACTTATTCAGCACGGCTTAAAATACCGGATGTAACTAAGACACAGCCAAATGCAGGAGCAGTAGTGGGCTATTTTACATATCATGTTGATAGTATTCCCGGGCTTAGTGAGATTGATTTTGAATGGTTGGTTGCCGATCCCCAGGTGATTTATATTGGAACCTGGACTGGTCATGAAGATGCCCTGAAACGCATCGGCCGCACCATCAACCTCGCCAAAGGCATTATTTATACCACAGAATACAAAGTTGGTTACAAAGGCGTAAGCGAGCCGCTGACTGGTTTACAAGATAAGCCGGAATCACTGGGGCCTATAGAAGACTACAATGCAGCGTCCCATTTTTATACTTATGGATTTGACTGGTACCCAAATCGCCTGCGCTGGTGGATATTACACCCTGTAACAAATGAAAAAATTATTCTGTGGGATTACCAGGGATCGCAAACAGGAATACCCCAAAATCACAGCCATTACAGGATGAACTTTTGGCACACCAATAACTGGCCAGTGCAAACGAATCCGAACTCGGTAGAAAAGCCAACTCAACAGTACCAATTAGAAGTTGACTGGATGTCTTATAAACCTTTTAATAATTGAGATAATTGTTGGAGTAACAAAACCTTAATTCTTCGTCACCACTTCGTCCAGGTTCAATATAGCATTTGCCACAACTATTAATGCAGCGGTTTCGGGGTTGGTATGTTCGTTGATGCCGCCTACCATTTCGCAGGTATTATCGGCGTTATTTTTAAACCGATCATAACCTTTTTTATAAAGATTTGTCAATGCCTCCAAACTGCCCGCATCAATTTCATGATGGGTGGCGAGTTTAAAGCCGATCTTAATTTGTTGCTCCACATCACTGCCGGCATCGGTTTGCATGCGGTAGGCAAAATGCCTGGCAAGATCAATGTAAGCTGAATCATTTAAAGCTGTGAGTGCCTGCAATGGCGTATTGGTGCGGATGCGGCGGACGGTACACACTTCCCGGGATACGCCATCGAATGTTAACATAGATGGATAAGCAGCAGACCTTTTCCAGTAAGTGTACAAAGCCCGGCGGTACTGATCTTCATTTTTACTTTGCACCCACTCCGCACCATTCCAGGGCGAAAGCCAGATGCCTTTTGGTTGGTAGGGAAATACACTGGGGCCAAACATTTTATTGCTAAGTACGCCACTGATACAAAGCGCCTGGTCCCTGATTTGCTCTGCGGATAACCTCACCCTTGGGTAACGTGCATACAATTTATCCAACGGATCTTTCTGCAATTGCTCCGGCGTTATTTTTGAATCCAGGCGGTAAGTGCTGCTGAGTACAATGGTTTTAATTAACTTTTTTACACTCCATTGATCACCATGCATAAACTGGTAACTCAACCAGTCAAGTAGCTCTTGGTGGGTTGGCGCTGTGCCCTGCGAGCCCATATCTTCCAGCGTTTCAACCAGGCCGGTGCCAAACAATTGTTCCCACACACGATTAACCATTGTCCGTGCAGTCAGTGGATTTTGCTGAGACGTTAACCATTGCGCCATGCCTAGCCTGTTCGCAGGTGCATTAGCGGGCAGCTTGCCCAATGAGTTTGGAATGCCCGGCTGCACAGTAGCACCTTTCACCAGCCAGTTGCCCCTTTCAAATACATAAGAGGTACGATGCATGTTGGCAGGATTATCCATCATTACGGGCGTGGTGGGCACATTTGCATTCAACAAACGCCAGTATTTTTTTTCAACACTATCATACCCCGGCTTGTTGGCGGATGCCAATTCATTTGTAAAATAAAACCAGTCGAATAGCGCACCGGTTGCTTCCCGCTTTTTAAGTAAAGGGTTGGTGTAGGTAAAATACAAATTATGAAAACCGCTTTGCGGAATGATGTTGGTTTCGCTGATTGTCCAACCATTTTTTGTTTGTTTCAACGGAACGGTTGCGATAACAGCACCGGCCGGTTGATCTATATGTATTTGCCAGCTACCTCCTGAAGCATAACCCTGGTAACGAAAAATTAATTGCGTGCTATTAGTTAAGTCTACATTTTTTAAGCGACAAATGGCCTTATTGCGAACGGCCAGCCATTTGGTATCCGACAATTCGCTGTTGGTAAAACTGTCACATAAAAGGCTATTGTAGGCAGGCTGCCAGGTTTTTAAAAACACATAAGCTTCCTTTGCTTTTGCAGGTGACGCATTGCTTTGCAGCCAGTTGGTTACGGCCTGTAACTCTTTTTGCAAACTGTCGTTATAATGCCGCAGCAGCGGATAATCGGCTTCCGTATCTTCATCACGACTATCATTATAAAAAGCGAGGAACTTGTAATAGTCTTCATGTTTAAAAGGATCATAAGGATGACTGTGGCATTGTACACAGGCAAAAGTCGTTCCCATGGTTGCCTGCCAGGTGGTATTTACCCGATCCATTACGGCTGCTGTTCTGAACTCTTCATTGTCCGTGCCGCCTTCATCATTGGTCATGGTATTACGCTGAAAAGCGGTAGCTATAAGATCTTCATCTGTTGCATTGGGTAATAAATCGCCTGCTATTTGGTTGGTTAAAAAACTGTCATAAGGCATATCCCGGTTAAAGGCGTTGATGAGCCAATCGCGGTAATGCCAGATGTTCCTGGTGTCATCCCGTTCATATCCTTTGGTATCTGCATAGCGGGCAAGATCCATCCATAGTGCCGCCCATTTTTCACCAAAATGTGGTGAGGCTAATAAAGAATCAACCAGGTTTGGATAAGCCTTTTCGCTGCTGTCAGCCAGGTATTGTTGGGCGATATTTTCAGGTGCAGGCATACCAATGATATCCAGCCCAGCCCGCCGGAGCAGGGTTTGTTTATCCGCCTGCGGCGATGCAGCTACACCTGCGGCTTTCCATTTTGCTTCTATAAAATTGTCTACTTCGTTGCTTGCCCATTTGCTGCGGGTTTTAAATAAACCAAAAAAAGTGGTTGGCTGCGGAACAGGCATTTCTTTAACAGGTGCATAAGCCCAATGTTCTCCCCAGCGGGCCCCTTCGTTTATCCAGCGGGTTAATATTTCAATATCTGCTGCTGACAGTTGATCGTGTTTGTAAGGCATTCGTTCTTCGGGATCTTTCAATGTTAGCCGCCTGATCATTTCACTCTTGTTGGCATCGCCGGGAATGATGGCTGGTTTGCCGGATTTTGTGTTGGCCAATGCTTCTTCGCGAAACAGCACACTAAAGCCCCCTTTTTGTTTTACTCCTCCATGACAAGTGATACAATTTTTATTGAAGATGGGTTTAACCTGTGTTGTAAAATCAACGGGTGGCTTTTTGGTGATATACAAAAAACTGCTGCCTGCCACCAGGAACAAAATAGCTACAATTGTAATTTTTTTAGAGAGAAAGGCAGGCATTGAATTTTCGATTTTGCGTATTAAAATTAACGATAATTGGCCGAATTAACGTCATATGGTTTAAATACAAAAGAGTTAGCTATAACGTAGAGATAAGCAGAAAAAGAACATTTGAGTGAATTAGTTTTAAGCCTGACAATTGAATAAATGCTTTCCATTTGGGACAGAAAAAAAGTAAATTTGTACAAAAGAATATCATGGCAAGTTTATTAGATGAGAATCTGCAGCACTACTTCACTCAACTGAATGAGGCTGAGAAAAAATCAGTGCTGTTGATGTTAAAAACTTTTTTAGCTGGCAGAACAGATGTTGCTAACAGTATAAGCATTGAGCAATACAATAAAGAAATAGATGAAGCATTAGCGCAATCAGAAGCCGGTAATTATATTACCCAGGAAGAGATGGAGAAACAGGCTGCTAAATGGTAAGGCAAATACGATGGCCTTTCAATACACAAAGTCAGTTGAAGAAAATCTACGAATATATTTTGTTGGATTCATACCAAAATGCACTGAAAGTAAAAGTGGAAATTTTATCATCCAACGAAAAGCTTTCGACTCATCCTGAAATGCATCCACCTGATATGTATTAAAGAAATAATGATGGCAGTTTTAGGGCTTATGAACTGCACCGATATAGAATTACTTATAAGATTACTGACAAAGAAATTATCATTGTAAGAGTTCGGCACAACAGTATGGAACCAACAGTTTATTAGTACTCCATTTTCCCATTTAAAGAATTTTCCTAATCATCAGTTACAATCAATTAGAAAGCCCAATGTACCAAAAAGGTATAACGTACAAGAGGGCGACGCAACAATTTGCCACACAGCTTCTTAGCCCGGACAAAAAATAATACATCTTTTAAAATACAAAAACCGAGGCGCTTAGGCTTCGGCTTTTGCTTGGTTGCTAAGATTTTTTATTCGGTAATGCCTTCCAGTGCAAGAAAAAATGCGTACTCCCTTGCCTTATCTTTTAAGGGTTTAAATCTTCCGGAAGCACCGCCATGACCGGCTTCCATGTTGGTGTACAAAAACAATTTATTGCTGTCTGTTTTCATCGTTCTTAATTTGGCCACCCATTTGGCAGGTTCAAAATATTGCACCTGGCTATCGTGCAGGCCGGTGGTTACGAGCATATTTGGGTACGCCTTTTTTTCAACGTTGTCGTAGGGCGAATAGCTTTTCATGTAGTCGTAGCTTTCCTTGTTGGCGGGGTTGCCCCATTCGTCATATTCGTTGGTGGTGAGGGGAATGGAAGCATCGCTCATCGTGGTAACTACATCTACAAAAGGCACGGCAGCAATAACCCCGTTCCAAAGATCGGGGCGCATATTTACCACGGCACCCATCAGTAATCCGCCGGCACTGCCGCCATTGATGTACAGGTGTTTGGTGCTGGTATATTTATTGTCCAGCAGCCATTGGGCGCAATCAATAAAATCGGTAAACGTGTTTTTCTTTTTCATCATTTTTCCATCCTCATACCAATACCTTCCCATCTCCTGGCCACCACGAATGTGCGCAATGGCAAAAGCAAAACCGCGGTTGAGCAGGCTTAACCGGATACTGCTGAAAGCAGCATCTGTGCTGGCACCATAACTACCATAGGCATACAATAACAACGGTGCGTTGCCATCTTTATTAAAACCTTTTTTATACACAACAGACACCGGAATTTTTGTACCGTCTTTGGCTGTTGCAAAAGCACGTTCCGTTGTATAATCGCCCACTTTAAAATCACCTAATACTTCCTGTTGTTTCATCAGCTTTTTTTCTTTTGAAACCATGCTATAATCATACACGGAAGCCGGCGTTGTGAGAGATGTATAATTAAACCGCAGTACATCGGTATTATAATCTGCATTGGTGCCGATGCTGGCGGTATAAGCAGGTTCATCGAAGGCTAGATAATGACTGGCATTGTCTTTCAGGCTAATAATATGGAGTTGCGTGAGCCCGTTGATTCTTTCAGATACCGTCATAAAATTTTTAAATAACTCGAAATTTTGCACCAGGATACTATCGCTGTGCGGCACCATATCTTTCCAGTTGGTGGTGTCTTTTTTGTCTTCCGGGCAGGTAACTATTTTAAAGTTTTTTGCGTGCAGGTTGGTGCGGATGTAAAATTGATTATTGGCATGATCCACATCGTACAACACCTCTTTTATGCGGGGTTGAAAAACTGCAAATGCATCACCTGGTTTATCGGCATTGATCCATTTTATTTCGGAAGATAAAGTGGCCTGCGAAGTAATTAAAATATACTTGTCAGATTTGGTTTTGCTTACCCCGATATAATTGCTGGGATCTTTTTCTTCGTACACAACTTTATCCTGTCCGGCATCTGTACCAAGTTCATGTTTTTTTATTTTTTCAGATAATAAGGTGATTGGATTTTTTGCCGTGTAAAAAATGGTCTTGTTGTCATTGGCCCAAACCGGGTCGGCTTCTGTATCTGTGATGGCATCTTTATAAATTTCACCCGTCTGCAGGTTTTTTATGTAGATGGTGTATTCCCTTCTTGACAACATATCAACACCATAAGCCAACAAATTATTATCTGGACTAATGGCAAAACCGGTGGCTGAAAAATAATTGTGGCCTTCTGCCATGGCATTCACATCCAGCAATACTTCCTCTGTCGCATCCAGCGTTCCTTTTTTTCTGCAGTATACAAAATAATCTTTGCCCTCTACCTGCCTGCTGTAGTAAAAATAGCCCTGCTTAAAAAACGGTACGGATTCATCTTTTTCTTTTATGCGGGCTTTCATTTCCAAATACAATTTTTCCTGCAAGGCTTTGGTACCCGACATCATGGTATCATAATATTTATTTTCCGCCGCCAGGTAATCAACGGCTTTGGTACTATCCGGACCTTTCTTAAAAAAATCATTCAGCCAGTAATAATTATCGGTTCGTGTATCACCGTGAGCCGTTAATGCGGTAGGTTTTATTTCGCACACAGGTAATGCAATATCTGCTGGCCAGTTGTAAGACGTTTGTTTCAATGTTGATTTATTATTGCATGATAAAGCCGCTATGGTTATAATTACTAATAGCAGCCAATTTTTTGTTTGCAGGAGCATATTTTGATGGTATTTGGTAAGTATTGAATGTTGATGTAAGCACGAATTAACTCCAGTCCTCCTCAATTAAAATTATACCCCTGCTAATTTCTTCTTGCCAGTACAAGCGGTAATTTAAATTGTTTTGTTTTGCCTTTCAAATTAAAAATATCTGCAAACACAATATAAATACCTATTGGCAACTGCTGATTTTTTTCGCCCAGTCCATCCCAAATAAAACTCCCTTTTGTTCCACACAATGCATTACGCTGTAGGTAACGCACCCTTCTGCCCGCAGCATCAAAGATAGTGATGTTAGCCACATAGCCCGGCTCCGGAAAATTATAACTGAGCGTTGCAAAGTCATCCTGGCCATCATTGTCGGGGGATATAATTTCAGGAGCAACCTTAAATTCCCCTTGTACTGCCTGGTTAAGATTGTACTGCGAGTTTTTGTAGGCTGGTGTTCCATAACCTGCGCTCGTGGCTGCGGAGTGCCAGTTGCCTGCCGACTGCGAAGGTGCATTGTAATCAATTCTTTCCAGCGATACGCCTTCTGTATGGTCGAGCAATTTAAAATGCCATTGGTCGCTATAAGTGACTTCATCTATAATATTTCCCTGTGCATTTAACAAGACGACACTGCTTTTATCATTGTTGTAAGCAGGCAGGTTTACTGTGATAAAAGCATCCGGGTTTTGCGTGATGTAAGATGATTTTACCCAGTCAATATCTTTGCTAAGCAAAATAAATTCCTGCGGAAACAGCAGGTAATTTTCGGCGCTGATTGCTGTGATATTGCTGATGGCACCATTGGTTCCACGGTTAGCGATATAGCTTTGTTTAAGATCAATTATTTTATTGCTGGGGTTATATAGTTCCACATAATCACTTCCCGCTGGCGGCGGATCAAATAAGATTTCATTGATGATGAGATCCAGGCTGTCGGCCATTGTGCTTCGGCCAACCTTGACTGTATTTTTATTGCCAATTGAATTGCCAACACAATCGGTAATGCCTGTTACTGTAATGGTATAAATTTTTGCAACAGACAGGGGAACATTTAAAACCAGGTTTACTTTATCCGGCACAGGAAATATAGCGGTAGCAGCAACGGGCAAACCAATGCCGTCACTGATGTTGTAATTGATTACGGAGCCGGCTTTCAGGACGTCAAGCGGTTCATCAAAAACCAATACAATATTAACGCTGTCGGTTGCATAGGCCCGCAATAACTTTGGCGCATTTGTATCAGCATTTATTGCATCCGTAGCATTTCTTATTCCTGGTGAACCACCTTTTGCAGCTGTGCTTGCTTTCCAGTTGCTGTTGCCTGAACAGGGGTTTTTGGTGTCTGTCATTTCAAGGCTCCACCCACCTTGCTTCTTTAATTCATTTTGATACCAGTTTTCTGAATAATTAACTGCATGAATAATCTTTCCCTGTGAAGAGCTGAGTGATAACAGGTCTTCATCATTCCCTAATGAAGGAAAGCTGGTTACTGCTATTGCTGATCCAAAACTAATCATCGTTGCAAGTGAACCGGTTGAACAAACAATTACAAAGCTATCGGGCTGTAAAATAAAATCAGGCATAGCACCACTCGTAACGGAACGACTGCTTATTTTCCATCCTTTTAAATTGATGGGTGTTAGGGAAGTATTCTTCAATTCTATCCATTCCATGTTTGGCAAATTACCCTGTGTTATAGGGTGGGCCATTATTTCATCTATCACTATATCGTACTCATGACTGGTGTTAAGGGTTAAAAATATGATGGGCGTAGCAGCATTAACAATTGCATTGCCTGCAATATCCTGCACGCCATTTATTGTAAGTTGATTGTTCGACACGCCCGGAAAATTGTTGGCAAAACTTAAATGAACAATTGTATTATCAAACGCATCCAGCAAGGCCGTTAACGGAGAACCCATTCCATTATTAACTGAATAGTTGGCCGCTACCTGGCTGCTGATATTATCCAATGGTTCATTAAAAAACACATTCAATTCATTCCCGCTGTTTGCTTTTGCACTTTGTAAAACCGGTGGGGTAACGTCCGGTACAATTGCTTTTACTTCTATATCGTCAAAATAATGTTTTTGTATAAAGCTGCCTGTGCTTTGCTTTACCACGATGCCAAAAAAAGAGGAGGTTGTGATAGTAGCGTCGCTAACAGTGCCCTCGGTAAAATAACTAGAACCAGTGCCGTTCATGTCGCGGTTTAAGGTCCAGTTGTTTGCCGCATCTCTTGTAACTTTTATTTTTATTTTATTATTGGATGTACTGTTTACCCCACCGTCTGCTCCATCGATTATTTTGACCGCAGTAGATATACCAGCGTCTTTACGGTATAAACTTATTTCATCCGGCGTATCGCCGATTCGTACAAAGTAGCCGGCGTTGTCAATGGATTGCAGATTGCCTGAAGTGGCCACCAGGTATACGTCTACATAGTTGGCACCAGAAGTAGCAAAAGCTAAATTTGCGTAGAATTCCCATTGCGCATTTGCAGACAAAGTACTGGGCGTAATAATAAAGAAACTACTGCTGATAATAGTATTGTTGCTTTGCAATTGGCCGGATGCATTTACGATCCAGTCGCCTGCATTGCCTGTCCATGTAGGGTTTAAAGTATAATCTCCATCAGAAAAGCTTTCTGAAATTTGAGCATTTGCCATTGACTGCATGCACAAATACATTGGTACGAAAATCAATAATTTTTTCAGCATAAGAACGGTTTAATTATTTGGGTAGATTCAAGTGGAGCAAAAAGGAAGCAGAAAGAAATATCGTAAAACGAAGACCATAATTACAGGCGTTTTAAAGATACTCTTTTTATTATATTTATTTTATAATTATAGGAAACCAATTCTTCCAGATTTGCACAACTTTCAATAACTACTGCCGGCAGGTATTTTCAATTCAAGTAAAGGCCGGTTTTGTTGGATGCTGTATAATTTTATTTGTTGAATGTTTGGCCGCTTGCGAAATAGTATTTATTTTCGCACCCGCAATGATGACAATAAAACATACAAAAACAACTAAGAAACATTCCGGTAGCGGGAGGTAATCAGTGTTTTGTTTGTTACACAATATGCACAGCCTTCCGCCAAAACGGGAGGCTTTATTTTGTCCTCTCTTTTTTAAACGGTAAGGTTGCGGACAAATCAAAACCTTTAATCAAAATAAAAACTAAACAAATGAAAGTTGCTGTAGTAGGCGCTACCGGATTGGTAGGCACAAAAATGTTACAGGTATTAGCCGAAAGAAATTTCCCGGTAACCGAATTAATTCCTGTCGCTTCTGAAAAGTCTATTGGTAAGGAAGTGGAATTTAAGGGCAAGAAATACAAGGTAGTTGGTTACGAAGACGCCATTGCAGCAAAACCAGCCATTGCTATTTTTTCAGCAGGCGGCGGTACTTCTTTAGCCATTGCACCCAAATTTGCTGAAGCCGGTATCACCGTAATCGACAATTCCAGCGCATGGCGCATGGACTCTACAAAAAAACTGGTAGTGCCTGAAGTTAATGCCGATGTGCTTACGGCTGACGATAAAATTATCGCCAACCCTAACTGCTCAACCATTCAGATGGTAGTAGTATTAAAACCGTTGCATGATAAATATAAAATTAAAAGAGTAGTCGTATCTACTTACCAAAGCGTTACCGGTACTGGCGTTAAAGCTGTTGAACAGTTGATGAACGAAAGAAAAGGCGTGGAAGGAGAAATGGCTTACAAGTATCCGATCGACCTGAACGCTATTCCGCAAATTGACGTATTCCTGGAAAATGGCTACACCAAAGAGGAAATGAAAATGACACATGAAACTGTGAAAATTATCGGTGATGCTAATATTAAGGTAACCGCTACTACGGTTCGTATTCCGGTAATGGGAGGCCACAGTGAAAGCGTGAATATTGAATTTGAAAATGATTTTGATCTTGCAGAAGTAAGAGACCTTTTAAGCAAAGCTCCGGGTGTGGTAGTACAGGATGACATCGCCAATTTCATCTACCCAATGCCGTTAACTGCGCATGAAAAAGATGAAACTTTCGTTGGCAGAATCCGCCGCGATGAAACACAGCCCAACACATTGAACTGCTGGATTGTAAGCGATAATTTACGCAAAGGTGCGGCCACCAATGCTGTGCAGATTGCAGAATATCTTTTAGAGAAAGGGCTGGTGTAAAGCCTGGTAAATAAAACTAGAAACGGCCATCCTTAAAAGATGGCCGTTTGTTATTATTTTATTAGTTGAGGATGATTAGCTAATCGTCCAGGTTTCATTTCCGCGTAACAATTTATCTAAATCTCCTTTTCCTTTTTTAGAGATAATTTCTTCAATTTGCATGGCCATTCCATCTTCATAGCATGGCCTGTCTGTTTCAAAAAATACCCCAAATGGTCTTGGTAGATGGCCGGCCAGTCTTGGATCGTCAAACATACGAATCAATATCTGCGCCTTGTAAAAATCTTTTTCATCATGGATCCAAAGGTCGTCTGCACTTGCTTTACCTTCTCCAACTTCTACAATCACCGGTTTAAATCCATCGAGTTTAATGCCCTTGTTTTTAGCAGCACCAAACAACAATGGTTTTCCTTGCTCCAGGTACAAACCTTCTTCTTGTTTAGTTCCCTTTTCGGTAAATATTTCAAAAGCGCCGTCATTAAAAATATTGCAGTTCTGGTAAATTTCTAAAAAGGAAGACCCCCTGTGTGCCTGCGAACGCAACAACATGGACTGAAGATGTTTCGGGTCCCTGTCCATTGATCTTGCTATAAAACTTGCGTCGGCACCCATGGCCAATGCCAATGGATTAAACGGATGATCAATACTGCCAAAAGGAGACGACTTGGTAATCTTATGTTCTTCTGAAGTAGGAGAATATTGTCCCTTTGTTAAGCCATAAATCTGGTTATTGAACAACAATACATTTACATCAAAATTTCTGCGCAGTAAATGAATGGTATGGTTACCACCAATGCTTAATCCGTCACCATCGCCTGTAACAATCCACACACTTAATTCTGGCCGGGCCGCCTTCAGGCCACTGGCCACTGCGGTTGCCCTTCCATGAATACTATGCATACCATACGTATTCATATAGTACGGAAAGCGGCTGCTGCAACCGATGCCACTAATAATTACAATATTTTCTTTCGGAATACCCAGCGTAGGCATTATTTTTTGCACCTGGGCCAAAATAGAATAATCTCCGCAACCCGGGCACCAGCGCACTTCCTGGTCGGTAGCGAAGTCTTTTGCGGTTAGGGTTTGTACGGGTTCAGAAGCTGCTATTTCACTCATATGGACTTTTTATTAGGGTGTAAAGTTACAAATAGATGCTAACATTAGAAAATGAAAACACATATCGTACATACATTAACATTTAAGGATATTACTTTATTGTTCTTTGCTGTCTTTTAAAAAATCTTTTACACCCGCTACGATCTTTTCTGCCATTTGTTGTTGAAAACCCTCATCCAGTATTTTGGTTTCTTCTTCCAGGTTGCTTAAAAAAAGTGTTTCAATCAATGCATTGGGATATTCCGTCGGGCTGTTGAGCATGAAATTAAAAGAACCGGTATTTCCATATTCCTTTAAACCGAGCTCCAGCATGCGTTTGTAAATAGCCAAACTTAAATTTTTAAACCCGATGTAGCGGTAATAAGTGCTGGTGCCACCCGCACGAAATGGATCTTCAGAAGAATTAAGGTGAACGCTTAACAATAAATCCGGAAGGCTATCCCTATAAAAAAGGATCCGCTCTTTATTGTCAAAAAACTCCTCTTCTGTACGGGTCATAACCACTTTTGCGCCTTCTTTTTCCAGCGCTTTTTGCAACTTTAACGCCACTGCCAACGTGATTTCTTTTTCGTAAATACCGGTCGCCCCTACTGCTCCTGTATTTTTACCCCCATGGCCGGCATCTACCGCAATCACCATGTTCTTTAACGAAAGGTTTTCTGGCTGCTGTTTGATTTTTATTATCAATGTATTGCCACTGTAATACACCAGGTGCCCCCAATGCTGCGCATGTTTTAAAGAAATGGTTATTCTGAACAGGCCATCTTCTACCTGCTGGTAATCAATCTTTTTAATTTCCTTTGCTGTTTGTAATTGGGTAATCCAGTTGGTATTATTGGTGGCACCATAAATATCCACCACTAAGGTAGATGGGTCGGTAAACTGGTACGACTGGTAAGGTAATCTGGCAAACATACCCACCTTTATATAATCATACCGGTCATCGCCATACACAGTCCATTTATCAGTCAATGATTCAGGTGCAAAAGTTCCCTTGGGCATTAATGTTACCAATTCATCAGGAATATAAGCGGTTCTGCTTTTTGATAACTGCACTTTAAAATGAGTACCTACTTTGCCAATAATTTTCAACACAATATTGCTGTCTATATAACCAATCTTGGCGCCACCTAAACGGTCATCGCCGAGCCCATATTCCAGGTGGGCCAGGCGGCCTTTGGTGAGTGCTATGTCAGATGCCAGCGGGGACAGCACAGAAAAAACTTGCCTTGTTTCTTTGGTTGTGCTTATCTGCAAAGAGTCTGTAATGGTAACAGGCATTTTCATTACTGCAAAACTATCCGTTTCCTTAACGGTGTATTCGCCCTGGTAAATACCAGGCATTCCTTTGGTTTGAGTGACCGGTAATTCATACAAACGTGTATCTCCAATGGTTTTAACTGTGCAATGTGTAAACGCCTTAACCCTGAATTGAATTTTATCGCCGGGAGACAGAATTAAATTTCCTTCCGGATAAGTTTGAATGCTTTCAATACCCAATTCTTTTACTGGTTCGGCGGGCTTGGGCAACGTATAGGAATAAGTGATTTTTTTAGTGTTTATTTTGCCATTCATAACAGCAGCCAGGTTAATGGATGTATCTCCGGGATGTAAATTTAATTCAACAGCAAAAGCGCCTGTGGGATAGACTTTTACTGAAGATCCGTTTACGGTAATCATGCAGGTTTTACAGGTACTCCCAATAATAAAATTGGTTGACCCTGTGACCAAATTGGTTTCCCTTGAAGGTTGTACCAAATGTATAAAAGGCTTATCGGGTGTTTGAGAAAAGCAATTAATGCCTCCCAGGCAAAGAAATATTGATATAATTAGTTTGATCACTTGTATAGTTTATAGAAAAGTAAAAATACACGATTACAAAATGTAACTGTGATTAACGGGCCATGGTTAACTAACAAAAAAAGTTTAGAGAAATTTTTATAGGGGTTCAAGCAATAAAAAAATATTGTATCAAATTTTTTATAATTCAAATAAGGTATATATTCATCCCCTAAAATAAAAAAAATATGAAAAAAATTATGTTGTCCGTATTATCTTCTATGTTAATGCTGTTTTCGTTTTGCCAAACCAACGACAAAATGTTGAAGCATTCCGGCGAAACGTTGGAAGTAAAAGTTATTAAAGTAGGAGAAACCACTATCTCTTACAAATATCCAGGTGAAGAAGCTGAACAAACCATCGGCAAATTTGCAGTGGCGAGTATTACGTATGGAGGAAGCGGCCGTAAAGAAGCCATTTCAGAAAAAATTGTCATTACAGGAAAAGATGACTGGGAAAAAGTAGAAATATTAACTGACAAAAGCCAGGTATTGGGTCTTGCAAAAGGCGAAGAAATAAAAGGCAAAACTTCAGGATTGCTTAGTTATAATACAGCTGGTTCTGCTGATAAGAAAGCTACAAAAAGAATAAAAGAAGCCGCTGCCGAAGCCGGAGCGCCATTTATATTGATGACATCTGATAAAAGTGATGGATTTGGAATTAAGCAAGCAATTAAAAAAGGAGTTGCTTACTCTTATAAATAATTTTACCATTTTATAAAAACAAAAGGCTGATTCTAAAAGGGATCAGCCTTTTGCTTTTTTACCAGGGATACTTACCCGCAGTAATCAATGTAGCTGCAATTCGTCTTCGGGCATCTTTACTATTAAAGGGAGCAGTTTTTGTAAACCGCTTCAAACCCAACAGCATCATCCGTTGTTCATCCCCTTCTGCAAATGCATTGATAGCTTCCTTACCAGCCTTGTTTACTTTATCAATGGAATCATTCAGGCAGCAACGCATCATATCAATGTGCATTGCGGTGGCTGCCTCGCCTTGTTTATCCGCCATTTTAATTATTCTTAGTAAAGTACTTTCTGCGACAAAAGTCTCAATGGCCATATCCGCAATGTTCATTAGTATTTCCTGCTCGTCCGAAATTTTCATCATTAGCTTTTGCACTGCTGCACCGGCTACCATCAAAATACTCTTCTTCATATTTACGATGGATTTTTTTTCGGCCGCAAAAGGCGTATCATCATCACTTCCAAATTCAGGGATACTCATCAATTCTTTAGAAACGGCCATTGCTGGCCCCATCAGGTCAAGCTTACCCTTCATGGCTCTTTTTAAAATCATATCCACAGTAAGCAGCCGGTTAATTTCATTGGTGCCTTCATAAATACGGTTAATACGGCTATCCCTATAGGCCCGGCTGATTGGATATTCATCACTAAAACCGTTGCCGCCAAAAACCTGTACACCTTCATCCACCACAAAATCCAACACTTCGCTGCCATGCACTTTCAATATAGCGCACTCAACTGCAAACTCTTCCGCGGCACCCAGCAAAGCTTCATTAAATGGTTTGCCCGCATTGGCTAATTCAATCTCTTTATCATCAATCCATTTACTGGTTCGGTACAAGGCGCTTTCGCACGAAAAAATCCGGATGGCTGCTTCGGCCAGTTTATGTTTTATAGCCCCGAAATTAGCAATGGCCGTTTTAAACTGCTCCCTGGTTTTAGCATAATCAATGGTACTGTTCAATGCCATTTTAGAACCGCCCAATGCCGCTGCGCATAACTTTAACCGGCCAATATTTAAAATATTGAACGCTATAATATGCCCCTTTCCAACCTCGCCCAATAAATTTTCTGCGGGCACTTTACAATCCTGGAAATACAGTTGCACAGTGGATGAACCCTTAATTCCCATTTTATGTTCTTCCGGACCCTGGGTAAAACCTTCAAAGCCACGCTCTATAATAAAAGCAGAAAATTTATCCCCGTCAATTTTCGCAAATACGGTGTACACATCTGCAAAACCACCGTTGGTGATCCAGCATTTTTGGCCATTTAAAATATAGTTTTTGCCATCGGCAGAAAGCACCGCGGTCGTTTTAGCACCCAGTGCGTCACTGCCACTATTGGGCTCTGTTAATCCGTAGGCGCCTTTCCACTCACCGGTCGCGAGTTTAGGAATGTACTTTTGCTTTTGCTCCCCTGTACCAAAATACAAAATTGGCAATGTACCAATACCCGTGTGAGCAGCAATGGCCACACTAAACGAATATCCGCCGCCAAGGCCTTCATTGACTAAAGTGGAGGTAACAAAATCCTTTCCCAGGCCACCGTATTCTTCCGGAATGGATGCACCCAATAACCCCTGTTCCCCGGCTTTTACCATCAGTGACGGCATCAGGCCTTGTTCCAATTTATCAATGCGGTCTGCCACCGGCAGCACTTCTGTTTGCAAAAATTGCAAACACATTTCCTTTACCATCAATTGCTCTTCATTAAAATCTTCCGGCGTAAAAGATTCAAATGCATTGCTTTCTTTAATTAACCATTCACCACCTTTAAGTGATGTTGTAGTTGAAGTTGATGCGCTCATAGTTGTAAAGTTTGCCCCCATCCCTGCAGCTGCAGGTAGTTGGGGTATGATTATTTGAAAACTTGTTTAATACTTGTACAATATCATTTTAAGCGGATATGCTGGCCAGGTTATCGTACACCTTCTGCAGTACCAACTTAGCTACCTCGACCTGTTCAATGGTAACGCCGTCCAGCGCTTCGTTCAATGTTTGGTTGGCCAGTTCCATTGTTTTTTCCCGCAAATCTTTTGCTTCAGCCGTTAAATAAATCATGTTCATCCGCCGGTCATTTTTGCTGGATACGCGTTTTACCAATTGTAGTTTTTCAAGGTTATCTACCAACCTGGTAATACTGGGCTTATCCCTAAAAGTAGCATCACAAAGTTGCTGCTGACTAAGCCCGTCTTCTTTCCATAAATGATATAAAACACTCCATTGTTCAATCGTAATTTCTACACTGGCGTCTTTAAAATTTTTCTGTAATCTGCGAGCAATGGCGGTACTGGCTTTACCAGTAATAAAGCTGTATAATTCTCCCCGTTTAAATTGGTTGTTTGGCATATAGTTGTTTAGACAACTATATAAAGATATATGATTCGTTTGAACTTTTAAAAATTATTTTTGTGCTCCCGGCTTTTGTGCAAAAATTTAACATCGTTGCCCACCCGTATCGGAACGGGCGGGCATCGCACTCTTGTACGGCATACCAATATGGAGCCCATTCTACTCATTACCACTGGCGTTTTTTTTGCTTGTTACGCGGTGCTTATTATTTATTACCGCCAATGCTGGCTCCAAATTCCCGTTTACTCGGGAGTAACCAAAGCCGCCATTTCAGGTAAGGGTTTGTTGTCAACAAAAGTTACCATCATCATTCCAGCCAGGAACGAAGAACTACATATTGGAAATTGTTTGCAGTCTATTTTGAACCAAACCTATCTGCGGGAACTGGTTGAAATTATCGTGGTAGATGATCACTCAACAGACCAAACGGCATTGATTGTTCAATCTTTCAAACAAAAAAATATTCGCTGCATAGCCTTAAAAGATTACGTAGATGAAAAGCTGAATGCTTACAAAAAAAAGGCTATTGAAATAGCCATTGCCCAATCATCCGGCGACTTGATTGTTACTACGGATGCGGATTGTACAATGGATAAAAATTGGTTGTTAACTATTGTAGCCTTTTATGAAGAGTATAAGCCAGCCTTTATTGCAGCACCTGTCGCCATCGATGGCCGCAGTTTTTTAGGCATTTTTCAATCACTGGATTTTATGACGCTGCAGGGCATTACCGGTGCAGCCGTTTACAAAAAAATACACAGCATGTGCAATGGCGCCAATCTTGCCTATGAAAAAAAGGCATTTTATGAAGTGGGTGGTTTTGCCGGCATAGACCATATTGCCAGTGGAGACGATATGCTGCTGATGCACAAAATTTATACCCGCTATCCCGACAGGGTACTGTTTTTAAAATCGCCTGAGGTAATCGTTACAACTGAAGCCATGAGCAGCTGGAAAGGATTTTTTAACCAGCGCATCCGCTGGGCAAGCAAGGCTGATACTTATGATGATAAAAGAATTTTGCTGGTGCTTGTATTGGTCTACTTTTTTAATTTGCTGTTGTTGCTGTTACCGATAACAGCTATCTTCAGCAATGCTACATTTTCAATGGGGAATGTAAACATGTCTATAATACAATACTGGCTTTTGCTGCTAATTTTAAAAACAATCACAGAATTATTTTTTCTGTTTCCGGTGGCTGTTTTTTTTAATAAGAAGAAAAGCTTGTGGTGGTTTCCTGTGGCGCAGCCCTTTCATATTTTGTACACAGTTATTGCCGGCTGGCTCGGCAAATTTGGCAGCTACCAGTGGAAGGAGCGATCGGTAAAATAATTTTGCAGCAATACTAACAATGGAGCAATCATTTTCTTTTACAGAGCAAACCTGGCGCCGGCTTAAAAAAAACAAGGCGGCTTTATTTGGACTGGCAGTAATTTTCATTGCTATCTTTTTATCTTTGTTTGGTTACCTGATTGCGCCGGATGCCACGCCCAATGCAGATTTGCAAACAGTAGAGATACAGGCAAAAAATCCGGGATACAAACAACTTTTTCTAAAAATCCCTGATCAAAAGAGTGGTTCAGTTAATTGGTTTGCAAAATTGCTCGGCGGCAAGGCTGAAGATTACCGGTACCTGCCAATCAGTAAATATCAGCTACAGAACGATTCCCTTGTGGTAAATAAATATGTAGATGATGATACCAGTGTAATACAAGTCTATTCAATCAGCCAGTTAACCAATCACCAGCCGGCCCTATTGCTTGAACAAAATATTGTTACAAGAACATACTACCTGGGTACCGATAAATTTGGCCGCGATATTTTAAGCAGGCTAATCATCGGTACAAAAGTAAGCCTTGCAGTTGGCCTGATTGCAGTGCTTATTTCACTTGTATTGGGTGTTGCATTGGGTGCTGTTGCGGGTTACTACCGGGGATGGATAGACGAAGTTATTATGTGGCTGGTAAATGTTACCTGGAGCATACCAACATTGCTGTTGGTGTTTGCCATTACCATGGCGCTGGGTAAAGGATTTTGGCAAATATTTATCGCGGTGGGGCTTACCATGTGGGTAAGCGTTGCCCGCTTAATCCGCGGCCAGGTGATGGCCGTAAAAGAAATGGAATACATACAGGCAGCAAAAGTAATGGGGTTAAGCAATGGCAGAATCATCCTGCGGCATATTCTGCCAAACATACTGGGACCCGTACTGGTAATTGCTGCCAGCAATTTTGCAACGGCCATCATTATTGAAGCCGGTTTAAGTTTTTTGGGGATCGGGGTACAGCCGCCTCAACCAAGCTGGGGACTAATGATCAGGGAGAATTATAATTTCATCATAACCCACAATGCCGTACTTGCTCTAATACCCGGTTTTGCTATCATGCTGTTGGTACTTGCTTTTAATTTGCTGGGCAATGGTTTGCGGGACGCCGCCGACGTGAAAAGCATCTCTTGAAAAATTCTTTAATTGCTTTATTGGTTTCTTTTTCAAGCTCTTTAATCCGTTGGAGCTACCTGAACGTTTCTATTAAATCCTTCTTCCAGCGAAATAAAGGTTTCTGTGCGGTCGATGCCCTTTATTTTTTGTAATGCATCGTGTAGCACAAAGCGCAGCTGCGTAATATCCTTACAAACAATTTCAATAAACATACTATAATTGCCAGTGATATAGTTAAGCCGTACAATTTCAGGAATATTCATTAATTCTTTAGCTACAGCATCGTATAATGAGCTTTTTTCTAAATAAATTCCAACAAAAGCGGTAATATCATAACCCAACTGCCTGATATCTACATTTAGTTTAGTACCTTTGACAATTCCGAACTCTTGTAGTTTTTTGATACGAACGTGAATGGTACCGCCACTGACAAACAATTTCTTACCTAGTTCAGCGTAAGAAATCTCAGCAGTTTCCATCATTTCATGAATAATTTGCAAATCAAGTTTGTCAAGATTTAATTTGGTCGCCATTTTATATTTTGATTTTAATAACTATTCAAATATATGTACATTTGATTGAATATTATCTATATTTTTAAAATATTTAGTAAAATATATTCAATACAATGGCATTTTATGTAGATTTGCGCAATAACTGTTCTTTAAAATTGTGGGGTGATGAAATTTTTGGCAGACATGCCCTCTTGTCTCGGGGGTGGAGATAACAGGATAAATATAGCATAGAGCCGTGCCTGCAGCAATGCAGACTCGACCAGGGTCGACCACTCAACTTTGTGCTACAACTAACTGCTCCGTGGAGGTTCGATCCCTCCCCCTACAGC
>JBBQWL010000053.1:0-45279 GCA_038210625.1 Chitinophagales bacterium | reverse complement strand
GTGTCGTGTCAGCCAATGCTTTGGTTAGTATTTGCTCACACAAGAGCCGGTGCTGATGCAGGTCTGCGGACTCGTTGACAGTATCTCTGTTTAAAAAAGCTTGCGAAAAACTATTTTGCAGCAAGTCACTGAGCATGCTGGTATATTGCTGTTTTGATGCCAGTTTATTTAAGTAATATACGGCTGAGTCAGCATTAGCCTGCTCGTCGCTGAATAGCTGAAAATTATTAAAGTAAGCCCAAGGCTCTGCAGCATAGGATTTACTGATTTGCGCTGAAGCGTTGTAAAAAGAAACTAATAAAATAGCTGCGGTAATAAACTGTTTCATAAATGTTGAATAGGGTTAAGTTTTGATAGTGGGCTAATTAAGCCGCCTGGCTCCGCCACGATTTAGTGCTCTCAAGATAAAAAAGAAGGGGCACTTTTTCTTTGATTTAACAAAACGGATAGATCAGTGTAAAGCATTCATACCTTTTACACTCCTCCGCACCGGGTCTCCCGCCCAGCAACTTCCCAGGCGAGTCTATGCACAAGTTGCTGAAATCCGCAACCAGCAAGACCTGCAGGACACGCCGATAGATAGCGTGGAGTACAGGCGTTACACAATAATCGTTCAAGGTATTTTGATAGTATCTTCCTGCACGTTGGGTACCAAGGAGCGGCACCTCAATTCATAAGCCGGGTGATGAAATTTCACAACTATTAGTTAGGCTGCAGCAACGGCCTGTTGAATACTCATTGAGTCAGGTTATCGGAATAAAAGTCATTTCCTCTATCAGGTTTTCTTAAGCTAACCTTAAGAAAGGATTAAGCCATTCCAAAATACCGCAACAGCATCTTTGTAAAAAATTACAATGATGATTTCCGCAACACATCTTCATGCAATGGCCGTTCACTTCCCCATTGCTTTATTAATAGTGGGATTTTTATTTGAACTGATAAGCCTGTTTTATAAAAAGACCTTTTTTAGTCAGTCCGCATTTTACCTGCTTCTATTGGGCATGGCGGGCATTGTGGTGTCTTACCTTGCCGGTAATGCTGCCGGAGAGGGAATGGAAGAAGGGACATTAAAAAAAGCGATGGAACTGCATGAACAGGCAGCCACCATTTCATTGTGGCTAACAATTATTACTGCGTTTGTTTATGCAGGCTATTATCTTTTTAAATACAATCCAAGTTGGTTGAGAATTGTAAGTGTTTTGCTTTTTGCCGGAGTAATAGCGAGTATTGCCAGAACAGGATATTTGGGAGGGCAACTGGTGTATAAACATGGAGCAGGTGTAGAACTTGCCTTACCGGATTTTTCGAAACCCGATTAAAAACGGGTGCATTTCAAATTGTCGCTGGCTGGTGGGGACACCAGCCAGGGCAGTCAGCCGTGGGCAGTGTATTCACCGCCCACAGCCTTAAAAGTAACGCGACAATTTGAAATGCACCCTTAAAAACAGTACAACGATTAATTTAGTTTATCTTAACCAGATGAGGATTTTTTTAGCAGAAGACGAAACAGCCATTGCCGCCTTTTTAAAGGACGGGCTGGAAGAAGAAGGCTTTGCCGTGGATGTAGCAACCAATGGCAGAGCCGCATTGGAAATGGCAATGACAAATTTAAATGAGTATGATATTATGCTGCTGGACTGGATGATGCCCGGTGTTAGCGGCATAGAAATTTGCAGAAGCATACGTAAAGAAAACAAAACGATTCCTGTTATTTTTTTAACTGCTAAAGATACCGTGGATGATACCATTTTTGGTTTAGAAGCGGGTGCCAATGATTACCTTAAAAAACCCTTTGCATTTGAAGAATTGCTTGCCCGCATAAAAGTGCAGCTACGCAATAAAATCGGCGAACAAAATATTTTTGCAACCGGCAGCATCGTATTGAATACAGAGGTGCACCAGGTTACAAAAAATGGAACCCCTGTAGAACTTACACAAAAAGAATTTGCGTTACTGGAGTACCTGCTTCGCAATAAAGGAAAGGTTTGCAGGCGATCCCGAATTATTGAAAAAATCTGGGATATTCATTTTGATAAGGATACTTCGGTAATTGATGTTTTTATCAATGCCCTGCGAAAAAAATTAGATACAAAAGATGCCCCCTCATTCCTTCAAACCATACGGGGTGTTGGCTATCGTGTAAATGATACTGAATGAAACTGAGTTTTAAAAAACGTATTGCGCTTTTTAATACACTGGCTGTTGCCATCACAACGGCTACTGTATTTATTGTTATTTACGCTGTGGTATTTTTAAGCTCTTACCGCCACCTTGATAGTGATATTTCACTGGAAAAAGAGGAAATTTTGAATACGCTCGACTGGAAAGCAGACAGTATCATCATCAACAAAATGCCGGAGTGGGAAGACGCTGAACACCGCAAGGTAGAAGTCAATCCAACTTTTATTCAAATTGTAGATAACAGGGACAGGATGATATTCAAATCGGCCAACTTACAGTCGAACCATTTTTTATTTAACCCGGGTAATAAGAAACCCTATTTTTACAATACCCAGATAGATGAACAAAGGCTGCGGCTGGGTGAGTTTCCGGTTAAAAATGATGAAGGTAAAATCATCGGTCAATTAACCATCGGTGTTTCACAGCAGGAATCCTACTATGTGCTACATAACCTGTTGCTTACCCTTTGCATTTCCTTTCCCCTTCTTTTACTGGTGCTGTATGGCGCTATTTATTTTGCTGCTTCCAAATCCATCGCACCGGTGCAACGGCTAATCCGTGCTGCTTCCGGTATAAATGATTCCAATATCAATACCCGGTTGCCATTACCCGACAATGAAGATGAAATATACCATCTGGCAAGAACGATCAATGAATTACTTAGCAGGATAGAAATCAGTATTCAACAGCAAAAACAGTTTACAGCCGATGCTTCGCATGAGATAAGAACACCACTTACCGCCATCAGGGGCACACTGGAAGTATTGCTGCGTAAAAAACGGGCACCGGAACAATATGAGGAAAAAATAAAAGAAGTGATTGCTCAAACAGACAGGCTAAATCAATTACTTGACCAACTATTACAACTCGCCCGTTTAGGGGCAGGCTCCGTAAAGGAAGAAACGGTGTATATCAACAGGATATTGAAAGAGGCGGATTTAAAATTTGCCAAACAAATACAGGCAAAAGCCATTCAGCTCACATCAACTGTTGCTGAATCCGTTTCAATACAGGCGAATAGTTTTTTACTGTCTGTGATGATAGATAATCTTTTCAGCAATGCAGTAAAATATGCGGCCGTTAATGGCAATGTTCACTATAGTTGGGATACACAAACCAATACATTCTCCATTACAAACGATGGTATCGAAATTACCAGCCAACAGCTACCCTATTTATTTAACCGTTTTTATCGTACCGATGATTCAAGAAACTCCCTGGTTCCGGGAAGCGGCTTAGGGCTTGCCATTGTAAAAAAACTGGCAGATTTACAGCACATTGAAATAACCGTTTCGGCTGTTCCGGGCAGCACCACCTTCTCTTTAAAATTTCCCTTCTGATCTTTAGCCAATCTTAAGTAACTACATAGGCATATTAAAGGACTGCAATAGCATCTTTGTTGTATAATTTATTCAAAACAAATAAAACAACATACAATGAAAAAGCTATTAATGATTCCAGTTACCGTTTTAGCAGCAGGCAGTTTTTTTCTTACGTCTTGCGGAAACAGCAATACTGATGCAGCGATGAAAGCACCGGTACAAAACAACGCTGATACTACAAAACAAAAAGCAAACAATGAAAGTGGTGAAAACGAAGGAAAGGAGAATGAAAAAAATGAAAAGGCTACTATCGCCAAACCGGCAAGTTATATAGCCGGCAATGATGCTGCTGCAAAAACTACAGAGCATATGCAGGCTGCTTTTAAAGGCGAAACTACAGCGAGTGCCAAATATGTTGCCTATTCAAAAAAAGCTGAACAGGAAGGTTACCACCAGATTGCATTACTTTTTAAAGCCGCCTCCACTTCCGAAAATATTCATGCCAATAATCATAAAGCGGTACTGCAGGAATCGGGTGTTGCGGTGCCAACAATCACTCCGGCATTTACAGTTAAGACGACTAAAGAAAATTTGCAGGATGCCATTGCGGGAGAAACTTATGAAGTAACTACCATGTACCCGGAGTTTTTAACCGCAGCCAACGAAGCCGGAAATCAATTGGCGATGATGAGTTTGAACTATGCTTACAAAACAGAGAAAAAGCATAAAGTATTTTACGAGACTGCATTGGCCGCATTACAAAACAATACGGTAAACACCTTGCCAGCGATATTTTATGTTTGTCCTACCTGCGGTAATACGTATGATAGAAAAGCACCTGCACGCTGCGGCATTTCTATGACATCAGGAGAAAAGTTTATTAAAATTGTTTCACTTTAAAATTTACAATTATGAGCCAGGCACATTTGCATTTGCTAATAACACACCTTCCCATTTTTGGTTCCATCATCGGCGCTCTTATACTGGGGTATGGACTTTGGACAAAGAGTAACCACACAAAAAATGCAGCTTCTTTTATTTTTATCATTTCTGCTATTGGAGCAGGCATTGCTTACTTAACAGGAGAAGGGGCTGAAGAAGGCGTTGAAAATATACAGGGAGTGGCTGAAAAATTGATTAAAATCCATGAAGATGCTGCCATGTTTGCTTTGATAAGTTTGATTGCGTTGGGAGTACTATCGGTGATAGCCCTTGCGGTAAGCCGCTTTAAACCTGCACTGATAAAAACTACTTCCATTTTCTTATTTCTTCTTTCCCTTATAAGTTTTGGACTGGTTGCAAGAACAGGCTACCTTGGAGGACAGATAAGGCATACCGAGATTTCCACCAGTGTTGTTCAAAACAACGCCGGAGGTGAAGGCGGAGAAAAGGATAGCGATTAATTGCTCAAGCCCGTTTTAATATCCCAATCCCCTAAAAGAATCCTTCATATAATTGGAGGATTCATTTTACATAAAAAAAATAATCAAATAATGGCTCCTACAAATAAAAATCTTCAAACAGAAGTGGATGCTTGTTTTTTATACGACAAATTAGCCGATTCAGAAACTGATGTAACGGTTGCGAATGTATTCCGGCAAATGAGCGCCATTGAAAAAAGCCATGCGGAAGCATTTCTTAAAAAATTAAATCCTGGTTCAGCTACGGCGATGCCACTACCTTCTTTCAGGGCCAAAGCATTAAATACAATTGGTAAAGTTTTTGGCTACGACTATGTGCTGGGTGTACTGATGGATACAGAAAAAAGTATTTCTACGGCGGTTATTAATGCCAAAAATAAAAACAAGCTGCCCATAACCGGTACCGAAACCAACCATGTAAAAATATTAAGGTCGCTTTTAGAAAATGAAGCCAAAGTTACAGGCAGCAACGTTGCGAAATTTGAAAGCAGGCACCGTTCTGTTGGTGGCAATGCGTTAAGGGCTGCAGTGTTGGGTGGTAATGATGGGTTGGTTTCTAACTTTAGTTTGGTGATGGGGATTGCCGGTGCAACAGCCGGCGGTTCAGGTGTGTTGCTGGCTGGGGTTGCAGGGTTATTGGCTGGCGCTTTGTCAATGGCTTTGGGTGAGTGGATTTCAGTTAAAAGTTCGCAGGAATTGCATGAGAACCAGATGCAGCTGGAGATGGATGAACTGGAAACCAATCCCGAAGGAGAAGAAAAAGAACTGGCGTTGATTTATATGGCCAAAGGCATCGCCGAAGAACAGGCGAATGAAATGGCGAAAGAAATTATGCTGGATAAAAATCATGCGCATGAAGTGTTGGTAAAAGAAGAGTTGGGTATTAATACCGAAGATCTCAAAGGTTCAGCCATGGAAGCAGCCGTTTATTCTTTTATATTATTTGCCATTGGTGCGGTGATACCTGTAATTCCATTTATGTTTTCAAGTGGAACTATAGCAATTGTAATCAGTGTTATCAGTAGTGCCGTTGGATTGTTTTTGATTGGCTCCGCCATTACTTTGTTCACCGGAAAAAGTATTTGGTTCTCTGGTTTTCGCCAGGTAATATTTGGATTACTTGCCGCTGCAATTACATTCGGAATTGGAAAGTTAATTGGGGTTTCTTTGGCAGGTTAAAGTATTCACCAGCCGATAGTATAATTCAATTTAATTTTCTGTAAACCGAACCTGCTCCCCCTGTATGAGGTGTATCCCGGAATTTAGTTTAATAAATAAAGCCTTTGAAGAAATTCAAGGGCTTTATCTTGTTTGGATATGCAGCGTAACTTTTTTTATGAGACAGGATATTATCTTTACAAAGTAATTTTATTATAAAATCAATACACGCATTATTTATACAATACATCGACCATCATTTTGTAACTCAGGATATCGTTGCTTCCTGTTTACGTTAACGATAATTTTGACACACCCCACAACATGACAGCATTGCTCAAACAAAATATAAACAGCCACATTGCACTAACCGATGCCGAAATGGAAGCGTTCTGCAATTTGTTTCAACATAAAATCATTAAAAAGAAAAATTTTTTATTGAGAAAGGGAGAAGTTTGTAAGTTTGAAGGATTTGTTACCAAAGGCACTTTTCGTGTGTATCATATTGACAAAAGTGGCCGGGAACAAATACTTTATTTTGCCATTGAAAATTGGTGGGTTACAGATATTGACAGCTTTACTACTGAAAGGCCATCGCAACTTTTTATTGAAGCATTGGAAGATAGTGAGGTGTTGCTAATTTCAAAAAAAGATAAAGAGTTTGCTTATACCAATTTGCCTAAAATAGAAAAGTTATTCAGGGTGATGACCCAAAAAACGCACGTTGCCCTGCAAAGAAGAATGATAGATAATTTGAGTAAAACCGCCGACCAACGATATCTTGACTTTATTGAAAAATATCCCCAGCTCAATCAACGGCTTTCCAATCTTCAGATAGCCGCTTACTTAGGTATCAGCCACGAATTTTTGAGCAAAATAAGGAATAAAATAGCCACTAAGAAATAAGGTAACCGTCATTTATTGAACTTGTTCAATGTTTTTTAGCATTGTATGATAGCATCTTTGCATCATCAAATAACAAATGAATATGAAGCAATTTATTTCAACAGTATTATTAACTATTTTAATTTTATTCAACATGAACACACAGGCACAAACCTTCAAAACGATTGAAGCCAATAATTTAACACTCGACATTTACAATGCATCGGAAAACAGTTTCGGAGTGGCATCTGTAATCGTATCCGGAAAAACAGATGCCGTTTTAATTGACGCACAATTTACCCTGGCGGATGCCGAAAACGTAGCACAGCAAATTAAAAAATCCGGTAAAAAGTTAACGACCATTTATGTTTCTCACACTGACCCGGATTTTTATTTTGGACTGGAAGTATTCAAAAAATATTTTCCGGAAGTTACGGCTTACGCTTCGCCGGCAACAGTAGCGTCTATCACAGTAACGGCACAGAAAAAGCTGGACATTTGGGGCGGCAGATTAGGTAAAGCTATCACTTCAAACGTAGTTTTGCCGCAGGTTTTAAAAGGCACCAGTATTGAGTTGGAAGGCCAACAATTAGAAATTGTTGGGTTGGAAGAATTCCCCTCCAAAACTTTTGTATGGATACCATCCATAAAAGCAGTGATTGGCGGCATCAATGTTTTTGGGACTACTTTCAATCTTTGGATGGCGGATGCACAAACTGCGGAAGCCCGTAAACAATGGATCAACGTGTTGGACAAAATTGAATCATTGCACCCGGCAATTGTAATTCCTGCACATGCAAATTCTCAAAGTCCATTTGATGTATCTGCAGTAAAACATACCAAAAGTTATATCCAGTTCTACGAAGAAGCATTGAAAACCAACAAAACTTCGGAAGCTTTAATTGCCGCTTTAAAAACAAAATATCCAACACTAACCTTTGAAACAGCTTTACAAATTGGAGCCAAAGTAAACACAGGGGAAATGAAATGGTAAAACAAATCATCGTAACCATGGCAATGCAAACTTATTGAACTGAGACCTATAAGGTTTTATAACCTTATAGGTCTTCGATAGGTCTAACGCTTTAAATAAAAATAAAATGACAAATCTTGAAATAATAAAAAGCACTTACGAAGGAAAAACTTCGGAAGAAAACGGTAAAAATCTGGCCAAATATGTAGCCGCTAATATATCGTGGACAGAAGCCAAAGGGTTTCCGTATGCAGGTACATATATTGGTTTGGAAAATGTAACGAAAAATGTTTTTAGCAGATTAGGAAGCGAATGGATTGATTATAAATTTACGCCTGAAGATTATGTTGCTGCTGATGACAAAGTAGTTGCCTATGGCACTTATACAGGTACATACAAACTTACAGGCAAAGCATTTGCAGCGAGGGTTGCCCACGTTTGGAAACTGAAGGATGGGAAGATAATCAGCTTTGAACAGTTTGTTGATAGCAAGATGGTGACAGAAGCAACTCAATAAAAAGCCCCCCGGCATTTTTTTAATTTATCTTTGAATTTGCGCAAACGTTTTTAATATCCCAACAATTCCAGGCACTGCCTTTAAACGGTGGTGCCAGAAGGAAAAAAATTAGGCCAGTAGGTTAAGTAAATTCTGCATACAAATAATGTTAAAACAGTTTGCATATAAGCAATTTGGGTTTATCAGCGTTAAAAACGACGAAGCCATTCTTGAACAACTTTCTCAACTAACAGCTTTTATAAAAGTACTTTTTTTAAAAGCTGGCGGTAAAATTACAATCGACTTCAAACAGCATGAAGCCGTCACCGATACGCTGTTCTTTATAAATAAGTCGCAAGTATATAAATTGACTGAGATTGACGAGTCCGAAGGTGTATTACTTTATTATAACCGGGATTTTTATTGTGTTGAGATTCACGACAACGAAGTATCCTGTGACGGAATTTTGTATAATAACGTGTATGAAACACCAGCCATTGCCTTAAGCAAAACAGAATCAGCCACCATCCAACATATCCTTGATGATATACAATACGAAACCGATAACGATGATGTAGCAAATGAAGAGATGATTCGGATATTATTGAAACAAATTATCATAAAGGCCACAAGAATCTGGAAAGCAAAACACCAATTGGACGAACCTGTAAAAAATACAGAAATAGAATTTTTAAGAAAATTCAGTTTGTTGGTAGAAATTCATTTTAAAAGTCTTCATACTGTTGCTGATTATTCAAAGCTACTTTTTGTTACTCCAAAAAACCTGAACAAAAAAGTTACACAGTTCGGAAATCAATCCCCAAACGAAATTATAAAAGACAGGATTATTTTAGAAGCCAAACGATTACTGGCGCATACAACGCTTACCATAAAAGAAATCGGATACCATTTGGGATATGAAGATGATGCCTATTTTATCCGCCTTTTTACAAAACAAACGGGCACATCACCCCAGCAATTTCGCAAACAATACCCCATAAAATAATAAAAGGGAAAAAAGTGCAATCAAATTAGCGAAAGCTACATTGCACAGCCTGTTTATCCACGGTAGTTTTGTGCCATCAAATAAAAACAAATAAAAAGATGTCAACACAAACAAACGCCACAGGCAAAATCACAGGCATGAGATTTAAAACAGTAATCTCTGCAATTTTTTCATTTTTAATTTTATCAAATACAATGAATGCACAAACAAAAAGAGTACCTGCCGCTCCGGGTAGAGCCGAGTACGTAGAAGTAGAAAAAAATGTAAAGCTACATGTAACTGACCTTGGCGAAGGTTCAACTGTAGTTTTGATTCATGGATGGCCGTTAAGCGATGCTATGTATGAATATCAATACCAATATTTAGTACAAAAAGGGTATCGGGTAGTTGGTATATCACTAAGAGGTTTTGGGAAATCTGATAAACCTTATGGTAAATACGACTATGATGTTTATGCAGATGATATTAAAGTTGTTCTGGATAAACTTAATATTAAAAATGCAACGCTTGGCGGGTTCTCAATGGGTGGTGCTATTGCAATACATTATGTTGCAAAATACAATGCCGCTCATGTTAGCAAACTGGCGTTATTTGGAGCAGCCGCACCGGTTTGGACAAAACGTGCTGATTATCCTTTTGGCTTTTCAAAAGAAGATGTGAATGGACTTATAACATTAAGCCTGACCAACAGACCTCAATTACTAGAAAATTTTGGTAAAATATTTGGAGCAACAGAAACTGCTTTACCATCGGGTTTAGGTAATTGGTTAGGTGCAATCAATCTTGAAGCATCCCCTTATGCAACTACGCAAAGTTTGATAGCTTTAAGAGAAACTGATTTACGTGCTGAATTAAGTAAAATAAAAATTCCGACTTCCATCTTCCATGGTGTAAAAGATAAAATTTGCGAATTTGCATTGGCAGAACAAATGCATAAAGGAATTAAAAATTCTTATATCGTACCATTTGAAAATAGCGGACACGGTTTATTCCTGGAAGAGAAGGAAAAATTTAACCTGGAATTGATCAGGTTTTTAGAAAACTAAACCTCATGTTGTCTTGCAAAGAAGAATGACAGATAATTTGTATAAAAAAATATGCTTCCACTTGACGATGCTCGTTGCGTTGTCAAGTGGTTCTTTAAATATGAAGAAATGGCTAATCTTTAAAGTTTCGTGCAGTTTGTTGATAGCAGGATGGTGAACGAAGCAATGAACTGATATTACGCTTCAATCTTTATACCTTTGCATTGGTTTAATCAATCACCAACAATCAATGCACAAAAATCTTTTTGCTTATATCAACCGGCATATTTCATCGCCCCTTACAAGTGAAGCCGAAGCCCTCATTGAATCCGCTTTTCAACCAAAAAAACTGAGAAAGAAACAATACTTTTTACAGGAAGGCAATGTGTGTAAATATGTTGGTTTTATTGTAAAAGGTTCTATGCGGCAATACACCGTAGATGAAAAAGGCGTAGAGCATATGGTACATTTGTACATTGAAAACTATTGGGCAGGTGACCGTGAAAGTTCTATTATGCTTACGCCGTCTGTTTATAATATTGATGCCTGGGAAGATACAGAACTACTCATTATTACCAGGGCTGAAATGCTGGAATTGATAGAAAAAATACCAGCCCTGGCAGAAATGATACGGTTAATGGATGAAAGAAATGCCATTGCCAACCAACGAAGATTAAGCTCTACCATCAGCAACTCCGCAGAAAAACGCTATGAAGAATTTGCTGATAACCATCCTCAATTTATTCAACGGTTTCCGCAACACATCATCGCTTCTTATTTAGGTATTACCAAAGAAACTTTAAGCCGAATCAAAAAACAGGGCATGAAATAAACACTTCTATTCTCTTCTTAATTTTATACAAAGGCGTTGATAAATATCAACGCTTTTTTTTATCATATCTCATCGCTGTAGCGCTCGTTTCCATAGCAATTTTGCGTTGTTAAATCAATTAAGAAATAACAATAAAAAAGATAAAAATGAGCAATACAAATTTAAAAAACACAGCAGCCACTCAATTACTTCGCAACAGCTTAGACCGTTTTTTGGCCAAAGACATGAAAGGCTGGTCGGAGCTTTGTGCCGAAGATGTAGTGGCTGAATTTCCTTTTGCACCGGAAGGTTCACAGGCAAGGTTTGAAGGTCGTGATGCACTCTATGCCTATTTGAAAGATTACCCCAGCTATATCGATGTAAAAAAGTTGCCCACTTTAAAAGTTTATGGTACGGATGATGCCAACGTCGCCATTGCAGAATGGAGTGCATCCGGTGTTGTAATTGGCAATGGCAATCCTTATGAAATGAGCTATGCCACTTTTGTAACCTTCCGTGATGGATTGATTGTAAACTACCGTGAATACTGGAATCCACAAGCTTTTCAGAAAGCAATGAGTGGGGGAAGTTTTGCTGCGGAATAATAGGGTTGCGTAAGAAGGTATCACCCTTTACAACAAACGTAGAAACACAGATTTGATTAATTTTTAAACAATGCAAAATGGCAAAGAGACTGCAAAACAAGGTTTGTATTATCACCGGTACTGGTGGTAGTATCGGGCGTGCTGCAGCACTGCGTTTCGCTGAAGAAGGGGCGTTCGTGGTAGGTTGTGACACGAATGCTGCTGCCGGCCAGGAAACCGTCGAACTGGTGACATCATCCGGAGGCAAAATGATTTCACTTCATCCGGCTGATTTAACAAAAATGGCCGATTGTAAAAAACTGGTGGAACTCGCCATACGAGAATATGGAAGGATGGATGTACTCTTCAACAATGCCGCAATGGCTCACTTTAATTGGATTGAAGACATTACCGAAGATGAGTGGCGGCTTAACACCCGTGAAGAGGTTGACCTGGTATTCTTTCTTACACAGGCAGCCTGGCCGCACCTTAAACAAAGCCATGGTACGATCGTGAATACCGCTTCTCTTACCGGCCATCGCGTATTTAAAACGCTGGGCGGGCTGGCCCATGCAACAGCCAAAATGGGTATAGTTGGTATGACAAAGCAATTGGCGATGGAAGGTCGTGAACATGGCATTCGGGCCAATTCCATCTCGCCCGGAGTTATTGAAACAAAACAAACACAGGAGCAACTTAAAGATAAAGAATGGGCTGATTATATGCTTGGAAAAACCCTGGTAGGTCGTTTAGGTAAACCAGAAGAAGTTGCCATTGTTGCGCTGTTTCTTGCTTCCGGAGAAAGTTCATTTGTAACGGGCATTGATATTATTGTTGACGGTGGCATGGCCGTTTGGTAGCAGTGTAAAATTCTTGTTATCCTATCAAAAAATCCCTTGAAATATTATTGGGGAGCAGTCCCATGGAAATAATCTTACTGTAAAAAAATAAAAATATTACATTATCATTAATTTAAAAAAATGTTTATAAAAAAACTATTCGCATTACTTATGGCAACGGTGTTTTCAATTGCACTGAAAGCCCAGTCTAACGACCTGTTTGTTGGTGCTGATCTGATTGTTTATAATGCAAAAATAAATACACAAAATCCGGCACAGCCGAGAGCATCGGCACTGGCGGTAAAAGCCGGAAGAATTTATGCAGTAGGCAGCGATGCAGAAATACTTGGTTTTAAAGACAACAATACCCGGCTGATTGACGCAGATGGCAAACGTCTGATACCAGGACTGGAAGATGCGCATATTCACCCACTGAATGAACGGAACTACAATTACAAAGTAAGGTGGGATGGTGTGCCAACACTTAAACGGGCATTGGAAATGCTAAGCGAACAAGCACAGCGAACTCCCGAAGGACAGTGGGTAAAAGTAACGGGCGGTTGGTCGCCTTACCAGTTTAAAGAAAATCGTCACCCAACCATAGATGAACTTAATAAAGCGGTATCAAACAGACCTCTTTATGTACAGTATGCCTATAACAAGGTTTATCTGAATAGGCTGGCAATGAAAGAACTTGGGCTTGGTACTTCAAAATTCCCCATGGTGCCTGGTACCGTATTGGAGAAGGATAAAAATGGACATTACACGGGCGTTGTTGAGGGTAATACATTTACATTCTTAGCGATGGATGAAATGCTGCCAAAACCCACTTTTGAAGAAGAGGTTAGCTCCCTTTCTTATGTTATCAATGATCTAAACCGCTTTGGGATCACTTCTGTTATAGATGCCGTAAGTATTGTTGGTTATCCACAAGGACATACTTCCCTTCAAACATTGGTAAAGGATAACCGCCTGAACGTTCGCTTCCCATTTGTTGATCTTGGATTTGGCGATAACACTAGTAAAACATGGGTAGAGGCTGAGATAAAAGCCATCACAAGAAAAAGCCCCATAAGCCCCGGGCAAAATATTCATCCAACGATGGAGCACGGTTACGAATATGAAGGCATAGGAGAAGCACTAAGGGCGGAATTACATGACCATGAAAATTTCGACAAACCAGCAGTCATCATCGACAAGGATATGATGCGCCAATACGTTGAAGAAGATCTTACGAAACTGATAGCAAAAAGAATTCCTTTCAGAATGCATATTAGTTATAACGAAAACATTGGCCCATTCCTGGATGCTTTAGAAAAAGTAAATAAAACTATACCCCTGGATGGAATGCGCTGGAGCATAGAACATGCCGAGACGATCACTCCAGAAAATATTGAACGAGTTAAAAAACTGGGTGGTGGTATAGCACTGGATAATAAAATGGCCTTGCATGGAGATGGATTTATTAAAACATACAGCAAAGAACAGGCTTTGTATACACCTCGTTTGAGGGACCTGGTAAATAGCGGTATTCCTTTGGCATTAACTTCAGATGCATTCAGAGTTTCTCCGTGTATTCCCTGGATTGGGCTTAGCTGGGCTGTTACCGGCAAGTCTGTATCAGGTTCAGAAATACTGGCTAAAGACAATCGTTTAACGAGGGAAGAAGCCCTCCGGTTATATACTGTGGGTGCTGCCTGGTTTGAGCATCATGAAAATGAAAAAGGAAAAATCGCACCGGGCAACCTGGCAGATTTCGCTTTGCTGAATGCAGATTATTATACCGTGCCGGAAGATGAAATAAAAAACATTACTGCGGTATTGACTATTGTAGACGGCAGAGTTGTATTTGGTGACGGGAAGTACAAGGGCTTAGCTCCCAAATTACCTGAGCCGATTCCTTCGTGGTCGCCGATCAAATACTTTGGCGGTTACAACAATGGGAATTGATATCTAAAAATATAAGTTCTGAATAATTTGTATACAACCGTTGCCAAATATCAACGGTTTTTTTTATCATGTCTTTAAAGCAATGTTGATGTGGTAAAAACTAATAATTATTACAAATAATAAACTCAACCGGCTTGAGTGTCTGACATTCCTTTATTATTGATTATGAATTTGCCCCATTCTGCCATAGAAGTTAAAATTGGTACTAACGTTTTACCACTTTCAGACAAATAATATTCTACATGTGGGGGAATAATATCCTTTGCATTTCTCACAACTAAATCATCAAGTTCTAACTGTTTCAGTTGTTGTGCCAGCATTTTTTCGGTAGTCAATGTCAATATTTTTTTTAATTGACCAAATCTCAATGGCTCATTTCTAAGGTGATAAAGAATGATAGTTTTCCATCTGCCGCCAATCATTTCAATGGTAAAGGACATAGGACATTTAGTAAGGATGTTACTGTTTAAGCTATTGGTTGAATTCTTTTTTCTTTGTGCCATTTCACACTTACTTTTTAGTTAGTACCTATTTTTTTAACAGTGTAAATATACCTTTGCGTCATAAAAAATCAAAATAAAAAAAATGAAAATTCTATTAATTGGAGGAACCGGTAACATCGGTCAGCGAATATTAAAAGAAGCCCTTGATAAAGGGTATGAAGTAACGGCGGCACAACGCAAACCAGAAGCGTTAAAGTTGAAACATCCCAATTTATTAGTAATTAAAGCTGATGTTCTGAACGAGACAGAGTTGTCTTCGCTAATAGCTGGTAAAGATGTGGTTGTTTCCGCAATATCACTCTATTCAGGACTAACGCCTGAACAGTTTAAAAAAGCCCATCAAAATCTTATCAATACCCTAAAAAAGCAACCGCAAACAAGAATTATTGCTGTTGGTGGAGGAACGAACAATGAGGTAGCACCAGGCTTGCGAATGTTAGATAATGCTGACATTATGAAAAATATTCCAGGAGAGTATAAGCCTTCGATTTTTGCACATGGCGAAGCACAGCAATTATATGAAAATTCCGGGCTAATAAACTGGACTTATTTTAACCCGGCTGCTATGATACAAGCAGGTGAGCACACTGGTAAATTCAGATTAGGAACTACTAATCTGGTTGCAGACGAAAACGGGGCAAGCAATATTTCGTTTGAAGATTATGCAATTGCATTGGTTGATGAAATAAAAAATCAGCAATTCGTAGGCAAACCATTTACCATTGGTTATTAAATCATTTTAAAACTTAATAAAAAAAAATGGAAAAGAAATTAGAACAATTGTTTTTACAACATTTAAACCAAATTTGGAACGAACGTGATGAAGCACTTAGAACGAATGCCATTGAAAGCGTTTATGCAAAAGACATTACGTTATTTGAAGAAGACGGAAAAATAACAGGTTATGATGCCATCAATCAAAAAATCAGTGGCTTATTAAATGGCTTCCCTCCCATTTTTACTATCACTCAATTAAAGCCAATTTCCATCAATAACAATCTGGGAAAATTGGTTTGGGGTGTTGGCCCAGAAGGTGCTCCGCCAGTAGCAACCGGTACCGACATCGCTATTTTTAAAGACGGGAAAATAAAATCCTTGTACATATTTCTAGATAAATAAAAATATAAAAAAATGGAAAAATTAGTAAATACAAATGATAGCAAAGCTATCCGCAATATGAACAACATCATTGGCCTTCATGAAGAGATGATTAACCAAAGAAAACCCGAAGAAGCCATAGCTAAATACTTAGACCCTGGTTATATTCAGCATGACCCTTTAGTGGAAACAGGTTCGGCAGGATTGGCAATTTTTTTTAACCAGGTGGTTAAGGATCACCCTACTGCCAGTTGGGAGTGCAAACGTATCATAGCAGTGGATGACTTTGTATGGGTACACTCCAATTTTCGTAACATCTTTAATGATGACCCAAAAGACACAGGTATTGCAGGGGTAGATATTTTTAAAATGAACGCTGATGGCAAAGCCATTGAACATTGGGAGGTATTGCAGCTTGTTGGCACGCCAGATAATGCCGCACCATGGGTAGCTCCAGATCTAAAAGCGGCAAATAGAAATGGGATATTTTAATATGACAGCAGCCCATAATTTTTATAAAAACCGTTGACATTTATCAACGGTTTTTTTTATCAAACCTCATCGTTTCCAGGCGTTACAAGGGCGCAATTTTACATCATAAAACAAACGAAAAATTAATCGTTTTAAAATTGAAGAAAATGAAAAAGAAAACAAGTTTTTCAACGCAGGGTAATAGAGCTGATCTTGGACCTTTAACCATACAAAGAATGTTGCCCAACCGGTATGCCGGTAAAGTTGGCCCCTTCGTGTTTCTGGATTATGTGGCACCTGCTGTTAAAGAAACAATTAACAAAAATGGTATGGGTGCTCATCCGCATCGTGGCATTGCAACCTTAACCTATATTCTGCAGGGTGAAGTAGAACATTTTGACAGTGCAGGCCATACCGGGCAAATACATTCGGGTGGTATGCAATGGATGAAAGCCGGCAACGGAATAATACACGATGAGAACTTTAATTATGACTCGCAAACAAATAGCAAATACATTCAAGGCTTTCAGTTTTGGATAAACCTGCCTGCAAAAAACAAGGCAGAAAAACCTGCCCACATTGCCATCCAGGCAACGGACGTTCCAAAAAAAACACTCCCAAATGAAAGCGGCTGGTTAAAAGTAGTAGTAGGAAATTATGAAGACCAGCATTCAGCAATACCAAACTATTCTACACAGTTTTTATACCATATTCATTTGGAAGCGGGTAAACAATTTCCTGTTCAAATTGAAAACAACATTGAAGTAGCCGCTTTTTTACTTGACCAAAAAATAGTGATCAACAACACGCCATTTGGACAAGGAGATTTTATAGAATTTGACAAAACCGCTGGCGAAATTGAAATAAAAAATACTTCAGAAAAAGCCATTGACCTGGTACTGTTTGGCGGTGAAGAATATACAGAACCTGTGGTAGCCGAAGGGCCGTTCGTAATGAACTCACAGGCTGAAATTGCGGATGCATACCGGGATTTTTATGCTGGAAAATATGGGGAAATTAAATCAACCAAAAAAGAGTCAATACGATGAAACTGCTAAAAGCAAATAAAATAGGTCGCTTAACGCTAACAAACAGTATAGCAATGGCGCCCATGACACGTGCCCGTAGTGACGGCGACGGAATAGCAAATGACTTGACCGCTTTGTACTATACTCAAAGAGCAAGTGCCGGCTTAATCATTACAGAAGGCATCAATATTTCAGCGCAGGCAATTGGCAGCCCTTTCACACCCGGCATTTATACTGAAGCTCAGATTGCAGGTTGGAAAAAAGTAACCGGCTCTGTGCATCAACAGAATGGTAAAATTTTCGCCCAGCTCTGGCATACTGGTCGTGTTGCCCCATTCAGTAGATAAAAAAGGTGCATTACCGGTGGCCCCTTCTGCTATTGCCATCCAGGGACAGCAACATTTTTCTTCTCAAGGTTTAAAAGACTATGAAACGCCACGAGCATTGGATACGGCAGAAGTAAAACAAGTTATCCAGGACTATAAGCAGGCAGCTATCAACGCAATTAAAGCGGGCTTTGATGGTGTAGAATTACATGCCGCAACGGGTTATCTGCCCAACCAATTTTTAGCAGAAAGTTCCAATACACGTACAGATGAGTACGGTGGAAATATTGAAAATCGTAGTCGTTTTATCCTGGAAGTAATGCAGCAAATGGTGGATGCTGTTGGGGAAGAAAAGGCAGGCATCAAATTATCGCCAAGTATGCCATATAACAGCATCCTGGAAAGCAATCCGGTAGCAACCTATACTTATTTGATTGAAGCATTGAATGCATTGCCTTTGGCATACATCCATTTGATGAATCCGTTGTTTCTTTCCGAAGAAAGATTACCCCAATACCCAAGAGATATTATCGGAACCCTTGGAAAGGTAACCCGCCATTTGGTAATTGCAAATGCAGGTTATAGCCGGGAAACAGGCGAACAGGAATTGCTAAAAGGAATTGCTAAAATAATTTCTTACGGTGTACCATTTATTACCAATCCCGATTTACCGAAACGATTTGAACTCAACGCCGAACTTAACGAAGCTGACCATACTACGTTTTATGGAGGCAATGAAAAAGGATATACCGATTATCCGCTTTTAAAACAATCAATTATTTAATACAATGAAAATACTGGCATTCGCAGGAAGTAACAGCAGCAAGTCTATCAACAAAAAATTAGTAACCTATGCTACCACATTTTTTAAGGAACATGAAATAGAAATTTTGGATTTAAATGACTATGAAATGCCTTTGTTTAGTGTAGATAATTTGGCAACAAACGGGCTACCACAACTGGCAGTAGATTTTGCAAAAAAAATTGATGAAAGCGATGTGCTGCTTATTTCACTTGCAGAAAACAATGGCACATATACTACGGCTTTCAAAAATATCTTCGACTATATCTCTGTAATTCCCGAACGCAAAGCATTTTGGGGAAACAAGCCGACTTTCCTTATGGCTACTTCACCCGGCCCAAGAGGCGGTGCTTGTGTTTTGAATCTTGCAAAAACCACCCTGCCATACTATGGCGCTAAAGTGATTGATACCTTTTCGTTGCCTGGTTTCTACCAACATTTTACTGTAGAAAGCGGCATTACGAATACCGAATTGGCCGCCGAGCTTCAAGCTAAAATTGAAAAAATAAAAGTGGATTTTTTGAAATAATAATTCAACAAAAAAAACAAAACACATGAATGAATTACCAACAACTACCAGTCACTATGATTTTATTATTGTAGGTGGTGGTTCAGCAGGAGCCGTAATGGCTTCCCGTTTAAGCGAAAAAAGCGATCAAACTATTTTACTCATTGAAGGTGGTAAATCTTATCCTGCCTGGGATTTTCCTGCTCCAATAGCAAGTGCCGATATTCCCGGAGGGGATGCAGCGCACAACTGGGGATTTCAATCTGAACCCACAGCCTTTGGCAACAAAATAGATTTACCAAGAGGAAAAGTTTTGGGCGGCAGTTCTGCCATCAATGGTGCAGTGGCTTTGCGGGCAACACCTGAAGATTTTAATAACTGGAATCTTCCCGGATGGTCTTTTGAAGAAATGCTTCCCTATTTCAGGAAACTGGAAACAAGTGATTCTGGCGATAACGAACTACACGGGTTTGACGGGCCTTTGCCTGTACGCCAACTTTTGAGAAACGATTTAACATCCGTACAAAGAGCATTTGTTGATGCAACAATTAATACAGGCTACAAAGCCATTGAAGATTTTGATGGCGCCGATGCTAACGGGGTTGGGCCATACAGGATGAATGTGGTAAATGGCGTTCGTGTAAATACCGGCATGGCCTATCTTACCAATGAAGTGAGTGAACGCAGCAACCTTTCAATTGTAGCCGAAGCTATTGTTGACCGGGTGTTATTCAAAGACAAAAAAGCCATTGGTGTTTTGTTGGCTAATGGAGATGTATTTTTCGCTGATGAAATAATTCTTTGCGGTGGTACTTACGGCAGTGCAGCCATACTGTTAAGGTCAGGGATTGGAACTAAGCATGATTTAGAACAGTTGTCTATACCCGTGATTGCAGATCTGCCAGTGGGTAAAAATATAAAAGATCATCCGTTCCATTACGCAGCTTATGCATTGCACAAAGAAATGGTTGAAACAAAATCGCCACCAATTGCAGCTAAACTTTGGACTTCAACAACGCATTCAAAAGAAGGTGTATTAGACCTGCATATAACCGCCACCCATCTTTTTCCGGATGAATATAGTCCTACGAAAAGTGGCTTTGTATTAGGTGTTGCCGTAACCACGCCCAATTCAAAAGGGAAAGTGTGGATAGAAACAAAAGACCCAACCATCAATCCAAAAGTTGATCTGAATTTTTTGGCGGATGACAATGATACCCAACGAATGATTGAAGGCGCTAAAATTGCCAGGCTTATTGCCGCAACGCCGCCCTTTGCTGATTTTATCCATTCAGAACTGGCTCCCGGCGCTGCAGTCATTACAGACGACGCGATTGAAGAAGCCACCAAAAAAAAATATTGCCAGCTACGCACACCCTACCAGCAGTGGGCCAATGGGAGCCGTAAATTCTATAGCGGCAGTGGTAGACCTGGAAGGCAAGGTGCATCATGTTGAATCACTTCGGGTAGTAGATGCATCTATTTTTCCGGATATCATTTCGGTTGCTACTAATGTAACTGTGATTGCAGTAGCAGAACGAATAGCAGACAACATATTAAAATCGTAAACAGCACTGGCAATTACTTGCCTGGAAAAAACAACAATTGATCATGTCAACAACAATCAACAAAGTAGCGCTGGTAACGGGTGCAGCATCAGGTATTGGTCGTGCTATCGCCATTCGCTTAGCAAAAGATGGCATTGCAATAGCCGTTAATTATGTAGGCAATGCAACACAAGCCGAAGAAGTAGTAAATGAAATAATTTCAAATGGCGGCACTGCAGCAGCTTTTGATGCAGACGTAAGTTTGGTGCCCGGCATCGTAAAATTGTTTGATGACGTGATCACCACCTTTGGCGCTATTGATATTGTTGTTGCCAACGCCGGCGTCGCCGTGATGGGCATTCCCATTGTGGATGTTACCGAAGCAGACTTCGACCGCATCAATGCCGTAAATTACAAAGGCACTTATTTTGTGTTACAACAGGCCGCCAAACAGGTTAGAACTGGTGGACGCATTATTCAAATTTCTTCCACCAGTTCATTGTATCCGGCAGCAGGTTTGGGTATTTATGCGCCCAGCAAGGCAGCGGGTAAAGTAATTACAGAAATCTTGGCTCAGGAATTAGGTTCCCGTCAAATATCAGTGAATAGTATTTTCCCCGGACCTACAAGAACACCTTTAATGCAAAAAGAAGTTTCAAAAGAGGAATTGGAAAGAATTGGCCAAGCGATGAATTTAGGAAGAATGGGCGAGCCAGAAGATATTGCTGGCGTAGTCGCTTTCCTCGCTGGCTCTGAAGGAGCTTGGATAAATGGTCAGCAAATAATTGTAAATGGCGGAGGCAGAATATAAAATTGGGTAATGCTGAAGGTTTTGTCTTGAACAAATTTACTTTTCTATAGAGTAAACAGCGACCACTATAGGCTGATATATTTTTCTTAGTTTTGAATTTCATATTTTCATTTATGTTCCGCGGCAGCAGTGGGAACCAAACGACGCCCACGCAAATACCGAACTTAAGCTGCTATTATGGAAATACACCACCGATGCATCTTTCTTAAAATTTATATGAGGGTTTTGATTTTACCTGCCATGCTTATTGTGACACTTTTAAGTTGCGACAATTTTAAACCAGGCAAAGCAAAAACATTCACCCGGTTCGAATTTTCCTATAACGACTTTTTCACAACCTGCTTTTCAATAAAATTCACGCAGGGAGACACCGCATTCATCCAACAACACTTCTCCCGGTTTTCCGATACATTAAAAAGTCACAAAAGCTATTTGGCAATACTGACTGGTGCCGAACGAAAAACACTTGATAGTTTTATAAACAAATTAAACATTGACGCGTATGACACATCCTATTACCAATCATACGAAGACGGCGATTATTATCAATTCTTTATTGCAAATGACAGTTTACAAAAAACAATTTATATTCATAGTGACAGCATCCCTGCAGAGTTAAAGAAACTTAGCTATTGGATTGTGGCGACAAAGAAAAAGCTACAGCATTTTCCAATTGACACGACAATAGATTTTAGAAGCCTAAAATACTTTTTACTACCACCAGTGCCCCTACCGGCAATAAACTTTATGCCACCAAAGGTTAAATAACGGGAGGATATATTTGTATGCATCGGAACAATCAGCAGCGCAATTGTGCTGTACGTCGGTTCGAAACAAACAAAGCAAATTTTAGTTGTTAATATTTATCTTTATCAAACACTGACCATCGTCTCATTCGCCAAATTTGAAATTCACAACCATCTGCAACACAAAGCCATTGGCTACAATTATAAAAAACCAAAACACAAATGCTTAGATTCTTCTTTCTAATTATCATCATCTCCGGGATGTTTTCATGCTCAAACAACAGCCAGGACGTTAACCTGCAAAGAAGAATTCAAACTGACACATCTGCACAGGCCAACGCAGTTATATTTGCCGAACCACAAGTGGTGGATAGTGCCCATATAGTAATTTATCCCTTAATTCTTGAAAAAACTTCTTATGGTGGTGGTTTTTCAAGCGTTAGTGGTGGTGACAGGACAAGCTATTGGAATTTAATTTTTTACAATGCTGATAACAACACTCACCATTTACTTATTGACAATAAAAAAATTGTAATTCATTCATTCAGTCTTAATGGCGGTACATCTTCTTCCGAAAATGAAAATTGGACTCAAGGAGTAAATATTTACAAAAGCAATATTTTTTTTAATGTCGTTTCAAGTGATTTTAATGAAAACAAATATTTAGATAATGACGACCCAACTTATTTGTTTATGTCAGACAAGCAAGGAAATAATTTCAGGCAAATATCCCCGGACAATTATAATGTTACCTCATGGGAAGTAGTAACCGGAACTTCTACCATAATTTTACAAGCACAAAAGGATGATAATGGAGATAAGAAATTTGACCAAAACGACCGGGTAGTTCCATTGGTCGTGGACGTTTCAATCGATAAGGTTGCAAAAGAAACATTTAGTCCAACTTATGTTGACAGCTTGAAAAGTATGTTATCAAACACCTGGAAGGTTGACAAAAAATAGCTGTAGCAAAAGCAATCATTTACTATCCGCTATAAAATAACTTCAATAGGCAACAACAAATAAAATGCAAAAGACCATCCTGCTACAATCAATTATTACCTGCCCTGGTTGTGGGCACCAACAAGAAGAAACAATGCCAACAAATGCCTGCCAGTTTTTTTATGAATGTACCAACTGCAAGACAAGACTTAAACCCAAAGAAGGCGATTGTTGTGTGTTTTGCAGCTATGGTTCAGTAAAGTGTCCGCCGATACAAATGGGAACTTCCTGCTGTTCGTAGATGGCTGACAGAGCAAAAATCAGTTTCCAAATCGCCGCCAGCCATTATACGACTGAAATAGTTCTATCGGCATTTGTTGTAAACTTAGCAGTAGTCTTTTAATCGGCTGCAGTTTCAGGTTGACAAGTGTAAAATACTATTACAGCGCCAAGCCGGGCAAGTAAGCAACAATAACAAATTAAATGAGACTTCATCCTTATTTTTTTATTTTTCTAACGCTTCTGATCGTTTCATGTAACGGTAGAAAATCCACATCGACGATGTTAGACAGCGATGATTTCGAGAATAAAAATGAGCGGCTTGAAAAGTTATCAGGTGAAATAAAGCTGTATTCAAAAATAACGGATGCAGAATTTGAACTTTTTAATGTCAACGGATTTTCAAATCAAAGGGAAACAGTTCCCGGGGCCTCTTCCTTGGATTATAAATTCGCCATAAAGATCGATTCATCATATATTTCAAAATGGACAACGGGAATGATTGATACAGTTTTTGAAAAATACGAATACAGCTGGGCTTCTGAAATAATAAAAAATAGAAAAGAAAATTGGCAACTGCATTCAGCACCAAGGTGTTTCATAAGAAAAGGCGATAACGTTATTGTATTAGTTTATAAAAAGGAAGGAGTAATATTTAAAAAAGTGCATCATCTATAACGATTATAGAATTGTATCAAGCTTGATGGCTACTTTCCTGTAACCGTCACCATCGCCGCCCCTCTTACCAAAGGCACGTTTATTTCAACAGCGTCCCCTATCCTTCTGGCTTTAACATGAACGGCATCCCTTCGCCCCGGCAAAAAAACCTTGTAATTAAAATTTCCTTTCGCAAAAATCGAATTCTTTAAAACAACCGTAACAACATTACCGTCGCCATACACAACTGGTATAGTATAGCCTTCGTTGGTTTTAAAAATATTCACTTTTGCTTTATCATTTTTAACAGCAACAATCCCGGGTTGCAGCACCCACTGTTTTTCTTTTAACTGGTTCATCAAAGGACCGTAATCGAGGTACAATTGATCTACCATACTATCCGGCTGCAGCGCATGATCATTGCCGGGAAATGGACACATCGGAAACACCCCGAGGTATAAATATTTCTGAAAAAAGTTATCGCCGCCCGCAGCTTCAATCACTTCTTTTCCGGGCGTCCAGCCCAATGCCGGCTTATTTAAGGTAAGAAAAGCGGTGAGGTTTAAAGGCGCTGTGGCATTCGTAAATTCATCCAATATGCCGTCCGCCTGTTGCAACAAATCGATTCGCTTATAATGATTGTTCACCAAAATCGATTTGCCTGCGTTGTGCATCAGCGGACCTAATTTCCCCATCAATCCTTTCCACGAATTCACCAACGACCTTGCAGGTTTGCCATCAAACAAGGTGATGCCATCATCTGCATTTTCATTAAAAAAACGCAGCCAGTCCAACCGGTCTATACAAATGCCAAATGAATTGGGAATCTCCCTGATATGCCGTTGCGCCTGGTTGAGTAAAAACTGCTGGTATGCCGGATCGCCACAATCCATTGCTACCGCATCTTTCCAACTGTAGTAAGGTCCGCCATGGATCGTTTTGAAATCCAGTGCATCCGTAATCTTTACTTTATCTGCAACCGCTAGTAATGCGGCAGGAAATTTTTTATACAAAAAATGACTACAATCTTTCCACGAGGCATTGCTATCTGTACCTGGTAATGGCTGCGTATATTTAAACCAGCTGCCAAATTCTGTGACGTTAAAATAACTCAATACGTAAAACCCTTTTTGCTTCATGCGCTTTGCATAATCATCCATTTGCTGTATTGAAATAGTTCCGCCACCTAATCTTGTCCATCGTACATCTCTTTTTACCGGCGGCAAAAACATACCCATATAAGGAAAATCAAAACTCGCCTGCCAGTTAACCGTGAAGGCCATCCGCTTCATTTTTGCTGCGTCAAAATCATCAAAAAAGTTAGAGTAAGCGGCTGTTCCCCCCAACATTGCAGCCGCCTGATTTTTCGGATTTATATATCCGGGATACCGAACGGCAAACCAGCTTAAAGCGCTACGCCAATCGCTTTCGTGCACTACCAGGTCCAAAGCAAAATGCAGTTTTTTTTCACTGTTTACTCTATTAAACAGCCGTTCAAATACAATGCTGCCATCCGCCCGGGTATTCATCAACAAATTTACAATATCATCTTCCGGGGATAAAAAAACAGACAGCCCGATACCCGGTTGCTTTTCAAACACCGATGCAAATGGAATGGCAAACAGGTTCCCCTGGAAAGGAATAAAACCAACCTTGGGATCTGTATACTCAAAAGGCGGCGCTCCATAATAGAAGGTCTGTTTTGAAAATGGCAGCGGTACCAACGGATCCAGCCAACCTTTTTGACCTGTTGCATTTTTATAAGGAGATAATGCAGCCAGCAGTTGAGCATCGCAATCGGCAGAATCAAATTGTGGAGCACCCCAACTTGTCCAAAAGCGACTTGCTTTACCGGCAGGATATTCCACCACTGTTTTAATTGGTGAAGACCACGATGCACCAGCGCCTGTAATTTCCATCTCCCAGCGAATGCTGTTGACTGTCGAACTAAATATTTCAACCAACGTACAGGATTGCTGTAAAGAATCAGAATGTAAAATATGCTCAAACCGAATGGACTTTTTATCTTTCGCCAGTATGGCAATATCATTTGTACTGGCGAAGCTTTCGATGGACGTGTATGCAATTACCGGCTTGTGTGTACCAGTCCTATTGTACGTAATCCCCGTGACCTTCCCCTGCCTGTTCAGCTCCAGCGCGAGCGCTTTCGATTTTAAAATAAACGCGGCATCCTGCTGCGCCAGTAAACCAACCGGCATTACCAGTGCAATAAAAAAGAAAGTCAAAAATTTTTTCGTCATTTTACTGGCCATAAAAAAGAATGATTATTGCTTGTGTTGCAAATGAAAATTATTTTGTAACAGTTGCCATCCGCAATGCCTCCATGGTGGTATAGTATTTTGCCAGCATATTGGGCACTTCCCATGCAGGCATTTTTCCTTTTTGCAAATAGTCTAAATACCGTTTGGTAACTTCTGCAAAGCAAGCTTCATGGTTAAGTTCATATTTTTCCGGCACCACCAACTCCCATCCGTTGGTTGATTTTTTTATTGCCAGTCCCTTATATTTTTTTGCCAGCACGGCAATGCCTTTCTGTAGTGTTGCTTCATATGCTGTTGAATTATCAACCGGCTCAATATACAGCACCGGCTTATATTGCTGTTCTTTTCCCTGCCTGATTACCAGGTTGGCTTTTGTTCCTTTCATGATAGAAAAATGCGTATCCCCTCCTCCTGCAGGCGCTTCAAAATTCCAGGTTACAGACACCCTTGCATGCACGCCCTTGATGGTATAATCAAAGCTGCCATTGGCATATACATTCAATGCATCGTCTTTTACATACTGCTGTAAATAATCAGGGAATTTATCCAACTGTGTGGATTGCTGAAACTGTGCAGGTGTAATAACCGTTGCCCATCTTTTCGCCTTAGCCACCTGGATGTCTTTTTTATAATTCAGTGTTACACCCGGAAAACATTCCCATTGCACCAGGTCAACTAAATGGGTCGTTACATCTACAATTCCTTCGCCTTCCTGCGCCACATCAAAATACCATGCCGGGCGAATCAATGGTCTGCCCGAAACAGTTTTAAAAAAATGATGTACACTTTCTTTTATCACCGCAGGTTCTTCGGTAGTTCCTTTTTGCAAACTGCCAAATACCGCCGGCAGCAATGACAATTCCCGCTGCAATGCATTGGTCGCCTGCGAACGCTCTGTCATAATATCATACAATAACAAGCCCTTCTTTTTTGCTGCGGCAAATGTTTGTTCCAGCAGTTTAAAACCATTTTTATTAGTCGCCATTGGTTTATCCGCCAGCACATTAAACCCTGACTGGATAGCTTCGCTGATATAGGTTGTTTTTAGTCTGTTATTGCCCGCCAGCACTACCACGTTGCCCCTCCGTTCTGCGATCATTTTTTGCAGGTAATCATCACCGGTATAAACCGTCTCTTTCCAGGAGGTCGGGTTATCGGAACGTTGGTTGTACCCCGCCACAAGCGCCAGGTGTGCGTCCAGTTCTTTGCCTTTGGGCGCATAGACAAACACTTCGGGATCTATTGTTGCATACATAGATTTTTGCATCAGCGCCGCATGAAAATGCCCTGGGTTTAGGGTGATCAATTTTACTTTCAATTTGGTTGGTTGCGCATTCATGGTGTTGACAATAAAAGTGAATGATCCAATAAATAAAATTGATTTGATTAATATACTTTTGAATACCTGCATACTTTTTTTATTAAATAAATTATTTTGTTACCAGCATTTTTTTTCATGGCGGCGGCATTGGCGTCGCACTCTACAATTGTTTTTTATGGCAGCTTTGGTTTTCGGGTTCTGTCAGCTTTCTTCATTCAATAGCTTTTTTCTACTTTTTACTTTTGCCTCAGTTCCTATCAGCTTTCTCCATTCACTAGCCTTTTTCTGCTTGTTGGTTTCGCCTCCACAGCCGGCGGTCCCGATATTGATCGGGATGCTTTTGCTTCTTTCAAAAAATATTGCTTCGCACTTTTTTAATCCCGACAAGTCGGGACCGATCCAAAAGAGGCGGCTTATCCAGCTACTGTGTTCAACTCGAAGAATAACTTGTAAACTCTACGCCGTAGTAAAGTTTTTAATGGATTAAGAATTTATTTCCCATTTGCATTTTAATAAATTACAACCATAAAACTGGTTTTTATACTTTGGCTATAACAAGCCTAAGAGTAGAATTACCAAAGCTGAAATTACCATGCACAAGAGTTCAATAAAGCTATACGGCAGCAACGGGCTGTATTCGTTGCCGCCTTGACTTTTTTTTGTTACTTTTTTTGTGTCAAGACAAAAAAAGTAAAGAAAAGAGCAACAATAAAATAAAAGAACTTACGAACTTAATATCATTGTTAATCACCTCTCCTTAGCATCCGTACGTTTATTCGTTTTACTTAAACTGTAACAAGCCTAAGAGTAGAATTACAAAAGCCGAAATTACTATGCACAAAAGTTTAATAAAGCTACACGGCTGCGACAAACTGTCCCGATTTTTCGGGAGGCCGTTTTCGTTGCTCCCTTGACTTTTTTTTGTTACTTTTTTTGTGTCAAGACAAAAAAAGTAAAGAAAGAAGCAACAATAAAATAAAAGAACTTACGAACTTAATACAACATACCACTACTCACCCCATCCAAATACAAAACCGCATTATCATGCCTTCTCAAAACAGTCGATGGATACTGCTCAACAATATCCTGGTTCAATGTATTAAATACAGCCGCTGCTTTTGTTGCACCGGGCACCATACAATAAATAAACGGGGCTGTCATCAATGCAGGAATGGTTAATGTGACCGCATTGACAGGCACTTCATTGAGCGTAGCAAAACAACCATCATTTACCTGTTGCTGCCTGCAAAGCCAATCCAGTTCCACTATCTTAACCAATTCCGGATCGTTGAAATCCGCCACCGGCGGGTCATTAAAGGCAATGTGTCCGTTCTCTCCTATCCCCATACATACAATATCAACAGGGTATTCCAGTAGCAGGTCTGCATACCTTTTGCATTCTTCTTCCGGTGTCGCTGCATTCCCATTTAAATAATAGATGGCTGCGAATGGCAGCTTACCAAAAATCTTTTCTTTAAGAAAATTACCAAATCTTTGCGGTGCAGTTTCATTCAGTCCAATGTATTCATCCATGTGAAAGGCACGAATACGGCACCAGTCCAAGATGGCTTTTGTAAGCGCTGCTAAAAATTCATTTTGAGAAGGTGCCGCCGCAAAGATGATGTTCACAAAAGGCTGGTTTGCCAGCAACGCATTGATTTTTGCAATCACCTCACTGGCCGCAGCTTCACCCATCGCTGTTCTGTCTGTAGCAATTTTTACCTGTAGCTTCCCTGTCTTAAATTCCCTTATCATTTTCGTTGCTGCTATTTATTTATTACCTTTTTTATGGTTCGCTTCTATAAACAATTTTTCCTTTTACCATTGTCATCTGCACATTGATATTGCTATCAAAAATTACAATGTCTGCCAATTTACCTGCGGTCAATGAGCCCGTCAAATGATCCACTTTCATAATGCGGGCTGGTGTTAGTGTCATCATTGTAACGGCATCCAACAACGACACTTCTGCCATGTTCACCATGTTGCGCACCAGCCGATCTGTGGTCGCAACGCTGCCCGCAAAAGAACTACGGTCGGGCAATTTGGCTACGCCATCTTCTATAATTACTTTTAAACCTGTATGAATATTTCCTAATATGCTTTCCCCTTCCGGCATGCCAGCACCTCTCATCGCATCGGTGATCAGTGCGGTCCGGTTGACGCCTTTTATTTTATACACCAGTTTTAGCAACGGCGCCGGAAGATGAATTCCGTCTGCAATGATCTCCACATCCATTGCATCAATCAAATATCCTGCCTCTACTACACCGGCATATCGATAAGCATTGCGCCGGGTAACGCCCGACATGGCGGAATAAAAATGGGTGGCAAGTGTATAGCCATTTTCGAATCCCTTTAACGCTTCTTCATAAATGGCATCCGTGTGGGCCATAGCAACAAGAACACCCTTTTCTGTGAGGTATCTTCCAAATTCAAGAGCGCCTTCCAGTTCGGGTGCGGCACTCCAGCGCTTGATAAAACTGGTAGCAGCCAACACTTCTTTGTATTCGGCAGGGTCCGGATTGCGGATGTATTTTGGATCCTGTGCACCGCATTGTTTCACATTCAAATAAGGCCCTTCTAAATGAAGTCCTAAAAACCAGGCACCGTTGATATTATGCTGGTTAGCCTGTTCATATACTTTCAGTGTTTTAAATAATTCTTCTTTTGAACTGGTGAGTGTGGTGGGCAGCATGGAAGTAGTTCCATACCGGGCATGGGTGGCTGCTATTTCCAAAAAAGCTTTTTCATTGCCATCCATAAAATCGTATCCGCCGCCGCCGTGTACATGGATATCAATAAAACCAGGCGATATGTAATTGCCGCCTGCATTGATTTCAACAGCATCATTCGCTTCAATATTTTCTTCACTAACTGCAATGATTATTCCATTGCTGATGAGTATGCATCCTCCATCGATAATCTTACCAGGAGTAATGATTTTGCCGTTTACTATTTTGAAAATTCCTGTGTTCATCTTCTGCGATTCTAGGTTTGGTTGCATTTAAAAACAAGCTACATTTCGTTGTTCCTTGTAGCTACAAAAGTACAAGTCCCGATTCAAGTGTCACATCGGGATGCCGACAAATACGGTCGGCAAGTGACACAACAATGATTCTTTGAAAAACAAATGTCTGTAAACAAAAGCTCTCACCATTTTCACTATTGACCATTCACCATTCACCTTAAGCCCACCTTCTTAACCGATACCCATGCATTGCATAAAAGATGAGGTAAGCATAGCAAGGCAACAATACCAGGTAGGCCGTACGCACATTAAAGGCGTCTGCAAAATATCCATAAATCAACGGTAGAAAAGCGTTGCCACACAACCCCATAATCATCACTGATGCTCCAAGCTTTGTAAATTTACCCAATTCATTTAATGCAAGCGGCCATATCCCTGCCCACACCATCGAATTGGCAAAGCCCAATGCTACTACAAACCAAAGCGAAATATCTGATTCATGCCCCAGCAATTTCACCTGCCCGTGACTGAAATAAATCATCAAAGAAAACAACAATCCGAGTACGGTACAAATTCTTAATACCGTTAACTGGCTGATGAATTTGGGTATTAAAATTATGCCCAGGATATAACCCGTTATGGTGGCGAATAAAGTGTACGACGGAAAGACTTTTGCCTCCAGCAATTTGATGCCCATGGAACCGGCATAATTAATAATGGTATCTACGGCAATCACCTGCGTGCCCACATGCAGGAAGATGGCGATGGCGCCGAGTATCAAATGAGGGAACCCAACAATACTTTTCTTACCTGAATTGATGTTGGCCAGTTCCTCCGTTTCATGCTCGGTATCTATTTCGGGCAATGGTGAGTACCTTACCAAAAAGCCAAGTGCCAACAACACTGTGCCAACAACCGTGTAGGGACCAATTACTCTACGGATTAACGCGTCCAGTTCCAGATTTTTCTCATCAATACCCATAGTACTGAGTTGTTTAAAAAGCTCTGTATCATTGGGGCGGAAGATAACTGCGGCAAATAACAACGGCGCTAAAATGCCTGCTCCTTTATTGCAGATACCCATGATGCTGATGCGCTGCGCAGCGCTTTCACTTGGGCCTAAAATGGTGATGTATGGATTGGCGGCTGTCTGAAGAATGGCGAGCCCTGCACCGATAGAGAACAGTCCCGCTAAAAATATTCCGTAAGTACGGTTGAATGCTGCCAGTACAAAAACAAAAGCGCCGAACGACATGATCCAAAAACCGATCATCATGCCTTTTTTAAAACCGGTTTTCTTTAACAGGTAAGAGGACGGCACAGAAATAACGAGGTAGGAAATATAGAATGCAAACGCTACGAGGTATGATTGAAAGTGCGTGAGTTCGCAACCAATTTTAAAATAAGGAATCAGGATAGCATTAACCCAGGTTACAAAACCAAATATAAAAAAGAGCATACCGATGAAAGCCATTGAGATAACAATGTCTCTTTTACTGAGTGATTTTACACTGACGGTTGCGTTCAATTTTGAAGATTGATTAAATATTTGTAGAGCTCTTTTTTTATTTATGCATAATAGCTGCGTTTCCGTTTTTAACTCTGAATAACACTTCATCAAGTTAATAAATTTTCATTGCCTTGTCCTTTAGGGCAGGGTGAAAATGCAACAAAAAATCAGGGCTTTAGCCCATATTGTCAACGGGCTAAAGCCCATGAGCATTCTGTTTTTCTTTGGCACGGCTCTAAAGATCCGGGCAATTCATTTACGCAGTCTTTATTTCACTCCGGCACTTTTTAATACCTGCCGGATGGTTTTAAAAATACGTTCTTCCACATCATCTGCAAACGGCCCCGGCAAACCATAATATACCATGCTTTCATCGGCTTCATACCCTCCTTCTTTCAATACCCTTTTCGAAGGTATATAACAGGTAGTCTCGTTGCAATATCCGGCCACATAAATATTTTCTTTCGCAAATTCCTTTTTTGTCCTTAATGAATAATCTACCACTACCTCACCACTTAAGGCCAATATCGTAAACTCATTTCCAAACCGCACTGCCTGTACTGGGTAACTGAATTCACTGACATCCCAGCCTTTGTTATAAGCCTCCAGCATCAGTTTTGCCCGGCGCTGAAAAAACTTGTTGTCACCGGTAACCTCTTTCTGGTACATAGTTAAATCAAAAGGCCGGAAGTTCAACACTGTTTTTACATAACTCGTCCTTACCGGTGCATCAAGGCTTTTCATTTTACCCGCCATCGTATGTTGTACAGCATCTGCCAACTCCTTTCCATATTTTGCTGCCAATGCTGCGGTACCTCTTGGATCGGGATTCTGATCGCCACCACAGCCCATTAAAAATAATGCCACTGCCCCTGGATTATTTTTTTCTACTTCAATTTGTGCAAAGCCGGCATAGTCGCCGCTGAAAAGATAATTGTCATCTACCATGGTAGTGTTATGGCAGGCATAGCCAAACAATACAGCCAATACTTTTCCTTGTGGCGTAGCTACTTTTACTACCGGCACATCATGATCGATGGAACCGTTGGTGTTGTTTTCCCGCAAATTTCTGCGGTTAATGGCAAATCCCGCAGTCCCGTGACCGTTATATAATTTTGCAGGCGCTACATTCTCCATGGCCATTACCACCACCTTTTCAATATTGTTCGTCAGTTCCCGGGTGTAGGATACGACGGTACCCTGGTCGACCAGGTTAAAATCGAAAATCCCATCCAGGCAGGGCCATACTACCGGGCCGGCATGCGTATGAGAGGCATTCAGGATGAGCTGCGCTCTTTCTATACCATATTTGTGGTGCAGTCTTTTATATACTTCTTCTACTATTTCGTGCGACAAGCCCAATAAATCGGTGGTTACAAATATTACCCTGCTATTTTTATTTTCTTCTATCACCAGGGCTTTCGCCCATATTTCGTGCAGGCTACCGGTGGCTGGCTTTTCTCTTCCGGCATAGCCGGTTAGCCACATGGGGGTTGTGGGGGTTATCGATATTTTGGCTGCGCCGGCTTTTATTTCAGTTGCAGAAGCAATATTGCTATTTAGCAAAAAAGCCAGACCGAATAAAATAACAAGTCTATTCATTCAATGATTTATTTTTAGAATAAAAGAATCAAAATTTAAATTTTTCATAAACCTACAAAGCTCAAAAGTTATGTGAGTCAATTTCGAAAAATCTTCCTACGGCCTCGAAAAATTAGCGTTAAGAAAATTTTTAAGACTGGCAGCCTGTCCCGATTTTTATCGGGATTAAAAAATGAAATAGCGTTACTGATGCCAGGCTTTGCTAATTGCTCGTAAGTCGCACATCAGTTCATTTATGTACGATTGATCGAACTTAATTTCATTTTAGCCAGGCTTATAAATTTTTAGCTATTTTTTCGCAGCCCTGGTCTTTTTTGTTACTTTTTTGTATCAAGACAAAAGAGTAAGCAGAGACTAACCTATTTCAGAAAACACATTTAAACTCCACAACCAATACTTTATTTGTTAACTCTTATCAATTTGAAAGCTTCGCCTCCTGAGCGGTCCGCCGCGGCGGATAACTGCAACGCCGCTGCTTTTGCTCCTTTCAAAAAATATGCTGCACATTTTTTGAATTCCGGCAAGCCGGAACCGAAGCAAAAGAGGCGGCATATGCAGTTACTGATTTAAACTCGAACCGCATTTCGCAGACTCAATTCTTTTCGGAAAAAACTATCAAATGACAGCGATATTATTCTAAAATTCCATCTTCAATCATTTAGTCATTCAACAAATCAACAATCAACAATTCAACAATTCAACAAATCAACAATCCAGCAATTCAACCATTGAACAATTCAATCATTTCTTTCCCACCGGTATCTTCACCAAATCAGTTCTCGATTTTCCATTTTCAGTAATTCTTGCCAATGTATATACTGTGCCATCTTTGGCTACTGCTATTGAATTTACATACAAGGGGCGGTCGCCATTTTTATAAAACACGGCGCCCTGGTCTTTTATTTTTCCTGTTGGAATATTGTAAGTAACCAAATGTAAATCTTCAAGTCCTTTGGCTTCGCCCATTGCTGTGCTTGATTTACCGGTTACTCTTTTGCCCTCTTTGTAAATGGGAGCACCGGTTAAATAATACAGTGTTTTTTTATCCTTACCAATTTCAAAACCAAGGTAACCATAACTGAACTGATCGAACATGCCACTGCGTTTGGAGATGTCGGAAGTCAGCCTGTCGAGTACTTCAATTCTTTCAGCTTTTGGATCGAATTTAAACAAGTAACCTGAATTGCCGTGTACGCCATAAAAACATTTATCTGTCGGACTGTACACCGTCTGCCGCCAGTTGTAACCCATGTGGCCGGGCGAGCTTGGATCGTACAAACCGAAATAATCTTTCTTCATATTCTCTTCCAATGGTTCCAGGCTGGTGGCTCCTAAACGGCAACTATAGATAGTGCCTTCGGATGTGGTAAAATAGGCTGAGCCATCTTCGGGATCAACAGCGATGGAACGGCATACGGTACGAAATTTCTCCCCCTTTCCATTTTCGCCATCGCCCGCCATGGAGCCCATTTCTGTCATCTCTTTTTTTGCTATATCGTAGCGGAAAAAATAACCCGTAGGCCAGGTGAGACCGTACATCATTTTTCTTTTGGTATCCATATTCATTGCCAGAATACCTTCTTTATGTGGCGCTGTTGCAAGATCATCATATTGGCCCGTTTTTAAATCGTATGCCAGTAAATGCCCGCCCGGATATTCTTTGTAGTCTGCAGGCGGAATGCCCATTTTTTCCATGCCATCTACCATGCTGTAATAACCAATGTGGGTGGCAAAATATAATTTGCCCTCCGACTCAACAAACTTTACATGGCTCTTGCCCTGCACAATTGTCTTCAACCCTTTTTCGCCGCAGGCTTCGGTAAGGTCGCCACAGAGTTTTGTTTTGTTGGTAGCAGGATCATAGGCATACATCTTGCCTCCAATGTCAATTGACTGGGAACTGAGTACGTAATAAATTTTATTGTCGCTGGCTGCGTACATGCCATTGTACGTATCGTGCGCCAACTCGAAACCTGAGTTGTAGGTGGTGGCTACCAGGGTGGGTGTTTTGGTTTGCTGGGCTTGTGCCATGACAATAATAGTTAAACAAAAAAGTAAACTGTATAATTTCATGTTGATGATTGAATGTTACTTGTTTAATGAACGTGTAAAATAACCGCTTCGATAAAAGTTGCCTGATGGTATATAGTACAAGTGAGTCCCGAAAAATCGGGATTGACATAAAACAACGATGATGCTATGAAAAACAATTGCCTGTTACATAATTATCAATTCGGCTAAAGCCGATTTATTTGTGTTTATCTTTCATCCTCGCTCTGAAGAGCGGGGCAATTCAGTGCGGGACAATTCAGTGCGGGACAATTTAGAGTCGGGCAATTCATTGAGCACCCATTCACCATTCCCAACTCACCACTCACTACCTCGTCGCCTTCTTTATCGCTTCTGCATTGCTATATACTTTTTCGATGCCGCTTGCTATATCATCCATATCTTCTTTTGATCCTAACAACATGGATTGAAACAACCAAACTGACTCTTCGTTGCAGAGCTTATCATTGTTCGGACACTCGTTGTGTTGCATGTATGTTTTTATATCAAGCGTTTTGGCCGGATACATTTTTTTATAGTTCTTCGATTCAAATGCATTCTGCAGGTAGGGCATTTTATTGAGCGGTGTATAACCGGAAGAAACCGGCACTCCTTCGGCCGTTAACGCTTTGATAAATGCTTCCCTGGACAAGCCTTTGAATGCTTCCTTATTGTAGCGGAACGGAAATAAATGAAAGGCCGCTTTGGTGACATTGGGCGTTAGTTTATAAGGTATGATACCGGGCATATCTTTTATTTTTTCCCGCAGGTAAGCCGCATTTTCATTGCGCAAATTGGTCTGTTCTTCTAACCGCTTTAATTGCGAAAGGCCAATAGCAGCCTGGTATTCGGTTAGCCGCAATTTGTTACCGGCGATTAAAGTGCCCGCATCAACCGAGCCTACCACCGAGCCATAAGGATTACCGTAATTATGATACGAGTAACACTTATCCATGAACTTTTCATCGTTGCTGGTAATAGCGCCTCCCTCACCGATGGCGAGATTTTTTGAGTTTTGAAAACTAAAGCAACCTGCATCGCCAAATGATCCAACACGCTTGTGATTCACTTCGGCCATGTGTGCCTGGCAGGCATCTTCCACTACCAGCAATTGGTGCTTTTTTGCAATGGCCATTATTTTTCCAATATCCACCGGCAGACCTAAAATATGTACCGGCACGATGGCTCTTGTGCGGGGTGTAATTTTTGCTTCAATCTTTGTAACATCAATTTGAAATGTTTCCCGGTCGGTATCCACAAAAACCGGCATGGCGCCTGTTGCCAATACCGGCGCTACCGTGCCAATAAAAGTATACGCCGGAACAAGCACTTCATCGCCTCCGCCAATGCCTAATTGCATCAACGCTGTGGTGAGCGCATTGGTTCCGTTTACAACTGCGAGGCATCTTTTGGTGCCCACCACGCCGGCCCATTTTTCTTCAAACTCTTTTACCAGTCCGGCCCTTGACCAGATGCCGCTCCTGATATCATCAACCACAATTTTTTCATCTGCTTCTATGTTCCAGATCGGCCAGTCCGGCCATTTTTTTGTTCTGACCGGCAACCCGCCTAACGTTGCAGCAACACTTGCATTGCCGGTTAATATTACCGGTGCACCTGCTAAATCCGGTGGCAACGCTTTTGCCATCTGTACCAGGTCCGGTGATAACAGAAAGGCCGCCGTCATTACACCGGTTGTTTTGATAAACGATCTGCGGTTGGATTCACTGCCTGGTTTGGTCATTTTGTTTTCCATACAATTCTTTTTTGATCCTGATGATTTCTATTATCAATGAATAATCTTCTTTTTTGACAAAGCCTTTTTCATCACCGTATCCAGCGTAATGGCTACGCCACCTTTTCTTTTGCTTTCGTCTGCTGCTTCCATGAAGGCATATATTTCCAACGTTTCCTCAGCACTTACCGGCGCTATGCCGGTGTTGAAAAATTTCACTATTTCTTTTAGCAACGGTTCATACCCCGCATAAGGCCCGAGGTGCACTACCGCCTTTTCGCCAAATGCTGTGCCACCGTATTCGTTGGGGCCTTTCCTGTTGCCCCGAAAAGTTCCAATCCGATTGTCTTTCCAAACGCCGGTTACTACATCTGTATCTTCTGTGTGTACCCGGCTTACCTGTTTGCAGCCAGTGCCCATCACCGTTAACAATATTTCTATTCCATGAATGCCGTACCAGAAAAAATCCGGGTGCGTACTTTCCAACGGGCATGGACTGAATGTATCTGCTCCTAAAATTTTACCTGCACTGGTGCCGTTTGCTGTTTCCTGTACGTTGGTTGCATATCTTAATGAAGATGCTGAAAACACCGGCACTTTATATTTTTTCGCGGCATCGTAGATGGCGATGGCGTCAACCAATGTTCCTGCCACGGGTTTATCAATCCACAATGTTTTGCCGGCTTTCATTACCTGCAAAGCCTGCTCCAGGTGCGGACGTCCGTCATTGGTTTCCAACATTACCAAATCTACTTTGGCCAATAACTCCGCAATAGAGTTAACTATTTCAACTCCTAATTTTTTTACCTGTTCTGTGTAAGCGGGGATTCTTTCGTAACTGCTTTTGATTGTCTTGCTGCCATAAGGATAAGCTGCTACTACTTTGTATCCATCGTAGGCAGCGTTTGCGGTGGGACTGTTGAGCGCTTCTACAAAAGCGGTGCTGTGGGAGGTATCTAGGCCAATGATGCCGATGCGTTTGCCACCCGCTTTGGCTTTTATATTCTTTGCCGGCAAGGAATTGATTATGCTTAGTCCAATGCTGGTTATTGCTGTTGTGCGGATGAACTTTCTTCGGTTAATATATTTTGTCATACATTTTTTTGATTTTTTTCTAACTTTTGTTAGAGCAAAAAACTTGTTCGTTTCGCCTCCACAGCCGGCGGGCTGCGTAGCTGGAACGCCGCTGCTTTTGCATCTTTAAAAAAATTTGCTTCGCATTTTTTTAATCCCGACAAGTCGGGACCGATCCAAAAGAGGCGGCTTATCCAGCTACTGTATTCAACTCGAAGAACGGTTTGAGATTCAAACGGCCTTAAAGCGGGTTGTTATTTGAATAACTTTGAAAAGCTCTTCTATTTTTCTTTTAAAATAATTCTGTTCAACTAAAATTAAAAAAAATCGCAGAGTAAGAACTATGTTTCTTTGTCTTATCTGTATACTTTTTCAACATGCCCCCGATTTCCTGGGGACGCTTCATTTTTGAACAAACTACTTACAACCTAAAACTTACAACCTACAACTTGCACTTATAACTCATAACTTGACTTTGGTCGTCCCTCCTGTCGTCATCGAAATATCAATCGGCTTGTTTGTTTTATAAGCGCCGCCTGTAAAATCTGGTACTTTGATGGAATTGGAATGGTTGGCTACCGACCATACACTCAATGGTGATACGGAACTCCACAAGGCTGCATCGTACACATTTTGCTCTAACGGTAAGCCATTGCGCAGGCAGTCGATCGTTCGCCAGTCCATAATAAAATCCATGCCACCATGGCCGCCTACCTGTTTGGCTAATTCCCCAATTTTTTTAATGATGGGTGGTTGGTATTTTTCTTCCAATGCTTTGTATTCTTCTGCACTTAACCACTCATGGCCAGTTGCATAGCGGGCTGGCTCGGGGTATTTTTGACCGATGCCTTTGGTGCCGCTGATTAATTGATTACGGGAATAAGGTCTTGGGGAACCGACATCAAACTGCAACATGATCGTCTTGCCTTTTTTGGTGCGGATGGTGGAAGTATTCATGGTGCCATTGTAGTTCTTGCCTACAAATGGTTTATAGAATTCATCCTTTTTTGCATATTCTTTTGCAAGGTCACCTAAAATAAAATCGCTGGTAGAAACGGAGACCAAAAAATCCATCTGGTCGCCGCGGTTAATGTTTAATACCTGGCAGAGCGGCCCCAGCCCATGGGTTGGATATAAGTTGCCTTTTCTTTTGTAGGCTTCAATCAACTCCCACATCTGGTAAAAATGTTCTTTGCTAAACATCAGTTCCTGCAGGTTGTGGAGATAGCCGCCTTCGCAGTGAATGATCTCGCCAAAGAAACCCTGCTGGGCCATGTTGAGTGTAAGCAATTCAGAGAAATCGTAACAACAATTCTCTACCATCATGCAATGCTTCCGGGTACGTTCCGATGTTTCCACCAACTGCCAGCATTCTTCCAAAGTCTTTGCTGCCGGCACTTCTACACATACATGCTTATCATGGTTCATGGAGAAAACGGCAATGGGCGTATGGTATTCCCATGGCGTTAAAATGTACACCAGGTCAAGATCTTTTCTTTCACAAAGTTTTTTCCAGGAGTCAACTTTGCCGTCATACAAATCAGGCTTATGGCCGGATGCTTCAACAAATGTATTTCCAAGAGCAGTCCTCTCCGGCCGCAGATCACAGAGCGCTTTTATCTCCACTCCTTCAATTTTTACAAGTCTTTCCAATGCGCCGTATCCACGATTACCAATACCCACCACGCCAATTCTTACAACGTCCAGCTTTGGCGCAGCATAGCCGCACATGTTAAATTTTTGCACTTGCTTTCTGTCAGCCTGTTCCTTAATCCGATCCAACTCTTCGGTAGTGCTGGCATACGCCTGCATCATTCCTGAAACTACCAACCCCAAACCAGATAAGCTGGTCTGCTTTATAAAATCTCTTCTCTTATTCATACAAATTATTTCAACTGATTATTTTTCAAAAACGCAATCTGCTAAAAATGCCGGTTCATATCCGTTATCTACAGCCCATTGCACAGCCGTAATTATTTTTTCCCGGTAGTCGGGCTGATAATTAAAATAGTCGGGGTAATAATATTGCTCATGCACTAAAAAATCAAGATAAGGCGGCATGTTATTATTGGTATTATATCCATCCAGCAGCGGAACAATGGTATCTATTTTTTCCCTGTCAATAACAATACTGGTTCTTACAAATACCATGTCCATTTCATCATCCTTCCACACAAATCTTTTTTCAACCCGTTGACTTTTATCGCCTTGCAGGTAATAAGAAACACCGGGTATTTCTTCATACAAACCAAAATAGCCGAGCAACCCATGGTAGCCCAACTCCTTCACCGCACGTACGCCTTCTTTCGTCGCTTCGCCCCAATGGATCGTCGTGAACGGCCCCATGGAAGCCGCACCTGCAAAGCGTTTGATCTCCGTATCCACCAGCGAACAATCTTCTTTCACCTTGTCGTAACCGGCATTGATATAAGGCTGGTCCGGAAATTCGCCCAATGCATGAAAGCTCAATCGTAGCCAATCCGCATTGGCTTTCCATTCGGCTTTGTATTGATCGCTTAACTCCGAAATATTAAATCCATCTGTCTGATAAAATAAATTCAGGTGAATTTTTGTGCCATATGTTTCATGCACATTTTTTAGAAAAGCCAGGTAAGCATTGTCAAATAACGAGGCGGGTTTTTCCTTGTGCAGGTCTCTCAAAAACCAAATATTATCATCAATGGACAACCGGTATTTGTTGGCAAAATTGGGCAACCAGTACACGCTTATCTGTTGTTTTTCGCCTGTATGCAGGTTAACTGCTTCAATGCTGTTTTTATAATTTCTAAAACTCAGTTTGGCAATAAAAATATCTTCAATGGCGGTAGCCACTTCTCCGTTAATACTGATGCTGCTGCCTTTGGGCGCCTGGACGGACACAATTGTTTCCAATGCACCATCGATAACCTCTCCATCTTTTGCATGCAACATATCTCCTTCTATGGGGCTGATAAAACTGATGTTTGATGTTTGCATTGACTTAGTTTTTAAAATGGTTATTGTTAGGGTTGTGCGTTTGTAAATAAGTTTTCTTTTTTACCAGCGCTGGTTTTTCATGGCATTCCCGATTGCATCGGGATTGCGCAATTTTTTTACAAGCGAACACATCTTTGCTCAACATCGTTGTGTCACTCACTTGTACTTTTACAGCTTTAGGGAACAACGAAATTGAAGAGCATTCGACGAATGAAAAGACTACTGATAGTATCGCCAACATTTACCTCATCCTCCTTCTCCTTCCCCTTTATGGGAAGGAGCGGCGCTTTACATCTTTGCTAAACATTTGTTCTTCCACATCTTTATTTAAGCATTATTCAACAAGCTTATTCTATACCAACAAAACAAGTATCAGTAGCACTCATCATTCTTGCTTAACGCACTCACCATACATCATGATCTATCAACACGCCGAACTCACCACTCACTATTCACCACTCACTTATTCACCATTGACTATTCACCATTCACACCCTAAAATTCCGGCTTAAACAATTCTTCAAAAGATTTTGTTATTGCGTCATCTTTTAACTGTATGCGGTGATCTAATACCTTTAAAAATAGTTTGCGCCAAAGGCCTTGCTCTACATCAAAGCGGGCCAGCATGGTGTTTAAGCGATACGGCTGGTATTCATCCAGCCAGGCTTTTTCATACACCGATTTTAGTTCCCCACATTCGTCCATCATATCTACCAGCAAACCATGACAACTGTAAGTGATATCGTAAATAACAAAATCATCTTTCTTATCGGGCAGGGTAGATTCTTTCCAGCGGTCACAAATTCGTTTAGCCCAAATAAAACGGGAAGCAGTATAATTGATCAGCCGGGCGCTCACCAACAATGAGTTGATAAAACCGCGTTGCTTTTGCGGCGCTTTTTCCAGTAAGTTAATCAGTATCCCCTCGGCTTCTTCGCTTAATTTCCGGGAAGCAATAAAATCATCCAGGTGCGTTTTGGTATTTTCAAGATAGTACGGTTGAAAAGGATTTGACCAACTTTCAACAATGGTGCCTCTCGGTAAGCCGCCGGTATTCTTTCCCAAACATTTCCCCAGGTATTCGCCGCTTGTTGCCATAGTGTTGATGGCCTTTTGCATTTCGTCACCAATGGCACCATATTCCACCGAACTATACTCCGCAGTAAACGTATTTTTATCCGGCACTTTTCCCTGCCAGGCACCAATACAACCATACCCCATAAACAACCAGGAAGGCCGCACAAACGGTTCTACAGGATCTGTCCATACCGAAGTGATAAAGCCCAGCGTATTGTTCGCCATACCTGCTTCCAGGCAAAGTCGGATATTATCGTAGGTGTAATTGGTATTGGGATACACATGCCCCCAGCCGGAAACAGCGGGCTGAATAAAGAAGGCACGCTTTTCTTTCAACACCGGCCGCAGGTAATGATTGATGGCGGCGGTATCCGGCGTATATTCCCATATTACCGGGATGACATCTTTCGGAAACCTGGCTAAAATATCCGGGTAAAAATTATTCATATCCGTCCATGCCAAAACCGTTTTTCCGTATTGCTTTAATTCGTTGTTGATAAAATTCAACTGTTGTATAAAAAGATTTTCCGGATCAATTTTTTGCTGACCTGCACGCTCGGAAATTTGTTTGGTCTCCCAGGTTTCGTCAAAGCCAACATGTATAAACGGACTTTCAAACAATTGGGTGTATTGCTTAATCCAGTCTTTCATCAAAACACCTACCTGTGGATTGGCCGGATCAATTTCATGTCCATACTTCCCAATGGCGAGCGATGCATATTTTTCATTGCGGATTAACTCATGCAAGTGGCCGTACATGGCGACAAATGGAATAACATCCATGTGCCTTTCCTTTCCATACCCAATGATATTTTTTATATCTTCTTTGGTGTAATTGGCCCCGTAATTTAGTGTGGGATAACCATCGATTTTTATCGACACCTCGTTGTAGAAATAATATTGGTTGGCCTTGTAACGGGATAAAAAATCAATTTGCTTTTTTATTTCTGCTACAGTTAGTAATCCACCATGAGCGAAGTCCATCATCATACCCCGAAATGGCAAGGCAGGATTGTCTTTAACGGTTACGGCAGGTAGCACTGCAGTGGCGCCCTGCCCTTTTATCAACTGCCTGATGGTTTGAATGGCATAATACAAGCCTGCACTTGTATTGGCTTCAATTTTTATTGCATTTGAAGTGATAGACAAGCTATATGCTTCTCTTTGATTGGCATGGTTGGTATCTGCCACAACAGGCAATTCGAAGCCTTTGGTTTTGATGAAATAATTTACATTCGACAGAGCTGCAGACCTTACCGTCTTTACCGTTTTGCCTGTCCGTTCTTCAATCACCTGCTTTAATTCGTTTACTGCAAATGCAATATCCTTTGAGGTGTTGGTGGGCAGATAGATAGTTAGCTCCTGCAGCAATAAACCTTTTGAGGCGGCATTATATGTCACTTCTTTGGGTTGTGGAAGCTGCACCGGCTTTTCCTGCGCCTTCACCGGACAGATAAAAAAAAGAAGCAGCATCAACAACAGGTTTGCGTTTTTCATAATTATTTTCCTGTGAAAAATTAAGTTCTCCATAAATGTAACCATGCCTGCCAAAAAATAAAATTAAATTTCAGTCATTGCAGCCTGTCCAATGACTTCTCCAAAAATAAAAATTACAAGCCAACTATAACTTTGAAAATGCAATGAAAACTTATACTTTTTTAACAACAATCAATTTTAAAACTTGCTGGTTTCATTTTAAACACACCAGGCAATGGCTGAGCAACAAGCTTCTGTTCGGTTAATCTAAAAGCAAATGGCCAATTTTTTACAATTGACCACTACTTTTAACCATACTAAACGATGCTGCTACTATTTTTAAAATTCTTTTAATCTTTATCCCACCAAAGCTTTGTGGCGGCATTATCCGGGCCACCCAACATTTGGACTGCTTTTGTAACGGCATCTCCATTGGTTAAGGTTTCGATATCAAGGAATGGTATTCTCTTAATAAAAGTGCCCTGTGGCAAGTCGCTGTTTTCGCTGTGTACAACAGGGTATAACGCTGGCAAATTTGTTCTGCGCACTTCCGCCCATCCTTCCATACCATCCGGAAACAATGCCAGCCATTTTTGCTGCGCCAGCTGTTTGCGTTCCATGCTTGTGTTGTCTGACCACTTAACTGGGTAATCATTTACAGCAGGCGAATTTTGTCCATCCAGGGGTGCTATCGGCGTCGCTGTATTGGCAACATAAGCATCAATGGCAGCGCCATCCGTAACGCCCCATTGGGCCATTGATTTACGGATACCGGTTTCATACAATTCCTGCGCATCTCCACCCATATTCCATCCGTTCAATGCACCTTCTGCCTTT
>JBBQWL010000052.1:0-46844 GCA_038210625.1 Chitinophagales bacterium | reverse complement strand
TAAACAAAAATATTTTTTTGCTCAAAACTGCCATCGCTTTTTACCGGCAGCACCATCATACTGCGTACACTGTCTTTTGTTTGCAGCATTACATTTACCGTAAGTGGTTGTGTTGATCGCAGCAATTTTTTTGCTACTATTTGTCCTTTTATTTGCAGGTAACTGGTGTCTGCCGGGTAGGGGATGGCTGGTAACTGTCCTTTCGTAATCGCCTCCCAGTTGTAACGACGATGTCCATTCGTTAGCATTACCAAATCCAACCAGGCAGCCGTACTGTCTGCAAATTCCGGGGATAAAAAATACTGCGCCGGATGATAGACTTTTCCTTTTAAGTCGCTACTCAAAAGCAGGTCTGAAAATATACCTGGCCCTGTTGTATCTGCGAGGCTGGCCTCTGTAACTGCCAGGGACATATTGGTTAATAAACTGTCACTCAAATTGATTTCAATTTCGTTCCTACCTTTTTTCGCAAGATTTTTTTGTTTAACCTTCAGGTTGGGAAAAAAGCAATACCGTTGGTTACCGGCAAAAGCAATGCGTTCCGCTACGGGTATCCAGTTAGCATTAAAAAGCGTGCATTGAAAAATACCGGTGGGAAAATCGCTGACATCAATGGCAACATTTACCAGCGTTTTTGTTGACAAATCAACATCTAATTTATACCGGAGCGTTTGATTGTTATGCACCAGCAAATGCATGGTCTTACATTCTTTTCCGGCATTCAAACTTCTTTCAATACCAACTATAACATTTTTCTTTTTTGATAAAACAGCCAATGTAGCACCAGTTTGCTTTTGCGCTGTGATGGCTGTTATTCCGGTATTTCCTTTCGCATCAGTCCAGTTAAGATAGAGGGGTTCATCTTTTTTTAATAACAAAGAAACCATGCCCATTCCATCATGAAAAGCGGCGAACGAATCAATTATGTTTCCTTTTGCATTGGTGAGGGTGCCTTGTATGTAAACAGGATTGCCTGCCTGGTCTGTAGCCTTGAATGCAATGTTATTGGTAAGGTCTGCAATACTAAAACCACCCTCGGGATATAGTTGCACAGTTGTGTTACTCACTGTCTCTACAAGCGCTGTTCTACTGGTAACAGCCTCATTTTTTGGCTGGTAAACAGTCAGCGTGCGGCTATAAATAAAAGTGCTGTCAAAATTTAACATCCATTTGGTATAAGCTTTTAAATGTAGTGTTGTACCTCGATAATTTGCCGGAATATTGAAAGAGCCTTTTGCACCGGATAGAAGTAAAGGCGCTTCCGTTTGCTGTACCAGTTTTCCATTTGCATCATACCAGTCTGTATACAAAGTTTTACTTAAGCCCGAAGGATAGCCGTTGGCAAACACATACGCTTTGTAAAAAACGGTTTCGCCTTTAGCATACATGGAACGATCCGTCTGGATATGCAGTTTTTCCGGTGTAAGCAGTTCGTTGTACATCTTCATAGTGCTGTCTGTTTGCTGGGCAGTAAGCACACAGGTAAAGAGCAGTAAAGTAATCAGGAACGGAAGTTTTCTGGTCATGGCATTTTTGTTGCCGGTGATACCGGCTTTAAATAATGTTGCAATCGTTTATAAGGTCAAGACGAAACTGTAATGTAGCTAAAAAATTAAATACCATAAATATTTAATCTGAATAGTTGCTGTTGCCCGTAAATAGAAGGGCCGGATAAAAAGCTTCTCCGGTACGGCATGGCATTCTCTTGCTTTTGCCTGACTGATATGGCTGGTGCCGGCACAGGTTATAAGATAGAGATATCTTTAACGAACAAAAACTTTCAACAGCACAAATTAAACTCTTGCATGAAACCCTTTTTGCACAAGCGTTTGCGTGCGATTTAATTTTTTTTCTGCCTGGGTTTGATTTACAATTGCAAAGGCTAAGTGCAAAGAGGAGCTTTAAATCTTCGAACACGGCCGCTTCTTTTTTTATAACGGATCATTACAATCATGAAAAAAATAAAACTTGGCATCCTTTCTATTGTATGTTGCACGGTGTGTACTTATGCACAGGTAAATACAATAAAAATAGATTTACAAAACAATGAAATGTGGTGGTGCGGTATCATCAATCACGGGCAGTTAATGCCTTTCTCTGCTGCAACAAAATATTCAAACGATCTGTTGGGAAATAACGAAGGCAACCAGGTGCAGCCACTATTGCTATCCAACAAAGGCCGGTATATATGGAGCGAAGAGCCATTTAAATTTTCAATAGCAGCCGGTGCTATAAACGTAACCGGTTTGGGTATTGTTGATACCGGTAAAGCAGGTACAACACTAAAAGAAGTACAACAATTTGTTCGTAAAAAATATTTTCCGGCAGATGGCAAAATGCCGGATACATTGCTGATAGCAAAGCCCCAATACAATACCTGGATAGAATTGAATTACAATCAAAACCAGGAAGATGTGTTGAAGTACGCACATGCCATCATTGACAATGGCCTGGCACCCGGTGTGCTGATGATAGATGATACCTGGCAGGAAAATTATGGCGTGTGGGATTTCTATCCCCGAAAATTTCCATCCCCCAAAAAAATGATCGATGAATTACACAGCATGGGTTTTAAAGTAATGCTTTGGGTTTGTCCATTTGTGAGTGCGGATAGTAAGGAATACCGGGAGCTTGCTGACAAAGGCGCTTTGTTGAGAGACAGTAACAACAATGGGGAATCTTTATTGGTGAAATGGTGGAATGGTTTTTCTGCAGAATTGGATTTTACCAATCCTGCCGCGGTCAACTGGTTCCAGGGCCGGCTGGATTTTTTGCAAAACACTTACGGCATAGATGGCTATAAATTGGATGCAGGCGACTTTGAATATTACCCGCCGAATTGCATCGCTATGAAACAAATTACGTCCAACGAGCATAGCCGCTTATTTGCAACCATCGGTTTAAAATATCCGTTGAACGAATACAGGGCCTGTTGGAAAATGGGTGGTAAACCATTGGTACAACGATTAAGGGATAAAGGGCATAACTGGGAAGACATGAAGACATTGGTTCCGGATATGTTATTGCTGGGGTTGGTTGGCTACACCTACACTTGCCCCGACATGATTGGTGGCGGAGAGATCGGTTCCTTCTGGGGTAACAAAAATAACCTCGACCAGGACCTTATTGTACGTTCTGCACAATGCCATGCCCTGATGCCGATGATGCAGTTTTCAGTAGCGCCATGGCGTGTGTTGGACAGTGTTCATTTTGCTGCTATTAAAAAAGCAATTGTGGTAAGAAATAAATTCATGCCTGTAATTATGGACTTAGCCAAAGCTGCTGCCGTTACAGGCGAGCCCATTGTAAAATACCTGGACTATGCCTTTCCTAACCAGGATCTTGCGAGGGTGAATGACCAGTTTTTATTGGGCGATAACATCATGGTTACGCCTATGCTTGAAGGTAGTAAAACAACAAGGAGGGTGAGGTTTCCAAAACTCGGCAAAGGCAAATGGATAGGGGATGATGGAAAAATGTATAAAGGCGGCACTACAGTTGAAATAACTGTTCCGCTGGAGAGGTTGCCTTATTTTATAATAAATAAAAATTAAGAATAATACAACGTACCGGGTATGCGTATGTGCATTTCGTAGCATGTGCAGCGTTGTGGTTTAGCTTAAACTGGGTTTACAAAGCCAGGAGTATTCGGACGAAAATAACAAGGCACAGGGATTCCAATACTATTGCTCGAAAGAGGTTATGTATTTAATGTTAGCCATACCAATTTTGGTGATACAGAAATACCGATAAAAAAGCAGCTATTACCTGTTACAGGTATTTCAGGATGTGGCGATGTCTAAAGAAAAGAAAAATATAGAACCCTTTCCTTCTTCACTTTCAACCCAGGTTTTACCGCCATGTGCCGCTACTATTTGCTTGGATAGAAAAAGACCTAGTCCTAAACCTTCTGAACTTTTGGCTTCCGGTGCCCTGTAAAACCTGTTAAAAATTAACGGAAGATCTTTTTCCGGAATTCCCTTTCCGCTATCTTTAACAGAAACAATTACAATCTCATTTTCTATTTTACTACTCACTTCTATACCCTCATTGCCATCTGAATATTTGATGGCATTGGTTAGGTAATTTGTTAACACCTGGCTTATTTTATCTCTGTCGGCGGATAATGAAACATTCGCTGTACCGGTTTTCACAATAGCCCGTTTTTTAAATAATTGCCTGGTCGATTGAATGGCTTCATCCATCATTTCATCTAAATCAAATAAAGACCGTTCCGGATCAAAATTGCCTGATATGAGTTTTGTAGATTTATACAACTCATCAATAAGCTTATTCAACTTGCGGGCGTTATTCCTGGTTAACTGCATAGATTCATTGAATTCGCTCAATCCCTTTTCTTTCAGCATTGCGTCCACCAGTTCAATGCTTAACATTACATTGGTAAGGGGGTTTTTGAATTCATGTGCTACAAAATTCATTATATCTTCCCGTTGTCTTTCAACCTGTTTCTGGGCAGTGATATCGTGAAAAATAAGCAACACCCTGGTTTGTTCTCCTTCTTCGGCAAGAATGGTGCAACTAATATCGAAAGTCTGGGGTTCAGCACCGGCAAAGTCTATATCCAACTGCACCTTAGAGTTTGCATTGGAAGTTTGAAATATATTGGAGATAGCATTGTATAATTCTGAGTTTACATCGAATTTGCTGATAAAAGATTTAAAATCAATTTTGGCAACTTCCTGATCGGAAAAATTAAACAGTTGCGTAAAAGAACGATTGGCCTTTAATATTTCAAATTCGTTGTCTATCACAATTACGGCATCCAGTATAGATCCCAGTATATTTTCATTAAAGTTATTTAGCCGGATAATGGAATATTCCGATTCTTTTTGGGAATGTATATTTTGAATTATTTTAAGAATACATTTTTGATGCTTGTCATTAGTAACCAGAACTGATTCCCCTGAAACCCAGGTCAACTTCTTGTCTTTATTAACCATGTAATTATTGTCAAATGATTGGCCCGTGTCCAATACCATCCTAATTTCCCTTTCCGGCAAATCCTTTTTTTTGTCAGCGTCGCTAAACAGCACGGAAAAATGCTGCCCAACGATATCATCTTCCGTATAGCCAAAAGAAAGTCCAAACGCATCGTTTGTCTCCAGTATGATTCCATTGGGATCAATCAACAGAACGGCGTTCATTTTGGTATGAACGAAGAGTGCATTATAGTAATCAAAACCGGAAAGACTACTGCTATTAACCATATTAGTGAACGTTTAAAAATTAAATAAGCATATTATTATTAACAGCTGCTGAGTTCCAATAAAATGTGTTGAAATGTTGTTTCAGCGCTTTTGGTGGTTAAAGGTAAATTTTATTTAACCGGTAAATTTTTTAAATCAAATTGTCACCTTGCGCTTTAAGGTTTAAATTAAAAATGCATCATTACAGTCAACAAATGAAAAAGTTTGGTTGCTTTCAGGTAAATTTTTCCGTTAAGTAATTACAGGCGTTATATTACTTACCGATCACAACTGGGGAAAGTAATCTACTAATTTAACTGGTCGTGTTTTAATTCTACTACCTTTTTACGCTGTTTTGTTCTTTTATTGATGGCACGCTTTTTAATATTCCTTTTATACAGTATATGCCGGCCAATAACAGCTTGCGGCCTTACCTGTTTTCTACTTACATAATGTCTGTTTATGAGGTGCTTATTGTTATTTGTTTCGGTAGTGATGCTTTCTTCGTGCGAAACGCTGAAGCAATCTTCCAAGTACCAGTTCCAGGATGGGTACTATAAAATCAGCCAGAACGGGCGAAAAAAAACAGTGTATGTTTTAACCGGTTCGGATACAATAAAGGCATACCTTAAAAATGATTTAAACACTGCAAAAATTGATTCCAATAAAGCTATACGTTTAGCATTTCCCGCTAAAAAGCCAACTCAATTTTCTGATCTTACATTCAGCGCAAAAACATTTGACCTTGATATTCTTACCGTACTTTTTAAATATCGTCCGCCAGCTGCAGGTTTTCCACCGCAGTTCAATACAACTTTTAATGGGGCGGCTTATATTGGTTACCGGACGGATTTGTATCAACTGGCTTACAAAGGCAATCCTATGCACGAATTTAAACGAACCATTACGCACTATGGATACAGCTTTGGCTTTTTCAGTGGTTTTGGTACTGCCCGTATAGATGAATTTGATACTAATAATACAGTAACGATTGAGTACGATGGCATTGTAAACTTGTCAGGTATTGCACTAATTGTAGCGGTAGATAAATTGAATGCGGGATTGAGCCTGGGGGTAGATCATTTGTTGGATAAAAATCACAATAACTGGGTGAATAATTCCAAAACATGGATTGGTCTTAGCATTGGCCTTAATATTAATTGACTAAAAAAATATCACAATGAAAAAAGAAATCGGTACAGGTAATGGTGGTTTTTTTGAAAAATTCGCCGCAAAAGTGACCAAGGCAACTGGCAGCACCGGAGCTTTTATTACAGCCTTTATGTTGGTTTTAGTATGGGCGTTAACGGGGCCTTTGTTTCATTACTCAGAAAGCTGGCAAATGGTAATAAACACGGGTACTACAATCATCACTTTCCTGATGGTTTTCCTGATCCAGAAAGCGCAAAACAAAGAATCACTGGCCATACAACTAAAGCTAAATGAACTGGTGGCAGCGCATGAATTTGCGAGTAACAGGCTTGTAAATGTGGAGGACATGACAGAGGAAGAATTAAAAGTGATACAGAAATATTACAGTAAGCTGAGCGATTTTTCCAGGCAGGAAAAAAACCTGCAACAATCGCATTCCATAGAAGAAGCAAAAGAGCGGAATGAAATTAAAAAGGACATAGAAGAAGAGTTGGGAAATAGTGTTAAGAAATAGACTTGCTATTTTAAACAGAATAGGCAGTGCTTTTTTGGTAATAAAAAATAATCATCGCTCATCGTGTGTGATTTTTTTACCACCCCATTTTTTACCACCTATAAAACTGTAGTGAAGCTCCGGCGATGGAGAGCTTCACTACTCACTGTGCATTGAACTACCGGAGGATATTTTTGCTTCTACTTTTCTTTGCACAGATGTTTTAAATACTTCCGCCATTTTGAATACTACATTACTGCCAGGCCGATGTTAGCAGTACTATTGCTATTATTTTCCTGCTTGTTCATTTCGGTCAAAATCTACCATCCATTCAATACCATATTTGTCTCTAAAACAACCAAAATAAGAACCCCATGGACTATCACCAATCGGCCCTTCTATTTGCCCTCCTGCTGAAAGTCCATTAAATAATCTGTCTGCTTCTTCTTTACTTTCCGCACTTATGGCAATTTTACTCCTGTTCTCATTTTCGTTTGTTTTTCCCAAAATTTCAGGAACATCATTTGCCATCAACATATTACATTTACCAATAGGTAAAGCAATATGCATAATTTTATTTTCTTCCTTTTCTGCAACGCTGAATTCAGCACTTGCAAGGTCTTTGAAACGAATAATCTTTGCAAACGCTCCGCCAAATACTGATTTGTAAAAGGTAAATGCTTCTTCGGCATTCCCGTTGAAGTTAATGTGAGGATTGATAATTGCCATGATGTTATTTTTTTAAGTTTATAAATTGTTTAAGTGTTTTTTATTCTGTATCTGCATTTAAGTTTTGACGAATGTTTTGAAAACAAAAATTATTTTTGAGATAAAGTTGCCAATAATTCATCCAGGTTTTTCATTTGCATAGCATATCCTTCCTTGAAGCCCATTTCAATCATCTTCTCTAAGCGGGCAAGGGATTCATTATAAATTGTAATACGGACAGTTGTCATTCCGTTTTGTTCGGCGAAATTAAAATCCCAATCAGAGCCTGGCAGTTCAGGATTTTCATCTTTGTCTGCAAAAGCATTAAAAAATTTGAAATTGGTTTTCGGACTAATGGAAGTATATTTTTGAACTGACCAACGCTCTTGTCCTTCCGGGCTTACCATTGCATAAAATCTTCGTCCGCCAACTTCAAAATTCATAACCTTTGTTTTTGAAGCAAATGGTTTAGGTGCCCACCATTGATCCAAAATTGTTGGTTTGGTATAAGCATCCCATACCAGCGGAAGGTCCGCATCAAACTCCCTGGTGATGTATACCATTTGGGCGGCTTTGTCAACGGTTAAATCAAATAGCAAATTGGGTTTTCCCGAATTGCGGGATTTCTCTTCGTTCAATATTTTTTTTGTTTTTTAATGGTTGATAATACATGGTCCAATTGATTAAAACGGGTTTCCCAAATCTTTTTGAACTGGGCTATCCATTGATCTATCTCTTTCATTTTTTCAATTTCAAGTGAGTAGTAAATTTCCCTGCCTTGTTGTTCCTGTTTTACCAGCTGGCATTCTGTAAGTATGCGGAGGTGCTTGGAAACAGATTGCCTGGTTGTGTTGAAGTTGTCGGCAATGGCATTGGGTGTCATTGCCTGCGATGCTATCAGGATAATTATTGCCCGCCTTGTCGGGTCGGCTATTGCCTGGAAAATATCCCGTCTCATGTTGTTTACATTTATGATTGCGAATCCAATCGGTTGCAAATATATGTGCAACTATTCGGTTTCGCAAATTTATTTTTTTACGTATAAAATCAGGTTGTAATGTAGGCAGGGGAATCTTCACAGAGGTGACACCTTTATGGAAATACCATTGCTTCAAAAATACCTTCGGAAGGTGTAAACGCTTTGTGGTCGAAAATAGTTTCGAAAGGTGTCACCTCTATGCGGAATTCACGTAAATATTTAATCCTGATACGCAACGTCATTGGCTTTACTTTAATCTTCGTAGAAAGACATTACAGGAAAGAAGTCCCTCGTCAAAGGCGAGCGAACAACAATAGAAATTCAGAAAGAAAATGAAAGGAATGCCGTGATGGTTATTTTTGGTGCAGATGTTTTTTTTATGCGGGAAATTAAATAAAAGCTATTGTGTTAATTTGTTTAACAGCCAGGCAACTAATCCAAATATTAGTTATAATTTTAAATAGAAACAAACTGTCTTGCCATGCTCCGTGTATTTCTCTTGTATCCTATAGTAGCAGGATTACTCATTTTTTCAGCCCATGCACAAAGTACAACACCGGGGATATTAGAAGAAGCCGTGAATAAGTTTTACAGCTTCCAGAACAAATTTCCTCTTCAAAAAATTTACATCCATACAGACAAGCCCTATTACCTGGCGGGCGACAATATGTACGGAAAGCTATACCTCGTAAATGAAAACAGTTCCCTTTATGATAGTACCAGGAGCAAGAAAATATACGTAGAATTAATCGATGAAGACAATACGATGGTAAAAAAAACCATTGTAAATGGCCTCAGCAGTTCGCTTAATTTCAGCTTCCAGTTAAATGATTCTATCGCCGAAGGATACTATCTTTTAAGGGCCTACACTTCGTGGATGATTGGCATCAATGATGATCAAAATATTTTCACTAAATACATTCACATCTCAGGCAGAACAAATCATACCATATCCTCACTTTCCTATACAGATTCATCGCTTGCAATTGTTAGCGTTCAGGTGAAAGACACACTGAAAAATGTGTATGCTACTTTACCGGCTCAATACCAGCTTATTTATAAAAACAAAGTGAAAGAAAAAGGTGAAATTGTTCCTGGGAAAGAAGGCCGGTTTTTAATCAATGTTGGCTCCATTCCTAAAGATGACCGGAATGAGGCCGAAATAAAAATCAGGACCGGTGCCTATAAAAAAACAATTCATTTTCCTGCTTTAAATGATGATGTAGACCTGCAGTTTTTTGCTGAAGGAGGGAACCTTGTAAACGAAGTTGAAAACACGGTGGCATTTAAAGCGATAGATAAACAAGGGCATGGAAAAGATGTGGAGGGATATGTAAAAGATAGTAAAGGAGCGATCGTTTGTCGCTTCAGGAGCAGCCACCTGGGGATGGGCCGGTTTAATTTTATTCCGCAAAGCAAAATTGCGTATACCGCCTATGTACCCTATGGCAATGGTAAGGAACTAAGTTACCTCCTTCCCGCTGTTGACAAATATGCCAGCCAGGTAGCTATTATTAAACGAAGTAAAAACGAACTAAGGGTAAGGGTTGCGTTAGGAGACTCATTGTACAAAAAAAACGCTACTACTTATTTGGTTGCCACCGCTCATGGCGGGGTTTATTTTACCAGTCGTGGAACTGATTTGTACGAAGTAGATATTCCTTTAACAGGCTTTCCCGAAGGCATCGCCCGCTTAACCTTATTCGATAGCGCCATGCGGCCGGTGAGTGAACGCTTGATATATGTACATCATCCCAATTCAACCGTTACTTTAAATACCGGCAAAAACAATTACAGGAAAAGAGAAGAAGTATCGATGCTATTAAAGATCACCGACCCGGAAGGAAAGCAGTTAAAAGGTATCTATTCAGTTGCTGTTACGGATGACCAGGTGATAAGGCCTGGAGAAAATGAAGACAATATAAAAACGCATCTGCTGTTATCCCCTTATTTAAAAGGCAATATTGAAGAACCTGGTTATTATTTTAAAAACGATGCGGCAATAACGATGGACAACCTTGATCTTGTAATGCTAACGCATGGCTGGAGCAGGTTTACGTGGAGCGATATTGAAAGCAATGCTGCCATGCAGTTGCCGCAAAAAGACAGCAGCCTTTCCATCAATGGTAAACTGACCAATAAAAACAACCAACCTGCCAGGCATTACGCTGTCAGCCTTTTTTCTGTATCTGATAACAATTACATCGGCACCGACACAACCAGCGAAAAAGGCGAGTTCCATTTTACAGGAATTGATTTTACTGATTCCACTTCTTTTTTTATCCAGACAAAAAACCGTAAAGACATCAACGAAGACCTGGAAGTTTCAATTGATCCATTGCATTTTCCTTTAACAGAAGTAGACAGGTCTTTTGCCCCAACAGACCCAGATTTGGCTATGATTAGCGGATCTGATTTTTATAAACGTTTTATGTATAACCTGGTAAAAGATGATAAAATACTCCTCTTAAAAGATGTCACCGTTTCCACTACAAAGCGAAAAATAAAGTTTGATGAATCAAAAAGGGTAAGTCTTGTATCCCATATCATTACTTCTGATGTTATAGAAAGATATGGAGCCTTCAATTTAATGGATCTGCTCTACGCCGTGCCCGGTGTTACCATCACTGATGGGCACATTGGTTTTTTTGGCCTGAATAGCATGAGCAGTTATACCGACCCTTTATTCATACTCAATGGCGTTGAAAATTCGAGGGCCTTAACTGTTAATGCACATGATATCGATTTTATAGAAGTGCTGAGAGGTGGCGAAGCCGCTATCTATGGTATGAGAGGTGCAAACGGCGTTGTGTTGGTAAATACTAAAAGGGGACAAGACGCCAGCGCAGATTTCACTCAAAAGGGAATAAAAGCATTGCAAACACCTGGCTACCATGTAGAGAAAGAATTTTATTCTCCCCGGTACGACACAGAAGAAAGGAAACTTGCTACAACAAATGATATGAGAACAACCATTTATTGGAATGGCAATGTAACGACCGATTCTAAAACACCCGCCATCATTTCTTTTTATACGGCAGATCTACCCACTACTTACACCGTTACCATCGAAGGCACCGCAGAAAATGGAGAAGCCATTCATCAAACTTTTCCATTGAAAACAACAAGGCAGTAAAAGAATTATATCAACCTAAATTCGATCTAAAGTTGAAGATACGGGTGTCAATTTTTATTTGCTTTTAAAACATTTAGCATTAACAGGAAAGGTGACGAGGTGACACTTTTATGAAAACATCTTTGCTTCGAAAATACCTCCGAAAGGTGTCACCTCTATGTGGAATTTACAGCAACGTCCTCGCTATACTTCAATGCTCTTTGAGAAACTATGTCGGGAAGGCAATTTAGATCATCAAATTTTTAATAAACTTTTGAAGAAATGTACGATGGATAATTATGTTATCGGGCTTTTTTCATCAAAGTCACTTTCCCGTTTGTCATCATTAGACCAATCCTGTAAAGCATCTTTAATTTTCTTCAAAAAAGATTTTTCTTCTTTTGGTTTAGTTGCTTCGTCGGCGCTGTCTTTTTTATCCTCATTATCAATGGGGGAAGTACAGCCTTCATTTTCACCACCTGGGTTGTATATGAAATGATTTTTTACCTGTAGCATATCGTTAATTTTTAAGCGTTAAAAATAAGGTTCTATAATTTTATAAGCAACCAAATTTACCACTAATATTTAAATTGTAATGCATGGGCCATTACAGGGTTGCATTTCAATTGTCGCGGCAAGAACCGGTTGGTAAGGACCGACCTCGGTGGGAGGAATTTACACTAACCACCGCACAGAGGTGACACCTTTTATGAAAACATCATTGCTTCGAAAATATCTTCGAAAGGTGTCACCTCTATGCGGAATAAACTGAAATATTGCTTCGTAATATGCAACGCCTCAGCTATGCTTCAGTGCTCATTGAGAGATATTGCTCGGAAGAATATTGTATAGGTTATTTTTTATTGTACCATTGGATATACTCTAACACATTATTGTCTTCATCAGAAAAATAAACCCACGTTTCTTCATTTTCAATCTTTAAAGGACCTTTTACTATGGTAACACCTTTAGCTTTTAATTCCTTGAGCGCTATTTCCATATCTTGTACCTCGATGCAAAAGTGAGGACAATAGGGTTTTTTAATTTCCTGTATTTGATATTCATTCACCAAATCCTGGATTAACTCTACTCTTGCCTCTCCTAAAGAAACAAAAGCATATTCTTCCTGTTCTTCCTGATTAATAGTTCGAAAATCCAACGTAAAAGATAGTTTTTCGGTATAAAACCTGATGGCTTTATCCATGTCCTTCACCTGAAAACCGCAATGATCCATTTTCATATTATTCGTTTATTTGTTACGCTAATAAGCACAGGTTTCTCACCTTTTGCTTTGTGTTCTAATCTTCTCAAATAGGCGCAGGCCTCTTACCTGTTGCCTGGCGTTTCTAATCATCGTCTTTGCAGCGTCATTCCAAAATCATTTTCACAAGAGGTGACACCTTTTATGCAAACATCATTGCTTCGAAAATATCTTCGAAAGGTGTCACCTCTATGCGGAGTTCACCTACCTATCGCTCCGTAGTACGCAACGACCCTGGCCAGCACACAATGCCTGTGAGGAGATGGTGCTGGGAAGAAGCTTGCTGGGAAGGAGTTGTGATACACAGCCAATCATGTTTTAGTAACGCGTTGACGCCGGCAGCACGTTCTCAATTATGATTGCTAACCCCTGATTGCAGAGCACCAGCCATACGCAGATGGATTAGATAAAACAATAAATAATGTTACCAAAATAGGAATTACTAAAAAGACTTCTATTTTTTTTAACTGTAGACTTTGAATTTCTTTGTTAGTATCTCTGTATTCTGCATAAATCCTGAGATAACGTAAGTTGTCAACAAAATAAAAATGGCCAATCGCCCAAATGATGGGCACTATGATAAAGCCTTCTCTCCAAAAAAAAAGCTGGCTTGGGGATAAGTGAAAAAACAATGCAAGCGGCACAGCAGCCACACTGTTTCCATACTACCTATTGTTCGTTGGTACTACTTTGTCTAAGAAGAAGTGTGGTTGACGTTAGGCAGAAACTTTCTTAGGAGTTACTTTTTGTATCCGGGATTGCCTTTTCTTCTGTTGTTCCTTACGCAACTTTATAAAAGCGCTGAATTCTTTTCGTTCTTCTTCCGTCCATGGTTTGTCAAGAACAGTGAAGTCAACATTTTTTGGTTCTCTGATTAGTCCCATTTTGTTTATGATTTAAAATATTGCTTAATTAATTTTTTTGCCGCTGCAGTTTCAATCATCATTTTTGTTCCGCGAAAATGCGTTGCAAAAAGTGTGTCCTGATAATGTTTTATTAAAACTGTCTTAGCGTCAAAGGCAAGATAGCCATCATAGCCTTTATCAAAAGAAAGCTTACAGGCAAAAGCAACTAAATTGCCTGGCACACCAGCGTAAATCTTTGTCTTGCCTTTGTTGAACTTCGCACTTTCAATTAAGTGCATGTAAATATGATCGCCTTGATCAGTTAAACTAATTAATCCTTGAATAATTGTAGGATTGTCCTTGATTACAAGTTTGTAAGTTTCCCGGTTAGCAAGTTTTAATTGCTCTTGCCAATTAAATTGCCAGCCCGTTTTGCTAATTTGTTTACTGTCCTTGCTGAAAAGTTGAAAAATATCAGTGTCAAAGATGTCGCCTGAGACTATATTTTCAATTGAATTAGTTAGTTTATCAATCTCAATATCAACCAATATTTTATTTACTTTTTTCACTTTTTAAAGGTACGAAAACGTTGTCTAAAAATTTTTGGCTAAACTTATCAATGTTTCAAATTGGCACTGCTGCACAGCCATTGACCCACAACGTTTGTATTTACTAATTGGCCGGACCTTCCACCATACTCAAATATTAAAGTCTAAATCGATAAAAAATCAGCATAAAATCCGCAAAAATCCGTGTCATCCGTGTTCCATCCTACGCTTCGGTAAAAGCCCAAAAATGGTATACAGTAAAAGGGAGTGACACAACTATGTCCATTATATAACCCAATGCCGGTAAAATATTAATTTTTTATTCCCGGCCGCAAGCTACCTATCCAAAAAATGTATAGATTCACCAACCAAATTAGAACACGCTTGTCCGCCCCACATTTTTAACGTTATTCAACCATAGTATGCCACAACACAACAACTCCCGCCGCAGGTTTATAAAAAATACTGTCGGCGCAGCCATTGCATTTACCATTGTTCCGCGACATGTATTGGGCCGCGGTTTCCTGGCACCCAGCGATCAGCTCACCAAAGCCGTTATTGGCGTAGGAGGCATGGGCCGCGGGCATTTCGCGTATGCCGGTACCAGGGTAGGCGCCATTTGCGATGTAGATAAAACACATTTAAAAGAAGCCGCCGCCATGTTGCCCAACGGGGTTAAAACGTTCACGGATTACCGCGAAGTGATTACCCTGCCGGAGGTTGACATTGTACACATCGCCACGCCGCCACACTGGCACGGCATCATCGCCGCTGATGCAGCCCGGGCGGGTAAAGACATCTGGTGCGAAAAACCAATGACCCGTACCATCGGCGAAGGCAAGCGCCTGGTAGAAGCCGTGCAGCAACATGGCCGCATCTTTCGCCTCAACACCTGGTTTAGGTTTGAAGATAATTTTTATGGCATGCAAACCACCGTTAAGCCAATTAAAAAACTGGTGAACAGCGGCTTGCTCGGCTGGCCGTTAAAAGTTACGGTAAGCCGCCATACGGGGTTCGACTGGAAGTTTTATTGGGTAGGTAAAACCAACCTGGAGGCCATGACGCCGCCACCCGAACTGGATTATAATATGTGGCTGGGGCCGGCGCAATACAAGCCCTACAATCCGCACCGCGTACACCAAACGTTTCGTGGTTACTGGGATTACGATGGCGGTGGCCTCGGCGATATGGGCCAGCATTACATTGACCCCATACAATATTTTTTAGGCAAGGATGATACCAGTCCCATCTCGGTGGAGATTGATGCGCCGCAACAGCATTCAGACGCAGTCGGCACCTGGCGCAGGATTGAGTACACCTATGCCGATGGATGTAAAATAATTTTAGATGGCGAAGGCAAGGATGTCGGCGCACCGTATATAGAAGGCCCGCTGGGTAAATTGTATCCTGGGTTTAAATCGGATATTCCGGATCTGCAAAAAAAGCTCGATGCATTTCCTGATCCCGAACCACAGGTGACCAACTTTATTGATGCTGTTACCAACCGTAAAAAGTTTGCGCTCAATGAAAGCAACGGATACAGAAGCTGCACCATCATTAACATGGGCAAAGTGGCGCTGGAACTGGGTCGCTCGCTACAGTTCGATCCTGTAAAGCAACTTTTTATCAACGATGACGAAGCCAACAGGCTAAGTGATCCGCCAATGCGTTCACCATACAACCTGTAAAAAAATGGTTGTCCGGGCAGCAAGGCTTTTATGAGCTTCATTGGCGTCGCACTCTTGTACAATAAAACAATATTGAACAAGCGAATCGAAACATAAAGCTGAATCACAATTAACATGAAGTCTTGCTACAGAAGAGTCTTGTTGAATAAAAAACAACTGAAGATGTGGAAGAACAAATGTTTAATAAATAGATAAAGCACCGCTCTTTCTCCTTTGGAGAAAGAGAAGGAGATAGAGGTGAATGAATTGCAAACCGCATGTTCTTCAACGGCCTCAGAAAAAAAGCGTTAAGAAAATTTGAATGCTTGCCGTTAAGAAATGAAATTGATGTTACAAATGTTTGGCTATGTTATTAGCCCGTAAGTTGCACTAAGGCCCGGATATATTTTGCTGCTTGAGCTAATTTCATTTTATCCGCAGCGGCGGATTGATTTTTTTTGTTACTTTTTTTTATCAAGAAAAAAAAGTAAGCCGGTTCCAACAAATGTTGAATAAAGCTTTTCTAATTAAAACAAATTATTCTGTTTTTTCAAAATAACAACCAACATGCAAATTTTTAAACTCAGCTTCTTATTGCTTTTGTTCGCTGCTTTTTCAGCAACGGCACAAACGCCAGACATAAGATTGTTATCAACCAAAATAGCCGACGTGCTGGCCACCATGCCTGCGCAAAACATAGCGCAGCTGGATAAAAGCATGCAGTCCATTACCGAGTTAAAACAGGATGGATTGATTGCCATGATCAGCCAGTTTACGGCACCAGGTACCGGCGACAATACCGCGTTGGAATATGCCTTGAGTGCTTACGCCTCCTACGTAATTCAAACGGGTAAAGATGCCGAACGGCACACCGCGGTACTTGCTTATTGCGCCGGGCTGGATAAAGTGGCCGATAGCAAGAACAAACAATTTTTAATTTACCAGTTGCAACGTTTTGGAAAAGATGATGCGGTGGCATGCATTGAAAAGTATCTTAGCGACAAAGACCTCGGTGGTCCCGCAGCAAGAGCACTGGCGCAAATAAAAACACCGCTGGCACAAAAAGCCTTGTTGAAAGCATTGCCCGGTACACCAGGCGACAATCAAAACTCGCTGGTGGAAGCGCTGGGTTATACACAGACAAAAGCCGCAGTTGCAGCCATCACCAAACTGGTAGGTTCAACTGATGAACAGCTACGCAAGGTAAGCCTGGCGGCCCTCGCAAAAATCGGGGACGCATCCAGCGCCAAACTGCTGCAGGGCGCCGCAAAAAAAGCAGGCTTTACGTATGACAATACCAATGCAACATCCGACTATATTTTGTACCTGCAGGGGCTGGCTAAAACAAGCAAACCACTGGCAACCCAATACGCCACCAAATTAATGACAGATGCGGCCAGCGCAAAGCAATTGCAAACACGCATTGCAGGGTTAAAATTATTGACCGACATCAACGGCGCCAAAGGCTTACCATTGCTACAATCTGCCATGCAGGATAAAGACATTAAATACCGCGGCGCAGCCTTGCAGTTTGCGACACCTTATCAAACAGCCACTACCAATGCACAATGGGTAAAATTGCTCAACACAATTTCGCCTGAGGCGCAGGTGCAGGTGATTTCGTTTGTAAGTAAAATAGCAGACAAAGCTTCACTGCCTGCATTGAAGAAATTAATGCAAAGCAACAACGAAGCAGTGCAAGGGGCGGCAATAGCAGCCGTTGCAAAACTGGGTCAGCAGGAAAGTCTGCCGGCCATTTTGAGCGCACTGACAAAAGGCAACCCCGCAACTATTGAAGCGGCGAAAAATGCCCTGCAACAAATTAAGGGCGATGGCGTAAGTACTTCCGTAGCCGGTGCATTGCAAGGTGCAGCGCCTGCAGCCAAAGTAGCATTACTAAGTGTATTGCAGGCAAGGTCGGCCGACAATGCCGCAGCCAATGTGTTTACAGAAATCAACAGCAGCGACGCTTCGGTACACCAGGCAGCGGTAAAAGCATTGCCTGCCGTAGTACTGCAAAAAGACCTGCCATCCATTTTTGCTTTACTGGGTGCATCAAGTACAGACGATCAGCCTTTTTACCAGCAAGCTATCATCAACGCCACGGCTGGTATAAAAGATACTGCGGCCCGCACGCAACTTTTACTGCAACAAATAGCGAAAGAAGGTAATGATAAAAAGCCACGCTACTTTAATGTATTGTCGGCCATTGGTGGCAGCAAAGCGTTCAACGAATTGCAGTCAGCCTTTGCCAGCGGCGATGACGCTACCAAGGCGGCAGCGGTAACAGCATTGTCAAAAGCATCAGGCGCTTCAACTGCAAGGGCGTTGTATAAAATAGCCTCCACCAATGCGGCGTATAAAGAAACCGCGTTGAACGGGTATATTGATATTATTGGCAAATCAAAATTTACCGGTGATCAAAAATTGCTGATGTTGCAGGATGCCATGGAACTGGCCACCACTGCTAAACAAAAGCAAACCATTTTGGATGAGGCCGGTAATTGCAGGTCATTTGCAGCACTCACTTTTGCCGGCAAATACCTGGATGATGCAACTGCTCAGCAAAACGCTGCGTTGGCTGTGCTGGACATTGCTTCTGCCAACAAAGATTTTAGCGGCGACATCACCCGCAACCTGCTTACCAAAACAATGTCGGTATTAAATGGCCGCGATGCGGATTACCAGAAAAAAGCCATTCAGAAATACCTGGATGAAATGCCAAAGACCGAAGAGTACGTTGCCTTGTTTAATGGTAAAGATTTAACGGGCTGGAAAGGCCTGGTGGCTAATCCCATTGCGAGAGCAAAAATGAACTCCGATACGTTGAAAGCAGCGCAAATAAAAGCCGATAAGGTAATGCAGGAAGGCTGGGCTGTAAAAGATGGTCTGCTGGTATTTACCGGTCATGGTGAAAACCTTTGTACCCAAAAACTATATGGCGATTTTGAAATGCTGGTAGATTGGAAAATCACCAAAGATGGCGATGCCGGTATTTACCTGCGGGGTACGCCACAGGTACAGATATGGGATACCAGCCGCGTAGATGTCGGCGCACAGGTAGGCTCGGGTGGTTTGTACAATAACCAAAAAAATCAAAGCAAACCATTGGTGCTGGCGGATAATGCGATTGGCGAATGGAATACTTTTCACATCATTATGCGGGGCGAAAAAGTAACCGTTTATTTAAATGGAGTACTCGTAACAGATCATACCATTCTTGAAAATTACTGGGATCATGCATTGCCTATTTTTAGCAAAGAACAAATTGAATTGCAGGCCCACGGTACGTATGTGGCCTACCGCAATATTTTTATCCGCGAACTAACGGGCTCTGAAAAATTTGAACTGAGTGCGGAAGAAAAGAAAGATGGTTTTAAAGTATTGTTTGATGGTACCAATATGGACGAGTGGACCGGTAATAAAGTAGATTATAAAGTGGACAATTACGATTTGCTGATTGAGCCGAAAGATGGCAATCATGGTAATTTATATACCAAGGATGAGTATGCTAATTTTATCTACCGTTTCGAATTTCAGTTAACACCCGGCGCCAACAACGGCGTAGGTATTCGTGCGCCGCTGGAAGGTGATGCCGCTTATGTGGGTATGGAAATCCAGGTGCTGGACAATGAAGCACCGATGTACAAAGACCTGCATGTGTATCAATACCATGGTTCGGTGTATGGTGTAATCCCCGCCAAACGTGGCTTTTTAAAACCCGTTGGCGAGTGGAATGTGGAAGAAATCTATGCCAATGGCAACCATATAAAAGTTACTTTAAATGGTGAAGTAATTTTGGATGGAGACATTGCGGAAGCCAGCAAAAACGGCACCGCAGATCACAACCAGCATCCGGGCTTAAAAAGAACAACCGGGCACATCGGTTTTCTTGGCCATGGTTCAGTGGTACGGTTCAGGAATATCCGGGTGAAGGAATTGTAGTTTTTCAAATATAAATTTTGATGTAAGAGGTTTCAATTTGAAACCTCTTTTTTTGTTTCACACAAAGGGCACAACGGATACAACGGAACAAAGAATTGCCTTTAAGATCACAATTTGTGATCTTAAAAAATGGCGGCAGATAAATTACAGCTTTCATTCAGAAAGGATACATAAAATTGTCTAAATAAATAGTATATTTATTCCATACGACAATATTCTCCATTTAATATTACTGCTATGATAATACAGAGTATTCAAAACCGAATATATGAAATACGCGGCTTCAGGATATTACTTGATTTTGATCTGGCTGCTTTGTATGAAGTGGAAACGAGGACGTTTAATCAGGCGGTAAAACGCAACAACAAGCGGTTCCCGAATGATTTTATGTTTCAACTTACAAAAGAAGAATATGATGAATTGAGATTTCAAATTGAAACCTCAGAACAGAGCAATCCTTTAAGATCACAAATTGTGATCTTAAAGACAGGAAGAGGGCAACACAAAAAATTTATGCCTTATGCCTTTACCGAACAAGGCGTTGCCATGTTAAGCGGCATACTGAATTCTGATAAGGCAATCAATATGAATATTGCGATCATGCGGGCTTTCGTAGAAATAAGAAAAATTGTATTAAAACAAAATGATTTAAAGGAACAACTCCAGGAAATAAAGGAACGCTTAGGCGAACACGATGCACAACTGAACCAGATTTATGATGCCATGGAAAACTTGCTGGATGAAAAGGCATCGCAAAGAAAATGGGAAGCAAGGGAAAGGATTGGGTTTAAAAAATAGGATAAAATCAAAGCAATCTTGTTTATATAAGCGAATGTTTTTAGGTGAAATTTGATGTAAGGTATAAGGAGTTAACTTTCAACAAAAGTTAGCAGCCTTTTATAATTAACTTGCAATACAGAATAAAATAGTGATGAACTGGAAAGTAATAAAAACAGAAACAGCCTATAAGAAAGCTGTAAAAAGAACGATGGCAATTTTCAATGCAGTGCCCGGCACAGCAGATGGCGATGAATTGGAATTGCTGCTGGTGTTGGTAAAAGACTTTGAAGATAAAAACATTCAACTCCCTGAAATAAATACCATTGATGCAATTAAACTGAAGATGGAAGAACGCGGTATAAAGCCAAGAGACCTGGAGCCAATTATAGGAACCAAAGGCCATGTATCTTCCATACTTTCCGGCAGGCGGGAAATAACCCTTAAAATGGCGCAGAAGCTAAGGGAATATCTTCATTTACCCGCCGAAATATTTTTACCAAGAGCATCTTAAATAATTACACTCACCAATTAAAGCACTTAAAACAAACCAACGATGCAAGCCAACAACCACATTACAAAATTTCTTTCAATAGTCATCATCACAATACTGTCATTACCAGTTTTTGCCCAGCGTGCGGCTGATAAAGAAGAGTGGCAGACCCTTTTTAACGGAAAGGATATCAAAGACTGGGTGACCAAAATAAACCACCATGAAACAGGTGACAATTACGGCAATACTTTTAGAGTAGAAGACGGAATTGTAAAAGTGCGCTATGATCAATATGACAAATTCAACGAGCAGTTTGGTCACCTGTATTATAAACAACCCTTCTCATATTATCATTTGGTTTTTGAATATCGGTTGGTAGGGGAGTGGAGAAAAGATGCGCCTGACTATACCATCAGGAACAGCGGTGTAATGTTTCATTCGCAAGACCCGAAGACAATGCCGAAAGAGCAGGACTGGCCCATCTCTATTGAATACCAGATATTGGGCGGACTGGGTGATGGCAATCCAAGACCAACGGGCAATATGTGTTCGCCCGGCACAGATGTGGTGTATCAGGGGGTGATTGACAACCGGCATTGTATTCCTTCTACCTCCAAAACCTATGAAGGCGACCAATGGGTAAAAGGAGAAATTATTGTGTTGGGCGATTCACTGGTTACGCACATCGTCAATGGTGATACGGTATTACAATATTCCAAACCACAAATTGGCGGTGGCGTTGTAAAAAATTACGATCCTAAAATAAAGCAGGATGGTAAATTGTTGTCGGAAGGCTTTATTGCCCTGCAAAGCGAAGGCCAGCCGGTAGATTTCAGGAACATCAAAATTTTAAACCTGAAAGGTTGCATGGATCCCAAATCGAAAAAATACAAATCTTATTATGTAAAAAGTGATGAAGCTTGTAAATAATTTAAAAGTTGCAATGAAGAAAAAGTGCAACTAAAAATGGTAATCTTAATTGCGTGAATTTTGCCAATGGTAAAAAACCCGTCTTAATAATTAATGAATATTGAAATGAAAATACATTTTTTATTTTTTTTAGCACCCCTATTACCATATGCTACTTTGTTCTATAAAAAAATAAGCATTTCCATTAGATTGTTATTTGCTTGCCTATTTGAAATTATTATTTTTTACCTATTGTTTTTAATATTGTACGCTGTAAATAGTTTGGATATCGTGGGGTACTTCTATGAAATGTTTTTTATTATTCCGATTCTGTTAAACTTATTTTTGATTTTATTTATATGGGTTGATAAAAAGCTAATAAAAAAAGCTATGTAAACGGATGCAGGATTTTTTTCAATTCAACAGTCAAATTATTTATAAAACCAGATCATCCCGAAGATATTGCTAGCAACTAATTTATTTTTATTATTAAGATATTTAGCAATAGAAAGTAATAAATGTTTTTGCCGCTGGAGAACTTAGCAAGCTGAAATAATTCGTGTAGTCACTTGTAGCAAGTGCAATAAAATGGAAAAAATGAAATCAAAACTTACCGCCGTTTTAGTATTATTGTTTTCTGTTGTAAACCTCACCGCACAACAAAAATTCATCAGCACCAAAGGCAAAGAAATCATCGGCGCTGATGGAAAACCTTTCCTGATTCGTGGTACCAACCTGGGCAACTGGCTGGTGCCCGAAGGGTATATGTTTAAGTTTAACAAAACCAGTTCTGCCCGGCTCATCAACGAAATGTTGCTGGAGCTGATTGGTCCTGATGAAACCAACATTTTCTGGAAAAAATACCTGGACAATTACATTACCGCTGCTGATATTCACTGGCTGAAAAGCACCGGCATCAATTCTATCCGGGTGCCTTTTAATTACCGCATGTTTACGACCGAAGATTATATGGGAGGAGAAGGAGAGGCCCGTGGCTTTGCGTTGCTGGATAAGGTAATTGGCTGGTGTAAAAAAGAAGGGCTGTATGTGTTGCTGGACATGCATTGTGCACCCGGCGGACAAACGGGTGATAATATCGATGATAGTTATGCCTACCCGTTTTTGTTTGAAGGCAAAGAAAGCCGGGCATTGACAATTAATATTTGGCGCAAAATTGCCAACCGTTATAAAAATGAAACCACGGTAATGGGCTACGATTTGCTGAATGAACCTATCCCTCATTTTGCAGATACGGCAAAGTTCAATCCCATGCTGGAACCATTGTACAAAGCAATCACCAAAGCCGTACGGGAAGTAGATAAAAATCACATCCTGTTTTTAGGCGGCGCACAATGGGATTCAAATTTTAAGATTTTTGGACAACCTTTCGACAGCAAACTGGTGTACACGTTTCATAAATACTGGACGGATAGTACCACTGCTGTAATCCAGGATTATATTGACTTTCGCAATAAATACAATGTGCCCATTTACTGCGGAGAAACCGGTGAAAATACGGATGACTGGGTAAGGGGATTTAAAAACACGCTGGAAAAAAATAATATCGGCTGGCATTACTGGCCCTATAAAAAATTAGACAATGACCGTGGATTTGTGACCTTCAAAATGCCACCGCATTATGAGCAGGTAATACAATTTGCCGACACCACCCGAAATGATTTTGGGGAAATAAGAAAAAACAGGCCCACCAATACAGCCGAAATAAAAACGGCACTTGATAGTTTTTTAAACAATTGTAAATTTCAAAACATCATTATCAATAAAGGATATACCGGGGCATTGGGACTACAATAGGAAGCGGCTCAGTCATATTTAAATGTTTAAAACTTGTAACCTGTTTAATTTGATTCCAGTTTTCTTATTTGTATTTTAATGAAGGATTTAATTATTCATCACAATTAAAATACATTTTATGAGGAGCATTTTTTTGAATAAGTCGGCGAACGGATATTTTAAAGTTAAAAGAAGCAATGCCTCGCCTGGAGTTAATCTGAGGGTGATTGGCTTCCTGATGATCATTTTTATGGCGGGTTGTAAAAAATCGGCTACAGATACACAGGCCACTGCTGATGCCACCTTACAGCAAAGCAGTCTCAAGGGAAATATGGGGATCAATGTAGTGCTTACCACCACGGCTACCAGCGTCATTTTAACTGAGTTGAATTTATATGGCAATGTGCAAAAGCAATTGCCGGCCATCAACGCACTTACCATGAATACCACGGCGGATAACCTCGCGGTGATTCGGAAACTTCCCTATGTAATTGCGGCAAACCCGGATGCAGAACGCAAGGGCTCACCCGTAGATGCGGTTGTTGCTACCAATTTTGCGAATGGCCTTAGCACCTGGAACCTGGATGCTATCAATGTTACCAACCTTGGCGTGGGCAGAACGGTGGCCCAGGATGGTACAGGAGTGTACGTTGGGGTGTTAGATACGGGATTGCCGGATTCCTGGCGCCAATACTTTCCGCAGGAAAGAATAGCGACTCAATATGCAAAATCTTTTGGTGGCGGTGGCGGCGAAAATGGCAACGTATCTGAACAGCCCAATAAGTGGGAACATGACCAGAGTACACATGGCGGGCATGTTACCAGTACCATTATCGGCTTTCAGTTAGGTTCAGTGTATTTTAATGGCGTGGCACCAAAGTCCACCATCATTCCGGTAAAAGTATTAAATCAAAATGGCAGTGGCTGGTCTTCGGTTATTGCCGAGGGTATCTTGTACTTAACCAGTTTAAAAATGGGAGCGTTAAACAATGCGCCTGTAGTAATCAATATGAGTTTAGGTGGTCCTTCATTGGATGCGATGGAAAAAGCGGCTATTGACTATGCAGTTAGTAAAGGCGTGATCGTTGTAGCGGCTGCGGGTAACGAAGGAACTGCAGGTATGGGATATCCCGGTGCATACCAACCTGTAATCAGCGTGGCGGCGGCTGGCTGGTTGGGGCAGTGGGCAACACCCACCTGGTGGTATGCAGCGAATGTACCCGACCCAACAAACATCAACGATTTTTACATTGCGGATTTTTCGAGCAGGCAAAAAGCGGGACAAGACCTGGACGTTACCGCACCTGGTGCCTGGGAAGTAGGTCCTTTCCAGGTTAACAGTGGCCAAATATCTTACTACTATCTTTCCGGTACATCCATGGCTACGCCGCACGTAGCGGGGATTGTAGCTTTGATGGCACAGAAAAAATTAGCATTGACCGCTGCAGAGGCAGAAACGATTTTACAAAACGCAGCGATACCAATGCCGGCAGGAAGCAGAAATGTGCGTCAGCCAGATGGCAGTTTTGTAGTAGAAACCTGGGGAGCAGATGCTGCTGGTAGCGGATTTATAACTGCAGATGCAGCCATTAATGGCACACCTTAATAAGTTAAATATATCAATTCTTTTAAAGCGAATAATTTACTGGCCGGTCAACAACCGGCCATTTTTTTTATATCAAATGCTGAAACTGTTAGGCTTGTATGAATTACATCTGTGCGATTAGGGTGGAAATTATTTTTTAAACTCCACCAAAAACTCAGATGCATAATCGCTTTTATCGCCGTATGAATCTTTAAAAAATAGCCTTGCTTTTTGCCCCAGTTTTAAACAGGTATTTTTATTGGCAATGTCTTCCGGCGAATCGGTGGGTTGCAAAGAGGGATACCAGATGGTATGGCCTGGCTTATCAACTAATAATACCGGTTTACTCCATTGCTGTGCATTGGCCCCTTTACCAAGGTCTGCATTTTTGTTGTAGGAAATATAGATGCTGCTGCCTTTCCAGGATGCGCCTTCTGATTTTGCCATCAGCATTACCCAACTGTGTAAATAATTATTCCAGCTTACAGAAGGTCCCCAATAATATTTGGAAGTTGGGAAAGAGGTTGGGCCGCCACCTTCTTTCACCGGTATCTGCAGGGAGGCGACCGGTTTCCCGATACCGTCATGCGGTGCAGCAAAAGCTTTGCCATCCCAACGCCTGGCCTTGCCGACGGGATGATCAAGGTCGGATAAAGCTATCCTGGCAATGCTGATGCACTGGCCGCTTCTTTCTTTTTCAGCACTATAGCTGGCTTCTGTATAAGTTCCGGGATAACCGTATTCACCATAAAAAAGATACAGGTAGTTACCACTTGCTACAGCCGAAGGATCGCCATTGCCACCGGCGAAGGTATTAGAGGTATTGTGTTTTTGTAAAATCATTCTTGGCTGCAGGTCTTCAATAAATATGCCTTTGTTGGCCCAGCTTCTGCCACCATCTATCGATTTCATGATACCAATTCTGCAAACGGCAGCGGATGACCCCGGTTCCTTAATTCCTTCAGGCCAGTGTTCCTTTTTATAGCCCAGCCCGGTAGCGGCATTATATGGATTTGTTTCAGGATAATTTTCATTGTGGTATACGGCGTACAAGGTTTTGCCGCTGGCGTCTTTATTGCTTTGATAAACGGTTTCGAACCATACCGCACCATGCAGGCCATTTTCCGAAGGCAATACATTGGCAGGCATTGCAGGTTCTGTAAAGTCTTCCGCTTTGCTGTTAAAAGCTGCTGTGCTGGTACGGCCATCTGCAAACTTTAATTCCCTGCTATTGCCCCATAAAGGATCTTCGCCATACTTGCCGGGAAAAATGCGGAAGGTATCGCCAATCCAGGCTTCGGCCATATTGCAATCCACAAACGAATTGAAAAATGTTTTTGGCGTGGGGATCAGCACAGCCCTGGGGCCAGGCCCATCCATATTTTTCTGAAACGAAAAAGTGGCAAGTGTCAGCAAACCAAGGCTGGTTAGTTTTATCAATCGAATGGCGTTCATAAATAGCAAATTTGGCAAGCTGGTAATAAATGGTTGTAATAAAAATATCGAAAAAAACGGATTCAGGTATTTTTATAAATCATTAAAAAAAGCCTTCCGCAGTTGTATAAAACTCCGGAAGGCTGCATCTGCTTGTTGATAGTATAACGTGTGTGATATTATGGGTAAATCGGCAATAAAGACTGGTCAAATTCACCATTGACCATTCACCACTGACCACTCACCACTCACCACTCACCACTCACCACTCACCACTCACCCGTCCCTCATCGCACTATACTCTTAAAAATACATTCTTCTTGTACATAAAATACAGGAAGGCCCATTTTACCAGCACATAACAAATGGCCATTACCACTGCATTGTAAGGGTTCCCAATCAACTGGCCCAGCCATTGAAAAAATCCATTGGTGGTATAGTTCCAGTTAATAAATTCGCCCGACAAATAAATCAGGATCGAATTCATCCCAATCACTTTAAAAAAGAAGGCCCATCTTTTATAGCCCAACACATCGATGATGTAATAAAATATACCTAATAAACAAAGGCTGTAACCGCCTACATTTAAAACAAAAGAGCTTGACCATAAATTTTTATTGATCGGGAAATCAAGATTCCATACATGCGCCAATAGGATAGAAATGACACCGCTTATAAACAGGTACAAAGATTTTTTTTGCCCTGAGAAATTGCTGTGCTTTAAAAAATTACCCGCCATAATACCCAGTAAACCCGTGCTGATAGCAGGTATAGCAGAAACCAATCCTTCGGGATCATGAATGCCGAGGTACAGTCTGCCAGGTATTAAATGCCGGTCGATGTAGGAAGCAAAATTACCTTCCATACTCAAATCACCTCTGGGGTGGCCCGGAGCTGAATTAAATTTTAGCAAAAGCCAGTAGCCAATCAATATGGAAATGAACCATACAATTTGAGCTCTTTGTTTGGTAAACAAATAAATAATGTTAGCGAACATATAGGCAATACCAATGCGGCCCAACACACTGCCAAAACGGATATCTGCAAATGGTCTTAAGTGCAGCCCGTTGTTGTAGATGATGCCCAGCAATACCAGTAGCAAACCTCTTTTAATTACCCGCAACAGCAATTCATTTCTACTTTTGCCCTTCTCAAGTTCCCGGCCTACTGAAAAAGGCGTGGCCACACCAGCCATAAAAAGAAATAACGGAAAAATGAGGTCATAAAAATGAAAGCCATCCCATGCAGGATGCGTCAGTTCTTCGGCGATGCCTCCCCAAAATGGAGAACCGGTTGCCTTTGCGAGGGCGTGAAAGATTTCTTCTGCGCCCATGATCCAGAACATGTCAAAGCCCCGCAGGGCATCTAAAGAGTACAAACGTTGAGAGGGGACTGCTTGTGCCATAAGTGTTGTGTAAGGTGGTATTAAGGTTAATAAAAAGGTAGCAATAAAGTTAGCGGAATAAAACACCACAAACATAAAAATGATAATTATTATCGAACAATAGGGCCGTTGCATCTTAAAAAAGTAATATTTAAAAATGGTTGCATTAAATTGGTGCATGCGGAAGCGTTTAATTAATACACCTGTGTACTCAATTTGCAGGCAACGAAATAGTCTTTGCAACAAAAAATAAAAGTTGCAAAAAAATAATTGTCAACCTAACAAATAATAATATATTTGTGATCTAATTGTGCTGCCACTTATGAACAATCAATATGTAATAGGAGTAGATTATGGAACAGATTCTGTTCGCTCTATCCTGGTGAACGCCGCCGACGGAAATGAAATTGCGGCCGCCGTTTTTTATTATCCCCGCTGGAAAGATGGTAAATATTGCGATGCTTCTCAAAACCAGTTTCGCCAGCATCCACTGGATTATGTGGAAGGGCTTGAGTACACCATTAAAAGTTGCCTGCAACAGGCGGGTACTGCCATCGCAGCCAACGTAAAAGCCATCTCTGTTGATACCACCGGGTCAACCCCGGTAGCCGTTGATAGCACGGGAACACCACTGGCGTTATTGCCTGCTTTTAAAGAAAATCCCAATGCCATGTTTGTGTTGTGGAAAGACCATACCGGCACCGGCGAAGCAGCAGAAATAAATGAACACGCAACAAAATTTGATATCAATTACCTACAATTTGTAGGCGGTATATATTCATCTGAATGGTTTTGGGCAAAGCTGTTGCACATACTCCGGGTGGATAAAGAAGTTGCTGCTGCTACACACTCCTGGGTAGAACATTGCGATTGGGTTCCTTTTTTATTATCCGGCGGAACAGATGCTACACAAATGAAACGCGGGGTATGCAGTGCAGGCCACAAAGCCTTGTGGAGCGCCGATTTCAACGGCTTGCCTCCCGATGAATTTTTTACTTCGCTTGATCCGCTATTAAAAGGATTTACACAAAAATTATTTACGGATACACATACAGCTGATGAATCAGTTGGTCATCTTTCCCAGGCGTGGGCCGACAAGTTAGGCCTGTCCACAGATGTGGTAATTGGCGTGGGGGCCTTCGATGCGCACATGGGTGCGGTAGGCGGACAAATTGAAGCCTATCACCTCAGCAAAGTAATGGGCACTTCCACTTGCGATATGCTCGTAGCGCCCATGAATGAAGTAGAAGGAAAATTGATCAAAGGTATTTGCGGCCAGGTGCCCGGTTCTGTTATTCCCGGCATGATGGGGATGGAAGCCGGCCAGTCTGCCTTTGGCGATGCGTATGCCTGGTTTAAAAATATACTGGCATGGCCGCTGCAAAAGTTGCTGCCAAAATCGGCCATCATTGATGGCGATACGGCCGCCAAATTAATTGAAGAAACTACCAATAATATCATTGCAGAATTAAGTAAACAAGCCAGTTTAATTCCCTTGGAAGAAAGCAATGAACTGGCCATCGATTGGTTAAACGGCCGCCGTACGCCGGATGCCAACCAATTGCTGAAAGGAGCCCTTTCAGGCTTGAACCTGGGTACTGATGCACCCAGAATTTTCAGGGCCATTGCAGAAGCTACCTGCTTTGGAGCAAAAGCAATCGTAGATCGTTTTAACGACGAAGGCGTACCGGTAAAGGGTTTGATCGGCATTGGCGGTGTAGCAAAAAAATCACCCTTTATTATGCAGATGATGGCCGATGTAATGGACATGCCCATCCGCATTCATAAATCAGAACAAACCTGTGCATTGGGTGCCGCAATGTTTGCGGCCACTGCTGCCGGAATTTATAGTAAGGTAGAAGAAGCAATGATTGCCATGGGCCAGGGCTTTGATGCAGAATATTTTCCTGATAAAACAAAGGTGGAGATTTACCGCAAGCGTTTTGACAAATACAAGGCGTTGGGAGCTTTTGTTGAAGGAAAGTAATTCTTAATTGATAATTAAAAATTAATAATTAAGAATTGAAATGCAGGGTTAGCTCTTATTCAGGTGATGTTGTATTGTTAAGATGATTTTGTTTCCAACAGTTGTTTTTTAAATGAACATCGTTGTGTCACTCACTTTTGCTTTTACAGCAATTGGGAACAACAGATTGAAGACTCTTGGGGAAACTCTTATCAGAATTAACGCCACAGGGTTTTAACCTGTGGACCATTAATAAAAATTACACAACCCTGAAGGGGTTGAATAATAGCACTAAAACAGAAAATATTATTGCATGAGTCAATACGATCACATACAACAATCGGCATACGATGCCAATATGCAATTGCCAAAACTGGGGTTGGTTTTATTTACATTTGGCAATGTAAGTGCGGCTGACAGAAGTCTCGGTGTTTTTGCCATTAAGCCAAGCGGCGTGCCGTACGAAGATTTGTCTCCGGATAAAATGGTGATTGTTGATTTTGATGGTAAAACAGTGCAGGGCGATTTACGCCCCTCCTCTGATACACAGACGCACGCTGTATTGTACAAGCATTGGGCTAACATCGGTGGCATTGTTCATACACACTCTACCTATGCAACCGCCTGGGCGCAAAGCCAGCGTTGCATACCCATTTTTGGTACCACGCATGCCGATCATAACACGGTTGACATACCTTGTGCACCGCCGATGAATGATGACATGATTAAAGGAAATTATGAATATGAAACCGGTTTCCAGATAATGAATGAATTAAAAGACAAGGGGCTGAGTTATGAAGATATAGAAATGATACTGGTAGGAAATCATGCGCCATTTACATGGGGCAAAACCCCGGAGAAAGCCGTGTACAACAGCGCCGTACTGGAATGCATTGCTCAAATGGCCTTGCTTACAGAACAGATCAATCCGAAAGCGCCCAGGTTAAAAGACGCGTTGATTAAAAAACATTTTGAACGCAAGCACGGGCCGGATAGTTATTATGGACAATAATCCCGATGTCTGATTTTAGGATGTCTGATGTCTGATTTCTGTCTGGATGAGGAAATCAAGGTCTGACGACCGGTTTTTACAATTGAAGTCTGATGATTAGATTACTCTTCAAAATCAGACATCAAAAAATCAGAAATCAGACATTGAAACGATTACTACATTTTTAATAAACGAAAAGCATATGAAAAAGATCCTCCTTTTATTAATGATTTCTCCGGGTTACCTGTTCGCCCAACAGAAAGATTATCCCATCCAGGCCGTACCATTTACCCAGGTAAAACTCTCTGATAATTTTTGGTTGCCAAGAATTGAAATCAACAGAACCGTTACCATTCCTGCTTCATTTGAACGTTGCGAAAGCACAGGGCGTGTAAAGAACTTTGTAATGGCGGCCAATAAATCCGGCAAGTTTTGTACAACGTTCCCATTTGACGATACGGACATTTATAAAACTTTGGAAGGTGCTTCTTTTTCTTTAGCCGTGCATCCCGATCCAAAGCTGTCCGCCTACCTGGATTCACTGATTGGCATTATTGGCAGGGCGCAGGAACCGGATGGCTATTTGTACACTGCACGTACCATCGATCCCAGCCATCCACATGCCTGGTCTGGTAAAGAAAGGTGGGAGAAAGAAAGAGAACTGAGTCATGAGTTGTATAACTCCGGGCATTTATACGAAGCGGCTGCGGCTCACTTTATGGCTACTAAAAAAAGAAACCTGTTTGACATTGCTATCAAGAATGCAGACCTTGTTTGCAGCGTTTTTGGCCCGGGCAAACTGCATGTAGCACCCGGTCATGAAATTGTTGAAATGGGATTGGTGAAATTGTATCGCCTCACCGGTAAAAAAGAATATTTAAACACCGCTAAGTTTTTTATTGAAGAACGCGGCCATTACAAAGGCTATGATTCCACCAGTAAAGATTCGTGGAAAAGCGGCGCTTACTGGCAGGACAATATACCAGTAGTTGACCAGGAAGAAGCTGAAGGTCACGCGGTACGTGCAGGTTACTTATACGCAGCCGTTGCAGACGTGGCGGCACTTACAGGCGACGACAGTTTGTTAAGGGCCATTGATAAAATATGGACCAATGTAGTAGATAAAAAAATGTATGTACAGGGAAGTGTAGGCGCTATTGGTGATGGCGAACGTTATGGCAACAATTATGAATTGCCCAACGCCACCGCTTACAACGAAACCTGTGCTGCCATTGCCCTCGTATACTGGAACTACAGAATGTTCCTGTTACACGGTGATTCCAAGTACATGGACATCCTGGAAAAATCGTTGTACAATGGTTTAATATCCGGTGTTGGTTTGGATGGTAAATCTTTCTTTTATACCAATGCCATGCAGATCAGGAACAGCTTTAGTTTTCCGCAAATGGAAGCCACCCGTTCCGGCTGGTTTGAATGCTCCTGCTGCCCGACTAACCTGGCCCGTTTAATACCTTCCATTCCAGGTTATATGTATGCGGTAAACGAAGATAATTTGTACATCAATTTATTTATCAACAGCAGTGCTGATTTGTCTGTACGCAACAAGCCGGTGCAGGTGGTGCAAACAAATAACTATCCATGGGATGGCGGCTTGACTTTTACCATTAACCCCAAAGCTGCAGCAGCATTCAATTTGTTGGTACGCATTCCGGGCTGGGCGCAAAATAAAGCCATCCCTTCAACACTGTACCAGTTTCAAAATGAGTCTGCTGAAAAGCCGGTAATAAAAGTAAATGGTGCGGTAGTAGATTATACCATCACCAACGGCTATGCCACTATTAAAAGAACCTGGAAAAAGAATGATAAGGTAGAAGTAAACCTGCCAATGGAAGTAAGAAGGGTAGTAGCCAATGAAAAATTGAAAGAAGATATTGGAAAGGTAGCATTGCAACGTGGTCCGCTGATGTATTGTGCAGAATGGAAAGATAACAATGGTAAGGCAGGCAATATCATTATGCCGGGCAGCGCCGCATTTACAACAGAATTTAAACCTGAATTATTGAATGGTGTAATGGTGTTAAAATCAGATGTGCCGGCAGTGGTGATCAACAGCGGTGAAAATATTGCTACTGTAAAACAACCCTTTATGGCAATACCCTATTACAGCTGGGCCAACCGTGGCAAAGGCGAAATGACGGTATGGTTTCCAACGAAGGTTACGGATATTGAGGTGTTGTCGAAATAGACGGGCAATGTCTGATGTCTGATTTTTTGATGTCTGATTTATTGGAGTCTGTCGTAACGGGGCGTCGGCGAGGGGTTGATGAACCCGGTAGGCACACGCCGCGGCGTGTGCTAAAAACAAAACACAATAAACAAAACAAATGTGCTTGCGGTCTGACATTCGGTGCCGACCGCAAGTGCAAAACATAATAAAAGTTCAACAACGCTGAAACAGTACAAGGGAGTGACACAACGATGTTGAGACATTCACTGAGGCCGATAAAGGAATAAAAAACGTCTCAACGCCTTAACGGCAAAAAATAAAACGTACATAGTAAAAATTAATAAAACGCCCTAACGCCTAACGGCAAAAAAAATAACAACATGATAAATTTAAAAGAGTTTGAAGTTTGGTTTGTAACCGGCAGCCAGCATTTATATGGAGAAGAAACATTGAAGAAAGTTGCGGAACATTCTACCATCATTGCAGCATCTTTAAACGATGCCAAACAAATACCGGTAAGGGTAGTATTTAAACCCACGGTAAAAAGTACCGAAGAAATTTACAGCATTTGCGAACAAGCCAACACAGCCAAAAATTGTATCGGCATCATTGCCTGGATGCATACTTTTTCGCCTGCTAAAATGTGGATCGGCGGATTGAAAATTTTGCAAAAACCATTGTGCCATTTGCACACCCAATTTAACCGCGACATTCCATGGAACGACATCGATATGGACTTTATGAACCTGAACCAGAGTGCACACGGCGACCGTGAATTTGGTTTTATGGTAAGCCGTATGCGTAAGAACAGGAAGGTGGTCGTGGGACATTGGCAAGATCCGGAAGTGTTGGAAGAACTGAATACCTGGGCCCGTGCTGCTGCAGGTTGGAACGATTGGCAGGGCGCTAAGTTTGTTCGCTTTGGCGACAACATGCGCTTTGTAGCAGTGACAGATGGCGACAAAGTAGAAGCGGAATACAAATTTGGTTATGCGGTGAACACACACGGTATTGGCGACCTGGTTAAAGTGATTAATGAAACCACCGATGCAGCCATTGACAGCCTGATTGAAGAATATGAAGCGGCGTATACATTAGTACCGTCACTGCTAAAAGGAGGTGCACAATACAGTTCGTTAAGAGATGCTGCGAAGATAGAAATTGGTCTGCGTACATTTTTAGAAGAAGGCAATTATAAAGGATTTACAGACACGTTTGAAGACCTCCACGGCATGACGCAATTGCCCGGCATTGCGGCGCAAAGGCTGATGGCAGATGGTTACGGTTTTGCCGGCGAAGGCGACTGGAAAACATCTGCACTCGTAAGAGCCATGAAAGTAATGGGCAGCGGATTGGCCGGCGGTAATTCTTTCATGGAAGATTATACTTATCATTTCGATCCGGAAAATCCATTGGTACTGGGGTCGCACATGCTGGAAATTTGTCCATCTATTGCACATGGCAAACCAAGCTGCCAGATTCATCCGTTGGGGATTGGTGGCAAGGCAGACCCGGTTAGGCTGGTGTTCAGTGCTTCGGGCGGGCCTGCTTTAAATGCTTCTCTGATTGATATGGGCAATCGCTTTCGCTTGCTGGTGAACGAAGTAGAAGCTGTGGCACCATTGCACGATTTACCAAAGCTGCCGGTAGCAAGGGTTTTATGGAAACCAATGCCGGATATGAAAACAGGTTGTGCTGCCTGGATACTCGCCGGAGGTGCGCACCATACAGGGTACAGTCAAAATTTAACAGCTACACACCTACAGGATTTTGCTGATATGGCGGGGATAGAATTTACATTAATTGGAAAAGATACCAGCCTCTACCAGTTTAAAAACGAGCTTCGGTGGAATGAAGTGTTTTACCAAATCAATAAATAATCTTATCATTACAATTCTAAAATTTTAATGCTCCTTAAACAATCAAACTTGCTTGCTTATGAATAAGAACCTGGCCTTTGCCGATTACGTGGTGTTCATCGTTTACTTTATAATTGTGGCTGGTTACGGTTATACCATTTACCGTAAACGTAAAAAGAATGAACACGATGCCAAAGCCTATTTTTTGGCAGAAGGAACACTTACCTGGTGGGCCATCGGAGCCTCCCTGATTGCATCTAATATTTCTGCAGAACAGTTTATCGGTATGAGTGGTGAAGGGTTCTTTTTAGGCATTGCAGTGGCAGCCTACGAATGGCTTGCTGCAATTGCGCTGATCATTGTTGCCGTATGGTTTATCCCGGTGTATCTTAAGAACCATATTTACACCATGCCCCAGTTTTTAAAGACAAGGTACAATGAATCTGTGGCCTTGATTATGGCAGTGTTTTGGCTGTTTTTATACGTGTTTGTAAACCTGACTTCTATTTTATATTTAGGAGCAGTAGCTATCAATGGTATTGCCGGTGGTGGTTACCTGCATATGATCATGATAGGTCTTTCCATCTTTGCATTGCTGATATCTTTAGGTGGTATGAAGGTGGTTGCTTATACGGATGTAATACAAGTAGCCGTATTGATTATCGGCGGTTTGGTTACTACTTATATTGCGCTTACAACGGTGGCAGAATATTTCGGTGTGGGCCAAAATGCCATTGCTGGTTTTAAAATTTTAATGAAAGAAGCACCGGAACATTTTAAAATGATTATTCCAAAACCAACGGCTGCTTCTTCACAAAATGATATTGATAAGTATCTTACTTTTCCGGGATTGCTATCTTATGCTGCCGGTATCTGGATCATTAATTTAAACTATTGGGGATGTAACCAGTACATCACACAACGTGCGCTGGGTGCAGACTTGCAGACAGCCCGTACCGGTATTTTATTCGCTGGTATTCTTAAATTATTTATGCCATTGATAGTAATGTTACCTGGTATTGCTGCATTTGTTTTGTACAAATCAAACCATTTGCCACAGTTGGCAGGCGGTACAAAAGACGGAGCTTATTCAGCTGTGTTAACCTTTTTACCAACCGGTTTAAAAGGATTGTCGGTTGCCGCTTTAACGGCAGCCATTGTTGCATCGCTGGCGGGCAAGGTCAACAGTATTTCCACCATTTATACACTGGATATTCATAAAAAATATTTCCAAAAAGATGCCGATGAGCGCAAGCAGGTATACACAGGACGAATTGCTGTATTTGCCGCGATGATACTGGCCGTGATGTTTACCTGGAACGATTTATTGGGCATCGGCGGCGTGGGTGGATTTACCTACATTCAAAAATATACCGGCTTCATCAGCCCCGGTGTATTCGCTATGTTCTTTTTAGGTATGTTCTGGAAACGCACTACCGGTGCTGCCGCTATTACCGGCGTGTTAATGGGCTTTTTATTGTCTGTATTATTCAATGAGTTTGCACCGGCTATATTTGGTAACGACACCTTCTTTTACACCGCGTATCCAAACGGTAAAGGCGGCTTCGAAATACCATTCCATATTTGCATGGGCTTGTCATTCTTGTTTACCATGATTGCTATGATTGCTATCAGTTTTGCAGGACCAAAAATAAATCCGAAAGCATTTGAGCTGGACAAAGAAATGTTTAAATTAAGACCACAAACTACGGCGCTGATTGTAATTACGTTGCTGATCATTGCTGCACTGTATGTTAAGTTCTGGTAAAAAATAATTAAGTGCTAAAGCATTTTTATTGTCCCGGCTTTAGTATTTTAAATAAGCTTCAGTTGCGTCGCACTCTTGTACAGTTGTACATAGTGCGACGCTAATTTGAAAAGCATAATTTTTTTAAACTAATTTTATTGATGAACAGTCAGCTTGCTGACTGTTCATTTTTAATAATAGCAATCATTCAAAAAGCAGCAACAAGCTCACAATACTATGCGTCGTTACTCTCAGCAAAAGCGGTTTTTATTTGCAGTCGATTGTATCATTTTCGGATACGACGGGCAGGATTTAAAACTGTTGGTAATACAACGAAGTTTTGAACCCTTCAAAGGCCAGTGGAGTTTGCTGGGCGGGTTCGTGGGCGAACAGGAAAGTGCGGAAGGGGCCGCAGTAAGGGTATTGAAAGAACTGACCGGCCTGGATGGTGTGTACATGGAACAACTGAATACTTTTGCAGAACCCGATCGTGATACTGTTGAACGAACCATCTCCGTGGCCTATTTCGCTTTAATAGATATTCAAAAATACAGGCAACAAATCAACGAAGATTACCACCCGGCCTGGTTCCCGATCAACGAATTGCCTGATTTGATTTTTGACCACAACAAGATGGTGGAACTGGCTAAAGAAAAGCTACGCTACAAAGCTGCACTGCACCCTTTGCTGTTTGAATTATTGCCCGATAAATTTACCATGCCGCAGCTGCAGCAGTTATACCAGGCAGTGTACAATACAGAATTTGATAAGGGTAATTTTAACCGCAAATTATTGTCTACAAAACTGCTGGTTAAATTAAAAGATAAAGACAAACTGAATTCAAAAAAAGGTGCTTTTTATTTTAAGGTAGATACCAAAAAGTACAGTGCTTCTTTTAATTCATTTTTAAATTTTGTGCCCGGCACAGCCGTGCCTAAAAATGATTGAGTTTAGTGTGTTGCACTTTGAGATTTTACCCAATTGCCATAAATTATAAACCCGTAGGGTTGCTATTATAGTTTTGAAATGTACATCAGTACAAAAAGCAGCATGCATTATATACTTTCACCCGTTCCGGGTTTCGCTGATTATTAGCATTTTCATCTATACTCATTTCATCCTTGCAGGATTTTAATATCACAACACGTTCAATGTTGTTTTTCAAAAGGCTTCAGCAATTTCGCTGTGTATTACTTTGTTTCTTTCTCCATCAACTTAATATGGTACTCCTGTATCAATGCAGGGTTTTCAGGCGTTAGCGTAAAGCTGATTTGTATGTTCGCTTTTTCCCCTTCCAGTATAAATGATCCCCGCAGGTTATTGGTGGCAACAAAATCATCTACCTGTATAATTTTACCAGCTGCGTCAAATATAGCCGTTGCTTCTTTTTTAAGCGCATCCGGAAAATAATCCATGAAAAAATTGACGGCAAAAATGCCGGTTGCCGCTGCATCATTCCATTGCGGTAATAGTTTTATCAGCTGGTTTTTTCTTTCATTTAAAACTGCAGCAACCGGAATGGTAATGGGTTGAAGTTTGGTTAGCCGGATGATGGTATCTATTGCCTGCATATTAAAAGTACTTGCAGCAGCGTAGGTAAGATTACTAAAAGCGATCACACCAATTCCATAGTCTGGCAACATGCGCCAGTTGCTGCCAAAGCCCGGCAGGCCGCCACTGTGGCCTATAATAACCCTGTTCTCGCAATCTTTGGTGTAGTTTAATCCATATCCATAGGCCGATAAAACGGGGCATCCACGGCCTGAAGGATATTTATAATTGGGATCAAACAAACCCAGGTTCCAGGCATGGTGCATTTCACGCAGCGAACTTCTTTTAACTGGTCCGGTTTCCTTATCACTGCGGGGAGGCCAGGCTGCAAGGTGCAGCTGCAGGTATTTGCTAAAATCTTCCATGGTAGTAATCATTCCACCCATGGCGCCATAAGCGCCATCACCCAGCAAAGGTTGTTCTACCCAATTATCATTCAACCACCGGTAGCCATGTGCAAGCTGATTGGCAGGCACCTCCTTGTAATTCCAGTACGTATGCGTCATTCCTAATGGCAACAGGATATTACTGGTAATGTATTGCTCGTACCTTTGCCCGGATACTTTTTTTATGATATACCCCAGCATGGCAAAACCCATATTGCTGTATTCATACGCAATGCCCGGAACGTTGGAAAATGAAACACCTTTTTTTATCATACTCAGCATGGCTTCATCTGTAACAGCCAGCTGCCGGTCGCCCCATGGGTTATCTTCCGGGAAACCTGCTGCATGCGTAAGCAAATTGCGGATGGTTGCGGGTGCCGCATCCGTAGTAAGATAGTGCTGCCCTTTCATTTCCGGAATGTACTTTTCTACCAAATCATCCAGTTGCAATTTTCCTTCATCCCGCAATTTTAAAATAGCCATTGCGGTAAAGCTTTTGGTCATGGAAGCAATTCTGAAATCTGACTGTGTGGTGACCGCAGTTTTTTTATCAAGATCGGTATAACCCTGGCTATAAGTATGCACTAATTTGCCATCCACCACTAACCCAAAAGTAAACCCCGGGAAATGATTTTTATCCGCGTAAGCTTTGCATATTTGATCCAGCACCGGGTAAGTAGCCTCAATAGCGGTTAACCTTTTGCTATCTGTTTGTGCCAACAGGTTACTGCATATTCCTGTGGTTAGTACTACCAGTGATAACAAAAAGGCGAATGGATGTTTTGTCATTTATTTTGCTGTTTTGAATAATGTAGATTTTGCTGGTCGTTGTAAAGAACTTGCTATTCAGGTGTGTTGTTAGAAAGCGGTTTTACCTGCTTCATTGCCAAATAGTCTGAGGGCGTCATACCAAACTGTTTCAAAAAATTTCTTCCGAAATTGGTTTGTGATCCATAGCCCGTCATATCTGCCACTTCATAAATTTTATATTTTCCTTCTACCAATAATTCCGCTGCTTTTTTAAGCCTGGTGATATTGATTAATTCATTGGGCGTAAGATCGGAAATGGATTTTATTTTACGGTATAAAGTTGGCTTGCTCATGTTCATCAGCTTTGCCAGTTTTTCGACATCCAGTGCTGCATCCTCCAGGTTGGCGTACACGGCTTCATTTACTTTTTCCAAAAACAATTCATCCGTTTTGGTATGCGCCATGCTTTTTATGTGCACCAGCGGCGAGCTCACAAAATACTCTTTAATCTTGGCCCGGTTCATCAGCAGGTTGGCAATTTGTACCTGCAGGTATTCCGGCGAAAAAGGTTTTTCAATATAGGCATCAGCACCGGTTTCAAGCCCGTGTATTTTTGATTGCAGGGTATTTTTTGCTGTTAGTAAAATCACCGGGATATGACTGTATTCAAAATTTGTTTTAATGATTTTACAAAGTTCAAAGCCATCCATCACCGGCATCATAATATCCGAGATTACCAGTTGTATTACTTCCTGCCTCAGTAATTCCAATGCGGCTTCCCCATCGATCGCTTTTACAATCGTATACTTTTCGTTTAGCTCGGTTTCTAAAAATTCAAGTATCTCTTCATTATCATCCACTAACAGCAGCGTTGGTTTCATATCATTCATTGTTTAAACAGTCAGCTGCATCATTTTTGTACGTGCAGTTAATCCTGGTTGATTGGCATAACAAGGTAAAAAACATTCATGGCATTTTCTGACGCTTTAATATCCAGCACACCTTTGTGCAGCTGTACGAGCGAGCGTGACAGCGCCAAACCAATACCCGTTCCTTTTTGTTTTTCAGTTTCCTTCAGCCGGAAAAAAGGTTCAAATATTTTGTCTTTCATTTCATATGGAACAAGATAACCATCATTCTTAATCTCTATGGTAAAAAATTGATCGGTTTCTTTAACTGGCAGTAACTGCACAATAACATTAGTAGCAGCGTATTTAATGGCGTTGCTGAAAAGATTGGTTAATATCTTATTGAATGCATCCAAATCAACGCAGGCAAATAGTTTGGTTGCCGGCAGGTCAATGGTAAATGAACAATTTTTTTGTTCGGCCAGCGGCTTAAAACTCGTAAAGGTGTCTTCCAGTATTTCTGTAATATCTGTCTTTACACAATGCAGGCTAAACCCTTTTATTTCCGTTTGCCTGAAATCAAGCAACTGGTTGGTAAGGTCTATCAGCCGGTCGGTATTGCGCTCCATAATTCTGAGGCTGTCTTTTATAACTGGCACGTCTTTGGTGTTGCGGATTACTTTTTCAAGCGGCCCTTTAATGAGTGTTAAAGGTGTTCTTATTTCATGCGCTACATTGGTAAAAAATTCAATCTTCGCCTGGAAAATTTCTTTTTCTTTAGCGCTTTCAAGCGACTCAATTTTGCGCCTGTTTTTCTCTTCGGTACGGCGGTGATAATTGCGCACAAAATACCAGATTAACAAAGCCGCGGTGGCAATATAAGCGGCAAAAGCCCAGCCGGTAGCCCACCAGGGCGGCAGTATTTCAATCCTTAGCGTGGTTTCCTGTTTGTTCCACACGCCGCTGCTGTTGGCTGCTTTTACTTTAAAAGTGTACGTGCCTGGCGAGAGTTCTGTAAAATAAACTTTCCGGTTTGTTTTAAGGTAGATCCAGTTGTTATCCAGTCCTTCCATCTGGTATTGGTACTCCGACATTTCGGGCGACGCGTAACTGAGCGAAGCAAAATCGATACTAAAGGTGGACTGGTTATTATTCAGCACAATTTCGTGCGTAGCGATGATGGATTTTTTTAGCGGTGACCCGTTTTTTGCAATCAACAATTCCTGGTTAAAAATCTGGAAGCCGGTAATATAAACAGGTGGTATAAAAGTATCTTTTGTAAATTCATCCGGGTGAAAACTGATAAGGCCTTTTACACTGCCGAAATACATTTGACCATCATGATCTTTAAAAGCAGAATTGAAATTAAACTGATCGCTTAATATTCCGTTCACCCTTGTGTACACTACTTTTTGGTCTGTTGAAGGAGTAAAGCAAACCAGGCCCCTGGATGTACTGATCCATAAATTATTATTTTTATCTTCCAGCAAACTCAATATAAAATTGCTGGGCAATCCATCACTAGTCGTAAATCTTTTTAAATGATTGTTGGCTCTGTTTAGCATACACAAACCACCTTCTGTAGCAAACCAGATATTTTTTTTACTGTCTTCAAAAATACTGTTGACCCGGTCGTTGCTAAGGCTGTTTTTATTTTTTACATCATACCTTAAATTACCGCTTGTTCCGGTTTTGGTGTTGTAAAAATTTACACCGTTGCCATAGGTACTGGCCCAAATAACACCATCCTCATCTTTTAAAATATTGGTATACCAGTTATTTAAAGGCATGCCCGGCAGTGGGCTAAAATTGTTGCCTGCTTTATTAAACTGATAAGCACCCTGCGTTGTGCCTACCATAATTTCGCCTGTGGGCATTTGAGCAATGCAGTAAATAAAATTGCTTTTTAAATCGTGTGCCGGGCCACCGTAATAATGTTGTTTAACCTTGCCTGTTGTAATATCCATTACGTCCAGGCCATTCTCAAAAGTACCAATCCATGCTTCGTCGCCGCTTATCAGCAGGCCGTGAATATTGGTACTGGCAATGCTTTGCTTATTACCAGCCGGTTGATAGTGTGTAAATAATTTGGTTGCGGTATCATATTTATTCAGACCAGCATCTTCGGTACCAATCCACAGGTTTCCAAAATGATCCTGGTGTATTTCCCGTACCACGTTACCACTGATAGAATTTTCATTGAGCCTGGGAAAGAATTTTTTAAAACTGGTGTGTTGCTGCCGGTAATAATTAACACCACCAAAATAAGTGCCCGCCCAAATACTTCCCTCTTTATCTTTTACAAAACAATACACGGCGTTGTCTGAGATAGAGTAGGGATCATTGTATTTTTTTTGGAGGTTGGTAACATGACCGCTAACAAGGGTGTAAATGTATATACCGGACTCCGTACCAATCCAGCATTCCTCCGGAGATGTTTGCACAAAATTGCGGACAAATATTTCTATCTTATTGGTATTGTAGGTAAGAATGTCTTTGTAAGTATTGGTTTGAATATCGAACAATTTGGCGCCCTGGTTGGATGTGCCCACCAATATTTTTCCACCGCTTATTGCGTACACCCGTTCAACCCATTTGTTAACCGCGGTTGGTGAATGACTGAATACATCATAGCTGCTGAAGCTATCCTTTGCTGCATTGTATTTTTGTATAAAGCCGCTGGTAGTAGAAATCCAAAGTGTTTGATCAGACGCAATGCAGAGCGAAGTAGCCTCAAAATGTTGAACAATCGGGTATTGGATAGTTTCATTTTTTTTGGCATTGTGCCTGGATAATGTAAAGCCCCAAATATACCAGAGATTGCCGTTGGTGTCCATCCTGATATCCCGGATGGGGCCGTCTGCAGTGCCTTTCATTAAGGTGAAACTTTCGGTTACCGCATCGTATTTATACAAACCGTTTTCAGTGCCTACCCATAAAATGCCAAGCGGATCTTCGTATAAACAATGAATAAAGTTATTGCCAATGCTGCTGCTATCATCCGGGGCGTTCCTGAAAATTTTAAATGAATAACCATCAAAGCGGTCAAGTCCGTCTTTGGTACCAAACCATAAAAATCCTTTGGTATCCTGCAGGCTACAGATGGTGGCATTGTTGCTCAACCCATTTTCTACCTGGTAATGGCGAAAATAATACGACTGGCCAAACAGGCTTGCGCTAAAGCAAAGCAGGCAAAAAAGTATAAAAAATGAACGGTTCAACAGCCAACGTTTTGATAAGGCTATAAAGATAAATGAATAGCCGCAAGTGGGCTGCATTCCTATACCAACAGCGTTTTATTTAGCAACAATGGCAGCGCTACGGATATAAGCGCAGCATTTATTTTATGTGGAACAAGCAAACATTTTTAAAAATTTAAAAAGTAAAATAATGAGATTTTATGATGAAAGTTTGAGAAGATATGCTGTAGTGAATGAGAATAATAATTGGACTTTTACAATGTAGTAACGATTGACCTACTGTCTGATGAAATGCTTGATAAAAAGAATAACGACCATTACAATCACCCATTTTTCATTTGCCAGTTACAGAAAAATACAGCCGTTTTAAAACCTATTTTATTTTTCGCCTACTGTAATTTAAACACAGTTTAAAAACAGCAGAGATAAATAAATTATTTTTTTGAAGGTTGTTATAATTGTAAAGATGACAATTATAAAAGTAATAAAAAACATGTTTGCAATTTAATAACGCATATGGAACCAGACTTACCCGGCAGTTGAATGCCGCATTCCAATTCATTCATTGTTCTAATAATAAAGCTGTCAGCAGAAGTTTGCGCAGCAAAAAATCATCATCATCAAAACTAAGCTATATGAAAAAACAATTGCATAAGGTGCTGCTGCACACATCATGCATGCTGGTAATGGCGCTGCTGCTGCTTTTACCAGGCCAGGTTAATGCCCAGGCAAATCAACTTTCAGGAACGGTTATCAATAGTACGGGTAAGCCTGTACAATTTGCGACTGTTACCATCAAGCAAACAAAATCCAGCGTGGCAGGTAATGCAGAAGGTAAATTTGAAATCAATGCCGCACCGGGCCAGGTGATGGTAGTAACCGCCGTTGGATATGAGGCAAAAGAAATAACCGTTCAAAATGAGACCAGTTTTCAAATTACACTTAACCAAGCAAACGCCACTATGGATGAAGTGGTAGTGATTGGTTATGGAACACAAAGAAAAAAGGATCTTACCGGTTCAGTAAGCAATATCAACATTACAGAAACCAGGAAATATAGCACCAGCGACATCTCTCAATTGCTGCAGGGAAGAGCAACCGGCGTGGCGGTGAATAGTGATGGTCAGCCAGGATCTGTTCCCAGTGTTCGTATCAGGGGATTTAGCACATTTGGAGATGCACAACCTTTTTATGTAGTTGATGGCGTACCAGGCGCATCAGTACGGGATTTTAGCCCTAATGATATTGAAACAATGACTGTGTTGAAAGATGCATCTGCAGCTGCTATTTATGGTGCCGCCGCTGCAAATGGTGTAATCATTATCACCACCAAACAGGGAAAGAAAAATACCGCCATGGTAGCCAATTACAATGCTTATTATGGATGGGATAAAGTTTGGCAGATTGAAAAAGTTACTGACAGGGTTCAATATCAAACCCTCAACAACGAGTCAAGAGTTAATGCCGGTAAACCATTGTTTGCTGCAAATGATCCCGGCAATCCAGGGTACGTAAGTAATATTAATACGGACTGGCAAAAGCAAGGCCTTAAAACAGGCATGAGGCAAAATCACAACATTGGTTTGTCTGGTGGTGGTACCAATAATACCTACAATGTATCGCTGGATTATTTTCAAAATAAAGGAACCTATGTAGGCAATGGCCCTGATTATACAAGGTATACAGCCAGGGTAAATACTACCGCAGAAAAAGGAATATTTAAAGTAGGCGAATCAATAAGCTATACACATTCACATGAAAATACGCTCACTTTCAATGACAATATTTTGCTGGGTGGAATTCCTCCAATGATTGGTTCTTTGGTGGTTGCCATTCCAACAATGCCCATATATGATACCGCAAATATCAATGGATATGGAGGATCTTCTTCGGAGTTTAATGGCGCCAATTCTTTAAATGCTATAGGCATCAATAATATCTTTAAAAATTCGGTGGATGTTGACAGAACTTTTGCAAATGTATTTGGAGAAGTGCAGTTGTTAAAACACAGCGCCGAGCATTTAAAATTTAAAACCAGTTTAAGTTATGATAAAACAGTTGCCAGGGATGTAGTTTGGCAGCCAGTATTTTATTTAGGAAAATTTTTTAGCAGCAATACGGCAAGACTGGATGATAACTCAAGAGTTTATACCAATGCTTCAATCGAAAATACGCTGAACTACGACAAGACTTTCGGCAAGCATTCTATCGAAGCATTGGCTGGGCAGTCGTACAGGTACAGCAGTGCAATTTTAAGGTATAGCCATGCGGAAGGATTTACTGTTCCGTACTACCCGGTGCTTAGTAATGGACAAACCACTTCAGCCAAAGGAACTGAATACTATAGTGCTTTAAGCTCTTATTTTGGCAGGATAAACTATGCTTATTCTGACCGCTATTTATTGTCAGCTTCCATCAGAAGAGATGGTTCTTCAAGGTTTGCACCATCCAACAAATTTGGTTATTTTCCTGCAGCTTCTGTAGGCTGGAAAATCAGCAACGAAAGTTTTTGGAACGTACCAAGGTCGGTTGTATCATCCCTTAAATTAAGAGGCAGTTATGGCAAATTAGGAAACCAGCAAATTGCAGACTATCAATACCAGGGAACAATTAATTCTGGTGTAGTATACACTTTTAACGGCGTAAGAAATACAGGTGGTCTTCAAACACTGGTAGCATCACCTGATATTAAATGGGAAGCTAAAGCTGTTACCAATGTAGGGTTTGACGCATCATTCCTGAGTGGTCACCTTGATTTTTCTGCTGAATATTATAAAGCAGTGAGTACCGATATTTTGGTGGGCATAACCATTCCCGCCAGCGTAGGTTTTGAAAACCTGACGCCTGTTGTAAACGCAGCCTCACTTGAAAATAAGGGCTTTGAATTTGTTGCTACTTATCATAAAAACAAGGGCGCTTTTACATACGATATTTCGGGCAACTTATCTACCGTTAAAAATAAAGTACTGGCACTGGGCGGAACCGATGCACCTATTTATGGTGTGGGTTCAAGAACAGTGGTTGGTGGTGAAGTAGGGGAACAATACGGATTTATTTCAGAA
>JBBQWL010000051.1:0-50109 GCA_038210625.1 Chitinophagales bacterium | reverse complement strand
TTTTGTAGAATTTATAGGTAGCCCATCCGTCGATTTCGGGAGGTTTTTGTGTAACAAAAAAGTGGATTATATCAGTTTGCAATGCTGGTTGTACATAAGTTCCCTTACCCAAATTAATTGGAAGTGGTGGTGTTTTTGTTTTCGTAAATAATGCTTGTTGTTTTATCATAGGCCTGTGGCATTACCTGGTTGTAGTTATTGGCGGCGATGCCCGCCCGTGCCGGTACGGACTGGCCTTGTTTTTCGTTCGCTGCCTGTTTAACTCGTTTATATTTACCAGTGTACCATTGTGGTTTAAGTAACTGGCTATTCTTTCCATTTTACCTGCTTTACAGGTTGGGCAAAGGCTATAATCTTCGCCCGTGCGTTGCAGCATTTGCAGGCTAAAAGGAATGATGACTTTGGGCATCGGTTTGGGCAAACTTAATTGCTGGTGAATGGCAGCGATGCGTTTATTTTTTCCATTGTGTGCCAGGTAGCCGCCATGACGGATTTTTACAAAGCGCTTTGGTAATATGTGCTGCTCAAATCTTCTTGCAAATTCTTCATGGCTTAAGGTCATTTGCTTTTGCTTATTGTCATCTGCATAATCCTTGTAGGTAAACGTAATGGAGGTGCCGGTGATCTCTTTTATGCGATGGGCTGTTATGGCTGTTTTGTGTGTGTACCTGCCTAAATATTCCAGTATTTGTGCAGGCCCGCCAAAGGGTGCATTGGCATGTACATTCCACCGGATTTCAGACAGCTTTTCTATCGTAATTTTTAAGGCACTTGTATCGGCTGTTATTATTTTTTGCTGATCCAGTAAACTTTGTAATTTTTTTAGAAAATACAGTTTGTACTCCTTCTCCATTTTGGGCTTTGGAAACAGGTAATTGCCATTAACCCGTTTTTCTTTTACCCAACATCCATCGGCATCAATGCCTCCACCGCTAACAATGCAATGTATGTGTGGATGAAAACTTAAATCCTGTCCATTTGTATGTAGAATGCTTACAATGCCTGGCTTGGCACCCAGCCATTTTTTATCGGCACTCAACGTATTGATGGTATGATGGCCAGCATCAAACAATAAATTAAACAGCAGGGCTCTGTTGCCCATTACCAAACTGCGCAGCTCTTGTGGTAGCGTAAATACCAGGTGGTAATAAGTGGTAGGTAACAGTTCGCTCATCCTGTCCTGCAGCCATTGCTCTTTTTTTAATCCGCCGCAGTTTGGGCAATGCCGGTCACCACAACTATGGTATTGATACTGCTCATTGCTGCATCCGGTTTTATTGCATTTTAAATGATGCACCCCAATGCCTGCGGTATGGCAGATGCGCAACCGGTTAAATATGGCACGGCTATACGGATTAAAAGTTTCAACGCAGCGGTTACCAAATATTTTTTGTTGTAACAATTTTCTTATATCACTCAGGGATTGCTGTTCCATCGTTACCTCCCAATAATTTATCCATGGGCGATACAATACCAAACTGTGTATGCTGTTGCAAATGCAGGTACACCATCGTTGTTTCCAGCTTACTATGACCAAGCAATGTTTTTATTACATGAATGTTGCTGCCATTATCGAGCATGTGCGTAGCAAAGCTATGGCGCAGCGTATGTGAGGTATATCCTTTGGGCGTGAAGCCTGCTTTTTTCATGGCACCTGTTACTACCAGTTGCATGCTTCTGGGATGGAAGGCTTTACCGGTTTTGGGGCTGGTAAATAAAAACTCTTGGGGTCTTTTTGCAGCTATATAATACAGCCGTAATTTATCCAGTAAATTACCGGCTAATAAAGTGTACCTGTCTTTTGCTCCTTTGCCCTGCACTACTTTTATTCGCTTAGCGGCGCTCTCAATATCCTGGATACACAAGGCAGCTACTTCGCTTATGCGTAAGCCGCTGCCATACAGCAAACCGATTACACAATATTCTTTTAAAGTAAGCGGTGCGGCAAACAGTTCTGTTACCTCTTGCTGGCTCATGATATTGGGCAAAACAAACTGCTTCTGCGGATACAACGCACTGGGCAATACATAGGGCATTTTTATTACCTGCTTATAAAAAAAAGCGCAGGCACTGGCTACACTGCGGCATTTGGCCCGCCCTACCTTATGCACCGTTTTTATATACAAAATGTATTGCTGTATTTCTTCCTGGGTAATAGTGGCTACTGTTTTGCTGTTGTAATATTTAAACAGCAATATCATTTCTGCCGTATAGTTTTTTACGGTGCCTTTGCCTTTGTCTTGTATCAGCAATACCTGGCGAAGTTTTTCAATCCAGCTTTGTGCATCGGCATGTAATGTTTTAGCCGAAATTTCATTCTTTTGCATTTTTTGTTATTTTTGATGAATAACAAAAATGGAGATTTATCTTTTGAAGAGATTTGAAAATTGAACGGGCCCACCGCAGGTGTTGCTTGAACATTCGGTTTGGCAATATGGCGGGGCGACGAATATATTCTTCCTCATCTCTTACTCTAACTTCAGCTTTGGTTCCCCTACTGGCGCAGGGCTCTGCCCTGTTGCCTTGCGTTACTAAAACCACAAGCCAAAAAACTTCACCTGTTCAATTTTTTTCTTTCGGGTATTTGTCTGGTCTGTTACACATTTTGAGCATGCGGAGAACTCTGTGGACAAGGAATTTTAGCGCCTTACAAAAAGTAATTGGCAAATGGAAAATCTATTGAAAGATAAACTGGGCTAGTTAACAGTAGGTTACAATCTTGTAAACACATGCAAATTTTACCTGCCTGCAGCATAAAAAATTTAAATCCGTCTCATGCTTAATTACCAATTTTTGGTAACTTTAGTTAAATTTTAAAAGCATGGGGCGGAATACATCTATATCTCTGGGCGACCATTTTGAAGACTTTGTTGATGACAAAATATCCACTGGCCGGTTTAAGAATGCAAGTGAAGTAATTCGGGCGGGGCTTCGTTTATTGGAAGAGGAGGAAACCAGGATTGTAGTGCTAAAAAAAGCTATTCAGCAAGGTGTTGATAGTGGATTGGCCAAAAACTTTAACGCAAAAAAACATCTTGAAAAACTAAAAGCAGCCAAACAAAAAAATGGCTAATTATACCCTTACCAATAAAGCAGTTGAGGATCTATCAAGCATTTGGAACTATACCTTTGACGCCTGGTCAGAAACACAAGCTGATAGATATTATTTTATGCTTCTTGATACTTGCCAGGAATTGGCTGATGGGAAATTGTCTGGCAAAAATTATCATGAAGTCGATGAACAAATTTTAGGATTTAAAATTGCCCAACACATTATTTTTTACAGAAAAGTCAAAACTACCAAACTTGAAATTGCCAGAATTCTTCATAGCAGAATGGACTTAAAAAACAGGATGCAGGAATAAAATTACCACTGGCGCAGGGCTCTGCCCTGTTGCCTCGCATTACTAAAACCACAAACCAAAAAAATTCACCTGTTCAATTTTTTTCTTTCGGGTATTTGTCTGGTCTGTTACACATTTTCAGCATGCGGAGAACTATGTGGACAAGGAGCTTCGGTGCTTCACAGAAAAGCAGGTGGACAATGGGAAATAGATTGGATGTTATATTCCCAGGTTAGTAGTATTGACTCTTAAAAAAGCTTTTTTGGGGGCATTCATTCCCGGCAAAAATTGCTTAAGGCGCAAAAAAATATAGTGTAAACCAGCCGGCATTTTTTATTCTTATACCACAGGAGGCTCATCTGCATTGCTTAACACGACGGCTGCCTTTTTCTTATCGGTTATTTTTTTCAGGTGCCGCAATATTCTTTGCTGGGGGAAGTTTTGAGTATCATCGCTCAGTAGTATAGACCATGGCTTTAGCGCATCTATCTGCGAAAAAATTACATTTAAAATAGCAATGGTGGGCAACGCTAAAAAAATACCGGCCAAACCAATCATTGAGCCACCAATCACAACGCCCACAATTGTCATCAGCGCATTGATCTTTACTTTTGATCCCACTATTTTGGTCATTAAAAAATTCGCATCCAGGAAATGAATTATTTCCATGCTAACAACAATCCACACAATTTCATGAAGACTGGATGAGTTACCCATTGTTACCAAAACGGTAAAAGCCAGGCCGGTAAACAATCCTATGTAAGGCACAATGTTAAGCACGGCGGCAAATACTCCTAAAAAAACAGCATACTTTACTCCAATGACCAATAATACAGCAGAGTTGCAGGTGGCAACAATCGCCATTTCTATTAAAAGCCCGGTCATGTATTTTTGAATAATCTGCTTTGATTCCTGCATCACAAACTGCAGCCGTTCCTTATGCTCACTGCTGAAAACAGCAAACAAAAATCTTTTAATTAAATGGCGATAACAAAGAATTAAAAAAGAATAAATAGCCACGATGATGATAAAAACAACTGTCTGCGATACGGTAAGAAAAGTCTCTCCGATATACTGACCGCCTGAATGCCTTACTCCTTCCCTGATATTATCTATATATACTTTTTGTTCCGTTGTGCTGATGTGCCATTTTTGCTGCAGCCATTGTTGCAGCGATGTAATATGCTCCGCCAGGTGTTGCCGGATGGCAGGAATATCTTTTAAAAAACCTACCATTTGCGTAGAGATGAAATAGACAATGGTCGCTATCACAGCAAGAGCAAGCACAACAGCAACTAAATTGGCGAGCGTTCGGGGCAGGTAACATTTTTGCAGCAGGTTGGTAACCGGCAAAAGTAATATGGATAAAAGAATTGAAAAATAAATAGGAACCAACACTCCATGGCCCACGTAAATAAAAATGCCAATCAATAAAATCAGCAACAACTGAAAACTCAGTTCCTGGGCGTAAGTTATATTTCTAATATTGTTCATCGTCGCGTTTGGTTCATAGCATTTTGGAAGTAAAAAACATAGGACTGAAAACTATGCAGCGTAAAATATGTGCCGGATTTTAATAGTATGGGCAAAGCCGCACCTAAAAGGTTATGGGCATTAATTTACTCACTTGCTGACTGGCACCCCGTCTTTCCCCTGCGAAGGGGTCTGCACTGTTCCTTTCTTTACTAAAAACAAAAGTCAACAAACTGCCTACGTTCACTTTTCATCCATACAGGTATTGTGTTAAACTGGTCTTAATCAATCTAGGTCACACAGGCGCTGCTTCTGCCCCCGGATTGGTTCATAAGTTTAGTTTAGTACATATCAACAATAATTGCAGGAGCATATACGTTTTACAAGAAGAGCTTAAGGCGTTGCTAATACGGCGATCGCTTTTGGGCTATCATACTCATTCCTTGAAAAAAATTGCACTTTATAACATTAAGGGCGGTGTGGGTAAAACCACTACCACTGTTAACCTTGCCTGCATGCTGGCCAAGCAGGGGCTGAGTGTATTGCTATGGGATATGGATCCGCAGGGTGGCAGCAGCTACTTTTTTAATTTAGAAAATAAAAACGATAACAGCCATGCCCGCCTGTTTGACCGCTACCTGAGCATTTACGAGGTAATACAATCCACCGATAATTACCGTATAGATGTTATTAGTAATGACAGCAAATTCAGTGACCAGTTTATGAATAAGGCGTCGAGAATAACGGCGCTCAATTTTGTTAACAACGACCTTATTGGAGACACGTTAAGTGAAGTGGAAGATGATTATGACGTATGCATCATCGATTGTTCGCCTGGCCGTTTCCTGTTGCATGACAATATTTTTAAAGCAGCTGATATGTTGCTGGTGCCCAATATTCCTGCTCCGCTTTCTGTTTATTGCAATGATATTTTAATTAAAGAATTACAGGCAAAGTCAAGCAGCAAAAATAAAATATTCAGCTTTTACAATATGGTGCAGACGCATAAAAACATGCACAAATTTTATTTAAACGACCGTACCGAAAAAAGCGAATACATCCTTAACAATTATATCCCCTTTTACGCAGAAATAGAAGCCATCACTCATAGTAAAGAATCCATCTTTCACCAGTTGAAAGAATCTAAAACAAATATTTATTACGAAAAATTGTGGCAGGAAATCTGTACACGCATGCAATGGCAGGGCATGTTTACCAGCAAAGCTTTAGTAGTGGGTATTACTAATGAGGATAAAAAAGCTTTGGCAGTAGTAAATTTTGACAAATCCACTGAGCTCTCTAAGGTAATTAATGGCTGAGCGATACCGATTGTATTTCCCCTAATGCTTGATTTTATTGTACAGCTATGCTGATTGGTGAGCTATTTTTTATCCCGGGTAAAATGTCATCAAAAAACTTTTCTTCTCTTCTTCGCTAAATATTGGCCCTGTATATCGATCATTGATTACGGCAAGATAGCTGGTGCACGAAGTCGGCTTTCTTCCAACCTACTTACGCAACAGGGCAAAAATTGTCTATTAAAAAAATTCCAGCCGCCACATCGAATCCACATTTGAAGTAACTTACCACGGTTATATCATTGTGACCACACCAACCTTAAACCTGTTTTATTTTGAATCGTTCTATTTTTTGCATTCCAGTTGTACTGGCTTGTTTTTTTACTAATATCGCTACCGCCCAAGACCTGTTTGCCGGTTACGAACACTTGTTTACAACGCCCCGGCAATACACCGTTTACAAAGCAAATGGCGCTATAAAAATTGATGGCAAATTAAAAGAACCGGACTGGAACAATGCGGACTGGTCGGATGATTTCGTGGACATTGAGGGCAATAAAAAACCCAGGCCTCCATTAAAAACCCGTTTTAAACTGCTTTGGGATGAGCAGTACATATACATCGCGGCTGAGCTGGAAGAACCCAATATCTGGGCTACGCTAAAGCACAATGATGACATCATTTTTAATGACAATGATTTTGAAATTTTTATAGACCCTGACGGGGATATGCACAATTATTTTGAGATCGAAGTCAATGCACTTAATACCATTTTCGATTTATTTTTAACCAAACCCTATCGCAACGGGGGCATCGCATTAATCAACTGGGACGTACAGCAATTAAAATCAGCGGTATCAATAAAAGGCTCTATTAATAATGCAAAAGACATAGATAAAAAATGGTTTGTTGAAATGGCCATTCCATTGCGTTCAATTGCTGCCGGCTTTAAGGAAGAGGCGCCGGCCGATGGCAGTGTGTGGCGCATTAATTTTTCAAGGGTTGAATACGAAACCACCATCCTTCATGGCGATTATGTAAAAAAAACAGATACAGCTTCCCAACGCCCGCTGCCCGAACACAACTGGGTTTGGTCGCCACAAGGGCCGGTAAATATGCACATGCCTGAGCGATGGGGCTACCTCCAGTTCAGCACGCAAAACGCAGGTACATCAAAAATAAATCTTCCACTGCCGGTAGCTGAATCATACAAAAAATATTTGTGGCTATTGTTTTATAAACAACAGCAATACCGTCAGCAACACCATCAATACGCAACTGAATTACCGTTGTTAAATTTTCCTGCAACAATTGAAAGTGCTGACTTAAATTGCCATATCGAACTGGTAGCAACAGGGCTTCAATACACAGCAATCCTGCAGCCAGCCGGTAATGGTGAACGCTGGCAAATAGACCAGGATGGTAAAATCAGTAAAGCAACAAATCCATGATCAGCAAAAGACAGTTTTTAAAATCTGCACTGGTAGCCGGTGTAGCCGGTACACAACTCTCGTTTAGTGCATCCGCCAGTGACGGTTATTTAAAAAAGAACAAAAAGAAATGGAAGCATTGGGTATGGATCAATCCAAATCCAAAAGACACAGACGCGGCCATTGATGCATTATATGCTGCCTATCATGATGCAGGTATAAGAGGTATTTTTTTTGAAGCAGATAGTGAAAAACATTACCGGCTGGCAAAGAAAAATAACATAGCGGCCCACCGCTGGATGTGGACCATGAACCGGGGTGAAAAGGAATTATTGGCGGCACATCCGGAATGGTATGCCGTAAACCGCAAGCTGGAATCCTGCGCCGACAACCCGCCTTATGTAAGTTATTACCGCTGGCTTTGTCCGTCTAAAGAAGAAGTATACCAGTACCTGGAAGCCGATGTAAAAAATATACTCAGTAAAGAATATGTAGATGGCATACACCTGGATTATGTGCGTTATTGTGATGTTATTTTGCCGTTGAATTTATGGGATAATTATGGCATTGAACAAACCAAAGAATTGCCGGAATACGATTATTGTTATTGTGATGTTTGCCGGGAAAATTTTCGTTTGCAAAAAGGCGTTGATCCATTATCGGTGATGTACCCTGACCAGAATTTATCCTGGCGCAGGTTTCGTTACAATAATATTACAAGGATTGTAAACAGGTTATCGGCCGTGGCGAATGAATTTAAAAAGCCCATCACTGCCGCGGTTTTTCCTACACCCGAAGTAGCTAAAAGAAATGTGCGGCAAGACTGGACAAACTGGAACCTGGATGCCATTTGCCCGATGATTTATCATGGATTTTACAAAGAGGATATTGCCTGGATTGGCGATGCGGTAGCGGAGGGCGTTAAAGGAATTGGTGGCAAATTTCCTTTATATGCCGGGTTGTATTTACCTGATTTTAAAAGCAACGACGATATAAAAAAAGGCATTGAAATTGCCATGCAAAATGGTGCAGCGGGTGTATCGTTATTTGGACATGTAGATGCACCCATACTGGAAATATTAAAAACGCTGGCCTGAGCTCTCATTGTATATTGCTCCATATGTAAACAAAACAAGTATCCGAAATGAAAAATAATTCGATTGCTTTGCCGGAAACCGACCCCTCCGGTTTAATTGGTTTAAGAGATAGCGTTTATGCGACCGACCTGTTGATCACCGCGTTGGGGCACCTGGATTTTTTTACAGTCGTTGAAAAATCAAAACTGAATTTTGAGGGCATTTGCAATCACTTTAAAACAGATCGCCGGTGCACCGATGTGATGCTTACCTATTTTGTTGCATTGGGCCTGATCACTATCGAAGATGACTGCTATATTATTACAAAAAAGACTTCTGAGTTTTTGCTGTCCACTTCCACATGGAATTTAATACCCTATTTCTCCAACCTGCTCGAGCGGCCAATTATTGACAAAATGCTGGATGCCTTAAAGACGGGTAACCCACAAAGCTGGGGTGCAAAAAAGGATGAGTTGGACTGGGCGAAAGCCATGGAAAGACCTGATTTTGCTGCGATGTTTACAGCCGGCATGGATAGCCGGGCAGCATTGATGGCACCGGCTATTTCCAACAAATTCGATTTCAGTAAATACAATTCAATGCTGGATATTGGCGGTGCTTCGGGCATCTACGTTTGCTCCGTTATTGACCATTACCCACAGCTCACCGGTGGCATCCTGGAAAAATCACCGGTGGATAAAATCGCTGAAATTTCGATCCGAAATAAAGAAAAACAAGCCGCCGTAAAAGTGATCGAAGGCGATATGTTTCAATCCATCCCCACCGGGTTCGATATCCATTTGTTTTCGCACGTGCTGCACGACTGGACGGTGGAACAAAACCAACTCTTAATCAACAACTCATTTAGTAGTTTAAATAAAGGTGGTGTAATCATGATCCATGATGCCCATATCAATCCGGAAAAATCAGGACCGCTTTCAACTGCCGAGTACTCTATCCTGCTAATGTTTTCCTGCTACGGAAAATGTTATTCCATAACTGAACTGGCGCCACTGATGGAAGCTGCCGGGTTTGTAAACATACAGGAAACGCATACCACCGGCAACAGAAGTATCATCACCGGCGAAAAGAAATAAAAGCCACGCTAAAATGTAAACAGTATACACTTTCTAAAAGGATTGTTTGGCCAAAGTAGCATTTCTTATTTTTTACTTTTGAATTTTGCCTTTTGCCTTAAGCTTTCAGCCTTTTGCTTTCGGCTTTCGGCTTTCCGCCTTCCCCCACTTCATTCACCTACAAAACCACTTCGTTTACCGCCGTTCCGCCTGCAATTGCCTAATGTCATTTTTAACTGCTGCCACGGCACTATACATTTGTGTTATAAAATTAAACACAATGGAAAACACTAAGGGACCAAAAAACTATGACGGTGGAAGAATAGTAGCAGGATTAATACTGGTGGGCGTGGGTGCATTTTTATTATTGCGTAATATGGGTTTCTGGTTACCGGGCTGGTTATTTTCCTGGCCCATGATTTTAATACTCGTTGGTATTTACTCTGGTGTAAAACACAATTTCAGAAATAACGGCTGGATAATTTTAATTGGTGTCGGCGGCTTTTTTTTGATAAGCGATTTTATTCCATCCCTTGGGCTTCAGCCTCTTTTCTGGCCACTCGTAATTATCGGACTTGGTGTAATGTTTATACTTCGGCCCGGTAAAAAAAGCTGGGTAGATTTTAATGCGGATATCAATTTTAAAAAACAAACAAAAACCACTGACGAGTATGGCATCGTTACACAAGAACCTGTAGCAGCGGATACCATTGACAGTTCAGATTTCCTGATGGTGCGTTCCGTATTCAGTGGCGTGGTTAAAAATATTGTATCAAAAAATTTCCAGGGCGGCAAAATATCCTGTGTATTTGGCGGTGCCGAAATTGACCTTAGCCAAGCCGATATCAATGGTACCGTAACAATAAAATTAGAAGCGGTATTTGGTGGTATAAAGCTGGTAGTACCTCCACACTGGTCGGTACAGAATGACATTGACGGCGTTTTTCACGGCATTGATGATAAAAGAAGATTCAACCCGGATGCCACCATTAACCCAGGGAAAATATTAATACTAAAGGGCTCCGCAGTATTCGGCGGTGTTGAAATCAGGAGCTACTAGTGAGTGGTCAGTGGTGAGTGGTGAATAGATGCCTAACGAAAACAAAGTCACCACTAAAATAGAATACTCACTCACCACTCACTACTCACAACTCACCAATCAATCATCATAAAACTAACACTCATGAATTGGTTCCTTGCAAAATTGGTTTTCAGAATTGTTTGCGGATCGGGTACACATGCCGCACAATTTGAAGAACAGGTTCGGTTGATTTATGCGGATGATGAATTACATGCGTTTCACAAAGCAAGATTATTGGGGGATGGAGAATGTTTAAGAGAAGGTAATTTAGCAGGTGTACAATGGAAATTTATTGATGTATGCGAATTGCATTTGCTTGCACAGTCCACCGACGGTGTAGAGATTTTTTCAACGATAAAAGAAGAAGCAAATGCAGAACCGTACATTCGCAATGTACAAAAAACGGCTACGCAATTATTACAGCGCAGCCTGCATCAGTTCACCTGTTTAAACAGCATGGCCATTGGCACGTAACACCGCATCTCAAAAAAAAACCGTACTGGTTTTCTTTATCACCTTCCTCGCCTGGTTCGGGGTGTGGAGCACGCTGCAGGTAAATGTATTGCTGGATTTTGGCATCCCCGTTTCACGCGCCATTACAGATTCAGTCATCAGTAATTTATTGCTCGAAGCCTTCTGCCTCCTCATCATCAACAACATGCGGTACTACCTGCCAAAAAAAGAAAAATACTGGTACACACTCATCATCAGCCTCGCATTAAGTTCTTTGTGGCTGTTGTTATTGCGCCTCATTATGTGGCGGGTGTTTAAAAACGATACCGTTTATTTAAGTACGCTGGCGCAGACTTCCCTTATCCGCTTTACCATTGCTTTTTTAATTATAGGCTGTTGCACGGTACTAAGTTTACTCTGGTATTCGCAGCAGGATCAGCAGGCAGACAATGAACGAAAACAAGCCATGGAGCGATTGGCAAAAGAAGCGGAGTTGAATAAATTACGCCAGCAATTACAACCACACTTTTTATTCAACAGTTTAAATTCCATCAGTGCGCTTACCGGAAGCCAGCCTGAAAAAGCCCGGCACATGATACAACAGTTGAGTGATTTTTTACGCGGCACATTAAAAAAAGAACAACAGCAATGGACCAGTTTTGAAGAAGAACTGCAATACCTGCAACTGTACCTGGATATAGAAAAAGTACGTTTTGGTTACCGCCTGCAAACGCAGATTGAAACAGAACCGGCCGCGTTGCAAATGCATTTGCCAACCATGTTATTGCAGCCACTGGTTGAAAATGCCATCAAGTTCGGACTGTATGATACCATTGGCGAAGTAACTATTTTTATACAGGCAAAAAACGTAAACGGCTTGCTGGAAGTGAGTGTACAAAATCCTTTTGACGAAACTACGTCGGCACCGTTAAAAGGTACGGGCTTTGGTTTATCCTCCATCCGGCGACGGTTATTTTTGTTATTTGCAAGACCCGATTTACTACAAATAAAAAAAGAAGCACAACAATTTATTACTACAATCAGCATACCACAACAAAATGAAAGCTATAATAATTGACGACGAACCATTGGCAAGAATGATGGTAAAAGAATACCTGCAGGCCTATCCGCACATTGAAGTAGTGCAGGAATGCAATGATGGTTTCGAAGGCATGAAAGCCATCCAGCAACACCAGCCCGATTTAATTTTTCTCGATATTCAAATGCCCAAAATAAATGGCTTCGAAATGCTGGAGCTCATTGATAACCCGCCGCAGGTAATTTTTACCACCGCCTTTGAAGAGTACGCCATCAAAGCGTTTGACGCCCATGCCGCTGATTATTTATTAAAGCCCTTCAGCAAAGAGCGCTTTGATAAAGCCATGCAAAAATTACAGCAACCACATACCAACGCCGCACAAGCCGTGGTAGAAACCGCCCTGCTGGCCGCCACCCAAAGCAACCGCATTGTGGTAAAAGACAATGGCAAAATAAAGATCATCCCCATAGCGCAGGTACAGTACCTGGAAGCCGCCGACGACTATGTAAAAATTATGACTGCCGACGGACATTTTTTAAAAAAGAAAACCATGCAGCATTTCGAAGATAGTCTGCCCCCGCAGGAATTCATCCGCATCCACCGCAGCTACATCGTCAACGCCCAACTCATCACCCGCATCGACCAACACGAAAAAGATAGCCACCTTGCGCTGTTAATCACCGGCCAGCGCTTACCCGTAAGCAAAGCGGGGTATGCTAAATTGAAGGAAGTGTTGGGGATTTGATTGTGGTTCAATTGTTGTTTTACCAGCTATTGTTTTTTATGGCTTCATTGTTGTGTCACTCACTTGTACGGCATACCATTGCTGAACATTGACGCGAAGAACCATTATGAAAAACAAGTTAATGCAACTTATGTAATAGTGCCTTTTCACGGACAGATATTCATATAACTCAACAACCAGTTGAATGCAATCAGCAAAAAAATTAAATACCTGGCTGGCTACTGCCATATGTGGTAACGACATTACTTCTTCCTGTTTATATGTGGCTGCTTTAACGATTGCCATGGCGGGGCAATATGCATGGTTGGCTCTTTTAATAGTAGCCGCAGTACTTTATTTGTTCCGTAAAATTTATGGCGAGGTAGTAGGTGCCTTGCCGCTCAATGGCGGGGCATACAATGTATTACTGAATACCACCAGTAAAAGCAACGCATCTGTAGCGGCCTGTCTTACCATTCTTTCCTATATGGCTACCGCGGTAATTTCTGCCAGCGAAGCAATGCACTATTTACATGAAAGCGTGCATGCTTTACCAGTTAATTATGCTACGCTTGGATTATTGTTTTTGTTTTTATGTTTAACCATTTTAGGTATTTCTGAAAGTGCGGTGGTTGCTTTAGTGATATTTATTTTTCACCTGGCGTCAATGATTATGTTGATTGCAAGCGCCTTCTTTTTTTTGCTTCACAACGGTACCGCCATCTTATCAACCAATTTTTCCCTGCCAATAAAAGGCGGAAGTTTAGCTAAGGCTTTATTTTTTGGTTTTAGTGCCGCCATGTTGGGTATTTCAGGATTTGAAAGTTCAGCCAATTTTGTGGAGGAACAGAAACGGGGTGTATTCCCTAAAACACTCCGCAATATGTGGATAGCTGTTTCCATACTGAATCCATTAATTGCGTTGCTGGCTATTGCTGTAATGCCCGTTGCTGTGGCAGAAACTCATCAGCAATCCTTACTAAGCCATATGGCAACGCTTACCGGCGGCAATTGGCTTGCCAATATAATTTCTATCAATGCTGTAACGGTTTTAAGTGGCGCGGTACTCACCTCATTTGTAGGCGTAAATGGTTTAATGAAACGCATGGCATTAGACAGGATATTACCCCCGTTTTTTTTAAAAGAAAACAAACGGGGAAGCAGCTACCGGATAATGATAACATTTTTTATTTTATGTGTGTCGGTGTTATTGGTTACCAAAGGAGCACTTGCGCCGCTGGCAGGGGTTTACAGCATTTCGTTTTTATTGGTAATGGCTTTATTTGCATTGGGCAACCTGATGCTTAAAATAAGAAGAAATAAATTACCCAGGCCGGAGTATGCCAGGCCATTTTTAGTGTTGATTGCGTTGGCTGCTGTTTGTGTAGCATTGTACGGGAATGTAAAAATGAAGCCTGAATACCTGGTTGTATTTCTTCAATATTTTATACCCACCATGCTGCTGATATATGCCATGCTTAACAGGAACCATATCATGGAATTTTTGCTGGGTATACTAAAGAGCATTACGGATAGCCTCAGAAAAGTCTCGGTCATCAGCCGGAAAAAAATTAACCGCCTTATTAATAACCTTCACCAGCAGGAATTTATATTTTTTTCAAAGGGAGATGATATCGCCACTTTAAACAAGGTGATGATTTATGTGCAGGAAAATGAGATTACCAGGAAGATAAAAATTGTAACGGTGTTACGGGAACACGAGCCTGCCCCGGAGCAATTTTTAAAAGATTTTGACGTCCTTGACAGGGCCTATCCATACATTAAAATGGAATACATTACCCTCATTGATTCGTTTGGTCCGGACTTAATTGAACGCCTAAGCAACGAATGGAAAATTCCCAAAAATTTTATGTTTATCAGTTCGCCCGGCGAAAAATTCAGTTACCGGGTTGAAGAGCTGGGTGGTGTAAGATTGATACTCTGACAGGCTCAATACCCATGGGCTCACTTGTGGAGTGTACTGTTGTGGTATACTTACTGGTGAGGATGGCCGAAATAAAAAAAGTAAGAAATAAAATCCGGTCGCCATTTTGGAAATAAGTCATTATCTGTAGTGATAAAAACAACTGGCATAAAACGCCGATATGCGGTACGGAAAATATCCGTAATATGCCAGTCTAACATCCTTTTTAGTTGGCAATCGACGCAGGTGTTACCTGGGCTGCTGCTGCTAACTTGTTTTTACCAACGGCCCGGGCCTCTTCATCATCCAGCACAACTACTGTTTGCAGGTCCAGTACATTGTTCCAGTTAAGGGCCCAGCTTGCTATTGCCAATGCATCATCACATTCGCAAATTGCAACGCCTGAAAACTGGCTCAGGTCGTGCCAGCGGCCAATCAACCTGATTTTATCGCCCATGTCCCTTTTGTCGTCTTCGGCAGTCATCTGGGAAAAAGCGTTAAAAACAGCTTGTCTCTTGTCGGCGTGTGTACGCCATGTTACCATAAACTTCATACTTACCTCCTTTTGTTTTAAATGAAAAATAAATACCGTATCTAATGTAAGCATAATAAAATGCGGATGCAAGCTGGTGGGCCAGTTCGAGTCACACCGGTCTGACCTTTGGTGCCGACCGGTGTGGCCCTCGATACCGATGATGTTTAAAAAAAGCAAATGGCAACAAACTGCTCAAATCAAAATAATGCGGTGCATTTTAAAATTAAACGGTAGGTTTATGTCCAACACGATCAAATACACAATCATTAAACAATCAACCAGTGAATAAAGTCATTCAAACAACATTGCTTCAAAAAATATTGAGAATAATTTTAGGTGCGTTTATGGTGCTCGCTGCCGTCGGTCACCTGACATTACAACGTGCCGAGTTTCAGGCCCAGGTTCCTGACTGGATACCCATGAGCAAAGATTTGGTGGTGCTGCTATCAGGTGTGGTGGAACTGTTGTTAGGCCTAGGTATGATTTTTTGGAAAAAAGAAAGGGTAAGGGTTGGCATCGCATTGGCGATATTTTATGTACTGATTTTTCCGGGCAACATTGCGCAATACGTAAATGGTATAAATGCGTTTGGTCTTAACACGGATGCTAAAAGGCTTACCAGGTTGTTCTTTCAGCCGGTGCTGGTGCTTTGGGCGCTGTGGTCAACAGGTGCGTTAAAGGCATTGCTTAAAAAAGAGTAAGAGCGGTTGGTTAAGAACTTGGCATTACCCACTCAAAGTAGTCCGTTTCTGCTGTTTTAAATTGTTTGATTTGAACCATCCTGTCCACAAAAAATAATATGACAGCTTAATTAAAAAAGGGCCACGCAATCATGCATGACCCCTTATGAGCCCCGCTTTGTATTTACTGAAATTTGATAGGCGTTTTATTATCCTTTACTCCCAGGTCTGTCCATAAAGTTGTTGCTATGCCGGCCAGTTGTTGCGACATGGTTGCCAGCTGGTCTATTTTTGCCCGTTCGTCAGGCGGTAATTTTTCATCTCCGGCAAAATGTGCCATGATTCCGTTTCTGAACAACGGCGCGGCAAAAGTAGCCACAGGCACAGGCGCACCTAATAGATTGGTGAGGTAATAATTAAAATAGCCATCCAGGTGCTGGGTAAGAAACATATCTGAATAAGCCGTAAAACTTAAGCCACCTGGTAAACTGGCCGCAATAGATTGCACTGTTTTTGTATTTACATCCAGCGTGTTCTCTTTCACTGTTATAATCCGGTAGGGGCTGGGGTTAGTTACCAGTGAACCCGTTTCAATGTCAAACAGTTCCTTACCGTTGTGCGTATACGATGTAATGTCATTGGCATGATAGTGCCCGGTAAAAATGATATTCAATCCTGCATCCATCAGTGTATTGGCGATGTTGATATTGTCTTCCACTACATAACCCGGATCCAGCTGTGTTTGCCCTGCATAGTGTTCAATCAAATTGTGGTGCATCATTGCAAAGATGGTGATGTGCTGCTGCTTTGCCCGTGCTACCTGTGCCAATGCCCAGGTAAGTGTTGCCGGTTTAATTCTGCCGGCTGCTATATCGCCGGAGGGGCCGTACTCTTCATACCTGCTGGCATCAATTGCAATAATTCGTAATCCCGCGTTGGGCTGTACAACATAACTTAAAGAATTTGCGTCTTTTGAAATGGCATTGTTGTAACCAAAATTGCCATAAATGGTTTCAAAATCAGTTTTCGTAGTCATCTCAACAGGATAGTCGTTATTGCCATCATATCGCTTAGCCTTGGCATTGTTGATGTCATGGTTGCCAGGCATTACATACACTTTTGTACCGCAATGTTGAAGCTCATTAAAAAAGCCTGCCATCGCCTGGTGGCCAATCTTTTCGCCGTCTTTTGTAATGTCGCCGGGAACGAGTAAAATATCCGGCCGCTGTGCTTTTAAATCTGCCAATACATTTCTGAATATAGGATCGCTAAACTGAACCAGTTTGGGATCCTGGGCTACATAGTTTTGAAAAGCTGCCCCTTCTGCGCCATTGTTGACCAGTAAAGAAGGATGCATGTAATGTATATCAGAAACAACGGCAATAGTAAGGTGGTGATTATCTTTTAGCAGGTCATCCACCTTATTGTATTTGGCAGACAACGTTTCCTGGCCGTTGAATTCTTTTTTGCAGGACAAAACAAACTGGCTTAATACTGCTGCGAGCACCCATAATTTAAGTTTCATTTTGTAGGTTTTAAATGATGATAAATATTTTTTGATGTTGGTAGATGATAGGAATGTATAGACTTAAATACAGCGCATCCGGAAACTGTTCTGCATCAAAAGTAACAGCCATTGCCTAATTGATTTAATAGCATGAAACAGCAGGTGGCAGCATAATTCACCAAACAACCACCCAAGTGATTTATTATTAGTAAAATTTGCAACAGCTGCTTCAAGTAGCAGTAACATTTGCAAAAAATGCAAAATTTAAAACAGCGCTGTAATAGTTTGTGAAACAAATTTAACAGGGCAACCGTACTCATTTTTTTGCAACTTATAAAAGCCTGTACACATAGCCTGCCTGGTACGCTTTTGGCTAATATTCGTTTTACGTCGAAACAGAAATACAGTTAAAACTTGTCAATGACAATTATTAGTAAATAAAATGATTGTGATCAATAGAATTGCCCTGATAGGCAGGTCAATTTTCTATTCGATTTCGCACCTGGGCAATTGCAAGATGTTGCCCTAATGATGCTCATAACACCCATCTGCTATCTGATAACAAAAATACAGATAGAACAAAAATTATTTTGCCAACGTCATAAATTTTAAAGGACCCAAATCGATACACACAAAAGCGCTTGATACAATTAAAATTATACGAACTTTATTGAATCGTATGCAGGTATTACCATCCAACAAATTATCTCCGTTTATAAAACACTTTCTCTTTCTATCAAGCGGAGAAAATTACATACGTAAATTCCGTTTGTTTTCTGATGGCAATACCGGGATGGTTTTTTCTTTCGGCCATCAACTGATGACTGCTGAGAACAATATTCTTTTTGATCAATTGCCATGCTCATTTTTGTATGGGCAGCTCACCCAATTTAAAGACATTTATCTCTTACCAGGCACAACATTAATAATTGTTGTGTTTCAACCTTCCGGCCTTCACCAGCTTACGCAGATACCCGCTAATGAACTTCGTGAAAAAATTATACCGGCTGATTACCTGTTTGGTAAAGAGGTAAGTGCCTTGCAGCAAAGACTATCCACAGCCGTTACAGTTACCGATAACTGTGTTTTACTGAATACTTTTTTTACAGACGTGGCAACTAAAAAAACGTTGTCAAATCAACTGATAACAGCCGCCACGCTGCATTTTATCAATAAACACAGGGGCTTGATTTCAATGCCACAACTGGTTAAACTTACCGGCTACACGGAACGACACATTGAAAGAAAATTCCAGGAATCAGTTGGCATCGCTCCCAAAAAATTCGCCGGCATTGTAAAACTGCATTATTTTTTAAAATTGTTAAAAGAACAAAGCAATGATGAAAATTTTGCTGGTCTTGCATATGCGGCGGGGTATGCAGACCAATCTCACCTGATAAAAGAATTTAGAAAATACACGGGTGTTACACCAACACAATATTCCGGTAAAACTCAAAAACTGGCCAGCAATTTTGTAGCCCTGGTTACTGCGGAAAATACATTGTTATAATTGCCATGTCGGATTTGTACAATTTTAAAAGTAAGTTGCTCCTTAGTTTTGGATAAAATTTAAATGAGCCAATATGAACAATCTAAAAGTTGCAACCGCCCAGTTTGAAAATAAAAGCGGTGATAAAAATTACAACCTTTCTGTCATTGACTCCCTTTCGCAACAAGCGGCTGCCAGTGGTGCTGAGGTGATTGCCTTTCACGAATGTTCCATCACCGGCTATAGTTTTGCCCGTCATCTTTCAAAAGAGCAAATGCTGGAGCTGGCAGAATTTATTCCGGGTGGTGAAAGTATTTTAAAACTCACTGCGATAGCAAAGAAAAACGGGATCGTTATTTTAGCAGGCCTGTTTGAAAAAGATGAGCTGGATAATTTATATAAAGCCTACGTATGTGTTGATGAAAACGGGCTGGTTGCCAAATACAGAAAATTACATCCGTTTATCAACCCCCATTTAACACCGGGTGATAGCTTTTGCATATTTGAAATGAAGGGTTGGAAATGTGGTATATTAATTTGCTACGATAACAATATCATTGAAAATGTAAGGGCTACAAAACTGCTGGGCGCTGATATTATTTTTATGCCACACGTGACCATGTGTACGCCGTCCACCAGGCCGGGCGCAGGTTTTGTTGACCCGGCATTGTGGGCCAGCCGCGAAACAGATCCCACATCTTTACGATTGGAATTTGATGGCATGAAAGGTCGTGACTGGCTGATGAAATGGTTACCATCCAGAGCATACGACAATGCTGTGTACGTTGTTTTCAGCAACCCGATTGGAATGGATGATGACCAGTTAAAAAACGGATGTTCCATGATAATTGATCCTTTCGGCGATGTGATTGCAGAGTGCCGCGTATTGGATGACAGTTTTGTAACGGCCACTTTTACGCCGCAGAAATTAACCGAAGCTGGCGGTTATCGTTATATAAAAGCTAGAAGGCCTGATTTATATCGGGATATCATCGGCATGGAGCATCAGCCGGAACAAAAAGTAGTTTGGCTGAACGGAGATAAAAAATAAAAACTGTTTAAATGCTTTATCGGACGACTAAAACAAGCAATAGGAAGTAGCGCAATGCCCAGTTAAAATTAAAGTTTTGAGGGCTGTGCCATCTCCATAAGTATGTGCAGGAAAAACCCTAAAGCAAAGAAGAAACGAGCCCTGAACTTTTACTTCTTTCCATAGCTGATTAAATTCGCCATGATACGGTAAGCGCCTGTTACACCATTTGGTAATTGGCGGTGAAACGAATAGGCACAATAAGTGTAATATCCCTTTCCAAATTTAGCCATTAGCCATCCCCCGCTCTGTGGTGCCTGGCCTTTATCATAAGTGGAGACAATTGGCGTGTACGCTTTATCCCAGGTTGAAAAGAATTTAGAACCCCGTTGCTCCATCCAATGGTCGAAATCCTTTAGCGTAATACTGTTTGGATAATTCAACACCCTGTGCTGTTGAGCTAATATTTTAACAGGAGCATCTTCTTCAGAAACCTCCTCCGAATTATCCGGTAAAACTGCGGGATAAGGAGCCATTTTTTGTGGTACAAATTCGGGTGTTTGAAACAATACAATTAAGTGGCCACCATTTTTCGCATATTCTAATAATCGCTGGTTATAAGTGTTTAAATCCTGGCGCACCGCATAGGCCCGCGTGCCAATCATAATAACATCATACTGGCTTAATCTACCTGATGCCAGGTCGCTGCTACTAAGCAATTGCACTGTAGCTCCTAACTGCCGGAGGCAAGAGGGCACTTCATCTCCAACGCCCATTACATACCCAATGTGGATGCCCGGTGCCACAGTCACATTCATTCCTTTTATATTGGCAACAGCGGGATGATACAACACGACCTGGTCCATATCCCGGTGGCTTATCAACTCATATCCCTGCGTGTAGGCTTTACCGTTAGCCGTTGCAGTTGCCCGTACGGAATAATTTTTTTCTTCAATACCTGCCATCAAAATTTTTATCTTGAAATTGCTTTTCTCTCCCGCCCGGTTAAATGAAAACGGTGTCTGCTGCGGAATTGTTTTCCATCCGGCGGGTACTGTTAATGCCAGGGTTCCATTTATAACACTGTCATAATTATTGACCAATTCTATATCTAGATCTATACTCTTTACTTTTTTATTTAGCGGAATTACACCCATCCGTGGTTGCATATTTACCGCAATTGCGGGCGCTATCTTTAGCGTATAGGTATTGTACCCGTAAGGCAGATTCGCCTGTCTCACCTGCACCGGCATTTCTATTTCGATCGTTTCTCCGTTAATGGCATACGTAGCCGAAACATTCATTGCAGGCGCACCCCATGGTAAAAATTCATATCGCTGATCACTTAAAAAATATTGATTTTGCTGTATTGAATCCCGGTAAAAATAGGGATGCGAATACGGTGCATTGCCAGGCAGTGTTACATCACACACCTGCACTATTTTTTCATTTCCCGGTAGCAATTTTACAGCAGCTTCATTACCATTTAATGTGGTTCCGGATGGACCGGTAAGGCGGATAAGTTTGGGTTCAATTGAAACAGTACTATTGTTTATTAACTCTACCTGTACTTTAAAAGGTTTACCGGCAACGGCAAACCCAAACGTTGGCAGAGGCTCCCAAAAATTACGGGTAATGTCCGTATTTTGCGGCACCGCGATAGCCTGTAAGTGGATGCCCAATGCCGTATTGATAGCATCCGTAAACTGGTGCTCTTTAATCTGTAATAAAAAAAGCGCTTCAGTTTGATTGGTGAGTAAACCGATAGCAGCCCGTGTTTTGGATAACCCTTCGGTAAGTTGCGGAATAATGGCAGCAGGCGTATTGATTCGAAGCGCAGCAATAGCCCGGTCAACATCCGTTGCAATGGCATTCAGCAAAGGCTGTATCGCTACGGGTGCTGTCTCACCAGTCATGGTTAAAATGCCGGTGATTGTAGTGTCAATCCCATCAAAAAAACTGTTTTCTTTTTCGTTGCTTTTTACATTGGTGAAAAGGCGTTCGTAATATTGAACAGCAGGACCATTTACTTCATTGATTTGCCCGGCGAACTGGGAGCGATGAAAGCTATACCCCAACGCTGCAAAATTTTTATACGATTTACCAAGCCATGGACTGTATACACCGGTATTAAGCCCGATGTTCCAGTGCTCATTTTCTTTTACGCCACCGCGATAAAATTTAAGCGCCTTCCACGGCCGCAATCCTTCACCGGTGATTTGCTCAGGAAATGCCGCAGGATCACCAGCTAATAAAAATGCCTCTTGGCTTACTTCGCCTGCAGCCTGGTGATTGCCATGTCCGTCTCTTGCGGAACCATGAAAGCGGGAAACAATTACCAGTGGCCGGTTGATACGTATCACCCTTACCATTTCACGCAGCACATTTTCCTTACCCCATTTATCATACGCCTCTTCTACCCTTTTTGAAAATCCATAATCAACCAGTTTTGTGAAATACAGATCATCCAAACCATAATAACTGGCGGCCAATAAAAACTCTTCTGTTCTTAATAATCCCAGGGCATCAAAACTTTCCATACCCACTACGTTGCCACCGCTTTCGCCCCTGTTTAATGAGAGCAAAGCGGTACGGGCGCCGGTGCCCCGGCCAAGGTAAGTTACCAGGTCGGCGGCCTCATCATCCGGATGCGCCTGGGTATGCAGCACACTCGCTATGGTAGTAAGTTTCAACAGTTGCTGGTACAGCCCTGTTACACCATGATCCTGCGGCAAGTCCCTTGCAGCTTGCTTTTCACCGGTCAGCATTAAAACTTTATACAATTCTTTACCACTTGTTTGGGCTGACACACTCAAGCTGGCAACAGCAATAAAGCAAATGATAAAACTACAGCAGCTAATTGCTTTTAAAAAGAAAAAATGCAGGCAGGACAAACTCTTCATGTGGCTGATATTTTACAGTATTGAAATTACTGTAATTGGGTGAAACTAAATTATACCCGTTCTACCGAACAATTATAACAACCTTGTTTAGCACTGTGAATATGAATATAGGTCACTGCCGGGTCTGAAAATAGTCTTGCAATTTGACCAGGTAGTGCATCGCCTTCTGTAACGACGGCCTCTTTCATAAAACCATTTTCATCATAGCCTCTTAAAGAAAGCGGTTTGTTCAGGAGTATATCCGGAATTTGATTGACTACAGGCGTAGCGGTTTTAGCAATTCTTCTGACGAAGATAGGGCCGGCAGATTGATACGGCGATTTCGTTTTATGATGCTGATAAGGGAGTAACAATATCTCTTCCCCTATCGCGGGGTTATCCAGACTTACCCTGCAAGGAAAGCCACGTTCTTTATCCGCAATCATTCTTACTGCGCCAATTTCAGCCAGCTGCTCATCATCACAGCTAAACAAAAAACTGAATTCATTTTCATTTAAAGCCTTCATTAAAAAGTCTGTTTGCATACATTTTATTTTTATAAAAGTAGCATGCGGCGCTCTCTTATAAAACCCGATTCTTGCTCAACCACGATAGCATTGCCACCTGAAACATAACAGAGAACACGCCCTCCTTCTGTGGGCAATAAATTCCCCAACATTAATGCTGAGCTCAAAGTCGTTTCATTAAAAAATCATTATGATTCAAAAAATAAATTGTGTAATGTTTTAATCACAATATTTTGTTTATCGTAAACAGCGCTATCTAAAATAAATAGTTTGAGATAAAAGCTGTAAGCAACAGACAGCGCGGTACCACCCAACAATTGATTTGATTAAAAATCAGCATAAGTATTGCTGCTAGTTTTTTAAATAGTAATCATTTCCTGCTGGTGAAATATTTTTAGGAGATAAAACCAAACACAGTAACTATATGAGGACTTTCTTTCTGCTACTGATACCCATCGCTATTTTCACACTATCTTCCAGCGAATCAAAGAAAATTGCGGCAAGTCCTGCAGTTGGAGACAGCTCAACATCCGGCGAAATGAAGATTATGATTCCAAATACCTATTGTTATTCAACAACCGGCGGTAAAGATTCTGTGTATTTAAAACTGGAGAAATTTCCAAATGTAGTAACCGGCCAGCTGCTTTATAAATTATACGAAAAAGATAGTAATACAGGCGACATTGATGGCGTACTTCGCGGAGATACACTTATTGCTGATTACAAATTTCGTTCAGAAGGAACTGAGTCTGTGAGGCAAGTTATCTTCTTAATTAAAGGAGATGTAGCAAAGGAAGGCTACGGTGAAATGGAAGAGCGTGATGGCAAAACGGTCTTCAAAAATTTACAGGAAATCAATTTTTTAAAAAGCCCCACGCTTCAAAAAATAACCTGCCCCATTCAATAAAATTTCAGCTAAATCATAAACCCTCATTATCCCTATTTAAAAGTTGATCATGAAAAATTTACACCGATGCTTCATTTCAATTGTTACGCTTATGCTGTTAAACAATTGTTCCAACACAAAAAAACAACGTACTGTTACAGGTGGCAGCGAACTGTTGTATGCCAGTCAATGGAATCTTACAGAATTGAACAGCACGCCTGTTACTCAAGGCAAAGCACACCTGCTGTTTTTCCCCGGCCAGGTCAGCAGGGTGTCAGGTAATGCAGGCTGTAACAACCTTACCGGCACTTTTGAATTGACAGGTGCAGGCACTATAAAGTTTTCGCCGCTGGCAACAACACGTATGGCCTGTGTTGAAGCCACCAGGGAGCAGGAGTTTACGGAGGCCCTGAGCCAGGTAAATAATTGGAGCATGGTTGACAACCAGTTGTTGCTGAACAATGACAAAATAGTATTGGCCAGGCTAAATGCAACCCCGGTTAAAACAAAAAATTAGGCAACTTTCTTTCTATACATCATTGCCTGAATTTCCTTTACATGGCAACAAGTTCTTTATTCCAAACAAATTTCATTTATCTAAAACAACCATTATGAGATCCGATTCTTATCCCGCATTTTTAACCATCAACTTAAAATCAGCACTTGCTTTTATTGTTGTATTGCTTACACTCAACGCCGGTGCCCAACATCTTAAGCCTGGTTTTGATAAAGAAGAATACCGGCAATTAATGTTGGTTTCGGCCAGAACAACCGCCGACGAAACCTATGCAAAAGACTTTGAAGCGCCGAAAGAATTTCAAATGATTTACAGGTCTGCTGTAATGGGATTGGATAATTTATGGGACCTGTGGACCGCCCCCAACAATACCGCAGTAATCAGCGTTAGGGGTACCACCTTAAAACCAGAAAGCTGGCTGGCAAATTTTTATGCTGCTATGGTACCTGCAAAAGGCAAAATTCAAATAAATGATAAGGAGGTTTTTAATTACCAGCTGGCGGCCAATCCCAATGCAGCTGTGCACGTTGGCTGGTTATTGAGTACAGCCTATCTAAGCAAAGACATGTTGCCGAAAATAAAAGAGCTGTATGGCAAGGGCACAAAAGAGTTTCTTATAATGGGCCACAGCCAGGGCGGTGCGATTGCTTTTTTACTAACATCTTATTTATACAACCTCCAAAAACTCGGTGAATTACCAGCGGATATCCGTTTTAAAACGTATTGTAGTGCAGGCCCAAAACCCGGCAACTTATATTATGCCTATGAGTATGAAGCGATGGTTCAGGGTGGCTGGGGATATAATGTTGTAAACGCAGCAGACTGGGTACCGGAAATTCCTTTTTCCATCCAAACAACCGATGATTTTAACAGGCCCAATCCTTTTGCCGGGGCAACCGCGATGATTAAAAAGCAAAGCCTGGTCAACAGGATTGCGATTAAATATGCCTACAACCAATTGGACAAACCAACAAAAAAAGCACAACGCAATTTTCAAAAATACCTGGGAGGAATGGCTTCTAAAATGGTGGGCAAATCTATTCCTGGCTTTAACGCTCCTGATTATTACAACAGCAATAATTATGTGAGAACGGGTGCTACCATTGTGTTGTTACCCGATGATGCATACTATAAAGAATTTCCCAACGACACCACCAACATTTTTGTGCATCACCTGCATAAACCCTATTTAGCCTTGCTGGATAAAATGCCCGCTGGGGTAGCGACCACAACCTCGGCCACTAGCCTGGTGTATAACCCAAGCCCGGCAGACATTGCTGCCGCAAGAGATCGCACAAAACCACTGGTACCAAAGAGAATGGTATTGCACAGTGCTTTCGGTTTTCAAAGCCCCAATTTTGATAACCTTAACCAACAACTCACTGCTGCGGGGTTTATGAAATTTAATAAAACTTATTTTACAAGAGGCGCTGGCTTCTTTACAGTTTTTCCCCAAATAAGGCTGGCCACTTTAACCAACTATCAAACCTACACAGCTACCAAAGACGATGGCAATGCGGAAAATTCATTGCGTGGCACTACGGTTGGGACGTCGCTTGGCATTTCATTACTAAGGTCGCCCACTACATTTATTATTCCCTTCGGTGGTGTTAGCTACTCTTGGTTTGGTGCCAGAATTTCAAAAACGCTTGCCGGTACACAGTTGTTCAATTCCTATTTAAATGGTACCGCCAATCAACAACATATTTCCTACAATGGGTTTGTAAGCAATTTCGGTTTGCATGTTTCTTTTATGCCGCTGATTGATAAAAAGCTGTTGCATAATACGGTGGTTGGTTTTAAAGCAGGTTATTTTTCCGGTATCGGCAATCCTAAATGGAAAACAAATATCAACGCGCTGGATGGCGGCCCCAAAACCAATACGCAGGGCTTTTATGCCAACATTGTGCTGGGAGTTGCATTGTAGTATCTAATAAAAAATAGGCTGTTATTTATTGTACGAAATAAACAACAGCCCATTCCCCTTTGCTTGATATTTGTATGCCGGGGAAGATTATTTTACATCACTTTTATTATTGTACATCATTGACCATTGCTTGCTTTTTACATAGTGGTCTTTGAACTTTTTGAAAATGGCAGCAGGTTGTTCAACTCCGTTTACAATCAATACTTCATTATTCAAAGTAAAAGATGACAGTTCCCTATTGTCTTTTATTATTCCTTCATTTACAAAATCTGCAATAATTTTTTCCTGCAATAATTTGGATTGCTCCATATCTTTTTTTGATTGCTCCATTTCCCTGGCAGCCCCCTCCATTTCTTTCTTTGCACGCGCCATTTCTTTTTGAGATTGCTCCATATCTTTTTTCGCCTTTTGCATATCCTGCTGCATTTCTTTTTGAGCCTGTTCCATTTCTTTTTTTGCCTGCACCATTGCTATGTTGGATTGCTCAACATCATGCTTTGATTGTACCAAATCGTTTGTTGCCTGTTCTCTATCCACTCCCATCTGTTTTTGAGCTTCCTCCATTTCTTTTTTTGATTGTGCTAATTCTTTGGCAGATTCGGCCATCTCCTTTTCTGATTGCTCCATCTCCAGTTTTGACTCTTCTATTTCTTTTTTGGATTGCTCCATTTCATTCGCTGATTCTGCCAGTTCCTTTTGGGATTGTTGCATTTCAAGTTTGGTATCGATCAATAATTTATTGGTTACATTTTTATAATTGTCTATTTTTTCTGCCGGTATTTTTTTGCCGTCCACATACAGTTCTTTTACCTGGTTGTTCTCTGTTACCATCACGTATTTCTTTCCATGCTGTGTTGAATTAATAGTTCCATTAATCAATTGATCGGAAGATGAAGGTGCTGGTACTGTATCTGTTTGAATGATTGCTGTAGCAACATTTTTTTTGCCAGGCGCTTGCTGTTGGGCGTTGTTTGAAGTAAATGAAAAAATCATTACACTGGTTACAATAATGCCCGCTGCTAAAAATTTCTTTTCCATGTTATTTAAGGTTTTGTTGTTGTTATAAATAATGCGTTTTATCCTGTTCATTAAATGATTTTTTTCGCCATTGAATGCATTGGTCAATGCAGTCGCATTGGGAAGATTAAAGGCCTCAAAAGATAATAAGGCGTTGATATAATGTTGCTTGCTGCTTGTTTGCTGAACAGCTATTTCATCACAGCAATTTTCCCGTTCTGATTTTATTAAAGAAGAAACCCACCGTACCGAAGGGTTAAAAAAGAAGATGATTTCTACCAGTTGTTGTAAGAGGTTTACCAGGAAATCTTTACGCCGGATATGAGCCAGTTCATGCAATAAAACTGCTTCTATTTCATCCGGCGGCAGCGATGCAAGCATACCCACCGGGAACAAAATAACCGGCTTAAAATAACCAATCACCCCCGGCATGCTTACAATGGATGATTGTAATAATTGTACCCGTTTATGTATGTTTAACAGCCTGCTTAATTCGGCGATTCTTGTATTCCAGTAATCACCGGCACTGAACACCTGTCTCTCTTTTAATTGATATACACCATACAAATCCGCAGATAGCCGGATCAGTTGCAACGCGATAATTAAAAGCCAGGCCATTACTATATTATTGGCATGGCTATCAACAAAAGCAACCATTGTATCGATCATAGATAATTTATTTTCAGCCTGCATTGGTTGCAAAGCAGGTGGGGTTATTTGTGTTTGATCTGCCGGTATAAATGGAGCGGTATCAATTAGTTGCTTTGCTTTTACAAGCTGCAGGCTAAATGTTGTGGAAACAGCCACTATAAAAAACAGCAATGCAGCCGTTAATAAATTATAGCGCACCTGCGGACTTGTATTTCGGGTAGCAAAAACAATGATGGCTGCTATAACCGATAACAACATGCCCTGCCATAAAGAATGAACCAGCGTCCAGCTTAATGCCTGGATCATTTCTCCGGCTATTTCACTTAAAAAAAGTAATCCCATACAATAGATTTAAGGTTGACTTTACCGATGTTGTTCAAGAAGTATTTAATCTCTCCTACTTTATTTGATATTTTTTTTGCGGCAACTACATAATTCATCTGATGATGGTCTTTAGAATATTGCATCAATAGCACCATCCGCTAACAAAGCTTTCGTGTTTATTCCTGCTTATTTCCGAACTCCGGTTTGACAGATTCCCTTCAATGAAGCAGTTATTTTCTCTTTCGCAAATTAAAGATAGGAAATTTTTCGTACGAATACAATACCAGGTATCCTTTATAATTTTTTTAACACGATTAAGTAACCTTCGCCCTACAGAATTTAAACGCATGTACTGACGTTGGCGGCATTGTTGATAATTTTAATATCTTAGCCGCTTATTGCTTTACATGAAACCACTAACGATACTGCTGCTTTTTTGTTCCATTCATTCTTTCGCCCAGGATACGGATATGTTTAAACCTGATTCTTTAAGGAGAAGCCTGGAGGCTGTTCAAATACAAACAACCCTGCATATAGATGGACAATTGAAAGAACCTGAATGGCAATTAGCGGTACCTTCATCCCGCTTTATACAGGTAGAACCTTTACAGGGAACACCCCCTAATTTTCAAACACAGGTAAAGGTTTTGTACAACAAACAGTTTTTATACTTCGGCGTTTTTTCGCAGGATTCACTTGGTAAAAATGCTATACGGGCTACCGATTTTAAACGCGACTTTAATGTGCTGCAGCATGATCTTGTTATGCTTTCTTTTGATGGATTTAATGACAAAAGAAATTCAATGTCGCTTGCAACAAATGCCTACGGCGTGCAGCGGGACCTGTTGTCGTTTGATGATATCTACTACGACCTTGACTGGGATGGGCTTTGGAAGGTTCGTACTACCAGGACCGATTCCGGGTGGATAGCTGAAATTGCTATTCCATGGCAAACATTGCGGTATCCTAAAACCACCGATAGCGTGCAAAACTGGGGGTTTAATATTTACCGCAACCGCAGGCTCACCAATGAAGTCACTGCATTTTCACCCTATCCCCGTTCGTTTACTTCCATGCGGATGGATTATGCCGGCATGTTGAGAAATTTACAACCGCCGCCACCTAAGACTAATATCAGGGTACAACCTTATTTAATTACTTCGTACGATAAACAAAAAACTGATGGCGTTAAAATAGCAAGTGATGCTAAATTAAAGGCGGGTGGCGAAATTAAATGGGCCATCAATCCCAATGCCGTGTTAGACCTCACTGCCAATACAGATTTTGCGCAGGCGGATGCGGACCGGCAGGTTAATAACACCACGTTATTTTCTGTATTTTTTCCAGAACGCAGGCAATTCTTTTTAGAGAACGCCAGCCTGTTTGGCATCGGCGTAAGTCAAAGCCCGGATGAGTCGGGCGGACTGATGCGCATACAACCTTTCTTCAGCAGGCGTATAGGCCTGGATGATAATGGCAACCAGATACCGCTGGAATATGGCGGCCGTTTTGTATACCGTTCTTCCAAAAGAAACTATGGCGCTATGATGATGCGGCAGAAAGAAATGGATGCCTCGCCGGGCACCAACTTTTTTGTTGGCCGCTACTCTGAAAATTTCGGAAAACAAAACCGCATTGGCACATTGGTTACGGTTAAAAATCAACCCCAGGGCAATAATACCGTGGCTTCAGTAGATGGCTTTTTTCGCCTGGCAGAATCGCATTCTGTAAGTACCATGGTGTCTGCAAGCAATACCAGTAATACAGGCAAACGTGGGATGTCTGCCTATGCACAATATTATTTTATCAGCAACAAACTAAAAATGTGGTGGACAGAATCCATCGTTACAAAAGACTATGACCCACAAATGGGCTTTGTATCCCGTACCAATGTAATTGGCACTACGCCTGGTGTTTTCTGGTGGTATCGAGGAAAACATCTGCCTTTTAAAAAATGGTTACGGGCGTATGAACCAAGCATCTTTCCGGAATTTTATCACCAGGTGGGTACCGGCAAACTGGTGGAACGTACATGGACATTTTATCCTGTTTGGCTGAACCTGCAGAGTGGCGCTTACTTCGGCTACAGTGCTACGCCCACCTATCAATTTCTAACAGAAAATTTTGAACCGCTGGGCGTAAAAATTTTAGCAGGACCATACAAGTACACCCGGCAAAAAATATATGCCAGCACCGATCCTGCCCGTAAATTAAATCTGCAAACCATCTATTGGTGGGGCACTTATTTTAACGGTCACCTGCGCAGTGGCGACTGGACTTTGCAGTATGCGCCCTCGCCACATTTTTCTTTATCAGGCCGCTTTAACCGCAACAATTTTTTAAAGGTGGGTGAACTCAATACATCTGCTAAAATTGACCTGTATTCAATTGAAGGACGCTTTGCAGTTAATCCCCGCGTTCAGCTAATCGGCTTTTACCAGGTGAATGCGGAGAACGATTCTAAAAATTACAATATCCGGCTTTCCTGGGAGTACCAGCCTTTATCGTATGTTTATGTAGTGCTTAACCACCGCGACTTTCAGGACCTGGCCGCTAAAACGCAAACGCAGGACCAGGCATTGTTGAAGATTAGTTTTTTGAAACAATTTTAAAAGGATGAAAAGAAATGTGTTACGATACTTGCATTTGTTATGCCCAGTGATTTAAAGTGTGGAAAAGGACCATGATGAAAGTAGCAAAACCCTTGTTTAATTTTTCATCAATGTCAATAACATGCACTTTTCAAATTCAATATTTTTAGCGAGGCCAGAAACTTTTAAGCGTGGCAATCTAAGATATGCTGAAAAGTTCAACGCTTGTGCTGCATAGAATATCTATCTTCCAAAAAATCTCATGCACCCTTTTAAATTTTGCACAACAGCTGCCTCTTGCCGTATTTTAATAACCTCGCCCAGTCCTAAACATTTGAATAAATTGGGTTGTAACCGATTAATAAGTACAAACAGCGTATGATTTAAACCGGCAGATTGTTTATATTTACTATCCAAATATTCTTTAACGATACGCAATGATGGAAGCCTTACAATTAATTTACAACGAACTGATCTCTTTTTTAGGCGTCAACGCCTGGTTACAAATGTTTAAATCCGGCGACTACAGTTCGCTATCTACTCTTGATGGTTTTAAATCGGCCATGGGGCCACTGATTCCATTTTTGTTGTTGCTTGAAATTGCAAGGGGCTTAATTTTAAAAAGATTTACAGGCGGCGTGTACAAGGTTAATTTTTTCATCTTTATTTTCAATCGCTTTATCGGCAGGTTTATTTCCATCGCGGCAGTTGCGTTTTGTATTGGTGTGTTTGAAAAATATGCCCCTTTCAAAACTACTTTTACATGGTATTGGTTGATATATAGCTACATCGTTTGGGAGCTGGCGCATTTTGTTTACCACTATCTCGCCCATAAAGTAAGATTGTTCTGGTGTTTGCATTCTACTCACCATGCGCCTGATACCATGAACCTTTCAGTAACCTACGCTCATTTCTTTCTTGAAGGGCCTTATGCAGATGTTATCCGTACTTCCATCTGCATCGTTCTTGGCGTAAATCCTGCTTTGCTGTTTTTTGTTATGTTTATTGATGGTACCTGGGGCGCCCTGATTCATGTAGGTGAAAATATTATTAAAGATGGCCGGCTTGGTTTTTTGAACCGCATTATATTAACGCCCTCGCACCATCGTGTTCATCATGCAAGAAATCCGTTGTATATGGACACCAACTTTTGCAACCTGCTCAATATTTGGGATAGAGTATTCGGTACTTTACGACATGAAAGAGAAGACATGCCTCCTGAATATGGCATTACCCGCCCCATAAATCCTCACAACTTTGGGGATGTTTATTTTGGTGAAATTATTTGTCTTGCAAAGGATGTTTACAATGCCCCGGGCATAAAAAATAAACTTGCCTATATTTTTATGGCACCAGGCTGGAGCCATACCGGCGATCATAAAACAGCAAAAATTGTAAAGCAGCAATACATACAAACAAAGCAACCGCTTTCAGCTGCAACCATCAATAATTAGTACCACCTATTTCAACGGCTGTCGACCATTCAATAACCCGAAGGTGTCACGTTGCTTGGCGGAGCAAAAAATGCTTGTCGCTAAAACCTGGATTGGATCGAGGCAACTGTATGTGATAAATAGTAATGGCATTTAATTTCATTACCTTCGCCCCCGTTAAAAAACAATTGCTATTATGAGTTTTGAAAAAGAGTTACAAAAAAGAAGCGGAGAAAAATGTGAGTTGTGTGGATCTGCAGATGCCAATACATCTTATGCTGTCCCTTCCAGCCCTGGCAACAAACTGGCCCATCATATTTGGGTATGTTCTACCTGTTTACAACAAATGGAAAATATTGAAACAGCAGATGCTAATCACTGGCGCTGCCTGAATGATAGCATCTGGAGCGAAGAACCTGCTGTAAAAGTAGTTTCGTGGCGCATGCTGCATAAATTAAAACAGCTGGATTGGGTGCCTGATTTATTAGATATTGCATACCTGGATGAGGAAACGATGGAATGGGCCAAAGCCAGTGGCGATGATAAAGATCCGGATGATATCGTAAAGCACGTAGATTGCTATGGCGCGGTATTGAGCAATGGCGATAACGTTGTACTGATTAAAAGCCTGGATGTTAAGGGCGCCACTTTTAGCGCCAAAGTTGGAACCGTTGTGCGCAAAATTCACCTGGTAGAGGATAATGCTGAACAGATAGAAGGCAGGGTAAATGATTCGATGATTGTGATACTTACAAAGTATGTAAAAAAATCTGCTAACTAACATGCACTGGCTTATATAGTTGATGCTGCAAAAATCAGCATCGATGGAATGACAAAATTTAAATCTAACTTTAATCCTTTAAACCCTGGAACATTATATTTTAAAATAAGCATGTGATTAAAAATATATTTTTATTCATTTACTGTTTGCTTTTTTATTCCTTAAAACTACTTGCACAAACAGATCCATTTTCTGGCACCTGGCAAATGGTGTATTCCCCGGATGCTGCCACTACACCTTTAAAATTTGAATTACAAATAGGCCCATCTCAAAGAAATATATTGTACCCGGCCCACGTTTTAATAAGCTGCGATAGCTTTTTTGCTGAGTATGATTTACTGTTGGCAAAAAAAAATATCCGGGAAGTGGGCATCAGCAAAAATAAATTTCCCAGGTTTCAAAAGCCATTCGGGTTGAAAGACCGGTCTCTTTTTTTAACCGGCAGTTTTGATCTTAGCAAAGACTTAAAAGGTGCGCCAATTTTAAACTTGCTGCGCATTCACTCCAAACAGAATAATATTATTGTTATAACAGAAACAATTACAGACAGTGCAAAACTTGTCGCAAAACTTAAACAATTTTTAAGCAATGAAGACATCAGTTTAAAAAAAATCAGCAGTATTCCCTGGCACAGCGAAAACTCGGATGACTTGCTGGAACCAGCCTTATCGCCCACCTATTTTGGTTTAAAGGATACAGTTTATTTACCCACCCGCGATGGCATCGCTAATTTTTCAGGAATTAAAAAAAGAAAAAATGACCGGGTATCGGTAACCCTGAACGGTGCTGTTATTTTTGACAAAATTGATATCGAAAAAAAGACACAGCAGTCCGATATCCTGCTAAGCCCGGGCCTGAATATCCTTACCTTTTTTGCTGATAATTTTGGTAATGATTTGCCTAATACCAGCCGTTTAAACCTGGAATTTGGTAACAAAAAATTTGCGCTTGATTTTGCCAACAGAAAAGACAGTGCAGCTACATTTATTGTGGTTAAACTGGTTTGCGATCCGGATAAATCCAGGGACAGATATTTTACAGAAAACCTGCACCCTGGCGAAGAAAAATTATTAAAAAAAGATGAAAAGCTGATAGGCAGTATTAAATCTTTTACACAACAATTAACACTAGCTATCTGGGATGAAGTAATTGATGACGGAGACACTGTATCAATAAAAATAAATAACGAATGGCTAATTAAAGGATGCCCGGTAAAAAAAACACCCCGCTTTATTACGGTAACATTACAACCTGGCGCCAATACCATTACCTTTTTGGCCGACAACCTTGGTTCCATTCCGCCCAACACTTCAGTGCTGGAAATCATTGATGGCAAGCGAAGAAAATCGTATGAAATGGAAAGCAATCCCGGCGAAAAAAATCTCATCAAAATCTTTTATGATGGAGGGCCTCCATTAAAATAATACAACGTTACGGATTGTTGATAGTATATGAATGTAATCAAATTAATAACAAAGCGCCCGGTATAATGTGGGCGCTTTGTTGTAATGAATCGAAAATATATTCCTGATTATAGCTACGCTTATTTTGCCGGAGTAATCAAGATATTGCGGTATTCAATGGTACCATGGTCTCCCTGCAACATGATTGGTCCCGGTTCCCCTTCGTTGCTGTCTAACGCTCCGCCGGTAACGCCCGGAATATCCTGGTTGCATATAACCTGCACCCCGTTTGCTACCAGGGACACCGTTCTTCCTACCAAGGTAACATCATAGGTTTGCCATTCGCCCGGTGCTTTGGCCACCATTTGCAACGGCGCTATAAAACCATAAATAGCTCCCAGGTAATCTTTCAGCGGTTCCATTCCCTTGTTATCTGCCACCTGTATTTCATAACGTCCACGCAGGTAAACACCGCTGTTGCTTTCTGCAGGATAACGAAATTCAATGTGCAGTTTAAAGTCGTTGAATTTTTGATCGCTGATAAAATTTGATCCGGGGCGGGGGCTACTTAAAACGCCGTTTTTCACCTGCCATTGATTTTCGCCTTCAGTATGCCAACCTTTTAAATCAGTACCCGAAAAAAGCTTTACCTGCTTGCCCCAAACCGGTTGTTTTGCTCTTCTTAAATCAGGCGCTCTAACGCCGGTCCAGTTATGGGTTTTACCATTGGCACCTACAATAGTACCTGATAATTTGCCATCTTGCAATATGCCTTCAACAACAATATCTCTGTCTTCGGGCTCCCATTGAGGCGGCAACGTAAAGCTAATTTTTCCTTCTTTGAAATTGACTCTTGAAACGGGTCTTGCACTTCCGCCGGCGCCAACAAATGACCCGGTGAGCATATGCAAACCAGAGTGCCTCACTTCCAGCCAGGAAGGAACAGATTTGCCATCCATATCAACGGTAAGGTCCCACCTTCCTTCAATAGCAGGGTCTGCAGTGGGATGATTGATGGTGTTATTTGCTTTTGCCGTGGTTACCACCAGCATCAACATTGCCAGTTGTAATAAGCGCTTAATTGAAAATGGACGCATGTTGCTTTTCCTGTTTTTTTTCATATGACTTTTTTGTTTTAAAATGAAATGCTTCAATAATTATTTGTTTACCTGTTGCTGAAAAAATAATAACCTTTAAGTGGTGGTTATCTGTTTACAAAGTAAAGAAATAACGACATAGAAAATTTGCACCTTTTTAAAAGAACCTTTCGCTTTGTTGCTTTAACAATGATTTTAAAAAGAACTTAATTTATCAGGATGGGCTTATAGCGGGAGGCCAAACACGGTTACAGTTTTGGACATTCCAGGCTTCGCCTTGATTTTCGTGAACCCCTTTCTGCCCCTCCTCCTTCTGATCCGTCGCGGTTTTTAGCAGGCCGGATAGTGAGCGCAATATAAAAACCACCTGATTGCATTTTATTTTTTGAAAAGATATTGGCCAGGTTATGCGAACCTAATAACAAGGGCCCCGCTTTAAAGGCGCCTCCCACCCACAATTGTTTTTGATTATTGAACTGAATGGGCAGGTAGGCTCCCCAGGTTTTTGTTTCCCACCGGGGAGTTACAGCAAGCAGGTTCATGTCTCTTATATGCCTGATTGGCCTTGGCACCAATGAGAAAACCGGCAATGTTATTTCTCCATTTAAATAAAAATTGTTGGCAAGATGCTGATCAACATTAATGATAATACGTGCAGGCTGGTAAACATTAAATAAGCCGGCCAGTGAAGTATAGTTGGCAGCGACAGTTTTTAACCCATTGTTAAAATCATCTACAGAATTGATATTAAAAAAAGCGTTCGAAACTGTTGTATCACTCATATTGGGCTTAATACCTGCTGCATTGCTGCTCCTGCTGCTGTAACGAAATTTATTTCGCCCCACGTCCATAAGCGAAATACCAATTTTTGTTCGATAGGCCAAACCGCTGCCATCCTCCTCTGTATCATCATCCAGCAAAATATATTCAAGGCCGGCATCAGCACTTACCCCCGCCATGGTATGTTGAAAAAAACTTTTCCTGTTAGCTGAGGCGGACCGGTTGCTGTCGATTTCATCAAAGTTGGAAGAATACCCATATTGCACATTTCCTCCGGTTACCTCGTAGCCTGCTGTATTGCCGGCAGGTATATAATTTAACCCGGTGGCGCTAACGTATTCTCCTGCAAGGGCCCTGTTAATTTTTAGTGTAATACCACCTGTTAAAATTCTTCTTTCATCACTATAAATAGTTCGTGCATAAGTACCGTATATTTCCGCCCAGGCGCTACCCCTTGATTCGCCCGATAAAGGCAGCCTTCCACTATTAAGTTTCATAAAATCCTGCAACCGTTGGGTTGTATCCTGCCAATTAACCTGGGATGTTGTTGCATAAAAGTAACTTCGGATATTGGCCCCAAAAGCAATTGCAGACACATTGTTCAGGTTGATTCTTGTATTAAAAAGACGGATATTCTGGTTGGTAAATGCAAACCGTTTCGATGCGCCGTTTTCGCCGACTAACTTTGCTTTTGAAGAAGGTGACAGCAGGGAATAATTATTGATAATAAAAGCATTGGTAGCTTCTTTTGTTTGCACTGCAAATGGAGTAATATCCCAGGCAAATGGCACCTGCACTATGGAAGCGGGGTTATTTTGCGCACTTAAACTACCTGCATAGCTAGACCCATTAATAGCCTGGTAATTTTGGGCTATCAAAACCTTCCCTCCCAACATACAAATTAATAACCCACACAATTTATACAAACGCATATTTTAAAAACTTTCAGACCTAAAAATTAAAACTATCATCGAAAATATACAATATTATGCCACAAGTAGTTGACGGATATAATTCACTGCTAATGTATTAATTCTTTTCAGCTATAAACCGTCTTATATTGTTTGAAAAAAAAGGGCTGTAACCCTTGAAAAACCTGGCTTTTCAGCACTTTATTTGCCTTTAATTTATTAACTTTGCCCTCCCGTTAAAAAACCGGGATTATATTATGTCATTTAACATTATTAAACAACTAAACGCAGATGCACAGGAAGGAGCGGCTACCAATGAAGGTGCTGAACCTGCTGCGGTAACAAATGTGCCTGCGAACAGTGCCGACACAGTCGGCATAGAAGCGCCTGCTACTGAACCAGTAGTGGCTGCTGCACCCGTTGAAGAAAGAATCGTGACTGCTCATGATGACTTCGACTGGAGTGTTGACAAACGTAACGTTTCAAGTTACAACAAAGAAGAAAAAGCCAAGTACGATGTTGTGTACGACAACACGTTCAAACAGATCAATGATGGCGAAATGATCCAGGCTACAATTGAAGCAATCACCAAAACTGATGCGGTTGTAAACATCGGTTTTAAAAGTGACGGTTTAATTTCTCTGAATGAATTCAGGGACATACCGGGCGGATTGAAAGTAGGCGACATCATTGAGGTTATGGTGGTTGAAAAAGAAGACAGGGATGGTAACCTGAATCTTAGCCGCAAACAAGCCCGTACCAGCAGAGCCTGGGAAAGAATTGTTGAGTTACACAAAACTGGTGAAATTGTTACCGGTATTGTTACCAGCAAAACCAAGGGTGGCCTTATCGTGGATGTATTTGGTATGGAAACATTCTTACCAGGTAGCCAGATCGACGTTAAACCGGTTACTGATTACGATCAGTTTGTTGGTAAAACAATGGAATTTAAAGTGGTTAAGATCAACGAAACCATTAAGAACGCCGTTGTATCTCACAAAGCACTTATTGAAAGCGATATCGAGGCACAACGTGCTGAAATTATCGGTAAACTGGAAAAAGGACAAGTACTGGAAGGTACCATCAAAAACATCACTGACTTCGGTGCGTTTCTTGATTTGGGCGGCTTAGACGGCTTGTTATACATCACCGATATTTCATGGGGACGTATTAATCATCCAACAGAAGTGTTGAAGATGGATCAGAAACTGAACGTTGTTGTATTAGATTTTGATGATGATAAAAAACGTATCAGCTTAGGCCTGAAACAATTGACTCCGCATCCATGGGATACGCTGAGCGAGAACATTAAAGAAGGTGAAGTAGTGAAAGGTAAAGTAGTTAACATTGAAGACTACGGTGCTTTCCTTGAAATTATGCCTGGTGTGGAAGGTTTGGTACACGTAAGTGAAATTACTTGGGCTAATACGCCAATCAACGCTAAAGAATTCTTTAAGTTAGGTGATGAGTACGAAGCTAAAATTGTAACGTTAGATAAAGACACCCGCAAGATGAGTCTTTCTATCAAACAAATGGCCAACGACCCATGGAGCGAAATTGATGTTAAGTTCCCTGAAGGAAGCAAACATACCGGTATCGTTAAAAACATTACTCCTTACGGCGTATTTATTGAATTGGCTACCGGTATTGGTGGTATGATTCACATCAGCGATTTAAGCTGGTTGAAACGTTTCAACAACCCGAACGAGTATACTAAAGTAGGTGCATCAATTGAAGTGATCATTATGAACATTGATAAAGATGGCCGCAAATTACAGTTAGGACACAAACAGATAGAAGAAGATCCGTGGAATTCACTGGAAGAAACTTTTGCTGTTGGAACCGTGCATGAAGGAACCGTTACCAAGAAAGATGACAAGGGTGCTGTTGTACAATTGCCATACGGACTGGAAGGTTTTGCGCCTAACCGTCACCTTGCAAAAGAAGATGGTAAAACCGTTGGAGCTGATGAGATTGCACAATTTGTAGTAATTGAATTTGACCGTAACGACAAACGCATCGTTCTTAGCCACACACGTTTGTGGGAACAGGCTCATGAAGAAGTGAAGCAAGCTGAATTTAAAGAAAAGAAAGCAGATGCTGAAGTAACCAAAAAGGCTGTAAAAAATCTGCAGAGCAAGGTAGAAAAATCAACTTTAGGTGATCTTGGTGTTTTAGCAGGATTGAAAGCTAAAATGGATAGTGCTGCCGCCGCTGATGGTGCTGCAGACGAAGCTCCAAAAGCTGAATAACCGCTCTATAATTTTTGAAAAAATCCCATTGCGAAAGCAGTGGGATTTTTTTTTGCAAACGTTAAAGGATTCAGTAACTGGTCACATAAAAAAATTAAATTATTGTCCGGGCCAGGAAGCATTGTGCATCTTCACAGGCGTCGCACATTTGTACAATTGAGCTTTATTTAGCTTTTATTGAAACGTAGATAGATAAATAATAATTATGGTAACAACTGCGAAGTAGCATCAAGGAGAAAAACTAAGTACCTTTACAGCATGAATAATTTCAATAAATATTTTAAACTGATGGCCTTGCTTTTTGGAGGTTTTATTGGTTTTATAGGATTGATCATCGGCATTTTTTACCTGTTGAAATTATTTTCTGTCACATTATTTTATATTCCAGGGTTTGATCATTTCTTTAGTTTTATAATGATCATTATACCGTACGTTATTTTCTTTTGTGGCTATTATTACTTGCACAAAAAAATTCCACTTTCAAAAAGTAAAACAGCCGCTGTAGCCGCAAGAGTGGTGATGATTTTAGGAAGTTTGTTGTGTGCTGTTACTATGGTATTGTCAACCCTTAAATTATTTGGCGTGCACAAAACCTTCGTGCTCGCTTTTGATGAAAAATCACAGTATGGCTGGATGATTCAAATTGTACTCCTGTTTTTTACTGCATTATTTGTTGCTTCAGGCGATGCCAAAGAAAAAGACTGGATGCATAAGAAAGTAATAAGTGATGAATTATAAATGCTTCTAGTTTACCCTTCTTCAAACTATTGACTAGTCCTATTTGCTATTGCTTTGGCAGCAATAAAACCTGTTGTCCAGGCATTTTGAAAATTAAATCCACCGGTTACTCCATCGGTATCCATCACTTCACCACAAAAAAATAAATTGGGAGTTATCTTGCTTTCCATTGTATTGTAATCAATCTCACTCAGCAAAACACCGCCGGCCGTTACAAATTCTTCCTTGAATGTTGTCTTCCCATTCACTAAAAATTCCTGCGCACAAATATTTTTTATGAGCTTGTTTTGTTCCTTACCCGGAAGATCGGCCCAGCGCATATCTTCATTAACCCAAGACTGCTGCAATAAATATTGCCATAAACGCTGAGGCAGACCGAGTGGGTTCCGGTTACTTATTTTTTGTGCGGCAATGTCAAATCTTACCTGCTGAAATTTGTCTTTTAAAGTTTGTTCATTGAATGCGGGAACCCAGTTTACAATAGCAGTGAATGCATAATTATTGTCTGCCAACTGCCTTGCGCCCCAGGCTGATAATTTTAAAATGGCAGGCCCACTCATACCCCAATGTGTAATTAGCAAAGGCCCTTGTTCCGTTAATTTTGTTCCTGCTATTTTTACGCTTGCGTTTTCCACGGCAACGCCCATCAACTCAGTAATAGCGTTGCCCGGCATATTAAAAGTAAACAAGGATGGAACAGGCTTTTCTATGGTATGACCTGTTTGTTGAAGCCAGTCGAACTGGGCAGGTTTTGGATATCCGCCACTGGCAATGCAAATAAAGTCAGCCTCTATTGCAGTTTCATTTGCGAATTGCAGCTGCCATTTATCGTTTAACCGCTTAACCGCTTTTACTTCTTTGTTCATCAAAATTTCAACGTGGTACCTGTTAACCTCTTTCATCAGGCAATCGATAATTGTTTGAGAAGAATCTGTAACAGGAAACATCCGTCCATCTGCTTCTGCTTTTAATACTACTCCCCTTTCTTTAAACCAGGTTATTGTATCTGAGGTGAAAAAATGATGAAATGCCTTCTTCAAAAACTGTCCACCACGGGGATACTTTTTAATCATATCAGTAATGCTATAACAGGCATGGGTAACGTTGCAACGTCCGCCGCCGCTTACTTTTACTTTACTTAACAGCTTACTTGTTTTCTCTACTACAATTACCCGCAATAATGGGTTCAACCGGGCTGCATTCACTGCACAAAAGAACCCTGCTGCGCCACCGCCAATAACTACTAAACAATTTTTATTCATTGGTAAATTAAAATCATGAGTACTAAAAGTAATTAGTAAATACTACATTTAATTCTTATTGTTCAGTCAACAATAACCTTGTAAATCTTTAACCTGTATTATGGCCATTGCTATCAGCAAACAACAACTAAAAAAAATACCGCTAACTTCTTACGAAAAAATACGGCCATTGTTAAAAACGGGCGACTTGTTTTTCAGCAGCGGCAGCTATACATTTTCAGGCATAATACAAAAACTTACAAAGAGTACCTTGAGCCATGTGGCAGTAATTTATAAAGATGAAGAGTTAGGAAGGGTGCTGGTATTGGAAGCCGAGCCTTACGTTGGTATCAGGTTGATTCCACTCTCAAAATACCTGCGCAATTACAAAGACAAGAAGCGTCCTTACAAAGGTCAAATTGCTATCAGTCAATTAAATGTAGAAGTATCAAAAGAAAACCTGAACAAGGGCATCTGCTTTGGTTTGGACGAATTAACAAGGCCATACGATAATTTCGAAATTGTCCGCATTATGGTTCGCATTCTGTTTCATATCAGCCGCCGTGAAAGAAACCGTAGCTACATATGCAGTGAACTGGTGAGAGATATCTTTGTAAGAACCGGCGTTATCATTCAATATAAAGACACATACATTAGTCCGGACAATATCTGGAGCGATGAAAGGGTACAGATGAAGTACAGAATTTTACAATCATTAATAATCTGAACACAAATTTACATTTGCTTTTTCTGCAGCCTCAATTTCTGTAAACGAAGATAAAATATCCGCCTTTGCCCCTTTCTGAATGGCTACGGTATGTTCGTAATGTGCTGCCGGCTTTCCATCCTCGGTGCGGATCGTCCAGCCGTCTTTATCATGATAAACATTTTTAGTTCCCAGGTTAATCATCGGTTCAATTGCTATTACCATTCCTTCTTTCAGCTTTGCACCGGTGCCGCGTTTTCCATAATTAGGTACTTGTGGCTCTTCGTGCAAATGCCTTCCAACACCATGCCCCACCAGTTCCCTTACCACTCCATAACCATGCTCCCGCTCAGTATAATTTTGTACCGCATAAGCAATATCACCGGTTCTGTTACCCTGTGTTGCTTTTTCAATTCCCTTGTATAATGCATCTTTTGTTACGCGTAATAGCTGCTTTACCTCCGGCGCAATCTCGCCTAACGCAAACGTATATGCGCTGTCACCATGAAATCCGTTAATATAGGTACCAACATCTACTGAAACAATATCTCCATCTTTTAAAACCGCCCTGGTGGGGAAACCATGTACCACGGCATCGTTCACCGACATGCAACATGCAAACGGAAATGCGGGATTTCCATATCCTATAAAAGAAGGTGTGGCACCATTGTCTCTTATAAATTGTTCGGCCACCTGGTCAAGCTCCCATGTAGACATACCGGGGCGAATAATTGTGGCCAATGTTGCAAGCGTTTTACTCACCAGCAAATTGCTGATCCGCATCAATTCAATTTCTGCTTTTGTTTTATAATGAATCATACAAAGACTTTGTTTAACAATAAACCCTGACGGTTAATGTCAGGGTTTAAATAAAATATGTTGATCCCATTTAAACCGGGATGGAGCAATCGTATTAAACTCCTCCTACTGCTGAAGTTTGTCTTCCCTGAATTCTTCCTGAACTCATTAAGCCATCATACTGGCGCATCAACAGCTGGGTTTCTATTTGTTGTAATGTATCTAAAATTACGGCTACCATAATCAACAAAGATGTTCCACCGTAAAAAGTTGCAAACGCCTGCTGCGTTTTAAATACCAACTGAAACAAACCAGGCAAGATACCCACAAAGGCCAATAAAACGGCACCCGGTAAAGTAATCCTGTCCATTATGGTTCCAATATAATCAGCGGTGGGCTGACCTGGTTTAACACCCGGAATAAATCCATTGTTACGTTTTAAATCTTCAGCCATTTGCTTTGGATTAAAGATTAACGCCGTATATAAAAATGTAAACGCAATTACACAAATTGTATACACCAACATATATACCCCGTTGGTATGATCAGTAAAGTATTTAGCCCAGCCACCACCGGTAAAGCCAGAAAATATAGTTGGTAAAAATAAAATTGCCTGGGCAAAAATGATCGGCATAACACCCGAAGCATTCACCTTTAACGGAAGAAAATTTCTGGCGCCACCAAACTGCCTGTTTCCAACAATTTGCTTTGCATAATTCACCGGTACTTTTCTTGTTCCCTGTATCAGCAAAATCAATCCTAATATGATAGCAACTAAAAACGCAATTTCAATTAAGAAGATTAATAAACCGCCACCGCCTCTTGTTGCCCTTGATGTCCACTCCTGTATAAATGCCTGTGGAAGCCTGGCCAGGATACCCATCATGATGATGATAGAAGTACCATTACCCAACCCCTTATCTGTAATTTTTTCACCTAACCACATTACAAACAAAGTACCTACTGTTAAAAGAATAACGGTAGAGATAACAAAAAAGCCAGCATAAGAAGGCAACAATGCTTCCGCATTGCCAGCACTTTTAAGATACCCTATATATGCTGCAGCTTGAAATGCTGTAACAATAACAGTCAGGTAACGGGTCCATTGATTAATTTTCTTTCTTCCACTCTCTCCTTCTTTCTGCACCTTTGCCATTTGAGGAACCAAAATGGTAATCAATTGCATAAAGATAGAAGCCGAAATGTAGGGCATGATGCCCAATGCAAAAATAGACGCTTTGGAAAATGCTCCCCCTACAAATGCATCCAATAAACCCAACATACCGTTTTTAGTACTGTTACTTAAATTGGCTAATTTATTAGGATCGATACCTGGTAATACGATAAATGACCCAAGGCGATAAATAAATATCAGCAGTAAAGTAAAAAGTATTTTGTTCCGAAGCTCTTCGATGCTCCAGATATTTTTCAGTGTTTGAACAAATTTCTTCACAGAATTAAGGCGTTTAAATGTTTTCGTAAAACTAAAAAAGACGCTTTCGTTACCTGCCCTTTTCGGCAGGCAGGAATGCGTCTGCAAATATCGTGAAATTATTTAACTATCTCCACTGAACCTCCGGCGGCTTCAATTGCAGCTTTAGCTTTTTCACTAACTGCATTTACTTTAAAAGTGAATTTACCTTTAATTTCGCCGACTCCTAAAATCTTGATGTTGTCATTCTGGGCAATTAAACCGTTGATGTACAAATTCTGTGGAGTAAATTCTGTAATACTGTATTTTTCTGCATAATGATCAATCTGACCTAAATTGATCACTTTATATTCAACACGGTTGATATTTTTAAAACCACGTTTTGGAACACGGCGTTGAATTGGCATCTGACCACCTTCAAAAGCCATTTTACTTTTGTAACCTGCACGGCTCTGACCACCCTTGTTACCTTTGGTAGAAGTACCACCTTTACCACTAGCTTCACCACGGCCAATGCGCTTTGCTTTGTGCGTTGCTCCTTTGGCGGGTCTTAATGAATGTAATTCCATGTGTATTTGATTTTGTACTTACGGGGTATCACCCCTCGCAATTAATTTAAAAATTGAATCTAGCCTCAAGTGAAAACGAATTCAAAACATTAAGCCATCGTGTAATCGGCAATTATGCAAGTTCTTCCACAGCAACCAGGTGATTCACTTTGCGAACCATACCTAAAATTTGTGGAGTGGCTTCTACTTCCACAGAAGCATTCATCTTCTTCAATCCCAAAGCCACCATTGTTCTTTTCTGGCGTTCCGGCCTGTCGATTACACTCTTTACCTGTGTTACTTTTATCTTTTTCATGCCCTGATCCCTGAAAGGGAATTTTATTTTTGATTAAAGATTATGCATTTCATATTCCCGTGAGAATAATTGCACCTATCCGTTAAATACCTTCTTTAAGGAAATTTGTCTAGTTTTTGCTACCACGATTGGTTCACGTAAAGTGGCCAATGCTTTAACAGTTGCTTTTACCACATTGGTTGGATTGGCAGAACCGAGGCTCTTGGCCAATACGTCTGTAATACCAGCAGCTTCTAATACAGCACGCATACTACCTCCGGCAATTACACCAGTACCATGTGCGGCTGGTTTAATAAAAACCTTTGCAGCACCTTCCTTGGATAATTGTTCGTGAGGAATTGTACCATGCATAACCGGAACTTTTATCAAATTCTTTTTTGCATCTTCAATACCTTTTGTAATAGCTTCCTGTACTTCTTTTGCTTTACCCAAACCCTGGCCTACAACACCTGCACCATTACCAACTACTACCAGTGCAGAAAAACTAAAGGCACGGCCGCCTTTGGTGGTTTTTACCACGCGGTTGATAGAAACAACTTTTTCTTTCAACTCAAGGTCACCGGCTTTTACTCTGTTATCGTTTGCTTTTAACATGTATAGTTCTTATTAGAAAATTTATAATTAAAATTGTAAACCACCTTCTCTTGCGCCTTCAGCAACTGCCTTTACACGGCCATGATAGATGTATCCACCACGATCGAAAACAACTGTTGTAAGACCCAGGTCTGTTGCTTTTCTTGCGATGGCATTTCCAACCAGTTTACTCTGTTCAGTTTTTGTAACTTTTTGTGCTTTAATATCTTTGTCCAATGATGAAACCGAAGCAATGGTAGAACCATTTTCATCGTTGATCAATTGTGCATAAATAGCAGCGTTGCTTCTAAAAACACTCAGCCTTGGCCTTGCAGCAACTCCATTTATTTTTTTGCGGATGCGGAATTTGATCTTTTCCCTAGCACTTGATTTGTTATTCATGGTCTTTTATTTTGTTCCCCGATACTGCCGGAGAAAATTTGAAAATTTGAAACTTCAAACATGTGAAAATTCCTTTGCTTGTATGCCATTTTCCAATTGGCATAATCTCACATCTTCACCTTATTATTTACCTGCTGATTTACCAGCTTTTCTTCTCAATACTTCACCCTTAAATTTAACACCCTTTCCTTTGTATGGTTCAGGCTTACGCAGACCGCGTATTTTAGCACACACCTGGCCGAGCAATTGTTTGTCAACACTCTCCAAAGTAATGATAGGGTTTTGTCCTTTCTCCTGTGAAGTAGTTACTTTCAATTCTTTAGGTATTTCAAAAACAATATTGTGAGAATATCCCAAAGCAAGGTCCAACATGTTTCCAGTACTGGCGGCTTTAAAACCCACACCCACTAATTCAAGTTGTTTTGTATAACCTTCAGAAACACCTTTTACCATGTTACTTACCAATGAACGATATAAACCATGCATGGCTTTGTGGCGGATTTGATCAGTTGGTCTTACTAATTCAAGGTGACCATCTTTCACTTCCAGTTTCATATCTCTGTCCACAGCTTGTTTCAATTCGCCTTTTGGTCCTTTAACAGTCACCACATTATCTTTTCCTACCACAATTGTAACACCAGCGGGGAATTCAACCGGTTTTTTTCCTATTCTAGACATAGTCGATTTTAATTTTATTATGATCAATCCGGTTCGTGTTCAGCCACGACTTTGGCTTAATTGTCAAACCCTTTATATGATTATTGTTGTCTCCTTACGGAGATAAATATTAGTAGATATTACACAATACTTCACCACCTACATTCTGAGCCTTTGCTTCCTTATCCGTCATTACACCTTTAGATGTAGACACAATTGCAATACCCAAACCATTCTTCACTCTCTTAAATTCACCTGGCTTAGCGTAAGTGCGCAAACCCGGACGTGATACTCTTTCCAGGCTTTGAATTACCGGCAATTTTGTAGCAGCATCATACTTAAGTGCAATTTTAATTACACCTTGTTTGCTATCGTCCTCAAATTTGTATTTTAAAATGTACCCTTTATCGTACAAAATTTCTGTCATGCGCTTCTTCAGGTTCGATGCAGGAATTTCAACAATACGGTGATTGGCCATTTGTGCGTTACGTATTCTTGTAAGAAAATCTGCTATAGGATCAGTTACCATAATTAGTTAAATTGACTTTGTTATTAGATAATTTTTTTACAGTGATTTCAATATCGCTACTGATCTGCTGTTTTTAATTTCTTACCAGCTTGCCTTGGTAACTCCGGGTATTTTACCAGCCAATGCCATATCACGGAACATGTTTCTTGATAACCCAAAATGCCGCATGTATCCTCTAGGACGACCGGTTAACTGGCAACGGTTTCTTAAACGTACAGGAGATGCATTCTTTGGTAAAAGATCCAAAGCTTTGTAATCGCCGGCAGCTTTTAAAGTTGCTCTTTTTTCAGCAAATTTTGCGCTCATTACTTCACGCTTTCTCTGCCTGGCTTCAATTGATTTTTTTGCCATGTTCTGTTATTGTTTAAATTATTTTTTTACATTTTTAAAAGGCATTCCCAATTCTTTCAACAACTCAAATGCTTCTTCGTTTGTTGAAGCTGTTGTTACAAAAGTGATATCCATACCGGTAATTTTATTTACCTTATCAATATCAATTTCAGGAAAGATGATTTGCTCTGTAATACCCAATGTGTAATTTCCACGGCCATCAAATGATTTATCATTGATACCTTTGAAATCACGTACACGTGGCAAAGACACAGATACAAACCTGTCAAGGAATTCAAACATCTTAACTCCGCGAAGCGTAACCCGTGCCCCGATTGGCATGGCTTTACGCAACTTAAAGTTGGAGATATCTTTTTTACTCATAGTAGCAACTGCTTTTTGACCAGTTATCGTTGACAACTCTTCAACAGCGATATCTACTAATTTTTTATCTGCCACAGCGCCATTCACACCACGATTCAAACAAATCTTGGTAAGCTTGGGTGCCTGCATAATGGTTTTATAACCAAATTTTTTCATTAAAGCAGGTACCACCTCTTTGGTGTACTTATCTGCTAATCTTGGAGTGTAAGTTGTTGTGCTCATTATTTTATAGCCTCCCCTGATTTTTTAGATACTCTGATTAATTTACCGTTCTCCCTGGTGCGTTTAATTTTTGTCGGGCCACCAGTTTTAGCATCCCACAACATCACATTACTGATATTGATTGGCGCTTCAATTTTCACAATACCACCTTTAGTGTTCTGAGATGTTGGCTTGGTATGTTTGGTAACGATGTTTACACCTTCTACTAAAACACGACCTTTTTCCAGGATAACCTCAAGCACTTTGCGTGGCTTCTTAAGGTCCTTGTCTTCCCCGGTAATAACAACAACGTTATCGCCTTTTTTAATGCTAAACTTAGGTTTAAATCTTGTACTCATTTTATTATGCTTTATGCTTAAAGCTTAACGCTTAAAGCTTACTGATTTTTTATTTTGACTGCTTTTAGCTTTAAGCCTCAGGCCTTCTGCTTTACAATACTTCCGGAGCCAGCGATATAATTTTCATATATCCCTTATCTCTTAACTCACGGGCAACTGGTCCAAAAATACGTGTGCCTCTTGGTTCGTCTGAATTGTTCAGCAATACAACTGCGTTGTCATCAAAACGAATGTAAGAACCATCTTTACGACGCAGTTTATTTACTGTTCTTACAATAACGGCTTTGCTTACAGTTCCCTTCTTAATACCACCGTTTGGCGTAGCATCCTTTACAGTAACCACAATTTTATCACCGATTTTAGCGTAGTCCTGGCCAGAGTTACCCAACACACGAATACACAATACCTCTTTGGCACCACTGTTATCCGCTACGTTTAGTCTGCTTTCTTGCTGAATCATTTTATGTTGATTTGTGATCTGTGATGTAGGATTTTTGATTTCCTTATATCCAAATCAGTTTTAGTCTATTTATACTTGCGTACCAGGAAATCTTATATCCTACATCCGCAATCCGAAATCTTACTTTACTTTTTCAATAACCTCAACTAGTCTCCAACGCTTTGTTTTGCTCATTGGGCGACTCTCCATAATTTTTACGGTATCGCCAATGCTGCACTCGTTCTTTTCGTCGTGTGCATGAAAGCTGCTAGTCTTTTTCAGGAACTTTCCATAAAGTGGATGCTTTACTTTTCTTTC
>JBBQWL010000050.1:0-51638 GCA_038210625.1 Chitinophagales bacterium | reverse complement strand
GTACGAAGCCAACGCCGGCCTGCTCGCCCGCTACAATTGTCCGCAGCGGGATGAGTGGAGTTCAAAATTCTGGTCGCCGATCATCGGTGCTGAGGCCTGCGCGGTCAGGGAAGGCATCGGCCTGTTCGATATCACGACCCTGAAACGCATCGAGGTCACTGGCAACGGCGCATTGGAGTTTCTCGAGCGATTGACAACAGGCAACCTGCGCAAGAAGCCCGGCTCCATCACCTATTGCCTGCTGCTTAACGAAAGGGCAGGCATCCTGAGCGACATCACTGTCATGCGACGTGGCGAGCGCGACTTTTTCATCGGCGTGAACAGCAACATCGATATCAATTACCTGAGGCAGGTGGCACCGGACACCGTGCATGTGCGAGACATCACCGCCGGGACCGTTGGGCTGGGGCTCTTCGGACCTAAGTCGCGGGAACTCGCCCAGTCTTTGACCAGGGATGACCTGAGCAACGAGGCACTCGGCTACTTCCGGCTAAAGAGCATGTATCTCGGCCATGTACCGGTGATGTTGTGCAGGCTCTCCTACGTTGGTGAGCTGGGATATGAAATCTACACTACCGCCGACCTTGCGCTGAAACTCTGGGACACCCTGTGGCAGGCAGGAAAGAAGTACGGACTCATTGCAGCCGGCCGTGGAGCATTCAACTCCATGCGCTTGGAAAAAGGATATCGCAGTTACGGGACGGACATGAACAGTGAGCACAACCCCCATGAGGCGGGGCTGTCCTTTGCGGTCCGCAAGGGTGGAGGATATAAAGGCGCTGAGGCTTTCAATGAAGTGAATCCAAATGCATTGAGCAGGCGTTTAGTATGTCTGGTGCTTGAGAACCCTCAGCATGTGGTTCTGGGCAAGGAGCCCGTGCTGCATGAGGGCAACGTTGTGGGTTATGTCACCAGTGCCTACTTCGGCCATACCATTGGTAAGCAACTGGCTTATGCCTGGGTGCCTGCAGCATTGAGTACGCCGGGCACTGAACTCACTATCCGGTATTTCGACCACGATTACCCGGCCACCGTAGGACAGGATCCACAATTCGATCCACAAATGACAAGATTAAAATCATGATGAATACGAACGATACAATGCCTGCAGGTACCATCGGACGAAGGCGGGCAGCCGCTTTGCCCGAGCAACCTCCACAATTGTGGAAGTCTGTGAAGCCGAAGAAAGCATACGACATAGTCATCGTAGGCGGTGGCGGGCATGGATTGGCAACCGCCTATTACCTGGCAAAAAATCATGGCCTCATGAACATCGCCGTTGTGGAAAAAGGCTGGCTCGCCGGAGGCAATACGGCCCGAAACACAACCATCATCCGCTCAAACTATTTGTGGGATGAATCGGCAGCAATCTACGAGCACTCACTAAAATTATGGGAGACGCTGGAGGAAGACCTCGGCTATGAAATGTTCTTTAGCCAACGGGGCGTATTGACGCTTGCACATTCAGTGAGTGATGTGCGTTCGAAACGCCGCAACTTATATGCGAATGCACTTAACGGCATTGATAGTGAATGGCTCACCCCGGCGGAAGTAAAAAAATTAGTACCAATTATTAATATCAGTGAAGATGTTCGGTACCCGGTGCATGGAGCTACCTACCAGCCACGCGGCGGCATTGCTAAACATGACTGGGTAGCATGGGGCTATGCGAAAGCAGCCAGCGACCTTGGAGTGGATATCATACAGGGTACAGAAGTAACAGGCTTTGATATTAGGAACAATAAAGTTGAAGGCGTACACACTACCCAGGGCACCATTGCTGCCGGCAAGGTGGGGCTCGTTGCGGCGGGTCATTCCTCGGTGCTGGCCGATCTCGCCGGTTTCTCCATTCCAATCCAAAGCCGGCCATTGCAGGCACTGGTAAGTCCTTTGCTTGAACAGGTGCTTAACACAGTTGTAATGAGTGGCGCCGTTCATGTGTATGTGAGCCAGGCGCATAAAGGTGAGCTTGTAATGGGGGCAGGTACAGATGCCTTCAATTCTTATGCACAACGTGGCGGCTTTCACGTGATAGAACACCAGTTGGCGGCAGCCCTGGAATTGTTCCCTATCTTCTCAAGAGCACAGGTGCTGAGAACCTGGGGAGGTATTGTTGATGTGGCTCCGGATGCTTCGCCCATTATCGGACTCACCCCGGTGGAGAACCTGTTTATCAACGCTGGTTGGGGAACGGGAGGTTTCAAAGCTACGCCTGCTTCAGGTTGGGTGATGGCGCACACAATGGCACAAGGCACGCCACATGAATTGAACAAGCCCTTTGCGCTCGACCGCTTTGTAACCGGGCATTTAATCGACGAACACGGAGCGGCCGGAGTTGCTCATTAAAAAATAGTATATGCTTTATATTCCTTGTCCCCACTGCGGCCTGCGCAACGAAACCGAGTTCCATTACGGCGCTGAGGCGGGTGTTGCCTATCCCGAACCTCATGAGCTGACTGACAGCGAATGGGCTAAATATTTACACATCCGGGCCAATCCCAAAGGGTGGCTTGCCGAGCGATGGGTACACTTTGCCGGATGTGGCCGATGGTTCAATGTATGGCGCAATACCATCTCCCATGAAATCGGACCTGCATACCTTCCATTTACCAAACAACCAAAATCTCCCGATCTTATAGGGAAGGAGGGCCCAACAGCATGAGCGAAATTTCATTCATTTTTGATGATATCATTTACAGAGGACGGCAAGGTGAGCCGATGGCGGCTGCCTTACTGCGTAGTGGCTTGCTATCAATAACCAACAGCACTTACCATGGCCGCCCCCGGGGTGTTATGGGGTTGGGTGTGGAGGAACCCAATGCCATTGTTCAACTGGTATCCGGTACGCAGGAATCCATGCGCCCGGCCACCGTTATTGAAGTGGCGGAAGGGCTTAATGCACGCAGCCTTACCGGCATCGGTGCGCTACCTGAGCTTCCCGATGGAGCAAGGTACGACAAGACCAACCGTTATGTTGACACGTTGGTGATAGGTGCTGGAATCGCCGGGTTGAAAGCAGCTGACGAAGCGCTAGCGGCAGGACGTGAAGTGTTACTGATAGACGACCAGCCTGAACCCGGAGGGCATCTACGACACCTTGGCGGGCAATTGACTGCGGCTTTGCAAGATGTTCTTTCACACAAAAATCTTACGTATGTATGCAGGTGCACGGCAATTGGTTTATACGACCAGAACTATATTGTCGCTGTTGAACGTCGGAGCGACCACCTGGGAGATGCTGCTCCGGCAGGGCGTGCCCGGATAAGGGTTTGGCATATCCGTGCCGATAAAGTAGTACTGGCACCAGGTGCTTTCCAGCGACCATTGATCTTCGCCAATAACGACCGGCCCGGTATTATGCTCTCTCATGCGGCAGCGACTTATGTTGCGGTTCATGATGTACAAATCTTCAAGCGTGCCGTTGTTGTTACTGTTGACAACCAGGGCTATCGTGATGCACTCAGGCTTCACCAGGCCGGTGTGAAAGTGGAATCAATTTTTGATGTACGACGGGATGCCCGTGGTGCAAGTGTCGATGCAGCAAAAGTAGCGGGAATTCCGGTTCGCTTCCGCACGACAGTACTCAATACTTTATCCAATACAGAAGGTGCATTACAAACAGTGATTGTACAAGATCTTGATACAAACGAAATAGTTGAAACAACTGCTGATCTGTTAGCCGTATCCGGCGGCTGGACACCGATTGCCGACCTGGCCACACACATTGGCATCAAGCCCAAATGGAGTGCGGAACATGCGTCTTTCCTGGTAAAACAAGACAGTGACCGACTCCAAACAGCGGGCATGCTGGCCGGCGACTTCGGCGGCGATGATGAGCCGGCGGTTTTCTTTGGTCCAACGCTTAATGAAGAGCAGGCCCTTTACGCATACATCGACCTGCAGCGGGATGCAACCTTGCATGAGCTTCGCCGTGCCGTTGGGGCAGGTTTGCACAGCATTGAACACATCAAACGATACACCACCATCGGCACAGCACATGACCAGGGCAAGACCAGCGGCATGCTCACCATCGGTGCACTTTGCCAATTGAACGATACTGGGAAAGGTGGCAATTCCGGTCTGTCACCCGCTGATGTGGGTACCCTTTCGTTCCGGCCGCCGTATGTACCGGTGCCATTTGCTGCATTGGCCGGACGTGAACGTGGACCGCTTTCCGATCCCATTCGCATCACACCGATCCATCAATGGCATGTTGAGGCCGGTGCTGTATTCGAAGATGTGGGGCAATGGAAGCGCCCCTGGTATTTTCCAAAGCCCGGAGAGCAAATGGAAGACGCCGTTCGCCGTGAGTGTATTGCAGCAAGAGAGGGAGTGGCTATCATGGATGCCTCCACCCTTGGAAAGATTGATATCAAGGGTCCGGATGCCGGTGTTTTTCTTGACCGCATTTATACAAATATGTTTTCTACATTGCCCGAAGGACAGTGCCGTTACGGATTGATGTGTAAGGCTGATGGCATCGCCTTTGATGATGGAGTTACTACAAGGTTAGGTAAAAACCACTACCTGATGACCACTACTACCGGAGGTGCAGCGGGTGTGCTTGCCTGGCTGGAAGAGTGGTTGCAAACCGAATGGCCTGAGCTTAAAGTGTATTGCACCTCGGTTACCGAACATATTTCTACGATTGCACTGGTGGGCCCAAAAAGCCGGCAATTGCTGCAGGAACTGGTGAAAGGCATTGATCTTTCAAAAGAGGCGTTTCCCTTTATGCATAGCCGCAATGCAACGTTTGATGGAATACCAGTCCGCATTGCCCGAATCTCTTTTTCAGGAGAACTGGCATTTGAAATCAACGTCGACTGGAGCCATGCCCGTTATATTTGGGAACGGCTGTGGGCGCTCGGACTTCCTTATGAAATAACTGCTTATGGCACAGAGACCATGCACGTGTTACGGGCTGAAAAGGGGTATGTCATCATGGGCCAGGACACCGATGGAACACAAACGCCGCAAGACCTCAATATGTCCTGGATCGTATCTAAGAAAAAGGAGTTCATCGGTAAGCGTTCTTTCCAACTACCTCATTTGAAAGCGGCCGGAAGACAGCAGCTGGTTGGACTGCTGCCAGAGAGCGGTGACGAAGTGATTCCTGAGGGAGCATACATCACCGCATTTGATGCACAACCGGACGAGAAGGGCAAAACCCGCCATACTGGTTTTGTTACGAGTGCTTACTATTCGCCGACACTTGGGCGTTCGTTTGCATTGGCACTGGTGGCTGATGGCCTGAACCGAATGGGTGAAGTGGTGGTTGTGCCATTGCCTGGAAAACTGCTGCATGCCACCATTTGCGACGCTGTATTTATTGACAAAGAAAACCTACGGAGAGACTAACCGAAAACCGAATTATGATCATCAAAGAAAGTCCGCTGAAAGGAATGAACATGGGAACCGTAGCTACGATAGCGATTCGTGAATTGCCCGGATTGCACACCATCGATCTTCGGGTGGCACCAGGCTCTGCCACGCAGGCCGCAGTTGCCGAAGTATTGGGTATGGAGCTGCCGGAAAAGCCCGGTCAAACCCGTACGGCAAAAACAACCGCTGGCGGTGAAGCCCATTCGCTTTGCCTTGCTCCTGACTGGTGGCTGATTACAGGATTGCAGGAGGCTGAGCAGCAGCTTGCACCGTTGCTGCTGAACGACCAATATCATTTCAGCTCCGTTGATGTCAGCGGCCAGCGAACTACCATTGAGTTGGAAAGTCCCAATGCCCGTGAAGTACTCGCCCATCTTTGGGAGCAGGATCTCCGTGAAAAAAGTTTCCCTGTTGCAAGTGTATCCCAGGGACTGATGGCGAAGGCACCTGTAATAGTTTGGCACATTGCGCCATTTCGATATCGTATTCTTGTTCGTAGCTCTTTTGCTTTGCACTTGTGGAAGGCGCTGGTTGATGCAGCGGAAGAGTGGATGTAAGCAGGGATGTTTTTCAGACGGATTTTGCTGTGCAATATTTTGAGCAACCAACATGGTTTTGAGCACCTTATTAGTCCGAATAGTAAAAATAACGCAGATCATCAGTCAACCTACAACGCCTAAAATACGAACCATCAGCATCAACTATATTGAATGCATCATGAAACGGCAATTTCCTTTTTTACTTTTTCAATTACACTGATCAGGTAAAAATTCACAATTAAATTTGCATGGAGCATTTCATAAATCAATTTTTTTAGCCTGCACGCATTAGCTTTTTCATACGCATCGAATTTCTCTTTCACAACTACAATATGCCAATAGAAAAGTGGCTCTTTAAGTTGTTGTTTTTTAGGGAGCATTAATCGACAGTTTCCTTAAATCCGTTAAAACAAGTTCAAAAATTGTATTGAAAGACTAACTACTTTTTTTAAAAACTTTGTACAAACAAAGTTTTTATTTCAGGATTTCTTTTCATCGGAAGAAGGGTTACTTCATTAGTATCCGCATAATTTTTAAAGCGACCAAAGCAATACTATAAGCGGTTTTTAATAAAATTCACACCAGGCAATTCTCTTTACCTGAGTTTGGGAAACTTAATTTTAAATTGACCTGTTTCGTCGGGCTACAGATATCAGTAAGATATAAGCCTTTGCGTGCAATTTGTTTTAATATTAAAGTATTGTCTTAAATTTCGCTAAAATAGTTTCGACATGTTAAGCACAAAACTAACAGCGCTAATTGTAGATGATGAGCACAGCGGAAGATCTTCACTTAAAATTTTGCTGAATAAAAACTGCTACTATTTATTTGAAAGGATTGTTACAGCTTCATCGCTTGACCAGGCCATTGAGTTTGTTAAGCAACAGCATTTCAATATTTGCTTCCTGGATATCAATCTTAACAATCAATCCGGCTTTGACCTGATACCTTATTTGGCGAACGATACCAAGGTCGTGTTTGTTACTGCGTATTCAGAATTTGCCATCAAGGCAATAAAGGAAAATGCATTTGATTATCTGCTGAAGCCAATTAACCCTGCTGAATTTAAGACTTGTGTAGACAGGTATGAAAAGGAATTACTGGCAGAGACGGATGCTATGAAAAAATACCTGCACATCAAAGACCAGGGTGAAACGATACCCATACCACTGGATGAAATTGTATTTTTACAGGCTGAAGGCGCATATTCAAAAATCTACTTACTAAAAAACAGGGAGTATATTACGGCCAAAACATTAAAATCAATGACAGACGTGCTGGGCAAAGATTTTATTAGAATTCACAAGTCGTATATCATCAACAAAATGATGATAAAATCATTTAAAAAAAATTCACTCACCACAATCCATAATACATGTCTGCCAGTTTCAAGAGTTGGGGCAAAGGAGTTGTCATTGCACTTTTAATACTGGCCTTTCATGTAACTGCGAATGCGCAAAATGAAAAACTTTGGCCAGAGCTGGATGTCACTAACGGGCTTCAGTCAAATACCGTCAGGTGTATTAAAATTGATGGCAAGGGCAGGTTTTGGATTGGTACGGATTATGGGATCGATATCCATAGTGCCAACACCATCGCTCAAAAAAAGATAATTGCAGCAATACAACATAAAAGCATCCAGGCCATTGAATTTTTAGACAGCCTGGTGTTTATTGGCACCAGCTATGAAGGCTTGTATATTTTCAACCAGCTTACCGGGAATTTACATAAATACTATTCAGCTGCTTCCATATCTCAAATACGCAAGTTAAAAATATTCGGTAAACAGGTATTTATACTTTCTGATACCGGGCCTTATTTATGGACTATTAGTAGCTTTAATCAAATACCACTAACCTCTGCCATTGCCGGAGATTATTTAATTGATATGTTTCAGCTTGATAATAACCAATATGGGCTTGCATATCCATCCAAACAAATTGTACATTTTAAAAACGGCGCCTTTGAAGAAAACGCTAACAATCTTTTTTTTCAAAACAATACAAAACTATACGCGGAGCACTATACTTCCTCGCTGTGTTATAACAATAAACTATTTCTTGGTAGTGGTGGCCAGTCACAATCTTTGTTGGTAATTGAAAAAGGTAAGCCACCCGTGTCGCTCAATTTTTTAAAAAAGCTTGGTGTTGGCTACATGGTTTGGGATATCGCTCATCAAAAAGACAAACTCATTTTGGCCGTAGGTGACACCATCAGTAACCGGAAAGGACTATTGTGCATCTTAAATCCAGACTACACATATATGTCAATTAAGGCTGCTGATTATATCACCTGCCTGGCTTTGGATTCGGTAAATAATATTTTAAGTTATGGCACAATTAACAACGGTCTTTTTCTTCAAAGCGGTATCGGCGGCTGTTCAATGATTGACAAGCCAACTGAGTGTAACATCGTTGCCAACGATAAAAGTGTATTTATTTACACAGATGATTACTTTCGAAAGTTTAGTACTACAGATAGTAAATCTCCGGTAAACCCAAATTCGCAAAATAAGATAGCCGATATTATATCTTCCATGAGTTTGTCAGGAGATACGCTTATTTATGCAAACGATGCCTTCATAAAATTATACAATGCGGCTTCCCTAAAACCATTGGATGTATTGCCGGTAGATCATACCGCGGCCAATAATATTGCTGCCATAGAAAGAATAAATAGCACGGTTTTTTGTTTTTATATGGATGGTGCGGTATCTAAATATAACCTTACTACAAAAAAAAATACACTTGTTAATCATGTTGTTTCTCACAACCCCACCGTGTTTAAACTCGATAACAAAATTATTTTACTAAGCAAGGAAAAAGGATTTTTTGTGGTATCAGAAAAAGAGGGCTACCCGCTTGCCTGCTCAGATTCTTCTATCCATTTTATAAATGACTTTACAATAGCGCGGGATACGATCTATGCGCTTTTAAAAGACGAGATAAAGAAGTATAAAATTGACTATGTAAATCACCAGCTTATTTTACTACATTCTTTTTTAACCTATTCAACAATGTTTGATGTTATCGGCACCAGGTGGATTTTATCAAAAGATGATAAAATTTATATTTTGAATGATAATGGAATTATGCAAATGAGTTCTGCCATGGTACCGGCAGGTTACTACTATTTTGGTTCTTATAATCAAATTAAAAAGCCCATCATTGTCGGCGACTCGTTGCTTATTAGTACCAACAGCTACTTAACAAAATTTTCATTTACAGAATTTGACAGGCCAAAAGGTACGATTGATGCAACTGATTTTTCAATTGAATGTCCTAAATCAGTTTATGAAAATGTTGGCTTTACTGTAAAAATAAATCTTGCCGATTATTTTTTACAGGACCGTTCTTTTAAAACGCTGGAACTATGGTCGAATGGGAAATTAAAGGAAACAAAATACTCCAAGTTTTCCGAATTTAATTTTAATGAAGGTTTAAATTATGGTGACTATGACCTGGTTGCAAGACTCGGTGACAATGTCACCCGCCATAAACTAAGTGTAACTTTACCGCTCAACAGGAACCCCTGGTTTTTTGCTGCTATCGCATTGGCCCTGGCAATCATATTTTCAATTGTTATTAAATCAAACATTGACAAAAGAAGATTGAAAAAGCGGTTGGTAGAAAACAAATTGCAAAATTTAAAACAGAATCTAAATCCGCATTTTGTTTACAATTCTATGAATCTGATCAGCTCAATGATACTGGAAGAAAAATATGATGAGGCACTGCAGGTTGTGTCGGATTTTTCGAGACTACAAAGGACTTACCTGGAAACAAATAACAAAGAACAAATCAGTGTGGCAGAAGAACTGGCTTTCCTGGACTCTTACCTTAAATTACAACAGCAACGTTTTAATGAGGACAATGATTTTAATTACAGTATTACTCATGACCCTGCTATTGATATTACGCGGATAATGCTACCGCCGCTTATTTTGCAACCCATTGCCGAGAACGCTATTAAATATGGTGTACTGGCAAGCAAAGCGTCTGCAAGAGCAATAAAAATTGAAGTAAGTATTGTTGATAAAGATGCTGTATTAATTGCACTTGAAGACAATGGCATGGAAGTGGACTTTAATTATCACGGTTTGGGCATGGGGCAAAAGCTGGTACAGGAAAGGATTGCGTTGTTCAATCTGAGCCACAATGCCCAATTAAAAGTTTCATTCGACAAAAAAGCTTTACACAGCGCATCAGGATACCGTGTAGAATTAGAAATTCCCTTTGTAAAATAGTATAAGCCCCTTGGGTCTGCAAAAAGAAAAACCGCCTCCCTTTGATTGGAAGCGGTTAAGCTATTGTTCAGGCAAGAACAGAAAGAAGCTTTTATTAATGGGCACGTGTGAATCGAAAAAAATCGGGTGTAATCCTCTTCTAAAATAGAAATACTTATTACACAAAGCCACCGTACCTTAACCAACGACACAAATATTTATTTAACCACAGGAAAATGTCAGGCGACAGACCTATTGAAGTATAAATAATACACCCGTAAGTATGCATTATTGCAATAGGAACGTAACATGAAGTCAATTTTGATAAACGAATCCGGTAATTCCAGTTCCCAATTTTCAAAAAAAAAGGGCCAGAATAGAAATTCAGCCCCGATTTAAATCCAATATCCTATGAAAAACCGAGTGCAAAGTAAATATTGCCTTGTCCAGTTTTTAAGCTTTTTATTTAACGACACTAATATTTAATAAACGACGTATTTTTTGCTTTAGGGTAAGTAAAAACCTGTTGGCCAGGTTACAACTATTTCGTCTCACGATTTTAATATACCAAATTTGTGAAATACAACATTGCCAAACTTTGAAGCAGGATAAAAAGTAAAATTGATAGTCACTTTTGCCGGTAAATTTACTGCGTTAAGTGCGCCATGGTTCATCCAGGCAAGGGGTGCTTTATTATTCCCAGATACTTTTTAATTCATACACTTGCAGGTTGGTAACTTTTGCTGTACCGCCTTTGGCTGATAATGACACCGAGCGGTTAGCATCAGCAAGATTAATATTGATGGGCATAAACACCAGCCCATTGTTTACAAATATTTCAAGGCCTGTACGATCTGCGTACACTATCAAATTTAATTTCCCATTTACCAAAGTAACCGGCGCCTTTACACCATCCACCACCAATTCATTGGTGACAACATTGTAAACAACGGGCACACCTCTTACATCCAGCACCACTTCTTTTGCCTTGCCCGGTTCAATAGCCAGGCGCACTTCGGCCAGTTCAATATTGATATTTTTTAAAGGGTTACTTCCGTTTTCTTTTACGGTTAGCTGGCCGAATTTATAGGTCTTGTTACGTAATGCTTCCACCTCTTTCACAGGCATACGCGTAAGTCGAATTCCTTCGGTAGTTTGTACTAATTTATGCTCCAGTGGTAAACTCATAGATTGGTTAAAAGTCATGTCATCTTTTTCTGTATTGGTGCGCCACCAGCCTATTTCAATGCGGCGTCCGTCAGGTACATTACTAAAGGTTTGTGGTGCGTAAAAATCACGGCCATGTTGTTCCTGCAAACGCTCCTGTTCGGGGGTAAAAGTAGTACCATCAAAAGTGCCGGTTGCGTACTGTGTGTTTGCCCCCGTTAATATCCATTTTTTTACCCCAGGCATGCCTTCTACCGGCAGCTGATAAAATTCAGGACATTCAAACAGGTAGCGGTCATTGCCAATGCCACCCATTACCGTACTTGCTTTGGTCCAGTTTTTAAGATCGGGTGATGTGAGGAACTGCATGCTATGTTGTTCATTGTTTCCTCTCTCTACCCATATCACCATTACCCATCTTTTAGTGGGCTCGTACCAAATAACTTTCGGATCCCGGTTATCTCTATTTATCCGCGGCACTACTGCCCGATCGAATGTTTGAAAATTGCGGCCATCGGTGCTCCAGCTCATGTACTGGCCCCAGCCCCTGGCTCCCGTATGAAACATTACCATGGCGGGTTTACCATCTTTTGCAAAGCCGCTTGTATTGGTACTGTCCACCACTGCACCTCCACTAAAAATGGGTCCACCCTGGTCTGGATGAATGGCGTCATCCAAGTGTTTCCAGTGAATTAAATCTTTTGATACAGCATGGCCCCAGGTCATATTTCCCCAACCGCGGCCATAAGGATTGTGCTGGTAAAACAAATGGTATTCTCCATTGTAATACACCATGCCGTTGGGGTCATTTGTCCAGCCACGTTTTGGTGAAAAATGAAATTGTGCCCTTAACTTTTCTTTGAATTCATTGGCGTTGGTATCGGCATCACTTTGTTGAATGGGAGAAAAAACTTTTGAATCGTTAGCGATTTTATCAACCCTCAACTCAACTTCCTTCCCTTTCCATTGATCAATTTGCAAATAGGCGTACCAGTCAGGCGTTCCTTCCGCAAGTTCCATATCAAAAAAACGGGTATTCACTCCATCCACCCATAGCTCAATATTTTTTTTAGTAGCACCATTTTTTACAGGCAATACCAAATACTTTTTTTCCGCAGTAAAATAATTACTGTAACTGTGCGTGGCAGGTTTACTTTCCTGTGCAACACCTGTAAGAAAAAAGTGAAAACATACAAAAATATGCAGCAATCTTTTCATCATGATTAAATTATTAAAGCAGTATTAAAAAATAACACTCCAAATAAAAGGCAACCAATTTAACCAGGTAAATTCATGGCGATTGCCGGCATAAACGTCCATAAGATATTTCCGGTTTTAAAGCAACCTTTCAAATTTTTAATTAAAGAATCACCTGCCATCTTGAACTCCATTTCTTGAGGGGCTTACACTTTTTTACGTGCTTAATTTATTTACGCCATCCAACTTCAATATTAAAAAAAGGAGTTGACTAACGAATTACCAAATACTTTTAAGAGCAGTATATTTAATGGTTGTGAATATTTTTTTTGCATTAACAGGCAAATGAATAGAATTATACGGCGTAGATGGAAAACAAACCGAGGTCATCACCGTTAATCCATCATCTGCAAATAATTCGACTGAACTTTCATCCACCAATATAGAAATACTCATCGTAGCCTTATCTGTTAACCTGGGTGCAAAATGTTTGGCCGCAAACGCCTTATTAAAATCAACTTTGCCTGATGCGGAACGATCAATAAAATACTGATTTAAATTTTTGTCGTATCCAATGACCAATTTTTCATTGGCGGCATTTGATAGTTCCAAAGAGAAGCTACTGTTTTTTATAAGGGAAAGATCCAGCCTGCAGGGAAGTTTTATTTTAGCACTTGTATCATAAATTGCCACTGGCTTTAACTGAATGCCAGCCAGCTCCGTAACTGGTTTTGATGTTAAAAAAATATTTTCGCCCACATGTTTCAATTTTAATTCCCGCGGAATCGTCATGGCGCTTCTCCATTTTTCGGTAGGCACTTCATTCGCATATAACCAGTTGGTCATCCACCCCAGCAAAATTTTTCTTTCACCGGTATTGCTCCAGGTAATGCCTGCATAGTTATCAGGTCCATAGTCCAGCCACCTGGTATCTTGTTGATCTGTGGTAAAATTTTTACCATCAAAATTGCCTATAAAATATTGGGTAGCCGAGCCTCCGTTGGGCCCTCCGGGATTCAGGCTAACGATTAACACCCAGCGACTTTTTTTCTCACCGGGCCCGCCATCATTGTCTTTCAGCTCAAATAAATCCGGGCATTCCCAGCCGCCGCCATGCGCACCTGCTTCTTTTCCAAAATCGCTTTCTTTTGTCCAGTTTTTTAAATCAGGAGAAGAATAAAAACTAACGACATCCCTTACCGCAAGTGTCATGATCCACTTTTTTTGTGGTTCAAACCACATTACTTTAGGATCACGAAAATCCCTGGTACCGGGGTTTTTAACGACAGGATTACCCGAATATTTTGTCCAGGTTTTTCCATCATCAAGACTATAAGCGATGCACTGGTTTTGAAAATCATTTTTTCCTGCTTTTTCACCCAACGTATCGTGTTGTGTAAAAATAGCTACCAAAGGTACCTGCCCTTTTTTGCCAAAGCCACTGGTATTATTTTTATCGGCTACCGCACTACCCGAAAAAATGGTTCCGGCTTTATCAGGATAAATAGCAATGGGTTGTTGTTGCCAGTGAATTAAATCCTTACTGGTAGCGTGTCCCCAATGCATTGGTCCCCATACCGAACTATAGGGATTGTATTGAAAAAACAAATGGTATATCCCTTTATGATAAACCATTCCGTTTGGATCATTCATCCAGTTTTTTTGGGGCGAAAAATGAAATTGAGGACGAAACTGTTCTTTCATTTTGGCTGACTGCTGGCCGGATAAATGCCCCGCTATCAATAAAAGAGAACAACAAAATAAGGCGGTAATTTTTCTGATTTTCATGTTATCACTTTAATATGTGCTCAATATAAGATTTTGTAAATGAATGACTTTAAGTTTGCGTATTGCGTGCCAGCCCTATTTAAAAAGGAGGAAGTAGAAACTTCCTCCCGTGCATTGTAAAAAAACGACTGACTGAATAGAAAGCACTTAAACTAATAATTCAGCAGGTACTATAAGTGCATCGCTGCCTGATTTTAATAGCCTGGATTTTGTTTGTACAAGCCATTGGTGAATGTAATTTCAGATTGTGGAATGGGCAGGTATTCATCGCGGCCTGCGGTGAATTTTGCCGTTGCCAAAAATGTTCTTCTCAGTTTTTCAACATTGATATAAGCATTTAAAGTTGGTTCGGCGATGCCCCATCTTACAAGGTCAAAAAAGCGGGAGCCTTCAGTTGAAAACTCTAACCTCCGCTCCCATTGCAATGCTTTAAAGGCATAATCTTTTGTCCAGCCGGCAGCACTGTATTGCCCCACATTGTAATGCGATGCAAACGTACCATCTGCTTTTTTTAACCTGCCTGTACTTGCCGCAGCCCTTGTTCTTATTTGATTAATGATTGGCAATGCCTTATCCTGTTGATCCAGTTGAATGTAGGCTTCTGCCTGCATCAACAATACATCGTCATACCGGATAATATCATAATTTTTTGCAACGCCCATAAAAGGTCCGTTTTTAAAATAGGATGAACTGCTGGCCAATTGCTGGTTACGCATGGTATGGAAATTACCATATACACCCGCATCTCTTACCCAACTGTTGCTGAACGGCAGGGCATTATTATATTTATAAGGATGACCTTCAATGCCTACCGTATGATCAATTCGAACGTCGACAGTGGCCGTATTTAAATCTGCAATGCTATTATTGAAAGTAGTAAAATTGGGTAAGCCGTTGGCATCGGTAGTGAAAGCGTTTACCATGTTCTGACTGGTGGCATGAAAACCGCAGCAACCATATTGTGGAGCTCCATGAGGATAATTTAATCCATCTTCATAATTCAGCCTTCCTGAAGTAGTACCATCGTTGATAGAAAACTGGATAGCAAAAACAGACTCAGGACCATTTTCTGTTTCAGGTAAAAAGTTATTGGCGATATCAGCACTTAAAGCATATTTGCCGGAAGTAATGACTGCCTGTGTTAAAGTAACTACCTGTTGCAACAATGCCTGGTCGATACTGGTAACGTGGTGCGTAGCATCCTGCTTGTAAGCCTGGTACAGCCTTAGTTTTGCGAGATAAGCCTGCGCAGCCAGTTTATTTGCTCTTGCCAAATCTGTTTGCGTTTCTGGCAAATTATCTATTGCAAACTGAAAATCATCTGCAATCTTATTCCATGCCGCGTCATTGTCTAAATCATTGGCAACTTTCAAAATATCTTCATCAGTCGCGGTTTCATCAAAAATGGGAATATTCTTGTAAAGCTTTTTCATGATGAAGTAACTATGAGCCCTTAAAAATCTAAGCTCTCCCTGCCTTGCTTTTTTCTGAGGATAATCTGCGTCCGACAAGGAGTTAACTGCACGCAATGCAACATTTGCCCTGCCGATTGATTTAAATAAATTTTTCCAGGTACGAAAAACAAACGCGTCGATTGTTGGCGTAACCAGGTTGTAATGTTCCATGGCATCTATTTCACCTACGTCACCGGTACCTCCGCCACCTTTGTATGCATCATCGGAACGTACACTTCCATACACCCAATCACTGTAGATGGGCCCAATCATATCGCCGTTTCCTATTGCCGCGTAAGCTGCAGTTACCAGTCCTTCTACCTGCGTGGGTGAAGGCGATGCTAAATCCGCAGATGATAATAAACCCGTTGGCTTGTAATCCAATTCCTTTTTACAAGAACTAAAAAACAATAGTCCGGATGTTATAAAAGCTGCTATAATTATCTTTTTCATGTTGTTGTAGTTTTTACTTTAAAATGATGCGTTAATACCAAAAGTGAATGTCCTTGGGATGGGTACAGGATCCAAATCAATCCTTTCAGGATCAGGGCTTATATAGCTTTTACTTTTGATTGAGAAAAGGTTTTCAGCCATCGCAAAAAAGCGCAGTCTTGAAAAAACAGATTTTGGCTGAATGTTGTATCCCAGCTGGATATTACGCATTTTGAAATAAGACGCATTTACAAAGAAATAATCAGAAGTACGGGTTTCATTGTTATTATCCTTCAGTGTTAACGCAGGTACTTTTGTACCGGTATTGGTTGGTGTCCATCCGTCAAAAACGCCTGGTCCTACATTCTCCCTGCTTCTCATCAATTGATTAAACATAGAGTAAACATCAAAGCCTGTTTTACCAGCCACACCCGATCCAAAAATGGATAAATCAAATTGTTTGTACGAAAGATCTACCCTTAAGCCATATTCAAGTTTGGGCAATGTAGTACCAAGCCATGTCCTGTCGAGGTCATCAATTTTTCCATCACCATTCATATCGACGTAGCGAATTCTGCCCGGGCCTGCACCTATTTGTGTTGGTGCTTTATCTACCTCTGCCTGCGATTGAAAAAGGCCATTTGTTTTATAACCAAACACATCAAATTGAGAGTGCCCGATAATTGTGTTAACCAGGTTGCCTGCGTAAGCTGGCCGCACATTTTCAGGAAGCTCTGTAATCTTATCTCTGAAGTGAGCAAAGTTGAGTTGTACATTGTATTTCAAATCGCCGGTTTGATTGCCGCGATAGCCTAACACCAGTTCCCAGCCCTTGTTACTTTTTGATGCACCATTTACTGCTTTGGATTGTCCTTCGCCTAAAGCAGAGGCAACCGGCGGTGTAATTAATATACCGGTGGTTTTCCTGGTGAAATAATCAAATGAACCGAAGATTTTATTATTTAAAAATGCAAAGTCTAATCCGGTGTTTATTTCATCTGTTGTTTCCCATTTAAGTGAAGTATTTGCTGCCTGCGTCTGCACAAACCCTGAAGGCAGGTTTCCTGTATTTGCACCGGAAAGCGAATAAGCAGTTCCGATATTCATATATTGTTCCCAAAAGCCACCTACCAGTTGTGATAGCACTGTGCCATACCTGGTATCAAATAAACCAAAGCGTGCCAAATCGCCGATTTGCTGATTACCCACACGACCAACACCAACTCTTAATTTTAATTCGGAGATAATTTTACTATCCTGCATAAATGCTTCCCTGTCTATCCTCCATCCCACAGATGCAGCAGGAAAAACACCATAGCGGTTATCGGCTCCAAATCTTGAAGAACCATCACGACGAACGGTTACTGCCGCAAGATATTTATCGGAAAAATTATAATCAACCCGTCCAAATAAAGAGAACAGCCTGTTACCTGATGAGCCGCCTGTTACAGTAGTATTACCGGTACCAGCACTCAACGTGAAATAGTCTTCGGTTTGCAAAGCGTAGCCTTCTTTTTTTGTTGACTGGTAATCGACATCCGTCTTGATATATTCTGTACCTGCTAACACTTTAAAATGATTTTTTTGACCTAAATCAAAATTGTAGCGCAGTGTATTTGAAAACGTAAGACTTAGATAATGATTTTGATCAAATGATAAGCTGTTTGTTGTACGTGCCAATGCGCCTTCTGTAAATGTTGGCGTAATTACTTTGTTTAAAAATCTTGCATCATCTGCGCCAATACTGGTTTTGAAGAACAAATTTTTAATTGGCTGAATTTCTGCAAAAACATTTCCGAATGAACTCAGGCGGTTTGCATTATTCCATTTGGCAAGGTCCTGCATGTGCAAGGGATTGTTTCTGTCAGAATAACCTGCACCCAATTCACCTGCATAAGTAACACCATCTTTTTGATAAACCGGTATTGTTGGCACCAAAGTAACTGCAAGCCCCGTGGTAGTCGCCCCGCCCAAATCTCTGGCGGTTAAGGTTTCATCTGAACTGGCAATATTTAAATTGAGACCAAATAATAATTTATTATTAAAAGCATGGGTCAATGCATTAATCCCTCCACTCAACCGGTTATAGCCTGTAAACCTTAGCATGCCTGTATTTTTAAGGTAGCCAAGATTAATCTCCAAGGAGGAATTTTTGTTGCCTGCAGAAATTGTTAAATTGTTATTTGTTACGAGACCTGTTTTATACATCACACTCTGCCAGTCTGTATTTCCGGCAGGTGTATTGGGGTCGCCACCAACTAAAGGCTTTACTGTTACGCCGTTTAAAACGGGACTGTTGTAGTCGTTGTTCCAGTCGAAACCATAAATTTCTCCATAACCAGCTGCAGGGTCCTGCTTATCATTCACGGATGCCTGCCACAATGCTTTACCCCTGTCAAGTGAATTCAGCATTTTAAACCGCATTGATTTTTCTGACTGACTTGATACGCTGCTGTTTAACTGAAAATTTACTTTGCCATCTGTATTGCCGCCATTTTTTGTGGTAACGATAATAACACCATTGGATGCACGGGAGCCATAAATTGATTCAGCCGAAGCATCTTTCAACACCTGCACGGATGCAATGGAAGCCGCAGGAATATTTTGAAATACTTCCGGCCTGGTGGTAGGTACCCCATCAATAATATACAGCGGATCGGTATTGCCTAGAGTATTGGCGCCACGAATTAATATTCTTCCATTAGAGCCGTTGGGTGAGCCATCTTTTTCAATGTACAATCCTGCAACTCTTCCCTGCAAAGCCTGCATGGTATTACCTGATGTATTGTTTTTTACCGGCGTTAAATCTACCACCGCCACTGCCCCGGTTAAATCTTTCCTTTTCTGAGACGTGTATCCTACCACAACAACCTGCTCCATGCTATTGGCTGCAGCCTCCAATTCAACAGAATGGCTTTTTGTGTCCGCAGTAACTTTCAGATCAACCGACTTCAGCCCTACGTAAGAAAAAATCAGCGTTTCGCCGATGGAAGTTTCGATGGAATATTCGCCTGCGCTATTTGTAACAACAGTTTTTGTTTTTGAACGAACCGTTACACCAGGCAAAGGTGCTTTATCGGCCTTGTTGGTAACCACCCCCGTAATGGTCTTTTGCTGGGCAAAAGAAAACATTGCCAGCAATAATAGTGGCAATAAGAAAAACGCCTTTCTCATAATTGAAAATTTTAATTGTTAAATAATTAGTAGCAGTCAAACGTATTGTTAGTAAAAAATCTATTTTAATTTCAGAACGCTTCCTGTATTTTTCTATCGGAAGTTTTGTTTTCTTTCATCAGTTTTGCCTCCAGCTCTTCGAGCGACACGCCTTTTGTTTCAGGCATTTTGGTAAGCACCCAAATCAATTGCAACATCATCATCACGGCAAAAAAGGCAAAAATTGGCCAGGGATTATCCTTAAATATTCCGTTGTTACTATCTAAAAAAACAGGTGTTATCAGTGTGATAATGGCCGCAAAAACCCAGTGAACGCTGGCGCCAAATGACTGGCCGGTAGCCCTTATTTTGTTGGGAAAAATTTCTGAAATAAAAACCCAGATAACGGCGCCTTGCCCGATTGCATGCGCCGCGATAAAGAGCAATAAAAAACCCATTAATAACACAGGGCTTGCATGAGCCGCAAAACACCCGGCTACCATGGCAAGGCTAATGATATAGCCGATTGAACCAATAAGCATCAGTTTTCTTCTGCCCAGCCTGTCTATAAGATAGAGGCCAACAAAAGTGAAAATTAAATTGGTGCCGCCAATGGCAATTGAATTGAGCAACGAATCTTTTGCGCCGAGGCCAATTTTAGATAATATTTCCGGCGCATAATATAAAATGAAATTGATACCGGAAAGCTGGTTAAAGAAAGCAATCAAAAATGCGAGCGAGATAATGACTTTGTGTTTGGAACTAAAAAAGCCACTATTTTTTTCTATCAAAGATTCATGCTGGTTGCTCTTTATTATAGCAGCTATTTCAGCGTCCACATCTGCAACACCAATCAGCAACAATGTTTGTTTTGCTTTTACCAGGTCGTTCTTTTTTGTAATCAGCCAGCGTGGACTTTCCGGTACACCCATTACCATCACCGTATAAATAATGGAAGGAATGGCCAATACGCCCAACATCCAGCGCCAGTCATTGGCACCACCAACACCCTGTAAAAAATAGTTGGAAAGGAAGGCGATCAGGATGCCAAATACAATATTAAACTGGTACATGGCTCCCAGTTTACCCCTGGTAGCCGGTGTTGAAATTTCCGAAATATAGGTTGGCGCTACCACGGATGAAACACCTATTCCAATACCCCCAATAAACCTAAAGAAAGAAAAAGTATAAGGGTCCTGTGCAAGTGCCGAACCAAAAGCTGAGATGGCAAAGAGTACTCCAATCCAAAACAACACTTTTTTTCTGCCATATTTCTCCGTTGGAATGCCGCCAAATATTGAACCCACTAAGGTACCCCAAAGCGCCATTGACATAATAAAGAAACCGTGAAATAAAGGAGACGTGTGCCACAGATTCCTGATGGGTAAGTTGGCACCGGAGATAACAACTGTATCAAATCCAAAAATAAAACCTGCAAGGGCGGCCACAATGGACCATTGAAATAGTTTACTCTTATTCATACAGCTTCTCGTTTATGCCGGTAAAAGTAGCTGCGGGCTATATTGAATTCGTTGTGTTATCGTTTCAATGAATTACAAAATTGTATTTAAATTAAAAGACAGGTTAACCGTATTGTTATCAACTGGTTACATAAAAAATTCTTCCTCTCTCCCCAATGGAGTTTTCTAAAATTGTAACAGTCTTTTGTAAAATGATACCATCTGCTTTTTTCGATATGGCAACAAATAACCAAATAGAAACAGGACTGAAAAAATTGAGATAAATTTATAACTTACATTCAAGAAAAATGCATCAACTTGCCTGCATGTTTGCTATGCCAAAAAATAATACACACCAGGATCAAAGCAATTTGTTTACGAATAGAATTCGATTTTTATTCTTCCTAATCTACATATTTATTATAGCATCCTGCTTAAATCATAAAGAGACAAAAGTTTTTACCGTGGGATTTTCCCAATGCACTATGGTAAATAAATTCAGGCAAACCATGCTCAAGGAAATGGAAAGGGAACTTTCCTTTCATCCTGAAACAAATTTCGTTTTTAAAGATGCCAATGGAGTTACGGGTAAGCAGATTGAACAGATACAGGAACTGATTGACGAAAAGGTTGATTTGCTAATTGTTTCACCCAATGAAGCTGCCCCGATTACCCCGATTGTGGAGAAGGCCTTTGCGAAAGGTATAAAAGTGATTATAGTTGACAGGAAAACAGTGTCAGAAAATTACACAGCTTTTGTAGGTGCCAGTAATTATGAAGTAGGTGTAAACGCAGCAACTTTTGCAAATTCAGTATTAAAAGGTAAGGGAAATGTTTTGGAAGTTTCTGATATACCCGGTTCGTCTGCAGATATAGACAGGCACAAAGGCTTTACTGAGTTTTTGCAACAACATACCGGCATACAATACATAAAAAAAGTATACGAGGAGGGGGATGAAGATCCGTCGGGAGAAAAACTTACTTCATTCTTAGAAGCTGATTCAAACATCCAGTTAATTTTTGCGCAAAATGACCGGCTGGCATTTTCTGCTTCCAAAGTTTGCAAAAAAATGGGGCTTGAAAATAGAATAAAAATCATAGGAGTAGATGGCTTGCCTGGTGAAAATGGCGGCATTGACTTGGTTGAAAAAGGAATTCTGGAAGCTACCATATTATACCCCACCGGAGGAGAAGAAGCTATTTTAACGGCAGTAAAAATAGCCCGGAATAATCCTTACAAAAAAGAAAACCGGCTTGTAACAACTATCATAGATTCTTCCAATGTTAGAATCATGAAATTACAAAATGAGAAAGTAATAGCTCAACAGGAAGATATTGACAAAAGGCAAAAAAAAATTGAAGAACAAATTGCCATTACAAAAAACCAGACTAATATTATTCTTGCCATATCTATAACGCTTGCACTGGCATTAATTTTTGGTGGCATTCTATTTTATTACTTACAGGAAAATAAAAAGATAAATAAAAAGCTGGAGCAGCAAAAAGAAGAAATTTCCACCCAGCGAAACCAATTAATTGACCTGATGGCAAAAGTGAAAGAAGCTACTGATGCAAAATTCAATTTCTTTACCAACATCTCGCATGAATTAAGAACGCCGTTGACTTTGATTATGGCGCCGTTGGAAGATGCTTTATCATCTTCCAAACTTCATTTCACCATAAAAAATAACCTTGAATTTATTCAACGAAATGCCATCAGGCTTTTAAGGCTTATTAACCAGTTGATGGATTTTAGAAAGGTGGAAGAAAATAAAATGAAGTTGAATGCCTCCGAAAATAACCTGGTCGCATTTGTAACCGAAACTGCCAGCGCATTTAATGATATCGCCAGAAAAAAATCAATCTCGTATAATACGGTGAGCAAAGTAAACAATTTGAATATTTGGTTTGATACCACTATGCTGGATAAAGTTTTATTCAATTTACTTTCCAATGCATTTAAGTTTACAAGTGACAATGCTAGCATAAATATTACGATTGATAAAACGCCGGATGGCAACAATGCATTGATTAAAGTAGAAGATACTGGTATAGGAATGACGGCTGAAGATGCAGTTCATGCTTTTGAATTATTTTACCAGGGCCACACAGCAACTTTTAAAGGCACTGGCATTGGGCTGTCACTATCGAAAGAACTGATTAACCTGCACCATGGAAATATTACAGTAAAAAGTGAAAAAGGAAAAGGCACCACTTTTGAAATCAGCCTTCCGGTTGGCACAGCGCACCTGCAGGCAGAGGAAATGCTTTCAAAGGAGCCGTCTCTAATTCACACCTACGAGGATATTAAAATTTACACCAACGATATTGAACCCGTTGTGCTGCAAAAAGATACGGAGGCATTTACACAGAAGGAATATTCTGTACTTATCATTGAAGACAACAATGACCTGAGAACCTTTTTAAGCCGGCGCCTGAGTAATAACTATGAAATTCATGCAGCAGAAAACGGCGAAGCTGGCCTGGCATTGGCGTTTGATATTGTGCCGGACATTATTGTTTCTGACATTGTTTTTCCGGGGCGCAGCGGTTTACAAATTACCGAAATATTAAAGCAGGATATCCGGACTTCACACATCCCGATCATTTTATTGACAGCAAAAGGAAGCATTGAAGAACAAATTGAAGGTATAAAAATGAAAGCCGACGCATTTATCGTGAAGCCATTTAACCTTTTTTACCTGGAAGAAAATATTAAAAATTTGTTGAAAAACAGGGCCGTTTTAAGAGAGCATTACACGAATGAATTACCTACCGAAACAAGGTCCAATTCTTCCAGCAAAATTGACAGAAAATTTATCAATGAATTTACGGCCATTGTAGAAAACAATATTTCCAATGAAGATTTTTCGGTGGATGATATTGGTAAAAAAATCGGCATATCAAGGGTTCAGTTATACAGAAAAGTAAAAGCATTGCTAGGCTACAATGTAAATGACTATATCCTTACAGTACGCCTGCAAAAGGCAAAATATTTGCTGCTGCATGAAGAACTCAGTATTGCTGAAATCGCCTTCAAAGTAGGCTTTGCATCGCAGGCATACTTCTCCACCGTTTTTAAATCAAAATTTGGTGTAACACCAAAGGCTTTTAAAGAGGGAAAGGGCAACCAGCCCAACTAATGAACCGCTGTAATATTTACTTTTTCAATTCCCTTTAAATGTAGTTCAATGTGCCGGTCGTGGGCCTTGCTGTGAAATTCACTAATGATTTCCAGTATGTCGTAATCAATAAAATTACATTCGCTTCCGTCAATGGTGAGTACGGAATATTCGGGTACTTCGTCCAGCGTTTTACGCAATTTTACCTTGTTTAAAAAAGTTACGTTGCTGTTCAGTTTGATGTATTCTGTATCGATGCCCCCCTGGTGACTTTTAGTAATTTTATATTCCGCTTTAAAATTATTTTGAATGATAAAGTAGATGGAAATCAGCAGGCCAATGCTAACACCAATCAGCAAATCGGTGGCCAGTATTACAATGATGGTAAGCACAAAAGGAATAAACTGTTTCCAGCCAAGGCTGAACATGTTGCGGTACAGTTTAGGCTTGGTTAAATTAAAACCGGTCACCAGCAAAATGGCCGCCAGTGAGGCATAGGGAATTTTATTTAGTAAAAACGGAACCAGTAAAACGGCAAGTAATAAAAAGAGACCATGTGTAAAGGCCGATAATTTTGTTCTGCCACCTGCATCCACATTGGCAGCACCTCTTACTACAACTGCTGTCATGGGTATGGCCCCCAACAAACCGCAGGTGATGTTGCCTATACCCTGCGCCACCAGCTCGCGGTTAACAGGCGTTATGCGGTTGCGCTTATCCAGCTTATCTACGGCTTCTATACAAAGCAATGTTTCCAGTGTGGCAAGCACACCCATGATCAGGCCGTCCTTCCAGATTTCTACCGTTGAAAATAATTTTGAAAAGGCGGGCAATGATATACTGGAAAAAATGTTGGAAGGAATGTTTACCAGTTGGGTTTGTTTTAATGAAAAATCAGAAGTTGCATTTGTAAAAATAATATTGGTAACTACACCTATTATGACAACGAGTAGCGGCGCCGGAATTACTTTAAGGTGCTTAGCAAAAGGTTGCTCCAATAAAATCAATACAGCTAAAGAAACAACGGTTATTAAAATAGCCCCTCTTGTAATATGGTGATTAAAATCGCCGAGGTTTCCTAAAAAATGTTTGGAGGAAAAAAGATTCAGGAAACCGCTTGTCCAGAAGTCAGGCTGATCGTAACCGAGTGCTAAAGGAATTTGTTTTGAGATTAGAATAATACCAATGGCAGCCAACATTCCTTTGATAACGGAAGAAGGAAAATAATTGGCAATGGCGCCAAGTTTTAATACGCCCAGCAACAGCTGAAACAGGCCGGCTACGATAACGGCAAGCAGAAAAATTTTATAATCACCCAGTGAAATAATAGCCGCTGCGACAATGGTAGTTAAACCGGCAGCCGGGCCTGAAACCGCCAGCTGCGAACCGCTTATAATAGATACCACAATTCCGCCGATGATGCCGGATAAAAGACCAGCATATAAAGGAGCACCGGATGCCAGTGCGATGCCAAGGCACAAAGGCAATGCAACAAGAAAGACAGACAATCCCGCAGGAAGATCGTGCTTTAACCAAATGATGCGGTAGTACCTGATGGTTCTTTTCATGTCGTTTATAAAATGGTTACCATCCTGCTATTTGCACTTGCTGCAAATAAATAACCGGTGCAAAAATACTGTAAGTAAAATTATAACGGCACAAATCATAGCCGTATTGCCGTGTGCGTAAAAACTCAATGGAAAAACCAGTAAAATAAATGTGGCATACAATGTGTCTATGATTGCAATTATTAAATTTACCCGGTAATATTGCAGTGACCATTTGGATATTATCATTACCACAATCATTATTAAACCAAGACACACCATACCATACTGCGTTTACAAAACGGCTGTTTTGCTAATAGTTGTTATGCAATTGTCTATACATTCCTCAGCACAGGATTCTACTTTCGCCTCAAAACACGCCGCTATCTTTTTTCCTTACCCAATGTATAAAGAACATTGGAGAAGTTCTATTGGCTTTACCATGATGACCACGCCGGAAGATATCACCGAAGAGGTAAGATTAAGAATTCCTTGTGGTGACTATCACTTGCTACGGAAGATCAGCAACCATTTTGTTTCAGACAACCGCATACTTTTCCAGGTATTGCAAAATCATCTGTCTACCGGAATTCGTTACGTAACACCTATTAACGAAAATGTCTATTTTACTGTAGGAAATGATATCGGTTTTTGGTTTGGCAGATTAAAGCTAAGTGGCTTTAACAGTAAAGGCCTTGGGTGGATTGATTATCCCAATATGTCCATCGGTTATAAAACAAAAAAAGACCTGCTGATTACCTTCAAGGCACAGGTGGCAATCAATTTATATTACCAGGCTGCCAATGGCGAAGTTAAATATTCCTCAGGCAAAAACTATTATAATGGGGAAACTTTTACCCTTGCACTGGAGCAACCTTTCTACAATAAAAAACATTTAACGCTGGCATTTTCTGCCATCAACAATCTCTTTTATTGGCAAACCTGGGCGCTGTTTTATAAAACAAACCGTAAAGTTTTTTATCCGCAGGTAACCGTTGGATTTATTTTATGATGAAGCTACTTTCCATATTGCTGTTAACATGCATGTTACTTTCCTGTAAAAAAGAATATAAGGTAGTTATGCCGGATGATAGCGGTTGGGATTTATTTAATAACCCGGCAGCACATGCCTTACCACCGGCAACCCGGGCGGCTATGGAAGGCGTTTATACCACAACAAACGTGTCGGATGTTTTTGGTGAACTGGCAGCCATTAAGTGGAGTTATACAATCAACAACACTGATACTACTTTTCATATCTCCGGATTTTTTGGTAAAGACATCGCCTATTTTATCTGCGAAGGAAAACAATTGAATGGCGACATTTTATTAAATGGTTACTGGCGTAAAATGGTAAGCACCGAAACAGGGCTGGTACATTTAACCGTTAATGCCGCTAATGGAGCTGGTATATTATTAGGTCCAAATCCCGTTGCCACAGCAGGAAGTATTGTCATTGACGGATTTTTTGGATACGGCCAACAGGATCCATCCTCGCCGCTTACTTTTACTTACAACAGGAAATTAAATAAAAGCCCTTCTCCTTTTCAAATCGTAGCGCACAGGTCGGGCGGCCGTACTTCTGATCTGCTACCGGTTTCAGAAAATTCAGTGGCAATGATTTTAAAGACGCCGGAATTTGGCAGCACCGGAATTGAAATAGATATCCGTTATACAAAAGATGGTGTACCTATTTTGTACCACGACAATACTTTAAACCTTCGCGAAATACAAAAAAGCGGTTTGGTTGGACCAATAGAAAATTACACCTACGATCAGCTATCAACATTTGTAAGACTCATTCACGGTGAAAAAATACCAACGCTTCGGGAAGCGCTTACGGCCGTAGTGTATCAAACACCCCTTTCTTTTGTATGGCTGGATACTAAATATGTCGGCAGTGTTAAACCAGTACAGTTGCTTCAAAAAGAGTTTATAAAAAAAGCAAAAGATGCCGGCCGTAAACTGGACATCGTTATAGGGCTGCCTGGCCAGGCCCAGGTCGACGAATTTTTATCATTGCCAGGTTTTGAATCCACCCCATCTTTATGTGAACTGAGTATTGATGAAGTTGTAAAAACCAATTCCATTATTTGGGCGCCGCGTTTTACAGAGGGCACGCAAAATGATAAAGTAGACCTGGTACATTCGCAGGGAAGAAGGGCATTTGTATGGACAGTAGATGTACCCGAATTTATTACCAGTTTTATCAACGATGGCCACTTTGACGGGCTGTTATCTAATTTCCCTTCCTGCGTAGCTTTTAATTATTATACACATGAGTAAAGCTGTAGTTTTGACGGTACTTTTAATTGCTGCCCTGACAGTTAACAAGTCGTTTGCACAACTAAATGTTAAAAACGATACCGCCGGAAAACGAAATCCTTCCTTCGTTCTATACCTTGGAGGCGGCCTTGCAACTTATGTGGCCAATATAAATCCCCAGGCGCCAAATATACTGGGCACTGTTAATAAAACCAGTGCTGCCGGCACTTTCAGGCTGATGTGGCATCCCGGGTACAGGTTAAGGCTGGGGGTTGAAACGGGTTATACCAATTTTTTTTCCTACAATGTTAAGGACAGTTCGCAAACCGGCAAAGTCAGTCTCCATGCGGTTCCGCTGCTGGTAGTATGGTCAATGCCAGTTATAAAAAGAATCAGTATTTTTGCAGGGATAGGTTCTTATCTTTTGACAAGTGATCTCAAATATCACGGAAATGTGCACTCTAAATTTTTCAGTTTAGGCTCAAATATTGCAGTGTGTTACATCCAACCGGTTTCAAACAGGTTGGGCATTGCGGCAGAAGCCAAATGGATGAATGCATTCGAAACAAGAGACAATATGTTAAGCCTGCAAGTGCAATTGGTTTGGAAGTTTTTTAAATACTAAATTTCAAATGGCACATGATACGATCAAGAATCTTTTTATTGATATTGATTGCAATTCCTTTTGTGAGTTTTGCCCAGGTTGCCGATAGTGTGAATACTGCGGGTGCCGAAATGAATTTTATAAGTGACACGCAGCAGCCCATGCTGGTGGAAAAAATTATATTAAAACCCACCCACAATAAAAAAGCCACTTCCCTTCTTTTTTCACAAATAGTAAAAACAAAACCGCAAAGTGTTTATATGCTGGGCGATGTGGTGTCGCTAGGCTTTAATAACCGTAAGTGGAAAAGAGTGGATGCCTTTTTAACCAGCTGCCGCAAAGAAAACACAATGGTGTGTGGCTTGCTGGGAAATCATGATGTAATGGGCAGAGCGAAAAAAGGGGAAAGAAATTTTGATAAGAGATTTCCTGAAAATGTACGCACTGGCTATGTTTCTGTTACAGATTCCGTAGCCGTTATTTTATTAAATTCTAATTTTAGTAAACTGTCAGCTACCGATAAGCAAAAGCAAAATGACTGGTACCAATCTCAACTCAATACGCTGGATACAAGCGAAGCTATCAAAGCCATTATTGTTACTTGTCATCATGCCCCCTATACAAATAGCATTATTGTTGGTTCATCTTCTTCTGTTCAGCAAAACTTTGTTCCGGCATTTATCAACTCAAAAAAAGCAAGGTTATTTATTACCGGTCACGCTCACGACTTTGAGCATTTCAAAATAAAAGGTAAAGACTTTTTGGTGATTGGTGGCGGCGGAGGATTGCACCAACCGCTCAGTAATTCAGCAAATAAATTACCTGATTTGTCACTGGATTATAAACCCCTGTTTCACTATTTATCTGTAAAAAGAGTGGCCGATGAATTATCCGTCACCTCACATTTTCTTTCTACAGATTTTAATTCTTTTGGTGATGGCCATTGTTTTATAACCAGCCAGCCGACCTTAACGGCCACCACCAATCAACAAAATAAAACCAATACGGATCAACCTTAAAACCCCGTGGTTCTGAACATTACTTTCTCCGTAGCTGCAACTTTCATTATTTTGTGCCAATGGTTTTAAGCATTTCCTTAACAGCCGCTTCCAGCTGATCATCTTTACCATTTAAAAAATCTTCGTACGTCAAAGGCACTTTGATATCAGGTTCCAATTGCAGGTTTTCTGTGGGTCTGTTTTCTTTGCCATAAGTAGCAATCATCGGTATACCAAAAACTATGGTGGGGTCTATTTGAGTTTCCCACCAAACCGCTGTTCCCGTTCCGGGCACCGGCATACCAATTAATTTTCCGATGCCGTTATCTTTATACACGTAAGGAAAAATAAACGCATCGCTGTAATTGCTTTCGCTCATTAATACACAGCTTGGTTGTTGCCATCTGTCCATCGGTTCTGTTGCCGGAACCATGTTATCCTGCGGCGCAAAACGCAGGTAAGTTTTCCCACTTAAGAAGGTATTTAAATCGTTGTGCAGCCATCCGCCACCGTTAAACCTGGTATCTACAATTAAAGCCTTTTTGTTTTTATTGCGTCCCATCACTTCATCTACTACAGTTCTATAACTGCCGTCATTCATGCCCTGCACGTGCACGTAGCCAACCTTTCCGCCGCTTAATTTATCCACCATATTGTACATGATGTTTGTCCAGCGTTTGTACATCAATACAGCTTCGTCAGCAAAAGATATTGGCTTTACGGATTCTTCAAAACGGCTGTTATTTTTTGCATCGTACACCTGTAGCAACGTATTTTTTCCTGTCTTGCGGTTTAATAATTGTGCCCAGTCTTCTGCATCATTGATGGGCTGTCCGTCTATCATTTCAATAACCAACCCTGCCTTAATTTTACTGGTAGCTTTGTCCGCGGGGCCGCCGGTGATTACTTCTGCAACCTTTAATCCATTGCCTGTGTACGTTTCATCATACAGCAATCCAAGGGCAGCAGTGGCATCCGGGTTTTCCATTTTAGGTGTATATCTTCCACCGGTATGAGAGGCATTTAATTCCCCCAGCATTTCACTCAGCAGTTCCTGGAAATCATAATTGTTGGTGATGTGCGGCAAAAACTTTGCGTAAGTATCCTTATACATTTTCCAGTCTATTCCATGAATTTTTGGATCATAAAATTTCGCTTTTACCTGTCGCCAGCAGTGATCAAAAATATAGGCTCTTTCTTTAGCGGCATTTAATATCATTTCCGCCGAAATACTGATGGGAGTTGATTTTCCTGCGTCATCAATTTTTAACAGGCTGCCATTATTGGTTACGAAAACACTTTTACCATCTTTGCTCATTTCGATGCCGCTGGGGCTGCCGCCGAGTTTGGCCAATATTTTTGTATCGTGTGTACGAGGTTCGGTTACCCATAAATCATATCCTTTTTCAAATGCCGCCAGGTAATATATTTTTGCGGCATCGGGAGTTACAACATAATCGCTGATGGAAGCACTATTAATCGTTAAACGAACTTTACGGTTTACAACTCCCGCGAAATCCGGCGACCAGTTTTTTGGTTTTGCTGTACTTAGTTTGGAGGCTGAATCTTTTTTTTGTGATGAATCTTTTTTATCACCGCCATTTTTTTCAAGCAGCAAAGCGTAATCATCTTTCGCCAGTTTAAATTCATCATATGCGGGCTGATCTAAAAAAGCACCGTAAATATCCACTTCCCTGTTGCCTTGGAACGCAAGCGAACGGCGGCCTTCCCGATTGTTAAGCCAGGTGATGAGCTTGCCATTTAACGCCCATTTCGGATTGTCTTCTCCAAACCCGCTATTGATTGGATGAAGAATAGTTCCTGCAACATCCGCTTTTAAAATACCGATATGTGCGCCGCCAAAACCAAAATATTCGTCATCGGCAAGAATGTATTTTCCATCCGGGCTCCAGTTAAAATCGATGTCACCATCTGAATAGCTGTAGTTATGCCCGGCAGGAATAATAGTACGGCTTTGTTTTGTTGAGAGCGTAAATACTTTAAGCACATTCCTGTTTTCAAGATAAGCTACCTCTTTACCATCGGGCGAATATTTGGGTAAGAATTCTTCTGCCTCCGTAGCAATCAGGGGTTCTTCTTTTATAACCGTAGCTGCATAAAAATAAGGCTCTTCTTTTCTTGCAACAGTAGCTGTATAAATATCCCAGTTATCATTTCTTTCGGCTGCATAAATTAAATTTTTGCCATCAGGCGACCATCGTATCATGCGCTCCTGCTGTGGTGTATTGGTAATGCGCTTGGTTTGCGTACCATCTACACTTGTAACAAAAACTTCGCCCCGGGTTACAAACGCAATTTCCTTTCCATTGGGGGATAGCGCAAATTCGCCTACGTTTCCATTTACCATTACATTTTTTTCTACATTTTCTCTTCCATCATTGTAAATCTGGATGGCTACCTTTTGCGGTGTACCGCCATTGGCAAGGGTGTAGATTTCTCCATCATTTGTAAAGCAGAATGCATTGTTTTTACTGATACTTAAATGGCGAACAGGGTTTGTTTTAAACTGCGACAGCTGCTTTTCGCTTGCTGAACCCAATTCCTTTTTAAATATATTTTGATTGCCATTTTTTTCGCTGAGGTAGTATACAGATTGATCATCACTACCAAAAATGGGTTCCCTGTCCTCTCCTTCAAAATCACTTATTTTTTTATACTGGTTGGTTTTAATATCCATTGTCCATATATCTCTCGTAACAGAAGAAGTATGGTGTTTACGCCAGGGATCTTCATAACCCTTTCTATCTTCAAAAACAATTTGGTTGCCTTTGCTATTGTAATGCGCCCTGTCCATACCGGCGCCGGATATCAATACGGGCCTTCCCCCTGTAATGGGTACGGTGTAAAGGTTTTGAAATAATCTTGGACTATAAAAACGCACATTGGCGGCTTGTATATTCCTGGCGCTTCCAAAAATAAGCTGCTTGTTATCAGGCGAAAAATCAAAGGGAAAATCGGCTGCACTATTATACGTAACCCGTGTAGGAATACCTCCGGATGATGGCATCACAAACACATCAAAATTGCCGTAGCGGTCACTTGCAAAAGCAATGTATTTTCCATCATGGCTCCATACCGGCATCATATCCTGCGCTTCATGCAGGGTCAGTGGAACGGCCGTTCCGCCAGCAGCATCTACTTTATAAATATCCCCTTTATATCCAAAGGCAATTGTTTTTCCATCCGGAGAAATAGCAGGATAACGCATCCACAAAGGATTGTTTTGGCCAATAGCATTTCCCGCTGTTAGCAACAGCGCAATACAATATAAAAAAGATCTCATATCAGAAAGTTTGGTGTTGGAATATTAAGTATCTACAAAGTACTTAATCCGGCTAAAATAGAAAATTGTTTTTTATCAGTGGTTATCACATAGGATGTGCCGAATGATTTTTTTATTCTCTTCATCCTTATTATTTTCACGCCATGCCAGTAAAAGACCCTCATATTAATTTATTATTACAATGCATTAGTTTAGAAGAAAAAGAACAGGTTAAACGTTTTAGCCTGGATCAGCAACATACCCTTAAATCGTTGAAGGCAGAGGGTTTGGCGCTGCATCCCATTACCGTTACCCGAAAAAATTTCGGCTATGCCGATTATCCCGAAATAAGTTTCCGGATTAATTTTCCGGCAGAAACCAACCAGTTTAAAGACGGTGCGGCCATTGAATGTTTTTACACTGGCGAAGAACCGGTAAAGGGGGTGTTAATGAGCCTCGATGGAAAGGTGGGAGAATTCAGGTTATTCGCACCCGACTTTCCGGACTGGATAGAAGACAATGGAGTGGGTATAAAACTGGCACCTGATCAGCGCACCACCACCATCATGAAAACGGTGCTCAACAACCTGGAGGCTAACAAAGAACTTTACCAACTGTTTCGCCAGGTACATGATGAAACAGTTGCCCCACCTCCATCTTTGCCGTTGAAAAATGTAGCATTACATTTTAGTAACCACCGGTTGAATGAAAGTCAGCAAAATGCGGTAAAAGCCATTGTACAAAATGAAAACATTACCATTGTTCATGGGCCACCAGGCACTGGCAAAACCACCACTTTAATTGAAGCCATAGTACAATTGATAAAAGCCGGCGAAAAAGTACTGGTATCGGCACCGAGCAATACTGCGGTGGATAACATCGCCAAAGGCCTGATAGCACAGGGCGTACAAGTACTAAGGGTAGGTAATACAAGCAAGGTGGATGAGACAATTTTTTTACATACACCCGAGGGCAGGCTGGCGAATAGTAAACAACAAAAAGAGATTAAAGAGCTAAAAATAAGAGCAGAACAGTTTAGAAAAATGGCGCTGAAATACAAACGAAGTTTCGGCAAGGCAGAGCGTGAGCAACGCAACCTGTTGTTTAAAGAAGTAAAAAACATAAGGGCGGAAATTAAAAAGATACAGGCTTATAACGAAGAAAAACTATATACAGAAGCTGAGGTGGTTGCCGGTACACCCATCGGGTTATACGATGCAAAAATAAACCATCTTGCTTTCAACACCTTGGTGATGGACGAAGCAGGGCAATGCATTGAACCCCTGGCCTGGTGTATATTTCCGCTGGCCGAAAAATTTGTGCTGGCCGGTGATCACCTGCAGTTACCACCCACTATTTTAAGCAATGAGGCTGCCCGGCTGGGTCTAAATCAATCTATTTTAGAAAAATGTATTGCAACCGTAGGTAATATTTATTTACTGAATGTTCAATACCGGATGAAGGAATCTATTGCCGGTTTTAGCAGTCACTATTTTTACAATGGCTTATTAAATACAGCCGCACATCTTATAAACACAGGCACACACATCAGTTTTATAGACACTGCAGGATCGGGATTTAATGAGGTACAGGGCAATAATGGTATGAGCTTACAAAACGAAGGCGAGTTGAAAATTACGCAAAAATTACTAGAATCAGAAGTGCTGCCTCCTGAACGGACCGCTTTTATATCTCCTTATAATGGCCAGGTTGCAGCGGCCAAAGAACTGCTGCCAGCGGCCATGCGCATCAGTACCATTGACAGCTTCCAGGGCCAGGAAAAGGAAATTATTATTTTAAGTTTAGTAAGAAGCAATGATGATGGCGATATCGGCTTTTTAAAAGACTACCGTAGAATGAATGTTGCCATTACAAGGGCCAAGGAACAATTGTTTGTAATTGGCGACAGTGCTACAATTGGCGGCGATGCATTTTACAATTCTTTTTTAACCTACATAGAAAAGTACGGTAGCTACCGGACTGTGTGGGAATTTGAATTATAAAATACGATGTATTAAATATCAATAGCGAAAAGACAATGCGCCGGGTATCATCTTTATAGTTATTTTATCTGCCTCAAAATATTCGCCATCCATATGATACGGCATGGGCTCATCACTTTTAACAACAATATTGGTAGTATGAAAATGATGAATAAAAGGCAGGCTAAGGTGTTTGCCTTTTTCTATTACCGGCAAGTAGCGCAGCCGCATTAAAACGGTTAATGCATCTGCAATTATTACATCGAGCAATCCATCATTGGCTGCTGCATTCGGTGCAATATGAAAGCCGCCGCCGGCCCGGCGCCCATTACTGATATCTAACAGTAGTTTCCTGCCTGCAATTGTTTTATCACCGCATTGGATTGTGTAAGTGGCAGACCGGTAGGCAAATATTTTTTTAAGAATCGTAAATAGGAAAGAAGTTTTACCAGGCAACTTTTGCCTGCCTGTTAAAGCCTTTACAACTGCGCCTTCAAAGCCAATACCTACACCATTTATAAAATAGCGACCGTTACATATTCCAATGTCAATTGGTTTTGCATCGGCGTACAATGCGACTTCCAGTTGTTCGTCCAATGTTTTAGTACCGTACAACAACCACTGAAAATCATTACCTGTACCACCTTTAAAAAGCACTAACGGCAGGCAGATACCTGGGTATTGGTTGATAAAATAATTCAGCGTACCATCGCCACCTACAATAAAAATATCGGTGAAGTCACCGAAATGTTTGGGCCAGGCATTTGTAAAAATGGTGTGGATAATATTCTTTACAGAGAGTTCAGCAGCGATTCTTTCCCCACATGTGCCAGCTCTTCCACTTCCTGCGTGGAGATTACACAGGACCGCAATATTTTTTTCAGTGAATATTGGCATACGAAATTGTCTTACATATTATGGCGATAAAATTCCAGGTGGCTCTTCTGGTAATAATTCAGGAGACCAAATTTGCTGGTATAATCCCTAATAATCCGGTATTTCATAAATCTCGACTAAGCTCCTTCACAAATGCTTCCCGACTGTCCGGAGTCAATATAATTTTCCTATTTTCCTTTGTTATATTAGTACCGTATTATTTCTCCGTGTTGCATACCACGTCATGGTTCCCATTTTAAAACTGGCAAATTTTCCATAATATCCAAATAATCCGCCAACACCAAAAGTGCGCAAAGCTGGGCGAATTTTGTCATTGCGAATTATTTCAACTCTGTCGATTGAGCTCCTGGATATTTTAACGTTCGTAAATAGTCTATGAACAATTACGTGTTCATCACTAACCTCATAGCTCACAGGCCTCCATGCAAATGCAATAAAATATATTAGGATCCTTTTATGATGGCGAATTGACCTGCAATAATAATTGCAAATAATATTGTCACCCTAATAGTTATGCTTTTTGTGACATTGGCCATTGAAATTTTGTAGATGATTTCTTTTTTAGGTATTTGCTAACAAGATATCCTATTTAAGTACAATTGAGCCTTAAACAATTTGCTTTGCATGTTCAATCTGTTCATCGCTGCCCATTACGATAACACTTAAAGCCGGATGAATTTCAAAAGCCGCAGACGGGTTCATGGTATAGTTATTCCCCTCTTTTATCCCCAGGATAGTACAATTGGTTTTTTTCCACAGATCCAGTTCATCCAGTGAAATGGTTTTGGTTGCTTTCAATTCTGCTACCCTAAATTGTGTATTGTTTTTTGTGCTCATCATCGATAATAGTTCCGCCACATCGGGTAGCATGATGAGAGTAGCCATGTGAGCACCGCCAATTTTATCTGGCATAATCACATTGTTGGCACCTGCTATCTTTAATTTATTTACCGATGAATCCTGCGATGCACGGCTGATGATAGTCATGTTTGGGTTTAGCTGTTTTGAAGATAAAACAACAAATAAATTATCAGCATCCACAGGTAAAGTTGAAATCAACGCCCTCGCTTTTTTAATCCCGGCTTCCAGCAACACTTCGTCTTTGGTAGCATCTCCTTTTAAATGATGCAGTACTTCAAAACCAATTTGGGAATCCGGGTCTCGCTTTTCTTCTATCACCACAAACGGTATTTTGTTGTTAAATAAAATCTGCGCACTTTCTTTTCCATTGCGGCCAAAACCACAAATAATAACATGATTGTTTAAATGCTCAATCTTAGTTTCCATGTTGATTTTTTTGTATTTTTTTATAAACTCCAGGTCGAAAAAATAACGCGATAACCAGGTGATAAAGTAAGTAAATAATCCAAGGTTAATTAAGATCAAAACGATAGTAAAGACGCGGCCGGAGTTGCTTAACGGCTTTACTTCATTGAAGCCAACAGAAGCGACTGTAATCACGGTCATATACACGGCCTCAATAAAATTATATTTTTCAATGATCATGTAACCAATGGTGCCCATCAGCATCAAACTACCCAATAATAAAAAAGCAAAGAAAAGCCCCTTAAGCAGGTTTAAACGTTTTAATAAATACATGCTGTAAATTATAATTGAAATGTATGACTTTAGAATGAAATGAAGAAGATAAATAGTTGGTTTTGAAAATAATCGCATAAGAACAACAATGTGTAAGTAGTTTTCTTTTGTAAAAAGATTGGCAGAAAAATATTTACTTGGTTCTTACCTGAAAAAAATAATCAATTAATTAATTGTTTTCGAATAATAAAAAAACCGCCCTTTTGAGACGGTTTTTTAATCGGAATCCTTCTAAAATTACCTGTTCATCTGTAATAATGTTCCTGACATTTTTTTATCACCGATTCGTAAAATATATACCAGGTTACTGGTGTTTTTTACGGGCAAACTCAATTCAAAAGTATGTGCTCCCGCAGTAATTAAACCTGCATAAACAGTTTTAATTTTCTGCCCCATGGTGTTGTACACTTCTAAATTTCCTGTGCCGGAAACTGTAGCATTTACCACAAATTTTACCTTATCACTAAATGGATTTGGATAAGCTTTTATAGTAGTTTGCTTTTCTGTAATGTCGGCAGTTTTAACAGTAGTGGTATTGTTTGCTAATCTGGCAGCCGGAGCCGAACAATCGGGTACAATATCAGCACAATTAACAGGAGTGGCGCTACAACCGGCAGAGTTTTTAACCTTAATGGTTGTTACTGAGCCTACGCCAAGATTACTAAATACATTGTTTGTATTACTAGGAGTTGGGTCTGTGCCGTCGATGGTATACAAAAATCCAGTTCCCCCGGTCGCATTTATTGTGAGGCTGCCTGTTGAACATAGTGTAGGCTGAGTTACACAAACTTTAAATATAGGACTTGCCAAATTCGCTGCATTACTGAAGGGTGCAGATGCTGCTGAAGTACAACTTACGTTGTTTGAAGTCACTGTATAAGAGGTTCCAACGGTCATGCCGCTAATTAAACCTCCTGTACCAACTGACGGTCCTGACGGCGTAAATGCATAAGTATTCGATGCACTATAATTGCTTATTGTACTGCTTCCTGCTGCTGAACACGTAGCTGGTACCGATGTAATTGTTGGAGCCGCCGGAGTTGCCAACATCGCTGCATTACTGAAGGGTGCAGATGCTGCTGAAGTACAACTTCCGTTGTTTGAAGTTACCGTATAAGAGGTTCCAACAGTCATGCCGCCAATTAAACCTCCTGTACCAACTGATGGTCCTGACGGACTAAATACATAAGTATTCAATGCACTATAATTGCTTATTGTACTGCTCCCTGCTGCTGAACACGTAGCTGCTGCCGGTGTAATTGTTGGAGTCGCCGGAGCTGCCAACATCGCTGCATTACTGAATGGGGCAGATGCCGCTGAAGTACAATTTCCGTTATTTGAAGTTACTGTATAGGAGGTTCCAACGGTCATGCCGCTAATTAATCCTCCTGTACCAGCTGATGGTCCTGACGGACTAAATACATAAGTATTCAATGCACTATAATTGCTTATCGTACTGCTTCCTGCTGCTGAACATGTAGCTGCTACAGGTGTAATTGTTGGAGTCGCCGGTGTTGCCAACATCGCTGCATTACTGAATGGTGCAGATGTTGCTGAAGTACAACTTCCGTCGTTTGAAGTTACTGTATAGGAGGTTCCAACGGTCATGCCGCTAATTAACCCTCCTGTACCAACTGATGGTCCTGAAGGCGTAAATACATAAGTATTCGATGCACTATAATTACTTATCGTACTGCTTCCTGCTGCTGAACACGTAGCTGCTGCCGGTGTAATTGTTGGTGCTGATGGCTTCGCATTCACAACAATATCCGTAGTTGCGGTCTTGTTACATCCATTCTGTGTATAGGTATAGGTGATTGTATGTGTTCCTACACCTGCAGTGGCAGGGGTGAATGTTGTACCACTTACCCCGTCACCGCTGAAAGTGCCACCAGCAGGTGATCCGGTTAATGTAACCGGTGAGGCGTCTAAGCAAAATGGTCCTTGGGCATCAATGGACGGTGCATTAAAATTTAAAGACACCTGTATAGGTTCCACGAAGTCTTTAAGGGTTGCCGTTAAGGCATCGGAGGCTTTTGTTTTAATCAGGATTGTTTTTACTCTTAACCCCAGGCATGGATTTATGCTCCCAAATAATCCGTTTAAATTAATCGCTGCTTCCACAAATGAATAGGGTATATAAGAGGTTAACCCAAACGCCAAATAAGGTGCGGGGGTAGAAGCCGCATTGGTCATGCCAAATGCATACGCGTCAGGTATGATTCCCCCATCGGCCACAAATTTGTACTCTACCCAATCATAAACCCCGACGGTCACCTCCTTCCATTGGTAAAAGTGGATTTTAGCAGTTGATCCTCCACCAGTGTACTCCATCGAAATAACAATATCATTCACCGTTCTTCCTCCCTGAGTTCCTGCCGAGTTAAAACCTCCCGACCCATTCCTGGTAAGGGTATTCTGCAGAAATTCAAAATCGATATAGCTGGTACCGGTTGTAGCTAACCTGTCACTTCCAAGGATTAGCCATCTGTCGGTTCCATTGCTAAAAAGATGATACATAGAATTATTAATGTCATCCTTGCCGGTTGGTTTAGCGGCTGTCCATCCCCAATCAGTATTGGGGTTGCCATCAAACTTATTACCCCCTTTAAAAATCAAATCTGATCCGTTGTTATATAAATCCTTTACAAGAAATTGAGTGGTGGCAGCATTTACAGGCACTCCTGCATCGCTCATTACAAAACCGCCGCTGCCCCCGGGTCCGGTCAACCAGTCACCTATATTGGGGGTAGGAGTGTTAGCCCTAAGATTTCCATCAATGTGAAATCCGCCCGTGGGTGGATTTATTGGAGCAATCTGCCCAAATATATTTGACGAAACAAATAAAAAACTGATTAAAACGGGAGTTAAAAATTTGTAGGCTAGTTTGAAAAAACCTAAATTTTTCGGTTTACAACCGAATTTGTAAAATAACTTTTTCATAATTAATTTTTTAAAATGATTAAAGGTTTAATTAGTGTAGTTCAGCTGGTATTAACGATGGAGTAGATAGGAGTTGGAATGCTATTGAACAGTAAGGCGGGCGGCGATTTATCAAATAAAGAATTTATTAAAAAATTATTTTTAATGGTTAAGTAACTCATGTTGTAAGAATGTAGCATACGCATAATTTACAAATAGATTGAATTCAAATAAATTCAAACAGGCGTACACAAATATTGATTCGTTTATACCGGTCAAACCAAGGCCGGCAGCGACCTGCTTTTAGAATTTCTCTATTAGCTATCAGAAAGAATTAAGAGGAGTTTGGTTTTTTACAGAATGGAAATCAGCAATCGAAGAAAATAAAAAATCAGCCGTTGATAACGTGAAATAGTTAGAATACAAATTTTACAATGGATTTAAGCAGAAGGCATTTTCAGGCTTGGCTAAAAATGATTGCTGTCAGGCTTTTCAAAAATTGTTGTAGTTTATTTGATATTTTAAGAGGGCTAAGATTCTTATTATTTCATCAGCTGCAATGGCAAAAAAGAAATGCTAAAAATTAAATAACAAAAATTTAATTAGTAAACGTATAAGTATTTTTTTTAAAAAGCAAGTATTTGAAAAAATATTTTCTAATTATTTTTCATCATAATCAATCCTACAGCATAATTTTTTAGGGCGAAATAACAATGTTGAAAGAGGACTTTTTAAAAAATAGTTTGAAGCGTTAAAAGAAAAATATAATAATTTAATTTGCCTAAAATTTGCTTCTTCATCTTTGACCTTTATATCTCAAAAGTCTTTATCAAAGAGTATCTGCAAACAATTTCCGTTCATCAACACAAATAGCAAGTTTCAACGCTTTGTCGTAATTTCCAATTTCAAACAAATCATTTCTTACATGAAACTACTGCTTTCACTTACAGCAATGCTGTCTGTATTTTTTGCATCGGCCCAAAAAGAAAAAACACCATCTATACCTGCGGACTCAGTATTATTTGGCAAGGTAAAATACAGGCTGGTAGGTCCTTTCAGGGGTGGCCGTAGCGGAACAGTTGCAGGCAGCTATAAAAATAAAAATACTTTTTTCTTTGGTGCTGTCGGCGGTGGGGTGTGGAAAACAACTGATGGCGGCAGCAACTGGAAAAATATCAGTGATAAAACATTTGGTGGTAGCATTGGAGCGGTGGCTGTAGCGCCAAGTGATGAAAGTGTTTTATATGTGGGTGAAGGCGAGAATACTTTGAGGGGTAATGTAAGCGAAGGCACAAATGGATTATGGAAAAGTGAAGATGGTGGCCGCAGCTGGAAAAATATTGGTTTAAAGAATACCCGGCACATCGGCCGCATTGTTATTCATCCTAAAAATCCCGATATAGTTTGGGTTGCTGTGATTGGTCATTTGTTTGGCCCAAGCGAAGAACGTGGCGTGTACAAAACAATGGATGGAGGTAAAACCTGGCGCAAAGTTTTATTTGCAAATGTAAACGCCGGTGCGGCCGAACTGGTGATGGAACCTGGTAATCCTAATGTTTTGTATGCAAGTACCTGGAACATTCGCCGAACGCCGTATAGCCTGGAAAGTGGTGGCCCGGGAAGTGGATTGTGGAAGAGTACTGACGGCGGTGAAACCTGGGCAAACCTGATGAATAAAAAAGGAATGCCAAAAAAAGAAATTATCGGCAACATCGGTATTACGGTAAGTGCTGTAAACCCCGAAAGAATATATGCGCTGATTGAATGCAAGAGCCGGGGATTGTACCGCAGTGATGATGGCGGAGATACCTGGGAAAAACAAACCGATGACGCCAATATCTGCCAACGTGCCTGGTACTTTAGTAAAATATTTGCGGATACAAAAAATGAGAATATTATTTATGCATTGAACGTAGGGATGTACCGCAGTACAGATGGAGGCAAAACATTTAAACAATCCATCAACACGCCACATGGTGATCATCATGATCTTTGGATTGATCCCGAAGATGCCAACAGGATGATCGTGGCAGACGATGGTGGAGCACAAATAAGTTTTGACGCGGGGGCAAACTGGAGCACTTACGAAAATCAACCAACGGCACAGATTTACCGCGTTTCAACAGACAATCATTTTCCCTACCGCATATTGGGCGCACAACAGGATAACAGCACTGTAAGAATATTAAGTGCCAGTGATGGCGACCAGATATCAACCGCTGACTGGAGCCCAACTGCAGGTGCGGAAAGTGGATACGTTGTGGCCGATCCGCTTAATCCTGATGTTGTGTACGGCGGAAATTATGACGGCTACCTGAGCCGCTACGATCATAAAACCGGCGAAAACAGAGCCATCAGTGTTTACCCCGATAACCCGATGGGTGCAGGCGTAATCACTATGAAATATCGCTTTCAATGGAACTTCCCTATTTTCTTTTCGCCTCATAATCCTAAACGGTTGTATGTGTGTGCGCAAAATTTATTTGTAACAGAAAACGAAGGGCAAACCTGGGAAATGATCAGCCCGGATCTTACAACCAATGATACTACCAAACAACGTAGCAGTGGCGGCCCCATTACGCAAGACAACACATCCGTAGAATATTATTGCACCATTTTTACCGCGATAGAAAGCCCATATGAAAAAGATTTACTGTGGACAGGCAGTGATGATGGCCGTGTAAATGTGAGTAAAGATGGTGGCAAAAACTGGGCAGATGTAACGCCTCCATCGGCAGGCAAATGGATGATGTGGAATTGCATAGATGCCGATCCTTTTAAAAAAGGAGCTGCCTATATTGTTGGTACAAAATACAAGCTGGATGACTTTAAGCCCTATATTTTTAAGACAGACGATTATGGTAAAACATGGAAGGAAATTACCAATGGCATACCCGCAATGCATTTTGCCAGAACCATTCGTGCGGATAAAAAACGTGCAGGCTTATTGTATGCCGGCACAGAGTATGGCATGTATATCAGTTACAATGATGGCGCTAATTGGCGACCATTTCAACTTAACTTACCCATCGTTCCCATCACTGATCTTACCATAAAAAACAATGATTTAATAGTAGCTACACAAGGTCGTGCCTTTTGGAGTATTGATGACCTTACCCCGGTACAGCAATATGATGCAGCAACGGTGAATAAAAATTTTTACGTACTGCCTGTGAATGATGCTTACCGTCGTGATGGATCTGTAAATGCCAATGCTAAAAATTCGGGTACCAATCCCGCCAATGGTTCGGTAATTAATTTTTATGTGAAAGATATTATTGACAGCGTGAAAGGAAGTATCACGATACTGGATAAAAATAAAAAAGAGATTAAAACATTTGCAACAGACTCCAAAGAGAAAAAAGACCAGATAGAAATCAGCAAAGGCATGAACCAGTTTGTTTGGAATATGAGCTACCCCGAAGCCGAAAAGATAGATGGAATGATTTTATGGAATGGTTCGGTTGGTGGCCCAAAAGGTGCACCAGGACAGTACTTTGCAAAAGTAAAAGTGAATAAAGACTCTGCTGAAATACCTTTTACTATCCTGGCAAACCCAACCTATAAAGTAACGCAGCAGGAATATGAAGACCAGTTCAACACATTAATTACTATCCGCGATAAATTTAGTGAGATACAAAAAGCGATTAAAAATATCCGCGACATGCGTACTCAAATTAATGGTTTTGCAGAACGCCAGGGAAAAGATTTACCAAAAGAAATAAAAGAAAAAGGCGACACCATCAACAAGCAATTAACGGCAATTGAAGAAGCACTGTATCAAACAAAATCCAAAAGCGGCCAGGATGTACTGAATTATCCAATCCGGTTGAATGATAAAATTGGCGGCCTGTTTGACTATGCCAACAGCGGCTACAATGCACCAACTGCGCAGGTTAAACTGGCGTACACCGATTTAAGTGCCATGGCAGATATTCAATTAAAAAAACTAAAACAACTGATGGACGTGGATGTGGTTGAATTGAACAAACTCATAAGGGAAAAAGCCGTTCCGGTAATAGCGCCAAAAAAAGAATAAATAATTGTCGCGAATTAAACATTAAAGAAGGACGGCCAATGGGAAATCATTGGCCGTCCTTCTTTATTGAAAACGTTAAAAGCGATCCAGTCTAAACGCACTCATATCAATATCGCTCGTTTTATGCTGAATCAAATCTGTTACCAACTTACCTGTTCCAGTACCTTCCGATATACCCAACATTGCATGACCTCCGGCGATAATTACATTGTTGTATTGCACAGTTCTATCAATATAAGGCATACCATCTGGTGTTACAGGTCTTAAGCCATTCCATATTTTATCTGTTGCGGGGAAATCAATTTTTAAACCAGGATAAAATCTTTTTGCGGAGTCATATACTCCCTGCATCCTTTTCACCAAAATTGTATTATTGATGCCGCTTATTTCCATGGTGCCACCAATTCTTAATTGTTGCCCCCACGGCGTAATTGCACATCTTCCATCCACCAGTATGGCGGGATATTGTACATTATTTTCTACCTGCTGGTAAGTATAACTATACCCTTTCCCCGGTTGTAATAATAAATGTATACCCATCATTTTTGCTACCACCGGTAGCCAACTGCCGGTTGCCAGCACAAGCTCACTACAATGAAAAGAACCTTTATCTGTAACGACAGTACTAATAGCATTGTTGTTTTTTTCAAAACCTGTAACAGTCGTATTAAGATGAAACTCTACACCTGATTTTTCAAGATAGTTTTTTAAAGCGGTCATCAACTTGCCGGGATTCAAATGACAGTCATCTTTAAACAGTACGGCTCCTGCAACATCCAGTTCTACATCCGGTTCTAATTGTTGCACAGCTTGCCGGCTTAACCGATCTACTCTTAATCCATATTTTTCAGCTTTATCCGCCAGGTGAAATTCATGGTCCAATGTTTTTTGCTGCCTGCACATCATCAGGCAACCTTTGCCTTCCATCTCAAACGTATCGCCAATATCATTTTTTAAATCAAACATCAGCCGCCGGCTCATTTGCAAAATATCAATTAAATGAGGGCCGTTTTGCTGCACCATTTCTGCGGTACTGCTTTTCCAGAAATAGTATCCCCATTTCATGAGGTCAAGATTCAGCCTGGGTTTGATGTAAAAAGGAGAAGTAGAACTAAGCATCCATTTAAGCCCCTGCGAAATAATGCCAGGACTTGCCAGCGGTACAAAGTGACTGGGAGAAATGTAGCCCATGTTTCCAAAGGAACAGCCGTCAGAAAGATCGCCCCGCTCAATAATATTTACTTTATAACCTTCTTTTTGCAAATAATAAGCGCTACACAACCCAATAATACCGCCGCCGATAATGGTGATGTCTTTCATAAAGTAATTAATTATTGAACAAAAAATTGATTATCCCTTCACATATGAATACTAAAAATTAGCGCCGCAATATCATCCAAATTGGCATCTAATACCATTTTAATCCGGCTTTGTAGTGTGTAAGCAGCAGCAGAACAACAGCTATCTAACCTAACAATAAAAGGCAACTTTATTTATCGAAAATAATACCCCTTATTGATTGTTAATTTTCACATCTTTCATTTTGGTTGGCAGCCAAACCTGCATTTGGTTGCTACCCCTGTTGCACCATGTATAATAAGGTATAGCAGTTACTTTTTGTTCGGTCGTGTTTAAGGAAGTACCTTCCGCGTTGATATTAACGACCGGCAACATGGCGTCAAGGGCAATAACCTTTTCATTTTTTACAGTGTAATCTTCAGCAGCGAAGGAAGCTTTATCGGGCACAATGATATTCCATGCCTTACCATTGTTATCTGCTCCTTCAAAACAATATACCAGCGGGCCACGTTGTAAAGCAACCCGGTCATTATTTTGTTTCAACTCATCTCTCGAAATGATTTTCTTAATCTCCATGGGAATTTCTACTTCTACTACATCATTTTTTTTCCATTCCCTGTCGATAACAGCATAGCCTTTTTCTTCCGTGTATGCAGTGGCTACACCATTTATTTTGATCCCTAATTTAGATGCAGTGCTGTCTGCGAAATGGTATAAACCACCGGGCGCAGGTATGCCCCTCGCCCATCCCGGGATACGAATATGCAACGCATACTTTATTTTTTTTTGCGAGTTCAATTGCAATTTTACGTTGCCATTCCAGGGATAACCCGTTTCCATTTTCACATCCACATTTCCTTTTGGCAATGCGATGGTTGTGTTACTGCCTACAAATAAGTTGATCCATATATTGCTGTTATTCTGCGCATAAATATAATTGCCCAATGATGCCACCAGCCTTGCAATGTTAGCCGGGCAACATGCTGTACCAAACCATTCCCTGCGACTATTTTTTCCATAAGATGCTAAAGGATTGCCATAAAAAAAGTGATCGCCTTCCAAAGACAAACCATCTAAAGCACCATTGTATAAACTTTTTTCCAACACATCCATGTACATGCTTTCACCGGTCAATGCGTTCATCCGCTGGTTCCAAAAAACCATGCCCACGCTTGCACAGGTTTCACAATAAGCATTTTCATTCGGCAAGTCGTAATCGTTACTGAACCCTTCGTTACCGCCGCTGCTGCCAATACCACCCGTGATGTACATGTTTCTGAAAACCACATCTTCCCAAACATTTTTCATTGCCTTCAGGTAATCGTTGTTGCCGGTAAGCGCCGCCACATCTGCTGCGCCGGAATATAAATACATCGCCCTAACAGCATGCCCGGTAATTTCTGTCTGGTCCTTCAATGGTTTTAAATCCTGTGCGTAGCCAGTGTCTTTCCAGTCTGTCCAGGTATAACCTTTTGCATAACCATGTCCCCGTTCTTCCAGCAACCAGTTAGACAACTTTAAGTATTTTTCATCCTTGGTTACTTTATACAATTTCACCAACGCCAGTTCAAGTTCTTCGTGGCCCGTTACCCAATGCTTTTTTGAGGGGCCAAACAAGCCATCAAAATGATCAGCCCATTTAATAACCACATCTAAAAATTTTCTTTTGCCTGTTACATTGTAATACGCAACGGCAGCTTCTATCATGTGGCCTGCATTGTAATCCTCATGCATGCTCATATCTGTATACCTATTTTGCGGCTCGTTTAACGTGTAAAAAGTATTGAGGTAACCGTCTGGCTGTTGTGCTGCTGCAATCTTGTCAATCCATTCATCCGCCTTTGCTTCTACAGTAGCATTAGGATGCGTTTTTAATGAATAGGCCATCGCTTCCAGTGCCTTGTAAACATCGCTATCATCATAAAAAATACCTTCATGTTTCTCACCTTTTTTACGGGCAACTTTTTCGAAGTTTCTAATTCGGGGAGTTTTCACTTCCGTTTGATCAATGCATACCGGAATCGTAACGGTGGCAACCATGTCAATTTTTGGTTTCCAGAAATCATCCGTAATATTTACTTTGGAGAAATTGACAAACTCAATTTTTTCGAACGCGGTTTGAGCAAGGGACATAACAGATTGAAAAATAATCGCTGTTAATAAAACATTCTTTTTCATGTAGCCATTTTTGTTTTTGTAAGCACAATTTTTCATTACCGTTTGGTCCGTAAAATATTCCACCTTTCTGCATAAGTACAGATACCATTTTTGCGGAAACGATGGTTCAAATTAATCAAACTTTGCGAAAGTTTTAAAATTTGACAAACTTGTTAAGTTTTGTAGATTTATGTTATGGAACAGTATGGAAAAATTCTGCTTTTTGCGATGCCAGTTTTCTTGCTGCTGGTTTTGCTGGAAAAATGGTACGGTTATTCTAAAGGAAAAGACACTGTACCGAATATGGATATGATTGCCAGTTTAAGTTCTGGCGTAACCAATGTTACCAAAGATGTACTGGGTTTAAGCATTGCCGTTTTAAGTTACGAGTGGCTGGTAAACAGGATTGCCCTTTATCATTTTCAATCAACCTGGATCACTATATTGGTTGCTTTTATTGTATTGGATTTTGCAGGTTACTGGGTTCATCGAATCGATCATAAAATAAATTTTTTCTGGAACAGCCATATCGTTCATCACAGCAGCGAGGAGTTTAACCTGGCTTGTGCATTGCGTCAAAGCATTTCAACTTTTGTAAGATTGTTTGCCTTTTTATTGATACCGGCAGCGCTGCTGGGTGTGCCTTCAATAGTAATCGCTACCGTGGCGCCAATTCATTTATTTGCACAGTTTTGGTATCATACACAGCACATTAACAGGATGGGATTTATAGAAAATATTTTAGTTACGCCGTCGCATCACCGGGTACATCACGCCATTAATAAAGAATACATTGATAAAAATTACTCACAAATATTTATTTTTTGGGACAAGTTATTTGGAACCTTCCAGGAAGAATTGGCAGATGTAAAACCGGTGTATGGAATCACAAGACCGGTACAAACCTGGAATCCTATCAAGATCAATTTTCAACACCTGTGGTTGCTTATTAAAGATGCCCGGTATGCAAAAAGTTTTAAAGATAAATTGCGCATCTGGTTTATGCCCACCGGCTGGAGGCCCGCTGATGTAGCGACTTTACACCCGGTTTATAAAATTGAAAATGTATACAATTTTGAAAAGTATCACCCTAAAAATACTTCCAACATATTGAGTGTATGGATATGGATTCAGTTAATCGTGCTGCTGTTATTGGTGAGTTATTTATTTGGCAACATTGCAAAAATTGGCAGTCCACAGATGTTCCTATATGGCGCTTTTGTTTTCCTGTATGTATACGCCTATTCTGAACTAATGGACGGAAACAAGTACGCTTTTATTTGGGAACTGATAACCGCACTAGCAGGAGTTGGAGTTGTCATTTACTTCGGGGATTGGTTTGGAGCAAATAAACTATTTCCGTGGATCAGTAATGTTTTGATATTTTATTTTATTCTCTCGGCTGCCATTACAGGTTGGCTGGTTTATTTATCCGGTAAACAAACCAGCCAACTGTCTGTATCAGTTTAATCAAAGCGCTGATTTCGTCAATTCATTATTTACAGTCCTCCAAATATTCAAAGGATTTTCATTTTTTAATTCATCGGGCAACAGCTGGTTGTTCCAGTTTTGAAAGGCAATCGGTCTTGCAAAACGTTTGATCCCATCCGCCCCAACGGAAGTAAATCTTGAATCAGTACAAGAAGGGAACGGGCCACCATGATGCATGCTTAAACATACTTCTACGCCTGTTGGAACACTGTTTAAAATAAATCTTCCACAAATATTTTTTACGGCTTCCACTAAAACTTCATTGGCTGTAATGTCAGCATCGGTTGCCATTAAAGTACATGTAAGCTGCCCTTCCAGGTGTTGCGCCACTGCTATCATTTCCTCCAAATCCCTGCAACGTATTACCAAGGAGTAAGGTCCAAAAACCTCCTGGTGTAATAATGGATTGTTTAAAAATGTTTCCCCGGTTGCAGATGCTACCGTCGGTGCTCCTTCGTTTTCTTTCACTGCTGTAGCAGATTCCGCTATGAGTTTTACAGCTTCCTGTTGTAACGCATTTGCTTTGTTTTTTGTGTAGGCTGCAGCAATGCCGGGATGTAACATAGGCGCTGGCAAAACTTTTTGAATGCCAGCACCTAACTCTTGTGTGAATAATTGCAGGGCTTCGCCTTCAATACCAATAATTAACCCCGGATTGGTACAAAATTGACCAACACCAAGCGTTATGGAACCTGCGTATTGCTGGGCGATTTCGGTTGCCGCGGTTTGTAATTTTTCAGGCAATAAAAACACTGGGTTTACACTGCCCATTTCCGCAAAAACAGGAATGGGTTCTTTACGTTGATTCCCCCAGTCGAACAATTGTTTACCTCCACCATAAGAGCCTGTAAAGCCTACCGCTTTTGTATGCGGATGTGTTACCAAGGCTTTGCCAGTTTCGAAACCAACGCCATGAATATGCGCAAAAATTCCTTTGGGCATTTTGCATTTATCAGCTGCCAGTAAAATAGCATTTGCAACCATTTCAGACGTTTGTATATGTGCCGGATGGCCTTTTACAATTACCGGGCAACCAGCTGCAAAAGCACTTGCAGTATCGCCACCAGCTGTTGAGTAAGCAAATGGAAAATTACTTGCACCAAATACAACCACCGGGCCAAGCGGCACCAGCATTTTTCTAATATCTGGCTTTGGTGGAACCTTATCAGGAATGGCAGTATCTATGCTTGCTCCCAACCAATCGCCTTTTTCGCAGGCTGTGGCATAGCTATTTAATTGAAAAATTGTTCTTCCCCTTTCACCACGCAATCTTGCTTCGGGTAAATTGGTTTCACGCATGGCTGTTTCAATTAGTTCATCACCACAGCTATCCAATTCAATAGCGATAGCTCTCATAAAATCAGCCCTGCTTTTTAACGGCATTTTGCGATACTGATGAAATGCTGTCCATGCAGCATTCATTGCCTGTTCTATTTCTTCTGTACTTGAGTCTTTAATCATTTTTTATGTATTTAGATATCCGGTAAGATGGTCCTGAGCTGAGAGTGAAGCGCTGGCTGGACTTCCCTTCTGTTTCAAATAATATTAAAAGAAAAAATTTCCATTCTCTTTGCGTTGCAGCAAGTTTTGATAAAGATAAAGCATCCACTTTTAAAAAATATTTTTCAATAATGATTGAGCCTATTTTTAATGCAGGGATGAAGTATGATTTTTCAAATGTTCACGTCACTAAGGTTTTATAATTCCAGGAACATATCCAAATTGTCTTTTCCCTGGTACCAGAATGAACCGGCTTTTTTGAAATGATGCTTACTATAAAAATGAACAGCCCTTTGATTGAGCGTCTGCACGCCGCCCCAAAGTACCAGATTTTTGTATCCATTGTTGTTAAGCTCTATCAGGATATGCTGAAACATTGCAGTACCCAGTCCTGAATTTTGCCAATCATCTGCAACCGATGGAGCATAGGTGGCTGTTTGTTTTTCATCAAAATAAATATTGTATTGGTGATAGCGGTTTTTATCAGCATCAAGGATTCCTTTTCTTACCAGCATGTATGCAATGATATTATTGTGAGCATCCTCTGCAATAAAATAAATGGTATTACCGTAAAGATCATCACAGATTTCAATTGTTGTTTTACAATCAAAGGGGTGTGGCCCAAACCTTGACTTGCTCCCTGGAGAAAGCTGGCTAAGGTATTTATATAATGCCTGCTGATCCTTTTGTTCAAGCAATCGAAAAGAAACATTTTTATTACGGGTGTGTTGCACAATACAAAACTTTAATACTTATTAAAAAGCAGCTGTTGAAATTATAATAAACTAGCTGAAATATAAAATACACTTAAAGCAAAGCAAAATCTGTATGTACTTTTATTGAAAAAAGCCGGGCAATAGGTAACATGATGTACCTAAAATTATAATTGTAGATAACCCGATCAGGAGAATGCTATAATTGGGTAACATAAATTATGTTAACCAGCATAAATGATGTCCTCTGCAGGAAAGTAATTGAAGCGTGTTTCATAAGAATAAGAAGAAGGGATGAGGTATGCAGGGATGAGGCCGGGACTTTGTTGGCATAAAAAGTTGGGGGCATAAAAAAAGCCTTCGTAATAAAACGAAGGCTTGATTTAATAAATATGGCAGCTACCTACTCTCCCGGTTGGAATA
>JBBQWL010000049.1:0-53597 GCA_038210625.1 Chitinophagales bacterium | reverse complement strand
TTTGTAGATTATTTTATTTCCTGCGCTACAATCATTGCTTCAATGCACTGTAGTAAGATGGCCGTATATAAAACCTCATGAGCCGGGCCTTTGGTTAATTTTTCAACCACATCTCCGGCATTTATCAAACCTTCCAGGCTTATGGCCGCTATGGAAACCGGCACGGGAGTTTCTCCTTCCGGACCATCGACTGTGAGTGGTTTACTCGCCGGAAATTTTAAAGCGTTGCCTGTATTTTTCTTAATTAATAATGCCAGCTTTTCAAGCCTTTTTAAAACAAGTGTATGTTGCACTTGTTTGTGACCCTATCAGTTCCACCGTTTGTATTTTTGTCTTTTGCCAAAATGTGTATTATTTCTTATTGATTTTGTCTGAAACAGCCAATAAGCATACCATTAAATTTCCGGCAAATAAGCATACAGCCTTCATGGGCAGGGGTAGCGAATCACCAATGTGAGGCAGGCTATCACAATTTCCAATCAGGCCTTGTAAAATGACAGGTATAACCGTAAGGGTTTTTCTGCAGGTAATCCTGGTGTTCTTCTTCGGCATTCCAGAAATCTGTTGCCGGTACAACAGCCGTGACAATTTTTCCCGGCCACTTACCTGACATCTCCATTTCTTTAATCAGCGTTGATGCAATTTCCTCTTGTTTTTCATCCAGGTAAAAAATAGCGGAACGGTAAGATAATCCCCTGTCATTTCCCTGCCGGTTTAGCGTTGTAGGATCATGAATCTGGAAGAAAAATTCCAGCAATGCACGGTATGATAAAATAGAAGGATCAAATTTGATTTCGATGGCTTCGGCATGCGTGCCATGATTACGATAGGTTGCATTAGGCACATCGCCACCTGTATATCCCACAACGGTTGAACTTACACCGGGGAGGTTGCGAACGAGTTCTTCTACACCCCAAAAACATCCCCCGGCTAGTATTGCTTTTTCAATTTGCATAGCTTTTTATTTAGAGCAAAGATAAGTGTTGATCGGGATGTATAGGTTGGTCACGCCACATCCTGTTGCGGTGTTTCAACTCTGGTCTTTCTATTAAAGAATTAATTCCCGGAGATAATCAGCTAACTGATTAAAAGTTCCACCCATTATTTTCAGCGAATATAACTATGTTAAAAATTTTCCCGGTGACATCAAAGCCTTCAAACCCGGGACGGATGATGGCTCCATTTTTACCGGCAGAGAAATTTATCCAAATTGATCTGTTTGAGTTCAGCAACGACTGCCCAATTGAAAATATTATAATTTATATTGTCGCAATTCAGCTGGTAATGAAACAATCTTCCGGTATAAGTCGAGCCCGGGCACGCTAATCGTAGGGGGGCCTAGGGCGTCCACCATTTGTAAAACATTGGCATTTAAAGCAGCTTCAAACACCATTTCCTTTGCTGAAGAAATGTTCTTTGTAAAGAAAAGTCTCCGTGTACAAATTGCAAATATTCTTTTTAAAATAATTAAGAATGAAGTATTGAAGATTTTTCAGTTTTTTAGCGCTGGTAAGCATTAACTTTGATATGATAGCGCAGGTGTTTCAGTGTTGGCTTCAATCCTTAAAATGCCCGGCACCAGACGCTACCTAATCTTACATTATGTTTACAAACATTCCCAAAATTGACGAGGAAAGTTACAGCCTGTTAGTTGAGTCAGTTAAGGAGTACGCCATTTTTATAATTGACGTCAATGGCTATATAACGAGTTGGAACAAAGGCGCAGAACAAATTAAGGGGTATACAACAAACGAGATTTTAGGGGAGCACATTTCCATTTTTTATACGCCCGAAGAAATAGCAAATAGCGAACCTGAATCTAATTTGCTGCTTGCGAAGGCATACGGGCGGTTTGAGACTGAAGGCTGGCGGCTGAGAAAGGATGGCACACTGTTTTGGGCCAGTGTTGTATTTACCGTGTTAAAAAATGATAAAGGTGAACTGGTAGGATTTGGCAAAGTAACCAAAGACGAGACCGCAAGAAAAAATGCAGCGCAAGAGATAAACCGGTTAAACAGTGAGCTGACTAACCTGTTGCAGCAAAGCCAGATAGAAACCGCAGATTATAAACATGCGCTGGATGAATCAGCGATCGTTGCTATTACAGATCAAAAAGGTATTATCAGGCATGTAAACGAAAATTTTTGCCGCATTTCAAAATACACCGAAGAAGAACTGATAGGGCAGGACCATCGCCTCATTAACTCCGGTTGTCATGCCAAGGAATTTATAAGGGAACTATGGACAACCATCGCCAACGGCAAAATATGGAAAGGTGAACTGAAGAACAAAGCAAAGGATGGTAGTTTTTATTGGGTGGATACCACTATTGTTCCTTTTATAAATGAACAGGGCAAACCTTATCAATACCTGGCCATACGCAGCGATATTACCCAACGCAAGTTGTTTGAAGAAGAATTAATAAGGGTAAATGAAGAACAGGAGCGAATAATTGCAGCAAGGACACTGGAACTGCGGGAAGCTTTGGCTGCGGCACGGGAATTAAACGACATCAAAACCCGGTTTGTATCACTCGCCTCACACGAATTTCGCACTCCTTTAAGCGCTATCCTTACGAGTGTATCTTTGGTGAATCACTACCTTGGACCTGAATTTGAAGATAAAAGAAACAAGCATATTGACAGGATAAAAGGGGCCGTGCATAACCTCACAAATATCCTGGATGATTTTTTATCCGTGGAAAAACTGGAACAGGGAAAGATAGAAACGGTCAGTACAGGTTTTGATCTTATTCAATTTATTGAAGAAATCATCGACAGCATGGAAGGCATGATAAAAAAAAGAAATAATGAAATTCAGTTTATCTACCGGGAACCGATAGAAGTGTTCCAGGATAAAAAAATATTTAGGAATATTATGATGAACCTGCTTTCCAATGCAATTAAATATTCTGCAGACGGTAAAGACATACAGGTATTGACTGGACTAAACGGAAACAACGTTTTTGTTTCTGTAAAGGATAATGGAATAGGAATACCCCAGGAAGCGCAGAAGGAACTATTCAGTATTTTCTTCAGGGCTAATAATGCAACCCATATTCAGGGCACAGGCCTGGGGCTAAATATTGTAAAAAAATATGTAGAAATGCTAGGCGGCAGCGTACACTTTACAAGTGTTGAAAATGAAGGTTCCACCTTCACAATTGAATTTCCAAAAAATAGGCAACCCTCTTGTAGTGCCTGAATTTAACAGTCATTACTGTTTAAACACTGATGGCTAAATAATGAAAACCAATCCACAAAAATTTCAAGAGAGTATTCAAGTCATATTTTAGCGTGATGATCGTCATATCAAAAATTGGTTATCGAAACTAACTTTGCTCATCCATGAAGAGAGTACTTATTATTGAAGATAATGCGGCCATCAGAGAAAACACTGCTGAACTGTTAGAGTTAAATAGATTCATCGTATTAACTGCAGAAAACGGCCAGTCTGGGTTTGAACTGGCAAAAACCAGCGTTCCGGATATTATTTTGTGCGATATGATGATGCCCGATACAGACGGTCGCCAGTTTCTTAAATTGGTGAAAGAAGAAAATATTACGGCAAATATTCCGCTTGTATTTTTTAGCGCAGGTTCTCTTTCTCCTGAAATTCAGGATCAATTGGTAACAGGCAAAGATGGCTATCTAAAAAAGCCTTTTACAGAAGAAGATTTATTGAATGCAGTTAGAAAAGCCGGCATTATAAGCAACCTCAATTCAAAAGTAATTTCGTGAGTTGCGAATGGCAATCAACATTGCCAACGTACTTACAACACTGCAATTAAATAATCTAGCATAACTGCCACATTCACCTACTCCCACTGATCACTTACTTTTCAAACAGGTTTTTCTTCATCTCTTTCAACCGTGATAGTGCATTCACCAACAAGAGCGGCCAGAGCCCCCACGGCAGCCAGCACAGGTGCCAGTACGGCTCCTACCACGCCAATGGTTAAAGGAAAATTCATGATCTCTTTACCATCCTTATCGTGAATGCTTATTTTTCGGACGTTCCCTTCTTCAAAAAGTTCCTTCACCTTTTTTAACAGGGTTTCTCCATCTATTTTGAATGATTCAGTTGCCATAATTTTTATTGTATTTTACTATTTTTAATGATATCGTAACTGGCGTTCTTTTATCTTCTATATACAGTCGCTCTTGTAATTAAATATGCAAGGCTTATTGCTATAAAGCTATCTTCCATTCTTTAACCAATTCAATAAAAAATAAACTTCGGTATCAGGCTATGGAAGTCGCATAAAAATGATACTCCTTCTTCAATAATAAAATGATCATGATCAATAAATCTATTGAGATTGGTTATTTGATTTTACCGCCGAATGTCTTTGGGAGGTCAGTTACATATGCAGGTTTTGTTTGCATCGACTCATTGGTTACAATATTTTGCTTTCCCTGGCAGCCGGTAATTTTTGCTGATTCATAAATTAGCAAGGCATAGATTCATTAAAAAAATGTATCTGCCCATACTGGCAGACAATATTTTTTGTATATCACCGTTCTACAAAACAAAGTAATTAAATTTTGATCAACGACAAACTCTGCGCATAAATAAATAACGACTTTTTACTAACCCAACCCCATAAAGAAAGCTGCTTGTAAAAAGGCAGCTTTTTACATTATCTCAAGCTTATGGTAATGATATTGTAACCCGCCTTCTGCCAGACCATCCATCTTTACTCATTACAATATTGTTTGCATTTTTAACTCAAAATGCTTAACAATACAATGATTTCTTCTTCAAAAAAACAACATCATTAAACGGTTTGCCGTCTTTTCTTCTAACTACAAACATTGCATTAAATTTGCCTTATAAAACACGCTGACATTATTGGCATGTAACATGTTTGCCTGTTTTACTCAATCCCTAAAATAAAACGGATGTTAAAAAAAATAATAAAAATAGTATTGATAAGCCTGCTCGTTTTAATCGTGGCAGCGTTTGCATCACCTTACCTGTTTAAGGGCCAGATTGTAAGTCTTGTAAAAAAGGAAATCAATAAAAAAATCAATGCAAAGGTTGACTTTAAAGATGTAGACATTTCGTTTTTTCGACATTTTCCAAAAGTGGCGGTTGGCCTGGACGATCTGCAGGTAATTGGTACGGGTGTTTTTGCCGCCGATACATTGGTTAGCGCTAAACGAATAGACGCTGCGCTTAACATCATGAGTGTAATAAAGGGCAAAGACATGACCATTTATTCCGTGTCTGTTGAGTCGCCCCGCATACATGCCATTGTAAATAAAGACAGCCTTGTAAACTGGAACATCATGAAGCCCGATACTGCCGCATCTGCAGCAGCAGGGGAGAAGCCTTTTAAAATGGCTCTGCAACAATATGGGTTGCAAAATGCCTATATCAGTTATAAGGATGAAACAGCAGGAATTGGCACAGAAATTTTTAATCTTAATCACAATGGCAGTGGTGATTTTACTTCCGAGCTGTTTACCTTAAAAACCAGTACCAGTGCGGATTTGGTAACTGTTACATATGGAGGGGTTGCGTTTCTATCCAATGCCAAAGCTGTAGCGGATGCAGACATACAGGTAGATAACAAAAACAATATCTATCGTTTTACAACAGATAAGATAACAGTGAATGACCTTAAAATTAGCGGGGAAGGATCCATTAAGAACCTTTCAGAAAAAGGGTACGATATGGATATAAAATTCAAAGCCCCTTCTACCGATTTTAAAAATTTATTGTCATTAATACCAGCTATTTACAAAAATGATTTTAGCAAAATAAAAACCAGCGGCAGCGCCTTGTTCAGTGGCTTTGTGAAAGGCATTTACAACGAAACAACTATACCAGGCTATCATGTTGATTTGGAAGTGAAAGATGGATTTTTTCAATACCCCGATTTACCCAAGCCATTACAACAAATCAATATCAAAGCCCAGGTGGATAACCCCGATGGCATAACCGATAATACAGTGGTGAATGTAGAAAAGGCGCATATTGAAATGGACAAAGAACCATTCGATATTCGCTTGCTTGTTAAAAAGCCCATCAGCAATATGTTTGTAGATGCTGCAGCAAAAGGAAAACTCGATTTGGGAAAGCTTGCTCAACTAATAAAGCTGGAGGCAGGTACAAAAATAAACGGTTTATTAAACGCCGATGTGTTTGTAAAAGGTAATGTAAAAGATATTGAACAACAAAAGCTGGATCAGTTTGCCGCTGGAGGCACCATCGATTTAAATAACTTTCTGTACGTGGCAAAAGATTATCCCACTGGCGTTAAAGTCAATGCGCTTTCCACGTCTTTCACGCCTGCCAAAGTAGATATTAAAACGCTTGACGGACAATACCTTTCATCTAATTTCAATGGAAGCGGGCAAATCAATAACCTGTTGAATTATATGTTACAGGGGAAGCCGCTCAATGCAAGTCTTAACCTGAAAGCCGACAACATTAACCTGAACGACTGGATGGGAACCAGTGCTGACACTACCACCAAAGGGCCTGCCGCAGCACCGTTCGCGGTTCCAGCCAATTTGAATGTGCTTATAAATACAATTGTAGATAAACTGCATTATGACAAGGTTGATATTACTGGTTTAACGGGCAGCCTGAAAATAAATGATGAAACTGTAACTATAGCCGATGTAAAGGGCAATGCATTGGATGGTGCGGTAATGTTGAATGGAAGTTATTCTACCAAAGCAAGTAAAGCAAAACCTGATATAAGTTTAGTGTACAATGTAGATAAAGTAGATGTACAAAAAACGTTTGCAGCTTTCAATACCGTACAGGTGTTGATGCCCATAGGGAAGTTTATTGCAGGTAAATTAACCTCGCAGTTGACTATGAAGGGTAAGCTGGGCGATAATATGATGCCCGATTTGATGAGCTTATCCGGCAATGGAAACCTGTTGTTGATAGAAGGTTTCCTAAGCAAGTTTGCACCACTTGAAAAAATAGCCAACACTTTAAATGTAAAGGAACTGGAACAGATAGCGGTAAAAGATGTAAAAAATTATATTGAGTTCAGCAACGGCCAGGTATTGGTGAAACCTTTTACCGTAAAAGTGAATGGCATTGATATGGAAATTGGTGGTTTGCAGGGTTTTGACCAGTCGCTGAATTACGCAATTAACATGAAGCTACCACGTACCTTATTGGGCGACAAAGGCAACCAACTCGTGAATAATTTGGTGACTCAGATTAACAGCAAAGGCGTTCCAATAAAGGTAGGAGATATAGTAAACCTGAACCTGAAACTGGGTGGGTTTTTAAAAAGCCCCACGATAAAAACCGACCTGAAGCAGGGGACTGAAAACCTGGCTGATCAGCTGAAGCAACAGGTTACCGATTTTGCAAAAGCAAAGATCGACAGTACCAAACAAGCCATTACCAGTGCGGTTAAAGATACCATTGCTTCTGTAAAAAAACAGGCCGTAGCACTGGCCAAAGACGAGTTAACTAAACAGGTATTTGGCAACAAAAGCGGTACAGCGGATTCAGCTAAAACAACTGCCAAACCCCAGGAGTCTGTCAAAGGGTTAATGAATAACTTGTTTAAAAAGAAAGCGAAAGATACTTCGATAAAACATTAATTACTCCAGCCTCTTGCATATTCCAAAACATGCAATACACTAAGACCCCAAGATGATGATAAACTTGAAGCAATGGTAACATTACGGATAAATGCTTTATAGATACCGCTTAAATTACAAGTACCAGTATCTAATATATTGATACTGTACTTATGCTGGTTGCTATTCACAACAAATTAAATGGAGACTATGAATGTGTTCACAAACTTAGCTACAACATATTTTGTTACACGGTATTGAACGGCTTGAAGTACATGCCAAAAATATTAATTGTAGAAGATACAATAGATATCCTTGCAATCTTAACTATTATAATTTACCGGAAGGCCATGCATCTTCAACGGCATCTTGTGATGAAAACTTACAGAGAAAACAAGGCAGCTGCTTTATTGAAAAGCAGTTTGATACTACCAGGCGGTTTGATAAAATAAATAAGCGTTTGGTTTAAGAAAGCCGAATCAATTCTAATGTAATCTCCGGCACAACATCATTCAAACAACCTGTTCCTGGACTTGTTGTTTTAAGGATGGAGCAAGTAGCAATCCTGCAGCAAATCCACTTAACAGGCCACCAATATGCGCTGCATTATCAATACCTCCGGTTAAACCCATCAGCAGGTTATACGCAATAAAAATACAGGTACTTACCAGGAAAGCCTTACTGAAATCTTTAGGAAAAACTTTCATTAAAAGTAATCCGAGAAAGGTTCCGTACAAACCAAATATAGCGCCGGATGCTCCCACACTTACTGTAGCTGAATGCCACCACAAACTGACGGCACTGGCTATTAACCCGGTAGCAACGTAAATAAAAACGAATCTTATTCTGCCAAGGCGGGGTTCAAGAAAAATGCCTACAAATATTAATCCATACATATTCGCAAGTAAGTGCATTACGCCACCGTGTAAAAAGATGCTTGATAAAAGACGCCAGGATTGTCCATCGGTTGTGTACGGTTTATAATTGGCGCCCCACTGTAAAAGGTCATGGCTGCCGAAGGATAAAAATCCAAGTCCTGCAAATACCATGCATATAAAAACAAACACATTGGCATACATGATAAGGGGTGTAACAAAGAAGCCTTCTTTTGGAATAAGAAGGGTATACAATTCTTTAAGGTCTTCACCAGGGATTACTGTGCCTTTTAAAAAAGCACTTAATTTTTCCTCATCAAATTTAGGTATCGCCACCATTATAAACCACAGCACAGCGCCAATGCCAAAAGCCCCGAAAATCCAGGCAAACTTGTTTCCATTTCTTAAAGCAAATGAAGTATAAACAGGTTCTAATATCAATTCGTTGCCCTTGAAGATTCCAGAATTTTTATTCTTTATTGCAGCAAGGTACCCATCCCGTGTATTGTTATTGCCTGTACGCTCCAGGTAAACAAATGAGTCCAGGTTGCGTTGCATAAAGAGCATGGAGCTTTCATTAAAAAACTGTTTCGCCTTATTACTTTTTTCAGTTGTATTCAACCGGTTACTTATTCTTTTTTGATACCGGATGCAAAGCCACGCTTTGGGAGCGGATAGTATTGATTGCATAGCAGGCCCCGTGCCAGGCTGGCCATCACCGTGTTTTTTTGTTGTAATAATTAACACGCCGTTTTCGGCTTCTTTGCCGTATTGCTCAATAGCAGCATCGCCTTTAAGCACAACAACATTGGCGATAGAATCCGGTGGAACTGCATCCAGCTCGGTCCTGCTGATTAGCAAACCATCCAGTACAAAAACAGCGGCTTTGTCGAGTGTAACCGGGGGCGTTGAAGTTTCGGGCAACAGCGAATCTGTTTCCGGCGGGGCATCGTCCTTATCAAATATGGGGCAGGCAATGTAAATATCTAAATCCAGATTTTCGTTATGTTTCCCTGTAACCGCAGATTCGTATTTAACTGCTTTTTGTTCTTTCGACACAAAGTGATTTTGCAGGGTGTAATATTTTGTTGGCGCTTGTTTATCTACCTGGCTGATGTAACTCAACGGCGTTAATTTACCGGTGGCAGTTTCAAGATAAAACTGGGCTACAATAGTTGGCGCGGCAACGGCAATCGTTGCAATAAATAAGAATCCAAAATTACGTGAATCACCTTTTTTTGTTTTTAAATTTAATAATCCAACCCTTGGTCTCAGCCAGAGCAATACGGGTATCCATGCAAGAACAAAGGGCGCCCATAGATTAAGCACATCTTCTTTAACTTTAAAAGTATTGGCATTGATAAAAAGCAACCAGTGAAGAAAGGTGTATATGCAAATAAAACCAGTGGCTATTAGCAGAAAGGGAATAAAAATAAGACGGATTTTCTGATTCAGGGGATTCATAAGACGTTGGTTAAGGTTTTGCCTGGTAATATAAATGGACATGTATAGTTAGGCTATATTTTATTTATTGCAAAATAAATAACAACGGTAAATGGGTTTTGATGATGGTAAACTGCGCTGGCAAATAAGGTCTGCCGCAGTTTATGTGTTAATGATTGTGAGCAAACCGAACTTTAACAGAAAGCCAAAGAGTAACTTTAAAATGAACGATTATGTAGACTGGAAATTGTTTGACCATATAATAAACACCTATCTTTAAAAGGTTATTCAGTAGGATCAAAATATGCAAACGATCCGCTGAGTGTTAATTATATCTTTGACTAAATGCTTTGTCAGCGAAGCGGGATCAGCAAAAAGACAATTAATGAAAACAGTGTTAATTACGGGGAGTACCAGAGGCATTGGACTGGGCATTGCACGTGAATTTGCCAAAGCAGGCGGGTATAATATTATGATGAATGGCCTTGAGTTAAACGGGGCCGAGATTGCCGCAGGTGTCTCTAACGAATTTGGCGCGCCGGTAATATTTAATAACGCCAATATGCTGCAACCTCAGCAGCTTAGACAAATGGTGAAACAGGCAGTGGAAAAATTTGGCAAAATCGATGTATTGGTAAACAATGCAGGTATTCAACATGTATCGCCTGTTGAAGATTTTCCTGATGAGCAATGGGAAGATATAATCGGCGTTAATTTATCAGCGGCTTTTTATTTAACCAAGGCCGTTTGGAAAGGGATGAAAGAACTGCAATTCGGGCGTATCATCAATATTGCATCCGCTCACGGGCTGGTAGCTTCTGAATTTAAAGCGGCCTATGTGGCCAGCAAGCATGGGTTGGTGGGTTTTACTAAAACTCTTGCCATGGAAGGAGCACCTTTTAATATTACGGCTAACGCAATTTGCCCCGGATATGTAAAGACAAAGTTGGTAGAAGATCAGATAACACAACAGGCGAAGGCGCACCAGATGAGCGAAGCTGATGTGGTTAGTAAAGTGTTGTTGTTAAAGCATGCAGTAAAAGAATTTGTACCTGTATCAATAATAGGACAAATGGCAATATTAATGGCAGGCGAAAATGCAGGTGCTTTTACAGGCGCCATCGTTCCAATTGATGGCGGCTGGACGGCCCAATAATAACAACCTTAGCAACTCAGATAATCTTCACCCATCAAGTTTGCGATTGTAATAGGGGGGCACTTAGTTAATGTGCAAATTTCAATTCCTTTTCTACCTTTACTTTTCGGTAGTAGTTAATCAGCCACATAATGGTATAGGTCGGAATAAAATCCGTACCAGGTAAAATCTCTTCTACAAAATTGAACATACCTCCAACTAGTCCGGCACGTCCGAATGTAAAAACAAATGTAATAGCGGAGATAGGAGCCCAGAGCACATCGCCCAACTCACCGAAACCTGGTATAATATAAGTGATACAACCGGCAAGGTCCATCAAGAGGCAAAACTTAAGTGTAGGTTGGTAGGTTTTCATATTAATTGGATTTGTAAAAACTGAGCAAATATTTTGCCGGAATAGCCGGGGGAAATGATAAGCTAAGTTTTGTGAATAACTTTGCGCTCGCTCCCGGGGTTTTTACCAACGGTGTAAACTATTTCAAAATCGCCATCGTAAAAGCACATCGTAAAACACCTTCTTTGTAACAATTATAAAAGCGGCGGCCAGCATGTCTCTACAATTTGTTGCTTATATTAATACATTAAAAGGTATAAAGAAAAGTTGCTGTTATGTACATCACTTATTTTCTAAACGAAAAAGTTACCGGATTAGTGCGCAGTAATGCAGGCTGATGAAAGTATTGCTAAATACGATTAAATGGTCGTTTACCGGGCGCTGCGCTGCAGCAATCTGCCGGGTAGCATGATGATACCTTTGAGGATACCAAAAACGCCATCTACCGCAATGCCAACTAACCGGAACGGCAGTGTAAGTATCCAAAAGAAAGGATACAGAACCAATGCCAAAATAGCCAGCGGCCAGCAAAGAATAAAGAGGATGATCCAGGCAATAAATGTAAACATAAGATGAAGGTAATTATTGAAGGCGCACAACGCAAGTCAAATTACATGAACGGCATAGTATTGCCACTGTTTATATGCTGTGCAGCCTGATGAATTTTAACAGTGTACTTTCTATAAGGTGCATGAAGCATTTAGCAATAACTGTGACGGTTTGATTTATCTGTTTGATAATTTAATTTAAACGAACTGGGAGCATCTAAAAATGTTATCGTCAAATATGCTGATAGAACACTATAAATACAAACTGCAATGAACTTCTGTAAGAATGAATATCGCAGGTATTTTTTATCAGCGGTAATAATTTTATTGCACAATAACCCTTTCTTTGTTTAAAATAAACGCCATGATAAAAAATATAGGTATCGCTTTTTTGCTGTCTGCATTAGCAAGCCAACATGACTTCGGCCAGGCATTGCGCATTCCGGATACAACCAACTACGTTTGTATGACGGGCAAAAAAATTGCCAGTACCGAAATTGCAATACACTATAGTGCGCCGGGTGTAAAAGGCCGGGAAGGAAAAATATATGGTACTACCGTGGTGCCTTATGGATATGAAGTACTGGGCTTTGGATCTTCTGTGCCATCACCATGGCGGGCGGGCGCAGATGAGGCCACCACCATGTCGTTCTCCACTGATGTATCCATCAATGGCAAAAAGCTGCCAGCGGGTAAATATGCTTTTTTTATCGAAGTGCATGAAGACAGCAGTGTATTAATCTTTAATAAAAACACCAAAGAGTGGGGCAGTTATTTTTACCGGAAAGAAATGGATGTGCTGCATGTACCCACGGTACAAAAGAAAAATTTACCCTACCTGCAGGAAAGATTGGTGTACAATTTTGCTAATCAAACGGATAGGTCTGTTGACATCAGTTTAAACTGGGAAAGATGGAGTTTCCCCATCAAAATAGAAATTGATTTAAAGAACACGGTTCTTGAAAATATCAGGGAACAAATGAGCGGCGCCATCGGTTTTGACCCGGGCAGTCTGGAAGCAGCAGCCGGATGGTGTGTGGCAAACGACACGAATTACAACGAAGCGTTGAACTGGATCAATTCAGCTACTGACCCACGCCTGGGTGGCGTGCGGTCATTCAATGCCCTTTCTATCAAATCAAACATTTTAAAAAAACTGGGCAACGATAAGGAAGCGGCAGACATGATGAAAGCTGCTGTGGAAAATGCTTCCGCACAGGAATTGCATAACTACGGCCGCCAATTAATGAATGAGAAGAAGTTGTCCGAAGCCTTTGAAATATTTCAGAAAAACTTCACAAAGAACAAAGGTGCCTGGCCCACCAACGCAGGGATGATGCGGATCTATTCTGCCATGGGTAATTATAAAAAAGCACTGGAACATGCAAAAGCCGCCTTACCGCAAGCACAGGATGAACCAACAAAAAAGTTTTTAGAATCAGCCATCAAAACCCTGGAAATGGGCAAGCCGCTGTAAGCATCTGGGTTATGTAACCCATGATTAAATGATTGCTTTTAAAGGTTGCCAATGCAATTTTTTGTATTGCAATACGCAAACAGGGTATTTAAACTTCTCCGGGAGGTTGCTCCAGGCACATCACTGGCTGCAACCATCCAAAAGTAGCCGGTAAGGTCGTAATAAATTAAATTACTTCTCATCCGTGGCGGGACGTCTCCGGTCACCTTTTTAAATTCAATTGCAAAAAAATGCCCGGACAAAATGTTGGTTTATTCGCCCCCAGGCCGCGGCACCGTCACCTTTTATAATACGATTTTTTGCACCAGAAGTAATTCAAAAACATCGCTCAAAAAACAAATCAATCTATTATCTTAGCGTTATGGTAGTCATCACAAGTCACGCAGAATTCGAATCTTTCCTGGGCAAAGAAATAGGAGTTTCATCCTGGCACCAGGTAACGCAAGCACAGATCAATAATTTCGCCGATGCCACGCTCGACCATCAATGGATACATGTGGACGTGGAAAGGGCCAAAACAGAAAGCCCTTTTAAAACAACCATTGCGCATGGCTACCTTACACTGTCATTGGTACCTTTTTTTTGGAAACAGATTGCAGATGTACAGAACCTTAAAATGGAAGTAAATTATGGTATCGAACAACTTAGGTTCGGGCAGGCCGTACTTGTAAACAACGAAGTACGGTGCAGGGTATCACTCAAATCTATCATTAACCTGCGGGGCACAACTAAAGCAACACTATACATCCAACTGGAAATAAAAGACCAGCCCAAAAACGCTTTCGCCGGAGACGTTGTTTTTCTTTATCATTTTATTTAACCAGTAATTTGTTGCTTTTTTAGTATTCACTGTGAAAAGCTAATTCACTTAATTCATCTTAATCATACAGGAGAAAAAGTTTTTTTGTATTATGCCAGCCGGCCAATTTCTATTTGCGAGCCAGGTATATAAGCAGCATCACCTGCCTTGTTTATTTACAAAGCAAGTAAAAGCATTGCCACTGTACACTCGTGTTGAATTTACCGGTAAAGCTCATTTTAAACTTGAATACACAAGCGATTCAAATTTTGCCTCTACATCTCCATGTGTGTTTGGGCTTTGCTGGGTCATAAAAAGACAAACAAGGTGCGCTTTTGGATCGGCCCAGTAAGTGGTTCCATAATAGCCACCCCATGCAAAAGAGCCTGCATTTCTTGCTCCCCTGGCAGCAGACTTTTCTGAAGTAATAGAAAAACCTAATCCAAAATTATCGGCTCCAAACAGGCCATCTTTTAGCTGCCCGCTGGTCATCAATTGTACTGTTCGTTTTGAAAGAATTGTATGCCCGTTGTAAGTACCGCCGTTGAGCATCATTTGCATAAAAACAGCGTAATCAAATGCTGTAGACGTAAGGCCTGCGCCACCTGAAAGATAATGTTTAGCCATGGTGGGATAGTCAGGATCGATGCGACGGAACTCATGATTCCATTTAATAACGTGATTTAAAGAATCTTCTGTATAAACTGTGGCCAGTCGGTTTGCTTTTGCTGAGGGCACGTTAAAATAAGTATCCTTCATGCCAAGTGGTTCAAAAATATTTTTGGTTAAAAATGCTTCCAGGCTCATCCCGCTTATTACTTCTATTAAGCAACCCAGCAAATCGCTGTTTAAACCATACTGCCATTTTTCTCCCGGTTGAAAAGACAACGGTAGTTTTCCGAGCGCCTTCATCCGCTCAAGCAGGTTTGCATCAAAATAACCAAGCCCCGAAGGGATGCGGTTTTTTGTATAAATGGCCGCTACTTTCGTGCTGCCAATATCAGTATAATCCAAACCAGACGTATGCGTAAGCAGGTCGCGAAAAGTGATTGCCCTGTTTGCAGCAACGGTGGTGTAAGTAGTATCTGCATCGTTAAATTTATCCAGCACAACAGAGCTTTTAAATTCCGGGATAAAATCACCAATGGGTTGATCAAGCAAAATTTTACCCTGCTCGTATAAAATCATAATACCCACACTGGTTATGGCTTTTGTTTGCGACATGATACGAAACAACTGATCTTTCTGCATTGGCTTTTTAGTGTCTGCATCTGCATAGCCATAACCTTTGTATTGCACCACCTGGTTATCTTTTATCACGATGGAAACAGCACCCTTTAACCAGTTTTTATTAATGTAATCATTTACCAATCCATCAATTTTTGCCAGCCTTTCGTAATCAACTGAGGTGTTTTTTGTATTGAGCTGGATTGATTGAGCATTGCATAATAGTGAAATGGCAAACAATAAAACGAGTGTTGTTGCAAATGACTTCATCATGGCGTTTTTATTTTTATGGAGAAAGGTAAATAAATTAAATCAACATAGTTAATGAAGAGTGTATTTCAAAAGGTAATACCTCCCCAAAAGGTAAACGATATTCAAATGTTCTTAAGCTGGAATGAACTACGCAGACCAGGAAATTATTACTATTGTATTTGTGGCAGCGCAATATTTTTCTGGCAAACCAATAACGCCAAGCCTTGCTATTGCAATCAAGCTGACCGGCGATTTTAATCCCCCATTGGATCCTTAATAAAAAAATACCCTTGAAAGCTACTGCCTGCAAGGGTTGTAATTTAAAATGTGTGACCTGGATTGGATTCGAACCAATGACCCTCAGCTTAGAAGGCTGATGCTCTATCCAGCTGAGCTACCAAGTCTTTAATTTTTTGCAAATATAGGGCAAATCAATTATTCACTTTTGGGTTTTTTAAATTAATCATTGATTGTAATTATGGAATAGAATTAGCTACAATAATAAATCTTCATTGTTTATCTTTGCAAACTTATCTTAATCAATGGGTAAAATTTACTAATATATAAATTAACCTGTTGTTTAAATCCTCTTAACTAAAAATAAAATGTTTATGAAACAGCTTAAAGTGACGCTCATTTTTGTTTGTATTGCGCACATCGCATTTGCTCAAAATTTTGGTGGACCAAAGAAAGGTACCGCAATAGGTTTTAGCGGCAACATGGTAGATTTTTCTGCCTCGGTTCCCAAAATAGGGAAGGTAGACCCCGGTTTCTCGGTGATGGTATGGCATGGGCTAACCAGTCATCTTGATTACTCGTTACGCTACAACGGTTTGTTTACAGACTACGTGAAAAAAATTAATGTAACAAACAGTTACTCGAATGAATTTGAAGGATCATTCCACGCCCGTTTACTGGCCAATGATCACTTGTTTAATCCTTTCCTTACTGCAGGTATTGGCATCGGCAGTTATGGTAAAAATACATGGGCACCGTACGTACCATTGGGTGGCGGTTTGCAAATGAATTTATATAATGAAGGTTATGTGTTTTTACAGGCTAACTACCGTGCAAGTCTTGCCAAGGAGAAACTGGACAACAACATGTTTTATTCATTAGGCTTTACACAAAACATTAGTTCTACACAAGCGGCTCCTAAAATGGCACCCCTGCCGCCGGTACCTGTTGTTACAGACAGAGACAATGACGGTGTTGTGGACAGCCTGGATGCGTGTCCTGATGTAGCTGGTTTGGCTGCTTTGAAAGGATGTCCTGATACGGATGGAGACGGTATTACAGACAAAGATGATAAATGCCCTACTGTAAAAGGTTTTGCAAAATACCAGGGCTGTCCAATTCCGGATACCGATGGTGATGGTATTAATGATGAAGAAGATAAGTGTCCTGCAGTTGCCGGTGTGGCAAGATACCAGGGATGTCCGATTCCGGATAAAGATGGGGATGGTGTAAATGACGAAGAAGATAAATGTCCATCAGAAGCTGGGCCTGCATCTAATTTCGGTTGCCCGGTAATTAATGCGGAAATCATCAAGAAAGTAAACATGAGTGCCAAGAATATTTTCTTTGCGACTGGCAGTTCTAAGTTGCTGGCTAAATCAAACGCTTCATTGAATAATGTAGTGACTATTTTAAATGATAACCCAGGTTACAAAGTAGATATTGCTGGTCATACAGATAATACAGGTAAGGCAGAAAAGAACCAGACTTTGTCTGAGTCAAGAGCCAACTCGGTGAAAGCATATTTTGTAAGCAAAGGTATTGACGAAAGCAGGTTGAACGCTACTGGTTTCGGACAAGATAAACCTATTGCTGACAACAAAACAGTTGCTGGTCGCTCTAAGAACAGGAGAGTGGAACTGAACGTTAGAAATTACTAATTCAACAACTTAATTATTAAAAATGCCTCACAACTTTGTGAGGCATTTTTAGTATTACCTATTTTTTTAGACAATGCCGATAGAACAAAGCAACACTGAGAAATGAACGCTGACAGACATAACCTTAAAATAACGGTAACGGATTTACGCAGATAAGACAAATGCCTGCATAAGGCAGGCATTTTCAGTAACCAATATTTAAACTGTATTAGCAGTGTCACCTAAAAGTTAACCCATCTTTTCTTCGAGTTCCATCACTTTTTCAAACACGGTTTCGTATTCTTTATTCAGGCTGAAAAGCTCTGTGGTAACAGCCTTATATTCAGTTTCCGTTTTTTGAAATTTGTCTTTGTTGCCATAACTATCAGGCGACGCCATAGTGTTTTCCAGTGCGGCTTTACGCTGGTTGAGTTGTGCCAGTTTTTCTTCTATTTGCTGAAAACGGGTTTTATTTTTTTGGTATTCTTTCTTCAGCTCTTTATCAACAGGGTTGCGCTGTTGCGTAACCGGTAGTACAACTTCGGGGGTTGATTCCTTTTTTGCATTCTGCTCCTTATAGCTTTTTTGCTCAGGTGCTTTTACAGCACCTGCAGTATTTTTTTCTTCCAGTTTTGCGGCAGCAAGTCTTCTTTCTTTCCAGTCTTCCCACTCTGCATAACTTCCTTTAAATTCTACAATTTTATGATCTTCAATCTCCCAAATTTTGTTGGCAATCTTGCTAACAAAATGCCTGTCGTGACTTACAAATACAATACTTCCTTCATAGTTATTTAAAGCACCAATCAGCAAGTCAACAGAATGTATATCCAGGTGATTGGTAGGTTCATCCAGCATTAAAAAATTGGCTTTACTTACGATGGTTTTGGCCAGCGCAACCCTTGCTTTTTCGCCTCCGCTTAGTACTTTAATCTTTTTATCAACATCATCCCCGCTGAATAAAAAACATCCCAGCAGGCTCCTTAGTTCAAGGTCTGTTTTACCACTGCGGCTTTCTTTCATTTCATCCAGCACATTGTTTTCAACGTTCAACGCTTCCAGTTGGTGCTGTGCGTAAAAAGATTCTTCAACATTATGCCCCCATATTCTTTCCCCGGTAAATTCTTCATTGCCCACTATGACACGCAGCAAAGTAGATTTCCCTTTTCCATTAGCTCCAATTAATGCTATCTTATCACCACGGTCAATTTCTGCGCCGGTATCTTCCATAATCACCAGGTCGCCAAATTGTTTTGTTACATGTTTTAAAGTACACAACACTCTTCCCGGTTGTTTATCAATCGAAAAATTAATACGCATGTTTGGCCGCTCAATTTCCACATTTTCTATCCTGTCCAGCTTTTCCAAACGTTTCACAATACTCTGTGCTGCCGCTGCTTTGCTGGCTTTGGCTTTAAAGCGTTCTACAAAGCGTTCGTTCTGGCGAATGTAATCCTGTTGGTTTTCATACGCCTTTTGCTGAATATCAACCCGCAATGCTTTTTCTGTTTCGTAGTAAGAATAATTACCTGTATAAAAATGTAATTTTTGCTGGTACAGTTCCACCACTTTATTAACCATCCTGTCTAGAAAATAACGGTCATGGCTCACCATTACGACAGCACCCTGGTAGTGTAACAAATATTTTTCCAGCCATTCAATACTTGGTAAATCCAGGTGGTTCGTCGGCTCATCCAGCAACAAAACATCCGGCGCCATCAAAATCATTTTCGCAAGCAATACCCTCATCCGCCATCCTCCACTGAACAGTTTATATGGCTTATGTAAATTTTCATTGCTGAACCCCAGCCCCTGTAAAATTTCTTCTGTTTTGTGGTGAATATCATAGCCACCCAGCACTTCCAATTCATGTAATTTTTCAGAATATTCATGCGCCAGTGCTTCATCGCCGGTTCTTTCCAATTCATGTCCGATGGCTTCAATTTCTTTTTCCAATTCCTTTACCCTTTCAAATGCCCCCATGGCCACTTCAAGTATCGAATCATCTGTATCAAAGCTCAACAAATCCTGGTGTAAAAAACCAATTGTTGTTTCTCTGCCTTGTTCAACCGTTCCTTTGCTGGGCAGGTACTGTCTTGTAAGCACTTTTAACAGGGTAGATTTGCCGGTTCCATTATAACCAATCAGCGCAATGCGTTCATTGGGTTGAATATGCCAGGTGGCATCTTCAACTATCGTTCGGGCACCAAATTCAAACGTCACATTTTGTAATCCTAAAAGCATAATTGTAAATAAAAATTAATAGTTGAATACCTGTTTGGCTGCAAAAGTAATTCAATCGTCAAACTATTTAATGAATTTGATGTTATGCCTTAGCTTTGTAAAAAGTATTTGTATGAAAAAAGTAATATGGGTATTGGTGATCTTGGTGTTGATTTTTAGTGTTTATTGGTTTAAATTCAAGCCGGCTGATAGAGTAGAAGCTGCCAAAACTGAACCCTTAAAAGTACTGAAGCATTCTATTGGGTTCAATAAAAGTATCGACAGTATGATGACAGCATACTTTGATTTAAAAGCTGCTTTTGTAGAAGCTGATTCTGTACAGGCTAAAGCAGCAGCTCAAAAAATGCTGCTTGTTACCGACAGTTTGAAACTGGATGAATTGAAAAAGGATACAACAGGTATTTCAGAAAGTGCAACAATGCAGTTAAATGATATCAAATCCAATGTGGAAAGCCTTTTAAAGCAACCTAATCTCACCGAAATGCGCCAGGATTTCAGAATGGTAAGTGAAAGTATTTATCCGCTGTTAAAAACAATTCATTACGAGGGGCCGACACTGTACTGGCAAAATTGCCCCATGGCCTTTGGCGAAGGAAAAGAAGCTAACTGGATAAGCAATACTGAAGAAATTATCAACCCCTACCTGGGTAAAAAAAATCCGGAGTTCAAAGCAACTATGCTGCATTGTGGCGAAGTGAAAGACAGTATTATGGCGCAATAATCAACAGTAAGTACCCAATATGAAAAAATATCTCTGCTTTTTTTTTTCGATACTGATTTCGTTGGTTTGTGTAGCGCAAAAAAAATATACCATCAGCGGTTACGCCAGGGATGTTCAGAACGGTGAAACTTTGATAGGAGCTACCATTACGGTGAAAGGAAATTCGAAAGGAATTACCAGCAATCAATACGGCTTTTATTCTATTACCTTGCTGGAAGGTGAGTATGAACTCATCTGCTCTTACGCCGGTTACCAGCCAAAAATAGCCGACATAAAACTTAACGCCGACATTCAATTGAATTTTGACCTTGTGACCAGAGCCGCATTGCAGGAAGTGGTGGTGATCGCTAAAAAAACAGATGGCAATGTAAAGACAGCCCAGATGGGAAAATTTGTTTTGCCCATTGAACAAATTAAAGCTATCCCTGCATTTTTAGGAGAGGTAGACCTGATAAAAACTATACAGCTATTGCCTGGAGTTCGCAACGCGGGCGAAGGCAGTGCAGGTATATATGTTCGTGGCGGTGGACCCGATCAAAACCTAATCATGCTTGATGATGCTATTGTGTACAATACAGGTCACCTGTTTGGTTTCTTTTCCATTTTTAATTCAGATGCTATAAAAAATGTTTCTTTAATAAAAGGAGGCATGCCAGCACAATATGGCGGGCGGTTGTCGAGCGTGTTGGATATTTCAATGAAAGAAGGCAACGACAAAAAGTTCCAGGTAGAAGGAGGCATAGGTTTGATAGCTTCCCGTATTTCTATCCAGGGGCCAATCAAAAAAAACAAGGCGTCTTTTATTATTTCAGCAAGACGAACTTATATTGATGCGCTCACTAAACCATTTATTAAAAAGACAAGCCAATTCTATGGTTCGGGTTATTATTTTTATGATCTGAATGCAAAAATGAATTACAAATTTTCTGAAAAAGACAGGTTGTATATCAGCGGCTATTTCGGCAGAGATGTGTTTGATTTTGTAAATGGTAAAAGAAGTTTGGATGTAAAAATTCCCTGGGGAAATGCCACTGGAACCCTTCGGTATAATCATGTTTTTAATAAGCGTTTGTTCGGCAATACTTCCGTGGTATTTAATAATTATAATTTCTCCTTCCAGGCTGCTCAAAACAATTTTGATATTAAATTGGCTTCTGGCATCAGGGATGTTAGCCTAAAACAGGATTTTGATTTGTATCCTTTTACCGGGCATAAAATCAAATTTGGCGGATTGTATACCTACCATAAATTTACGCCGTCGGTAGTGAGCGGTACACAGGACAGTGTTGTTTTTAAACCACAAAATCCACAAACAAAATTTGCTCACGAAGCTGCCTTGTATTTACAGGATGATTGGGATCTGAGTGATAAAATTAAAATCAATGCTGGTCTCCGCTATAGCTTGTTTCAGCAGGTTGGTCCATATAATATTTATACAACCGATGCAAATGGTAATCGCACAGATAGCACGAAATTCGGTTCAGGTAAACCTGTTAAAACTTATGGCGGACTGGAACCGAGACTAACCATGCGGTATGCACTGAATGATGAAACATCGGTAAAAGCATCGGTTACCCGAAACCTGCAGTACATACATCTTGTAAGCAATTCCGGTAGTACATTGCCTACTGATTTATGGGTGCCCAGCACTTATAAAGTGAAGCCTCAAATTAGCTGGTTGTATGCCGCGGGCCTGTTTAAAAATTTCAGTAACAATACTTTCGAGACTTCTGTAGAGTTGTACTATAAGAGCATGCAGAACCAGATTGAATACCAGGAAGGGTATACACCCAATACACTGGAAGACACGGAAAATTTTTTCACCTTCGGCAAGGGGTGGAGTTATGGCAGTGAATTTTTTATCAATAAAACCAAGGGCAGGCTTACGGGATGGATTGGCTACACGTTAAGTTATACATGGCGTAAATTTCCGGGCCTTAATTTCGGTGAAAAATACCCGGCAAAATATGACAGAAGAAATGATCTTAGCGTGGTGGCATTATACGAATTGAATAAGCGATGGAAACTGTCTTCAACTTTTGTTTACGGAAGCGGGAACGCAACAACACTACCACAACGTTTTTACCTTGTAAATGGCGTTCTTACACAAGAATACAGCCGCATCAACGAATATCGTTTACCATCTTATCACCGTCTTGACTTTGCTGCTATTTATTCGCCCAAAAAGAACGAAAAACGATCCTGTCATTCTGAATGGGTTTTCAGTATTTACAATGTGTACAGCAGGAAAAATCCTTACTTTATTTATTTTGATCAAAGTGGCAGTGCTTACGATGGCACGCTGAAAGTGCAAGGAAAACAAGTAAGTCTATTTCCGGTTATACCGTCAGTTACCTGGAACTTCAAGTTCTAATAGTTACTGCTCCGCTTTGGGCTTATGTACAAAACGAATAGTACCGCTCTTTTTTAGATCAGATGAAATCCTCACTTCATATCTTTTTTCGCCATCGGTAATAACCATCAACGCCGTGTTAGGAGGAATGGAGCCCAGGTTATTCGCATACATCGTCAGCTCGTTAATGGCATAATCGGTAGTAGCATCCAGGGTTAAACTGATAGGTTTTTCGCTCAGCATTTTATGAGATAATATCAGTTTACCATTATAGAAAAGAGATACACTGTCACCATCAACCGAACCATTGTCATATAAATCTACCTTAAAATTATTGCTTCCAATTTCTATCGTTTTTAAAACGTCTGCGCTTCTTCTCTCAAAATTTGGATCAGCAATCGGGGGAATAACAGGCGTTAGTTTTTTTATTTCAGGCGCTATTTTTTCAGGAGTTGTTTTTACAAGTGGCACAGGTTTTATAACTACATCCTTGCTGGCCAACGGTGGTCTTGTTGCTTTTGCAGGTTGTTGTGCCGGTCTAGTTTTGACAACTGGCGGAGTAACTGGCGCCTTTTTATTTTTATCTGATAAATCAGGGAGTTTAGCGGTTGATTTAGGGCCGGAAAACGGAGTTGGTTTCACCGGTTTGTTAAACGATGCCAGGTTTTTGCTAAGGGTTCTTCTTGTAAGGGTGGTGGTACCGGTACCGCATCCTCCCAGCTGTCCGGGTGCCGTCTTCCAGGAACCTTTCAATTCCTCTTCGCCATCTTGTTTTTGATAGGTTAAAATATGGGTTTGTAAACAATCGCTCCAACCAAGTGGGGTAGAACCTTTTACTTTTGCCGTTTCTGTAACCCGTAAACTTTTGGTGCTTTTGTAATAGGTCCCCGCCAATGAACAAATCACGTAATATTTTCTATCCTGAAAATAAGTGTACGAAAAACCGGTCACTTCAGAGCCCTTAATTTCCAGTTCAAGTACATACTCTGTATTGTCGCCGCCGGTTACCACAATATCGCCCTTGCTGTCAAAAAAGCCACGCCACTGTCCGTTTAGTTTTTGAGCAAATCCTGTTTGATTAATCAGTAAAACACAAGCAACAACAGCTAAAATTTTTTTCATCCGTAAAATTATTTTTTTCAATTTTAATACAATTGGTAAAATTAAAGGAGCGGTTTACAGGGATTCAGACGTATTTGTACAACACAAAGATATTTTAGATAACTTCTTCTATACCTAATAGTTTCGTTAAATTTGCAAACTAAAAAATAAGGAAGCAATTACTATATGATAAAAATTACATTACCAGATGGAGCGGTAAAAGAATATGAAGCAGGCGTTTCTGCAATGGATGTTGCAAAGTCAATCAGTGAAGGGCTGGCCCGTAAGGTACTCGCAGCAAGCGTTAACGGGCAGGTGTGGGATGCAGACAGGCCTATTACAGAAGATGTAACGCTGCAATTACTAACCTGGAATGATTTAAACGGTAAATCAACTTTCTGGCATTCCTCTGCTCACCTGATGGCAGAGGCGATTGAATCCCTCTTTCCCGGCGTAAAGTTTTGGGTCGGACCACCGCTTGAAACCGGTTTTTATTATGACATAGATCCGGGAGACAATTCGATAGGTGAAGAAGATCTTCGCAGGCTGGAAGTAAAGATGGCAGAATTGGCAAAGCAGGCCAATCCTTTTTTAAGAAAAGAGATTTCAAAAGCTGATGCGGTAAAACTATTTGCTGATAAAGGTGATGAATATAAATTAGACCTGCTGAGCAATTTACAGGATGGCGGAATAACTTTATATACCCAGGGCCAATTTACCGATTTGTGCCGTGGGCCGCATATCCCCAATACCGGTTTTATAAAAGGAATTAAACTTACCAATATTGCCGGTGCCTATTGGAAAGGAGATGAGAAGAATAAAATGCTCACCCGTATTTATGGTGTTACTTTTCCTACAACCAAAGAATTAGATGAATACCTGGTGTTGCTGGAAGAAGCTAAAAAACGGGACCATCGTAAACTGGGTAAGGAACTGGAACTATTTGCTTTTTCTGAAAAAGTGGGTATGGGCTTGCCTTTGTGGTTACCTAAAGGTGCCATGTTAAGGGAAAGACTGCAGCAATTTTTACAAAAGGCACAAATGGATACCGGCTACCTGCCGGTAATAACTCCGCATATTGGCCATAAGAATTTATATATCACATCTGGCCATTATGAAAAATATGGCAAGGATAGTTTTCAGCCAATCAAAACACCGCAGGAAGGCGAGGAGTTCTTCTTGAAACCGATGAACTGTCCGCATCATTGCGAGATTTATAAAACTTCGCCACGCAGTTATAAAGACCTTCCTTTGCGCCTGGCCGAATTCGGGACTGTATATCGTTACGAGCAGCATGGCGAGTTGCATGGTCTTACAAGAGTGAGAGGATTTACACAAGATGATGCGCATTTATTTTGTATGCCCAACCAGGTAAAAGATGAATTTAAAAAGGTGATTGACCTGGTATTGTATGTTTTTAATTCGTTGAGCTTTACAAACTATACCGCACAGATTTCGTTAAGGCATAAAACAGACAGGGCAAAATATATAGGTTCTGATGAAAACTGGGAGCTTGCGGAACAGGCCATCATTGAAGCTTCGGCTGAAAAAGGATTGAACACTGTCATTGAATATGACGAAGCGGCATTCTATGGCCCTAAATTAGATTTCATGGTAAGAGATGCAATCGGGCGTAAATGGCAGCTGGGTACCATCCAGGTAGATTACAATTTGCCCGAACGTTTTGATCTTACTTATATAGGTGAAGACAATGCCAAACACAGGCCAGTCATGATTCACCGGGCGCCGTTTGGCAGCATGGAACGGTTTATCGCTGTACTGATAGAGCATTGCGCAGGTAAGTTTCCTTTATGGCTGGCACCCACCCAGGTAAAACTATTGCCTATCAGCGATAAATTTTTGCCTTATGCAGAAAATGTGGCACAGCAATTGAAAAATGCTGATATTCGTGCAGAGGTAGATGACAGAAATGAAAAGATAGGTAAGAAAATAAGAGATACCGAGCTGGCTAAAATTCCGCTGATGCTGGTGATTGGAGAGAAAGAGGTAAATGAAAATAAAGTAGCCACCCGCAGGCAAGGCAAAGGAGATACAGGCGTACTAACAATAGATGAATTTATTTCAGCAGTAAACGAAGAAGTAAAAAGTAAAAGAGCATTTGAATAGAAAATATTATTAACTTTAAATCAAAACAAGGGCTGCTTGCCCTATATTTTAAATATAAAATCAATTAATGGCATTTCCACCAAGAGCCCCCCGCGGCGCATTTAACCCCCGTTTTAAAAAAGAACAACAGCAGGAACACCGTACGAACCACATGATCAGGGTACCCGAGGTACGGTTAGTAGGCGAAAACATAGAGCCGGGTATTTATTCCTTTGCCGATGCACAAAAAATGGCACAGGATCAACAATTGGATTTAGTAGAAATTTCTCCAGGAGCAACACCCCCTGTGTGTAAAATCATCGATTACAATAAATTTTTGTACGATGAAAAGAAGAAGAAAAAGGAAATGAAGGCGAAATCCAAAACCAGCGAGGTTAAAGAAGTTCGTTTTACACCCAATACAGATGATCACGATTTTGAATTCAAATGTAAGCATGCAGAAAAGTTTTTGCAGGATGGCAATAAGGTAAAGGCGCACGTGCAGTTTAAAGGCCGTGCAATTATGTTTAAGGAAAGAGGAGAATTATTATTATTGAAATTTGCCGATCGTCTGAAGGACGTAGGTGCACTGGAAGGCATGCCCAAGATGGAAGGTAAAAGAATGCTGGTAATGTTCGCTCCGAAAAGTCAGAAGAAGCCTAAAAATTAGAACAGGATATTTATAAAAAGGGAAGCAATCGCTTCTCTTTTTTGTTTGTGGGCTATGCCGGATTGATGAAAGATATAAATTTATTTCACAAGCTGCCTTCTTTTTCCTACCTTCGCCGCCCGAAAAAGAGCTCTTTCTTTTTTGTACATTTCCCACATGGCTCAAAAAGTGTCCGTCTGTTCGGAACGCCAGCAGGGAGTAACTATAATAAGTTATTAAATGCCAAAAGTTAAAACCAACTCGAGCGCAAAGAAGCGTTTCAAAGTTACAGGAACCGGACTGGTGACCTTTCAAAAGCCTTTTAAACGACACATCTTAACAAAGAAATCAAAAAAACGCAAACGTAATTTAAGAAAAGATGGTGTAGTACATTCTACGAACCACGATTTCGTATTGCGCTTATTACGTCTGAAAGGTTAAATCAGTTTCATCAACCAATTTACATTTCAACACACTAACATTTCAAAATTATTAAGATATGCCACGTTCAAAAAATGCAGTAGCATCAAGGGCCAGAAGAAAGAGAGTACTTAAAGCCGCTAAAGGATATTACGGAAAACGTAAAAACGTTTATACCGTCGCCAAAAACGTAATGGAAAAAGGGTTAACATACAGTTATGTTGGCCGTAAATTAAAGAAACGTGAATACCGCACTTTGTGGATTGCACGTATCAACGCCGCTGTAAGGGCCGAAGGGTTGACTTATAGTGAATTCATTCACCAGTTAGCTGTTAAAAATATCGACATCAACCGTAAGGTGCTGGCGGATTTAGCAATGAATGAACCAGAAAGTTTTAAGAGCCTTGTAGCGCAGGTAAAAGGATAATATTTACTTTTATTTAAAACGAATAGTTGAACCTTCAACAAATAAAAACCGGGTATGACAAAATCATAGCCGGTTTTTTATGCATTACATTTCTCATTCAAGTACATTTGCATTTCATAAATAAAACCCATTGTAGTCAATGAATAACATGAACAATACTTATGCTGATCTCGTAGATCAGACTTTTAACTTTCCTCAACATGACTTTAAAGTTGAAAACGAGTATTTGCAATACAATGGGCTGGATGTAAAATCGCTGATTGATAAATATGGAACACCGCTGAAGTTAACCTACCTGCCTAAAATAGGCATGCAGATTAACAAGGCGAAAGATATGTTTGCCAAGGCTTTTAAAAAGCACCAGTACGAAGGGAAATACAATTATTGTTACTGCACAAAAAGTTCTCACTTTTCTTTTATAGTGGAAGAAGCCCTCAAGCATGATATCCATTTAGAAACTTCCTACGCATACGATATTGAAATTGTAAATAAATTATACGAACGCAAGAAGATTAATAAGGACACCTTCATTATCTGCAATGGCTACAAGCAAAAATCTTACACAAGCCGTATTGCACGCTTGTTGAACACCGGCTTTAAAAATGTAATTCCTATCCTTGATAACAAAGATGAATTGAAGGCCTATAAATCAGTAAAAGTTCCTTTTAAAGTCGGGATCAGGGTAGCTGCAGAGGAAGAACCGAATTTCCCGTTTTATACCTCCCGGCTGGGCATGAGAGCCAAGGATATTCTTGAATTTTATGTTGATGAAATTGAAGGATTTGAACACAAGTTTCAATTAAAGATGCTCCATATCTTTTTAAACAAAGGGATAAAGGATGATATTTATTACTGGAGTGAATTGAATAAGGTGATCAACCTGTATTGCCAGCTAAAAAAGATTTGTCCTGAATTGGATTCAATCAACATCGGTGGTGGTTTCCCCATTAAACACTCGCTGGGTTTTGAATATGATTACCAGTTTATGATCAATGAAATTGTTCGGAATATTAAGGTTGCCTGCAAACGAAATAAGGTGCAAATGCCGAATATCTTTACCGAATTTGGAAGTTACACAGTAGGAGAAAGTATGGCGCATATTTACAGTGTGATTGGCGAAAAAATGCAAAACGACCGTGAAATTTGGTACATGATTGATTCTTCTTTTATTACCACATTGCCCGATACCTGGGGAATTGGAGAAAAGTTCCTGATGTTGCCCATCAATAAATGGAAGGACGAATACCAACGGGTTACCCTTGGAGGCATAACCTGTGACAGCCATGATTATTATGATTCTGAGGAACACATTAATGAAGTGTTTTTGCCAAAACTCACAGCAGGCGGAGAGCCACTATACGTAGGCTTTTTTCATACAGGAGCTTACCAGGATCAGATCAGCGGGTATGGAGGCATTAAACATTGCCTGATACCTTCCCCAAAACACATCATAGTTGAAAAAGATAAAAATGGCAAACTGGTTGACTGGGTATATGCCAAGGAGCAAACAGCGCAAAGCATGCTGAAGATTTTAGGCTACATGTAAATCAATTATCTTAAAAATAATTAAAAATAAAAAGTGGCGAAAGGCCACTTTTTTATTTTGTTAAGCTTTTGAATTAATTAGCCTTATGCTTTACTTTATATTTTTTATTTACTTTAGGGTTATTGAAATAATCATCCAGTTCTTTCTGGCTTAAATTCTCCTCCGCAATTGGAATATCAATCAGTTGCACCTGGCTTTGTTTTAACTCTTCTTTTAACTTGCTTGATTTAGTTAAGATGTAGGGATCTTTCTCACCCGCCAGTGTATTGTCTGCCAATAGATATTCAAGCCTTTTTATACTGTTTCTAATGAGTGTTGCAGTATTTTGGTCAGATGAACTGTTCGGCGCAGAGGCTTCTTTCACCGGGACTAAAGCAACACCTACACTCGGTAAAATTTTACCAGCCGTTTGCTGGCTGCTGCCAGGTAAAGAAGAGAAAACAGTTCCTCCAAGAGCTGTAGAAGCCGATGCCAGATCAAAGCTGGTTCTGGTGCCCTTGGTTTTCTTTATCTTTTTATCAACCAGCCTGAAACTACTTTTTAGTTGCAATACATAATGGTCAATTTCTGATCGCAGTTTTTCAAATTCAATAACCTGCTGCGGGTAATTGATACTCTCTTTTACTATAATATTAATAATGGCGGTATCGCGATTATTAAATTTGTTGGTGCCAATAAAATAGATCTCCAGTTTTTTGATTTTATCTTTATCTGTATCCTTAATAAAATCAAATGGCGCCCGCCAGGTAAAATCATCATTACATTTAGTAACCGGCGTTAGCGATTTTATCGGATAGTTGCTGAAATATGTAATTTCTTCGATCGGAAAATTACCGTTGTCGCATTGTAGTTTAAAACTCACAGTATCCCCCTCATCAATAAATAAAGTGTTGGTTACCGTAGGCTTTACCTTAGAAGGAATGATCTCGGTATTGTAAAACAAAAGTACAAAACTGGTATCTACCCGTTCTTCCGGGTTATCCAGGTTTTGGACGCTTAACGATACCTTATATTCGTAATCATATTTTAATCTTCCCGAAAGAAAAAATGATTTCTCAGCCTTGAATGTAAGCTCGCCATTGTCTTTATTGATTTTTAATCCAACCGGCGAGTTTTTTAAAAACCAGTAATATTTGGCAATGTCTTTATTAATTATAAGCGGATATCTTAGCGTCGAGTCTACATGCAGACTAAAGTAGGGGTTTAAATTTTTTATTCGCAACGCGGTATCCGGCTGGTTAAATATTGCGGGAATAGAATCTAATTTAATCTGCGAAAAAAGTGTTGCCGGAAGGGTGAAAAAAATCAGGAGATATAAAATTTTTTTATTGATCATGTCTTTCTATTAAGAGGTATACCGGCAAAGTTAAAACATAAAAATAAGGCTAACAGGTAATTAAACAAAATAAGGCTATCCTGCTTTACCAGAATAGCCTTTTCTTAACCAAAACAAACTCTATTTTTACTTAAACTTATTGAATAGTTATTTCTTTAGTGGCCGGCGCTGTTTCTTCTTTTTTTGGAAGTGTCAGCTTCAAAATACCATTTTCATATTTAGCTTCAATATTGGCTGCTTCAATTTTTTCGTCCAATGTAAAACTCCTTTTAAATCCCTTGTTGCTGAATTCCTTTCTTATGCTCTTTACATCCTCATTTGCTTTTTCTTCTTTTTTTGACGCACTGATCACCAACAAAGTACCGTCTAGTTTCACAGTAAAATCAGTTTTCTCCAGGCCTGGTGCCGCAACTTCCAACTGATAGGCTTTTGCACTTTCAGTGATATTTACGGGCGGAAATCCTAACACATCTTCCCGGAAAGTTTTTCCAAAAGAAGCAGGAATCTCATTAAAAATGTCTTTCATTAAACCATCAAAATTTCTTGCGGGTTGGTTGTTTACTTTTACGAATGTCATGTCTATAATTTTTTAGTTTTTTAAATTTGTTTCTATTCAATGGTCAAAATGTATTCCAACCGCTTTTTTGTATAAATCTGACTGTATAAAACAAACTTAAACGTCATAATGGCATTTTTATAGAAGTTGTGGTGACGTATTGTCTTCTATGATAGATTAATTATAAATCAAAATGCATTGATAAACTTAAATGCTATTTGAAACTAACGTTGTAAATTTGCAGTCTAAAAACAAAAAACTTATGTATCCGGAAGAAATAGTAATACCAATGAAGGAAGAGTTGACCGAAAACGGCTTTGTTGAAATGTTAACTGCTGCCGAAGTAGACAACAAGTTAGCCAATGAAGGTACTACCCTGGTAGTGATTAATTCAGTTTGCGGCTGTAGTGCCGGAACAGCAAGGCCAGGTGTTCTCATGGCAGTGCACAATAGTGCAAAAAAGCCGGATAGCCTGGCAACCAGTTTTGCTGGGTTTGATGTGGATGCGGTTAAAAAGATAAGAGAGCATTTGCTTCCTTACCCGCCTTCATCTCCTTCTATTGCCTTATTTAAAAATGGACAGTTGGTTCATTTTATTGAAAGGCACAATATTGAAGGTAGAAGTGCACAAATGATTGCTGAGAATTTAATTGGCGCATTTGAGCAATACTGTAACTAAAAAATAGTTCGTTTTCTTTAATCCCGGAACGTTTAGTTCCGGGATTTTTACTTAAGTATACTATTAATTTACTGCAAGGAATAATTGAATATCTTGCAGCACTTAATTTTTGAAGCATGTATCCCAATCTATACTATTTTTTTAAAGATCTGTTTGGAGTTCAATGGAAGGCGCTTAGTTTATTTAATACATTTGGTTTGATGGTGGCGATGGGCTTTGTGTCTGCAGCAATGGTACTTTCAAGCGAATTGAAGCGCAAAGAAAAACAAGGTTTGTTATTGCCACGGGAAGAAGCGATCACAGTTGGCATGCCTGCTTCTTTTCTTGATCTTTTTGTAAATTTTGTTACTGGTTTTTTATTCGGCTATAAACTGTTTGGTTTAATGCTCAACAAACCTGAAGAGGTAAGCGCTCAAACTTATATTTTTTCAAGAGATGGTAATCTACTGGCGGGTGTAATATTAGGAGCAATACTCATTGGCGTAAAATGGTGGGAAAAAAATAAACATAAACTAAAGGAACCTGAACAAAGAAATGTAAGGATATGGCCTCATGACAGGGTAGGAGATATCATTATACTGGGATTGATATTTGGCATTTTAGGAGCCAAGTTGTTTGATGCCCTGGAGAACCTGGATGAACTGATCGCTGATCCTATTGGAACCATTTTTTCCGGTGGCGGGCTGGCATTTTATGGCGGATTGATTTTGGCAACTATTGCGATTTGTTGGTTTGCTTACAGGAAAGGCATAAAACTGGTGCATCTTACAGATGCTGCGGCGCCTGCATTAATGATTGCTTACGCTGTTGGTCGTATAGGCTGCCAGGTATCGGGCGATGGCGATTGGGGAATTTACAACAGTGCTTACATAAGCGACGATTATGGTAAGGTTAAGGAATGTACACAGCCTGAATTTAACCAGGAGTTGAGAAAATTTGCAAATTACCATCTAAAGGCACGGGTGCTGGATAGCGGTAACGTATTTACTTATATTCCAACAGCAAGAACTTTTGCAAGTCTGGATGCAGTGCCGCGCCTTGCGGTAAAAGGTCCTTCCTTTTTACCAAAATGGATGATTGCCTATTCTTATCCAATGAATGTAAATAAAGATGGAAAAAAAATACCCGGTTGTTACGAGGAACATTGCCGTGCATTACCGCAACCGGTTTTTCCTACCGCGTTTTATGAAACCATTATGTGTACTTTACTCTTTTTGATGATGTGGGCGTATCGCAAAAGACTCAAAATTCCTGGAGTAATGTTCGGCTTGTATCTTGTACTGAACGGGTTTGAAAGATTTTTTATTGAGAAAATACGCGTCAACCATCTATATACAGTGCTCGGGTTTCAATTGAGCCAGGCTGAAATAATTGCCCTTTTCCTCATATTAGCAGGTGTGATACTAATTGTCATCGCCAAAATGAAGTTTTCCAAAGCCACGTAGATTGTTTTTTTCATCGGCAATTGCTTTTTACCAGTCATGGTTATTAATAGCCGTTTGTGTATAATACTGTTCCTTGCAATGCAAAGTACCTACTTTTGTTATGTACAAATCAAAACAAGGTACAAGTTTATATGAAACATTTATTAAGCCTGCTGACTGCTATGAGTATAAGTATTGTCAGCCTTGCGCAATTAAACGGAAAAATTTCGGGTACAATTAAAGATGGTGGCAATCAGCAAATAATTGATGCAGCTACCATTTCACTATTACATAGCAATGATAGCAGCCTGGTAAAGGCCGCAGTTGCGGATAAAAGTGGCAACTACTCTTTTGATAATATTAATGAAGGCAATTACCTGGTTACTGCCAGCTCAACGGGGCATACAACTGCATATAGTAGACCTGTTTCAATATCAGTGGAAAAACCTACTGTAATTGTCGAGATGTTGCAATTGCAACCTGTTCAAAAAGAGTTGAAAGATGTCACAGTCGTTTCCAAAAGAGCTTTTATTGAAAGGAAGTTAGATAAAACGGTTGTGAATGTAGATGCTGCTGTTACAAATGCAGGAACTACCGCACTGGAAGTGTTGGAAAAAAGCCCGGGTGTTACAGTAGATAAAGATGGCAATATAAGTCTGAAAGGTAAACAGGGCGTAATGGTAATGTTGGATGGTAAACCTTCTTACCTTAATGGTGCAGAACTGGCCAATCTGTTGAGAAACACGTCATCCACTAATATAGATCAGATTGAGATAATGACCAACCCCTCTGCAAAATATGATGCTGCTGGGAACTCTGGTATCATCAATATCAAAACAAAAAAGAATAAGCAAAAAGGCTTCAATGGTAGTGCTACCATTGGTTACGGTCAGGGTGTTTATGGTAAAACGAATAATAGCCTTAACTTAAATTATCGCAACGGAAAGTTCAATGTTTTTAGCACATTAAGTGTTAATCAACGCAAAAGTTTTCAGCAACTGGATATCAATCGCATCTATAAAAATTCCGACCAATCGGTATCTGCCATTTTTGATCAGAATGCAAGGATGATACACAACAATAGCAGTAATAGCGGTAAAATTGGTGTAGACTATTACGCCACTAAAAAGACCACGGTTGGTGTAGTTGTTTCAGGTTTTGTAAATCCTGAAAAACAATCTAACCTTAACACAAGCTATTTAAAAAGCAAGCTGGGTGTCGTTGACTCAATTGCGGTTTCTTCCGGCTCAGAAGATGGTTCGTGGAAAAACGGCGCTGTAAATGTTAACCTGCGTCACCAGTTTGATTCTACCGGCAGAGAGTTTACCATGGATGCTGATTACATGGATTACAACGCTACTAAAACTCAGCCATTTAATAATATTACTTATATGCCTGATGGTGCTGTTTCCAGTAGTAATAAGCTGGTAGGCGAGTTGCCATCGCTGATAAAAATTTATTCTTTAAAAGCAGATTATTCGCACCCATTAAAAAAAGGTTTTAAAATTGAAACTGGTATAAAAACAAGTTTTGTAAATACAGATAACACAGCAGGCTATTTTAATATCGTGAATGATGTAAAGCATCCTGATTATGAAAAAACAAACCGTTTTAAATATAAAGAAAACATCAATGCCGCTTATTTGAATGCAAGCAAAGAAATAAAAAAATGGGGTTTCCAGGCAGGGCTTAGGATGGAAAATACCAACTATTCCGGAGACCAGTTTGGTAACCCACAAAGACCAGACAGTTCTTTCACCAAAAGCTATGTTGGTTTGTTTCCGACTATGTTTGTAAGCTACAATGCCAACGAAAAAAATCAGTTTACCTTTTCTTATGGCAGAAGGATCAACCGTCCGGCATATGAAGATCTGAATCCTTTTATGTTCTATCTTGATACCTATACTTACGGTGAAGGCAATCCTTTTCTACGGCCATCTTATGCCAACGTTTTGGAGATGTCGCACACTTTTAATCAATGGCTGACTACCACAATAAACTATGCACATACAAAAGATTTGTTTAGCGAAACTTTTGAACCAAGGGGATACGCCACCGTAATTAAACAAGGTAATTTTGCCAGTTCCGACAATGGAAGTATATCCATCAATGTACAAAAATCCCTTTCTAAAATCTGGACATTGATTGTTTATTCCGCAGCTAATTACGGCCAGTACAAAGGATTGACTTTTGGTAACAGTGAAACTAGAAGCGGTTCTACTTACATGGTGAATATTAATAACCAGTTTAAATTCAATAATGGCTGGAGTGCAGAACTATCGGGCTTTTACCGCACCAAGGGAATTGAAGGACAGATATCAATCAATCCTTTAAGCCAGGTGAACGCTGGTGTACAAAAGGAAATTTTAAAAAAGAAGGCAACGATTAAGTTAAATGTTAGAGATGCATTTTTCTCGATGATACAAAATGGCAAACTTGATATTCTGAATACCGATGCCCGTTTTCATCAGTACGGAGATTCAAGAGTTGTGTCGGTAAGCTTTACTTACAGGTTTGGTAAACCAATCAAAGGCGTTCAAAAAAGAAACACAGGTGGAGCAGGTGACGAACAAAACAGGATAAAGGGAGTGAATTAAAATGGAAGTTATTTGTACAAAAACGCAGTACTATGTGTGCTGCGTTTTTTTGTGTTTTTATTGAAAAGAAAAAATCAATTTGCACCTGATGCCTCAGCAAAAAAAAACTTTAGTATGGCAAAGCATTTTAAAAGGTAACGGGTACTTCCTGTAATTGCAGGTTCTTCTTATAGACAGGTAAGGTAATTGTAAAGCAGGATCCTTCGCCGGTTTTACTGCTCACAGTAAACTTACCATTGTTAGATTTAATAAAATCGCGGCAAATCATCAGGCCAAGCCCTGTACCCATTTCCTGGCCGGTGCCAAGCGTAGTATAATATTTTTCGCTGAATATTTTTGTCAGGGCTTCTTCACTAATTCCTACACCATCATCTTTCACCATCAGGTTCACCGTTTCATTATTTTTTTCCGAAAAAATTTCAACGCTGCCACCAGCCTCGGTAAATTTCAATGCATTGCCAATAAGGTTACGCAGGATTGTTTTCATCATATCCGCATCGGCGTACGCACAGGTATTTGGTTCAATATTATTGATGAGCGCTATACCTTTTTCAGCGGCTTTTTTTGAAAACAGTTTATAAGTGTTGGTGGTAATGTTGCTCAGTTCAAGACTTTGTAAGGTTACCTTACTTTCGTTTAACTGGTTACGGGCCCAGCTTAGCAGGTTGTCCATCAGTTCTACACATTTATCTACTTCCGCATTTACGCCTGGCAAAGTCATCAGCATTTCTTCTTTTGAAAATCCACCCTTTGCAAAAGCATCCATTATATTTTTCAATGCATAAATGGAAGTCCTAAGATCATGTGAAATAATAGAAAATAGTTTGATCTTGATATTATTAAGCTCTGTCAATTCTACATTTTTTTTCTGCAGCAGTGCTGATTGTTGTTCTATTTGTTTTGTTTTAAACAAAATGTTTTTATTGGTCAGCCGGATTAATTCCTTCTTTGCTTTAATAGACCGCTCGTATTTCCATACCTGGAATTTGATCAGGTACATGGTGATAAATATCATTAAAAAGGAACACAGGTAATTAAAGCCGGTGTAATAAATAGCAATGGAATTAGCCCCTCCGGTGACAGGGTTACTTTTAAAATTGAAGTGCAGACCAACGTAAAGCAGCAAAGAATAACTAAAAGCAACAATAATATTTTTTATTTTATGGAGGAAAAAGAAAGCCAGCATCATATAAAGAATGAGGTAAATTTCTGTACCCGAATCCGGTGTTGTCAAGCTTGAAAATGCCAACAAAACTGGAATAGTTGCGAAAGAAACCACTGTTGTCAAACTATACAAATGGCGGTGAATCATTAAAACAAGCACCAGGAATACTGACAGAAGCGCAAAATTAGAAGCTACTGTCCAGTAACTATAAAAGGAGGGAGCCAATAATAAAGTGTACAAAGTTCTGATGGAGGCTAAAGAGAAACCAGTGAAATTTAAAATATTAAAAATCACCAACCTTTTTTTTTCGTAGTCGGACAGGTAATCAGTATACCCTATATTTTTAATTTTATGGACTAAGTTTTGCAAAAAAATCATACCTGTAAATGCATTGGTTATTGGAACAAACGTCAGCTTACCAGAGTAGGATGGTATAATAAATATACCTTTTTTATATTTATAGATAAAAAAAATATAGAAAAAAATGTAATGCCAATTCACAAAAATTATAAAACGCACTATTAAGAAGCGTTCTGCAGCTTTGTAAAAAGTGGTGAGGCAAATATAAATACTTAGTTTTGCAATTCATTTTCTGAATATTTTAAAAAATTGTCACCATGCCATCATTTGATTTTGCCAGCAAAGTTGATTTACAGACTTTAGACAATGCCATTAATACTGTAAGCAAGGAAATTACCAACCGTTTTGATTTTAAAGGAAGCCATGTATTAGTGGAGCTTAATAAGAAGGAGTTTAAGGTAAACCTGGAAGCGGACAGCGAGATGAAACTTAGCCAGATTGTAGACGTGTTAATCAGTAGAAGTATGAAGCAAGGGCTTGCAGCAGAAGTGTATGACCTGTCGAAAGAACCACACCAAAGTGGTAAAATAGTGAAGCAAGAAATACCGGTAAGAAATGGCATAAAGCAGGAAGATGCTAAAAAAATAGTGAAGTTGATTAAAGATAGCGGACTGAAAGTTCAGGCGGCTATTATGGACGATATCATTCGGATTACTGGAAAAAAAATAGACGATCTCCAGGAAGTTATCCAGGCATCAAAGGGATGGAATATCGGTATAGCGTTGCAGCAAACCAATATGAAGAGCTAACTCTTAAGTTGATGGGAGGTGGAACGATCATTTTTTTTCATGCGATCCTTCATTTGAGATGTCATTAATTAATTTATTTGCCTTACTTTTGCATTCTTTAAAAATCGCATGGCAAAATCCATGCACAAACTTTTACAATTATGAAAAAAGATTTGCATCCCAAAAATTACCGTTTTGTTGTTTTCAAAGACATGAGTAATGGAACTACATTTTTGAGTCGTTCTACCGCTAATTCAAACGAAACAATTTTGCACGAAGATGGTAAAGAATACCCTGTAATTAAATTGGAAATTTCAAATACATCTCACCCGTTTTATACTGGTAAAAATGTACTGGTGGATACTGCAGGACGTATTGATAAATTTAAGAAGCGTTACGAAAAGAAAGCAAACTAGTATATTTTACTATCATTGGTTTACTTTTAAATACTTTATGTCCCTTCGGTTTCCCCGGAGGGATTTTTTTTATTGATAACAATTGCGCTGATAATTTTTTGCTTTGTAATTTACATTCCATGAGAGCGAAACCAGGTGATGATTTGTTAAAAGAACAATTATATCCCTTCACTGCAACAAGGCAGGCGGAAGACATTCGCGTTGGTATATTAACTATCCGTGAAAAATGGGCATTGATCTCAGGAGAAAATAATGCAGCCATCGATTATTCGATGGTACCATCGAATATTATTCCAACAAAAGACACGGCCCATTTGATTGCAACTTCATTTTTGGCAGGCAAAACATTGTCAGAATACGAGCATATAAAGAGGCTTCAATACCCCTGGGATATATTTTTACTAAATGGATGGGCGCTTCAAAAAGACTTTGAACTTATTACACAAGGCAGACATTCGGCCCTTCTTTCAACCTCCAACAGGGCGATTTCCCCTTCGAATATTTTTATAGAGGAAGGGGCTGTTGTAGAACACAGTATCATCAATGCGACTGTGGGACCTGTCTATATAGGGAAAAATGCAGAGGTAATGGAAGGATGCATGATACGTGGACCATTCGCATTGTGCGAGGGAGCAGTACTTAAAATGGGTAGCAAAGTTTATGGCGCCACCACTATTGGGCCCTATTGCGTAGCTGGTGGAGAAATTAAAAATTCGGTGATGTTTGCCAACAGCAACAAAGGCCATGATGGCTATCTTGGCGATAGCGTAATTGGCGAGTGGTGTAACCTGGGCGGAGGCACCACCACTTCGAATATTAAAAATACAGCAGGCACGGTTAAGGTGTGGAATAATAGAAGCAGGGATTACATCGGTATGGGATTGAAGTGTGGCTTGTTAATGGGCGACTATAGCCGGGCTGCTATCAATACTTCTTTTAATACAGGTACAGTGGTGGGTGTTTGCTGCAATATTTTTGGAGAAGGCTTTCCCCCAAAATTGATAAATGATTTTTCATGGGGGACGGAGCGTTACAGCTTTGAAAAAGCCCTGCAAGATATCAGTAACTGGAAAAAACTTAAGGGAGCTACATTGACTTTACCCGAAAAGAAAAATTTAGAACAACTTTACAATCAATAAACACTTAAAAAATGAGAAAACAAATAGCTGCGGCTAACTGGAAAATGAACCTGACTATTCAGCAAGGCGAAACGTTAGTGAACGAGTTGGTAGAAGCAACCGGGGAATTAAATGAGAACCAGGCAACTGTATTTGCAGTTCCTTTTCCTTACCTGGTGAATGTAAAAAACATACTGGCAGGCAAAAGCCACGTTTTTGTTGCAGCACAAAATTGTTATAACAAAGTTTCAGGTGCCTTTACAGGAGAAGTAAGTGTTGAAATATTAAAAAGCATTGGTACCGATTATGTAATTGTTGGACACAGCGAGCGCCGGGAATATTTTAACGAGAGTAACCAGGTGCTGGCTGAAAAAATTGACTTATGTATAGAGTATGGATTAAAACCCATCTTTTGCTGTGGTGAAGCACTGGAAATAAGGGAAGCCGGTACCCAAAATAGTTTTGTGGAAAAGCAGGTTAAAGAAAGCTTGTTTCATTTGACGGCAGCGCAATTAACAGGTTTTGTTATTGCCTACGAACCAATCTGGGCCATCGGTACAGGTAAAACAGCCACCAGTGCACAAGCGCAGGAAATACATGCTTACATTCGCAGTGTACTGGCAGAAGGTTATGGTAACGAAGTAGCAGAAAGTATTTCTATTTTGTATGGGGGCAGTGTAAAAGCGGCTAATGCAAAAGAAATATTCAGCCAACCTGATGTGGATGGAGGACTGGTAGGAGGAGCTTCTTTAATGGCCACAGAGTTTGCAGCCATTATAAGAAGTTTAAAATAAATTGGTATAAAAATTACATAAGGTCCAACGCCTTTGCAAGAAAGGTGAAGTTAAAAGGTAAAACTAATGAAGCATAACCACCGGCAAAACTGTAGGTTAACACAAGGCCGGCGATAGAAACGAGGAACAATACCCAATAAAGACCGGTTGATTTTTTAGTTGTTTCCATTGAAATTTTTTTTTGCAAAAATAAGGCAAAACATACATAAAATGTTTTGCCTTATTTTTTTATCTGCTATTTTAAATAGTTGATTGTGTAAGTATTTAACCCTGTAACACACAAAGTATTAAACTTATTTCATTGTGTATTTTTTACATTGTGAGTGAAAGGTTTTATATTGCCGCAAATTAACTTGCCATAAAATGACCACTCACTTTTATTTGCGTTTTTATACCACGTTCGGCCAAACTCTATATGTTACAGGTAACTGTTCCGCACTGGGTGACTATGATCAAAATAAAGCTATTCCTTTAAAATACCTTAACGACCAGTTTTGTCATTGCGAAATAGAAATACCCGATATCGATATTGAATCGGGTAATATAGAATACTACTATATTTTAAAAGACACTACCGGTGATCCAATTGCTGAATGGAAAGATAATAAGCAGATCGAATGTGCCAGGAAAAATATGGGTGAACTGATATTGGTTGATACCTGGAATTTTGCCGGTACTATTGAAAATGCATTTTATACAAAGCCTTTTAAGGAGGTGTTGTTAAAACAGCCTGCAACTACAACAGTGATTGATAAATCCGCTGATAAATACACACATGAATTCAAGGTGAAATGTCCGCTGCTTAAAACCAATGAGGTGATTTGTATAACCGGCAGCGGAAAAGTGTTTGGTGATTGGGATGTATCATCCCCATTATTGCTCACCAAACAGGAAGATTGGTGGACGGTAGGCGTAAATATTTCAAACGGCGGTTTTCCCCTTTCTTACAAATATGGTATTTACAATGTAGCAGAAAAAACATTTGTTCGCTTTGAGGCGGGCGATAACCGGCTATTGCCCGGCGATGGCGGCCTTCGAAAATACACCATATTGCATGATGGTTTTGTACGCATTGCTTCGCTTAACTGGAAGGGGGCAGGGGTGGCTATTCCGGTATTTAGTTTGCGTAGTGAAAATAGTTTTGGCACGGGTGAATTCACCGATATAAAATTACTGGTAGACTGGGCTAAAGAAACGGGTTTGAAATTAATACAATTGCTGCCGGTAAATGATACCACCGCAACGCATACCTGGACAGATTCTTATCCCTATGCGGCGGTTTCGGCCTTCGGATTGCATCCATTATTTTTAAATTTGAGTAAAGTGGCGGGTGATAAAAATTCAGCCATTATAAAATCGCTTAAACAAAAGCAAAAAGAATTAAACGGTTTAGCGGATGTGGATTATGAGGAAGTGATGAAGTATAAGTTTGCCACCATAAAACGATTATACCAGGATCAAAAAGAAGAATTCAGCAACGATATAAAATACTTTGAATTTTTTGATTTAAACCGTCATTGGCTGGTGCCTTATGCGGTATTTTGCTATTTAAGGGATGAATATAAAACAGCGGATTATAACACATGGCCGGCCTACAGCGTATTTAAAGATGACGAAATACAGGAACTGGCATCTCCAGACCAATCTCATTACGATGGTGTTGCTCTGCATTATTTTATTCAGTATCATTTACACCTGCAGTTAAAAGCAGCCACATTATATGCACATAAAAATGGCATTGTAGTAAAGGGAGATTTGCCGATCGGTATTTATCGGTACAGTTGCGATGCGTGGATGGCTCCTGATTTGTACAATATGGATGCACAGGCAGGTGCTCCGCCGGATGATTTTGCGGTAAAGGGACAAAACTGGGGCTTTCCTACCTACAATTGGAAAAAAATGCAAGAGGATGGTTTTGCCTGGTGGCGGCAGCGGTTTGAGCAGATGAGCGAATATTTTGACGTATTTCGCATTGATCACATTCTTGGATTTTTTAGAATCTGGAGTATCCCACTTGATGCGGTTGAAGGAATTCTGGGGCATTTTGTACCAGCAATTCCGGTGCATATCAATGAGCTTTTTCAAAACAATATTTCCTTTCAATACCACCGGTATTGTAAACCTTATATTACAGAATATGTGTTGCAGGAAAAATTCAGGGAGCAGACTGCATTTGTAAAGGAAAACTTTTTAACCCCGGCTGATGGTTTTTATGAATTAAAACCCGCTTTTGATACACAACGAAAAGTAGAAGATTATTTCAGTCACTTGCCAGCAACCGATTTTACGCAACTGATTCAGGGAGGTCTTTTTGATCTTATTAGTAATGTTATTTTTATAGAAGAGCCAGGCTCGCAGATGCAGCAATTTCATTTCCGCATTGGTATGGAAAGTACCACCTCTTTCAGAGATCTGGATGATTACAGTAAACAAAAGTTGAAGGACCTGTACGTAAATTATTTCTTTCGCAGGCAAGATGATTTCTGGAGAAGGCAGGCTATGCAAAAACTACCGGAATTGAAGCGCAGTACGGATATGCTGGTTTGCGGTGAAGACCTCGGGATGGTACCAACCTGTGTGCCTGATGTTATGCGCCAGCTAGGAATGCTTAGCCTTGAAATACAACGTATGCCCAAGCAGACAACAGATGTTTTTTTCCACCCCGTCAACGCGCCGTATTTAAGTGTGGTTACACCCAGTACTCACGACATGAGTACAATAAGAGGCTGGTGGGAAGAAAACCAGGCTAAAACGCAGCAGTTTTACAACAACATGCTGGGACATTATGGTGCTGCTCCATTTTATTGCGAGCCATATATTAACAAGGAAATTATACTGCAGCATATTTACTCTCCCGCAATGTGGAGCATTTTTCAATTGCAGGATATTTTAGGTAGCAGCGAAAAACTGCGACGAAATAATCCTAACGAGGAACGCATTAACATTCCGGCAAACCCAAAGCATTACTGGAAATACAGGATGCATCTTACCCTGGAAGACCTGATAAAAGAAAAAGGATTCAATGAAGATTTTAAAAAAGATGTAGTGGCAAGCGGCAGATAATTTTTCTTATTTGCCAAAAGCCCAGATCAAAAATCCCGGTAAAGCTTTGCTCCAACTGGCATAGTCATGTTTGCCATCGGGTGATTCTGTAAAGACAATGTCACCAGGGGGGCAAACGTTTTTATTTTGAATGATGGTCATTAAGTCTTTTGTATCGTCTACTACATCAGGAATTCCGTCATGATCCCGGTCGCCGGCTTCTTCTTGATCTCCTGCATAAAACCAGTATTTAAGCTTAGGCCTTTTCCTGGACGACTTTATCTTACTAAGCATGATGAGGTCATTGTCGTCAGAATAATCCGCAGCCGTTGCATCCTTATCCCGGTACCAGAATGAACCTGATAAAACACCGACCTTGTCTATCTTATCTGCATGATTCCAGGCAACATCAAAAGCCGAAAGACCACCTAGTGAACAGCCTGCAATAACAATTGAATTAAATTTTCGCACGCCCGCTTTTTTCTTGGCAAAATCATACAATTCGTTACTGATGAAGGCATCATATTTATCGGCCTTACTGCCATTATTTTTAAAATCGGGATGTTCTCCTATACCATAATCATCCATACGGTTACCAGCATGGATGGCAACAATCAACAGCGGCAAAATCAATTTCTTTTTATACAGACTGTCGGTAACTGCTTTAATTCTTAACTGATCCACATCCTGTCCGTCATTCAATAAAAGCAGGTTCATATCGCCTTTATTATCGGGCATTGGTGTGCTGATTATTGTTAATTTGATGTGTTCCTGCAGATGGCGGCTGTATATTTCATCCTCCTGCTGTTTTATTTTTTTGTGACATCCAACCAGTAAGAAGCAGGCTACCACTGCTGTTAATACATTTTTTAACTTTTGTTTCATAAATTAATTTGAAATACGAATGTATATTATTTGGCGGCAAAAGTGTAATCCCTTAGTTTTGCACCGCGAAGTAGAGCAGCGGTAGCTCGTCGGGCTCATAACCCGAAGGTCAGAGGTTCGATCCCTCTCTTCGCAACTAATAAATGTGGCTCTCATTTGAGCCCATTTTATTTTAAGAGCATTGCTCTTAAAAAATTAAAATTTATTCTTGGCAAGTTGCTGATGAATTTGATCACCTCCTCCAGTCGTCTGTTTGTATGCGGTAATCAAAGTCTTTTATAGACTTGCTATCTAAAGGTTACATACATGAAATCCGGTTTCGTAAATATTTTTGGCAAGCCTAATGCAGGCAAAAGTACATTGCTCAATGCCCTCATTGGCGAAAAATTGGCTATTGTTTCGCATAAAGTGCAAACCACCAGGCATCGCATCAAAGCCATTTTAACCGGCGCAGATCATCAAATTATTTTTTCTGATACACCTGGCATAATCGAACCTAAATACAAGCTGCACGAAAAAATGATGCAGGCGGTAAAAGGAAGTTTGGAAGATGCAGACATAGCATTATTAATAACTGATGCAAGAGAAAATCCCGAGGAAAGTCACCTGATTTTTTCTGCATTGAAATTAAAAGTTCCGGCGCTGGTAGTATTAAATAAAGCGGATGCGGTAAGCGATGAAGATATTGAGAAGGCAATTGAATTTTTTAAACAGCAGGTCTATTGCAAAGAAGTAGTTGTTATATCTGCACTTAAGAAAAAAGGAATTGAAAAATTACTTTCCACAATTATTGACTTGTTACCCGAAGGTGCACCATTTTACGAAGGAGATGATATCAGTGATTTGCCGACCAAGTTTTTTGTAAGTGAATTAATAAGGGAAAAAATATTTTTATTATACGGAGAAGAAATTCCTTATCACGCCACTGTTTTAGTGCAGGAATTTAAAGAGAAAACCACGCTGATAAAAATTGTTGCAGACATTATAGTGCAGAGAGATACACAAAAAGGAATTATTTTAGGCGAAGGTGGTAAAATGATCAAGCAACTGGGAACACTTGCCAGGAAGGACATTGAAGCATTTTTAAGCAGCAAAGTTTTTTTAGAATTGTTCGTAAAAGTAAGACCAAAGTGGAGAGACAATGAAATGCAATTGAAAGAATACGGGTATTAAATTAAATGGATAGATGATAATGTACTAATGGATAATTTTTCCAAATCAGGGAATTTTTCACGTGGCAATAATTATCAGTTATCAAGTAAAAAATTATCAATTAATAAGAAATGAGTTTTACAGTAGCAATCGTAGGCAGGCCCAATGTTGGCAAAAGCACTTTTTTTAACAGGATGCTGGAGGAGCGCAAGGCCATTGTGGATGACGTGAGCGGAGTTACACGTGACCGCCAGTATGGTATCGCCGAGTGGAATGGTAAACTCTTCAATGTAATTGATACAGGTGGCTTTGTACCTAAAACCCAGGATATCTTTGAAAAGGAAATCCGCAAGCAGGTTTTAATAGCGATAGAAGAGGCAGACGTAATTATTTTTATGGTAGATGTTGCAACAGGTATTACAGACCTGGATGAAGCGATGACTCAAATGTTACGTAAAACAACCAAGCCTGTTTTTTTAGTAGTAAACAAAGTAGATAACCATGACAGGTTATTGGAAGCTTCTGAATTTTATAGTCTCGGTTTTGATAAGATTCATTTTCTATCGTCTATAAGCGGAACGGGTACAGGCGATTTACTGGATGAAATAACCAGTTTAATTGAAGAGGAGCCTGAGCCGGAAGAAAAGACATTACCTAAGTTTGCGATCATTGGCCAGCCCAATGTTGGCAAATCATCTTTATTGAATGCCTTAACAGGGCAGGAGCGTACAATTGTTAGTGAGATAGCAGGTACTACCCGGGATACTATTCATACCCACTATAATTTATTTAATAAAGAATTTGTTTTGATAGACACAGCGGGTATCAGGCGCAAAGCGAAGGTGAATGAAGACCTTGAATTTTATTCTGTAATCAGGGCAATTAAGGCAGTAGATGAAGCCGATGTTTGTTTACTATTGCTGGATGCCGAAAAAGGTATAGCGGCCCAGGATTTGTCAATATTTGCCATGGCCGTAAAAAAAGGAAAGGGCATAGTTGTGCTGGTAAATAAGTGGGATGTAATGCCCAAGGAGACGAATACAGCAAGGGATTATGAAGTGGAACTAAAAAAGCGATTTGCTCCGTTCAGCGATTTACCCATCATTTTTATTTCAGCACTTGAAAAGACCAGGATTTTCAGAGCGATGGAAATTGCACTTGAGGTATATGACAACCGTAAACAAAAAATTGCCACTTCTAAATTAAATGATAAAATGTTGAAGGCGGTAGAAGCCTACCATCCACCCGTTGTAAGAGGTAACCAGGTGAAGATTAAATACGTTACTCAATTACCAGTAGTAGTGCCGTCTTTTGCTTTCTTTTGCAATTACCCGGACGATGTTAAAACACCGTATAAAAATTATCTTGAAAACCAGTTACGGCTCAACTTTAAATTCACTGGCGTTCCGGTAAGGATATTTTTCAGGAAAAAATAATTGCCATATATACTTTTTTAATAAACAAGCCGTTTATGGAAAAAATTGAATAACCGCAGATATATTTGATCAATTAAAAAAAGAGAGTATATTCGCACAAAATTTAAAACAAAAAAACAATACAATGAAAAAATTAATTGCTATTCTTGCCGTTACAGTGTCTATGACCGCTTGTAACAATGGTGGTGAATCTACTGCTGCATCTGCTGCTGATTCTGCAAAAGCTGCAACTACTGCTGCTGATTCTGCTGCAAAAGCTGCTGCTGCTACAGTTGATACTGCTAACAAAATGATGAGCAATGCTGCCGACAGTGGAAGCAAAATGATGAATAAAGTTGCTGACAGTGCAAGCAAAATGGTAGATAAAGCTGCTGATAAAATGGTTGATAAAGCTAAAGAAGGCGCTGACAAAATGAAAGCTGGTGCTGATAAAATGGTTGATAAAGCTAAAGAAGCTGCAAAACACTAAGCATAAAAATATGTAAAAAGGATCCTCCTGAATTTTCAGGGGGATTTTTTATTTAAGCTCCATTGCCTTTGATGACGCTTTAGTTAGCATACTTGCGGTAACCTGGTGTACAGGTGAATGGCGGAAAGCTTTTTTCCAAATTACATAGCCAACAGCCGCCAGTAACAAAATAAGTATAATGGCAAACATAGCATAGGGCTTATCTTTTATCCGGTGTTTGTCTCTACGTTTTTTAGTTTTTGAAAGTTGTTTTTGGAGATCTTTATTTAGCTGCTCTACATACAACTCCAGGTTTTTAGAAGGTGCTATTTCCTGTAAACCTTCTACAGCATCGTTTAAAAAATCATCTTCCACCATACTTTTTTCAAGATCGTGTATGTCCGCCTGCGATACATGTTTACTCAGGTAGTCCATCAACTGCTGGTTGTCAATATCTTTATTGCTGTTGGATAATATGTCTTTTAAATCACTGTTCATTTTGTTGTAGCCGCTCCAGCATTATTTTTAAATTGCGTTTTCCGTTTTGAATGCAGCTTTTTACCTGCAGTAAAGTATAGCCGGTTGTTGCCGTAATTTCATGATAACTCTTTTTGCGGAGGTAAAACAAAGTTATGCATTGTTGCTGTTCCGGATTCAATTGCTGCAAGGCTATTTCCATTTGGGTGAGTGTTGTATCCCTTGCTACAAAATCTTTTTTTTCAGCGGTTTCATCCGGCGTGGCCAGTAATTTTTCATTTATTTCAACGGGTTGTTTTCCTTTATCTCTCAGTTTCATCAGGCAATGGTTTTTAGCAACCATATATAACCAGCTTTTAAAATAATCTACCTTGTATTTGTGCAACTCGGTAATGGCTTTTAAAAAGACCTGTTGTACACCATCTTTAGCTTCTTCCTCATTCTTTAAATATTTCATGCAAACACCCAGTAACAGTAAAGTATATCGCTGTAGCAATATACCAAGCCACTCATTGTTTTTATCTGCATAAAAATAGGTGAGCAGTTCGTTGTCCTCTATATGTTTGTATTTGTCCGGGTTCAAAGTTGTCAGGTGTACTGATTAGATGTAAACTTAATAAAATTCCATAAACAAGAATAAAGTAAAACGTTTTAATTGATACGCTTGCAATTTTGTTTTTGTATGTAACAATACTTAAAGTAAAGAGCCTTGCATAACCAATTGATATTTCTTTAACACTACAAGAAATATATTTATGGAAACAATTTTGCCCTGCATCTCACCTCATCAAAAATGCAATGAAATTAATATTGAAGTTGTCTGCGACTGTGTTATTGCTGATAACAGCCCTTACGGTCCTGGGGTATTTTTTTTGGTATAAACCGAAATTTATTGCAACAAAAAATGCAGGCAGTTTTGTTTATAAAACAACTGCCGGCGATGCTGTTGCATCGCAAAGGCTTCGTGCAAAAGCTGTATCCCTAAAGGAATACAGTAAATTAAACCAATGCAATTCCGAATATTGTTTTATGGTTGATATGAAAATTGCTTCTGGTAAAAACAGGTTCTTTGTGTACAACTTTAAAAAGGATTCTATTGAAATGGCAGGGCTGGTGGCGCATGGCAGCGGACGCAATGTACTTAGCTCCATACAGTTTTCAAACAGTGCAAACAGCTTGTGTACCTCGTTGGGTAAATATAAAATTGGTAATAGCTACAATGGTAAATTTGGACTGGCTTTTAAACTATACGGGCTGGATGCTACCAATAGCAACGCTTACAATCGCTTTGTTGTATTACATGCACATCCCTGCGTACCCAATGCAGAAACAGCACCTTTACCGATTTGTGAAAGCTGGGGATGCCCCACTGTTGCTCCGTTATTTTTAAAAGAATTGAAGCAATACATTGACCGTTCTGAAAAACCCGTGCTGCTTGATATTTATTATTGATCAGTAAAACTTAAATGCTTCTGTTGCCATCAAAATTTTCCAGTTCTTTTGAAACTGTATTTAAAAATGTAGAACCCAACGCACCGTCAATTATACGGTGATCATAACTCAGGGAAATATACATCATGTGCCGGATGGCAATGCTGTCTCCCTGCGGCGTTTCTATTACCATTGGTCTTTTTTTAATGGCACCCATAGCCATGATGGCTACCTGCGGCTGGTTGATGATAGGCGTGCCCATGATACTGCCAAAGCTGCCTACATTGGTTAAGGTAAATGTGCCGCCATTGGTATCATCCGGTTTTAGTTTACCGGTTCTTGCCGCATTGGCGAGGCTGTTCACTTGTTTGGCTAAGCCGGTAAGGTTTAACTGGTCTGCATTTTTAATCACTGGTACAATCAAATTGCCACTAGGTAATGCAGTAGCCATACCAATATTTAGATCCTTTTTTATAATGATTTTATCGCCTTCGACAGAGCTGCTGAGCAATGGATATTTTTTGATGCTCTTTACAATCGCTTCGATAAAGAGGGGGGTCAAAGTGATTCGTTCGCCTTCTCTTTTTTCAAAATCTTTTTTTACCTTTTCACGCCATAAAACAAGGTTGGTCACATCACATTCGGCAAAGCTGGTTACATGGGCGCTTGTATTTTGACTGTCGATCATATGCCTGGCAATCATCTTGCGCATGCGATCCATCTCAATTATTTCCGTGTTGCCAGTGTAGCCGGAACTCATAGACTGGCTGCTATTGCTTACTGCCAACTGGTTATTTACTGTTGTAGTTTGCGATGTTTGTGCTTGTTCAGCTACCGGCGTGTTGACAACAGGTTCAGGATAGTTTCCGGATGCCTTTGCCGCTACATGGGCCAAAATATCTTTTTTGCTTACCCTTCCGTCCTGGCCAGTACCTTCAATTTTTTCCAGTTCGGCCAGGGATACGCCTTCCTGCTGTGCAATGTTTAGCACCAGTGGGGAGTAAAATTTTATTGTTGACTTTGTTAGGGGGTGCGACGGATTTTCGGCGAAGTTAGCAGGCTGGTAAGGTACTTCTTCTATTAATTTAGCCTCCTCATATTCAGGTTGTACATCAGGCGCAACCGGTGGTGTATGAGTTACTGCTGAGCTGGCCTCCGTTCTTATCCTGGCAATAACTGCTCCAACGGGCACTACATCGTTCTCATTAAATAAAACTTCTTCCAGCACACCTCCGGTTGTAGATGGCACTTCACTATCAACTTTGTCAGTAGCAATATCCAGCACGGCTTCATCTTCGCTGATAGTATCGCCGGGCTTTTTATGCCATTTCAAAATGGTAGCTTCGATGATGCTTTCACCTAATTTAGGCATTATTAAATCTACAAGTGCCATGCTATTTATATTAAAGATTTGAATTGAATGATGCCAACCGGTATATGGTACAAGAGGGCGATGCAACGATGATATTTTGAAAAGCAAATGCATGGACAAGACTTTAACCAACATTGTGCAATACAGCAATCATTGTTTTAAGCGTCAAAGATAATTATTTCTGTGTAATGCACTGCTGGCTAAAGCGCTGTATCGTTAAGTATAAACTTTCTCAGCAAATTCAACGCATTCGTCGCGGTTAGCTGGGTGTTTCGCTCCCTGTCGAACCGGAAAAACAATTTGTGGGTTTCAATTTTGGTTTTGTTGCCTACTGCAATCCATACAGTGCCCACAGGTTTATCAGGTAACCCCCCACCTGGCCCCATGATGCCTGATACAGCAATTACATAATCAGATTGTATGGCGTTTAAAGCACCTTTTGCCATTTCGGTTACAACTTCTTCGCTTACCGCCCCTTTTGTTGTCAAAGTTTCTTTGGACACTTTGAGTAAATCTTCTTTGGCTTTGTAAGAGTAACTCACTACGCTGCCATTGTAAAATGCGGAGGAGCCGGGAATGGAAGTTATTAAATGCGCAATATAACCACCCGTGCAGCTCTCTGCCGTACACATGGTCTTGTTTTTTGCTGCCAGTAATTTACCGGTTACTTTTTCCATGGGTTCGTCCAGGTTGGTAACCAGCCAATCTTTTACCTGTTGTTGAAGGGTATCAAAATAATCCTGTATTTCTTTTTCAATGGCGACATGATCGAAGCCAACGGAGGTAAGCCGAAGCCGCACCATGCCATAGTTGGGCAGGTACGCCAGCTTGATATGTGCAGGCAAACTGCTTTCAAAATTACTGATATGTTCTGATAAAAAAGATTCGCCAATACCAGCCGTTAGTAAAGTACGGTGAGTAATGTGCGGAAAAATGAAATGCGTGCTTAATTTAGGAATAACATCGTCTTGCATCATGCCTTTCATTTCGTTGGGCACTCCAGGCATACTTACGTACACTTTCCCTTCTTTTTCAAACCACATTCCGGGGGCTGTTCCTCTCTTATTCTGAATCACCGTACATGTATCCGGTACTTCGGCTTGTTTTAAATTACTTTCAATCATTGGGCGGTTAAGCACCCGCTGAAAAATGTCTTTTACATTCTGCAAAGCGCCTTCATCTGTTACCAATTTGCCATTGAAGTATTTAGTAAGCAGGGGTTTTGTAATATCATCTGCTGTTGGGCCAAGGCCGCCGGTGATGAGTATGATTTCGGCATGTTTACTTTCTTCATCCAGTGCTTTCCATATTTCATCCCAGGTATCACCCACGGCTACACGCCGTAGCACTTTAATGCCTGCAAGATTTAATTGCTGCGCCATCCACGCACTGTTGGTATCAATTACCTGTCCTATCAATAATTCGTCACCTATCGTTATGATGCTTGCCTGTGTCATACTCTTGGTAAAAGGGTTAATTTTACCGCAAGATAATTCAAGTATGAAAAAAGTTTGTTTATTTATTTACTGCCTGTTGCCTGTATTTGCAGGTGCGCAAAATATATCTACGCAACTCGCTGCCGGAATAAAAAAACTACAGAGTGACGACCAGTTTAGGCATTCTGTTATCAGCATGTATGTGGTGGATAGCAAAACAGGGAAAGTGATTTTTGATAACAATGCGCAGGTGGGACTTGCACCGGCAAGTTGCCAAAAAGTAATTACCAGCGTTACGGCGTTTGAATTATTGGGAAATGATTACCGGTATAAAACTTATGTAACTCATGATAAGCCAATAATAAATGGTGTTTTACAGGGTAATTTGTACATAGTGGGAGGAGGTGATCCTACGCTGGGAAGTACCCGATGGATGGGCACTTCGGAGGATGCTGTGCTTAAAAAAATAACAACCGTACTCCAAAAAAATAAAATACAAACCATTGCCGGGAGCCTGGTTGCAGACGATCATTTATTTGCAACGGAAGTTGTGCCCCGTGGCTGGGTTTGGGAAGATATAGGCAACTATTATGGCGCAGGTGTGTGGGGTTTAAACTGGCGTGAAAATCAGTTTGATGTTAGTTTTAAAACAGGTGCAAATGCGAACGATTCCACCACCATCATTGCAACAGTACCATCGTGTGTTTTAACGATGTATCAATTTAGCAATTTTGTTACAACAGGGGCCAGGGGTAGTGGTGATAACGGATATCTTTTTTCGGCACCTTTTGCAACAAATATTATTGCAAAGGGAACAGTGCCGGTTTCTCCAAATGGCTTTACTATTTCAGGCTCTTTGCCCAATCCTCCCGCAGTTTTTTTGCAAGGATTGGCAGCCAGACTAAAAGCCGGTGATATTGGTATTGTTGGTGCTAACCGAACTTATGCTGAAAGCTTATTAAGCAACCGGACAATAGCGTTACCAACAGGTTTGCTCATGGATTCAATTATATCACCACCACTGGATTCTATCAACTATTGGTTTCTGAAAAAAAGTGTAAACCTATTTGGGGAAGCCTTTGTAAGAACTATAGCTATAAGTAAAAATGGAAGTAGTACAACCGGGGAAGGCATTAAAATTATACAGGATTTCTGGAGTAAAAAAGGCATAGAACCTTCAGCCATTAACATCATAGATGGTAGTGGACTTTCGCCAGCTAACAGGGTTACTACCTATGCTTTGGTAACGGTGATGCAGTATGCAAGACAGCAAAAATGGTTTCCTTCTTTTTATAAAGCTTTGCCCGAAACAAACGGCATCAAAATGAAAGATGGCTACATTAACGGCGTAAGAAGCTATACCGGCTATATTAAAAGCAAAAATGGCAACGACTATACTTTTTCTTTTATTGTAAATAATTTTGACGGCAACGCCGGAACGGTAAGAGAAAAAATATGGAAACTCTTAGATCTAATGAAATGATTGATGTAAAAGGCAGTCAACGTTGATTAAAAGAAAAGGTTTATTTTTTTTATTGAAATGAAAACCGGTATTTCGTGGCTAAACTAATTTATATGTCCACACAAAATTATAAAAACCACACGCAGGTTGTACCTGCATTTCATTT
>JBBQWL010000048.1:0-55248 GCA_038210625.1 Chitinophagales bacterium | reverse complement strand
AGCTATCTTGATGAATATCATTATCGTTACAACAGACGAAACAACATGAACACAATGTTTGATTTATTAGTGAAGAAAATGATAGACAATAAACCAATAAGATTAATCACAAATAAGGGATAACTAAACGCCTATACCTATATTATTATTCAAAAGCGGAGGCAATCAATGCTACGTTTCCATTAATTCAGGGGGCGGAAAGGCTATTCAATAAGTTGGGAGCGCTATATTATGAAACAGGAGATTACAGAAAAAGCATCCGTTATTTTGAAAAGGCACTTTCGGTTGTCGAAAATAATAAAGCGTCTAATGCTTTTTTTATTGTGAATTATAAAAATAATATCGCGACCGCCTGGTTGAAATTGCATGAATATGAAAAAGCAATTCAAATTTTCAATGCTGTTTTACCTTATAAAATGGCATTGAATGAATTGTATTACAATATGGCAAATGCCTATATGGGGGAGGGGAATTATGAAACGGCACTACATTTTTTGCGCCTGATGCAACAAATGGAGCTTGAAAAATACAATGCTACAGCGAAGGTTTTTTTAGGACAAAAACAGTATGACTCTGCTGCGACCTATATCAACAGGGCGATTCGGCTTTATGCTGACGCGAAAAAATTTTCTCCGAAAATTAGTTATGGCATTACCCTCACTTATTCAGGTGACCTGAAAGTTGCAACAGGTAAACCACTGGAAGCCATTACTGATTACCAGCTTGCCATACAATACCTGGCCCCTGTTTTTAAGGATGCAAACATTGCCAATAACCCGCTTTCTTTTTCGGGGCTACAAAATTTTTCATTGTTGTTTGATGTATTGACAGCAAAGGCCAATGCGTTGAAAATAATGGACAGCCTGTCACCTAATCATAATTATCTGCAATATGCTTTAAATGCGTATGTATCGTCTGCAGCATTGGCGAAGCACATCGAACATATTTATTTTTCAGATGATGCCCGGCTGTTTTTAAAGACCAAGGTGACTCCTGCAACACAGCAGGCTGTAGCGGTTGCAATTCGTTTGTTTAATCAAACAAAGGATAAACACTATCTGCAGACGGCCTTTGGTTTTGCGGAAAATAATAAGGCATCTGTTTTACAGGCAGGGCTTCAACAGCAGGAATTGTCGTCGGTGGCAGGTTTACCCGCAGACTTGCTTGCAACAGAAAAAAAATATAAGGCACTTATTGCTAAGATAGGTATACAGTTAAGCCAGGTAAAGGATAGTTTGTCATTATCTACATTACAAAAAGAAAACGAGGATGCTGAAATAAACCTGGCTGCCATTCAGGAAAAGCTGGATCAGGATCCACTATATCATCAGCTTAAATTTAGCAACACCACTGTTACCACCGAGATGCTACGGCAAAAAATGCTATCAAAAAACGAAGCTATACTTTCTTATTATTATACCACAGACAGCCTGCTCTGTTTTTATATTACCAACGACGAGATAGGTTACTCTGCAACCACGCTGAAAGAAGATTTTTTTTTATCAGTAGTATCATTGCGGCAGCAACTTGAAACACCCGCTGCATCCAGCAGAAGCCTGCTTCAGCAATCAGGGGCGGTACTTTTTGATGATTTGATTTTGCCGGTTTATTCAAAAATAAAAAACGCACAACATCTTGTAATCATTCCTTACAATGAAATAAGCTATGTGCCATTCGAAATGCTTTTTAACTCAGCCGAAGGTTCGTTATTGCTGAATAAATATGCGATTTCGTATAATTACACTGCAGGTCTTTTATCCGATAAAAGCAGTCAGCCTTCCGTCAATTACAACGTGCTTGCGATGGCTCCCTTTTCTGAAAAGAATAATACTTCTCTGGTTTTGCCAGCGCTTCCTTCATCCGGCGAAGAAATCCGTAATCTTCCGGGAAAAGAAATTGCTGGTTCGCAGGCTACAAAAGCGCAGTTTGAAATATTATCTGAACAATATCCGGTTATTCACCTCGCTACACATGCGGTAGTAAATGATACAAATGCCCTGGGGTCTTACATAGAATTTTATGGAAAAAAAACTGATGCGGATACAAGCCATCGTTTATATGAAAGGGAAATTTATAACCTGGATATGAAGGCTGCAAAGCTGGTAATTTTAAGCGCTTGCGAAACCGGCAGTGGCGAACTGGTAAATGGTGAAGGTGTTATTAGTTTGTCAAGGGCGTTTTCTTACGCTGGTTGCAAAAGTGTAATTACTACTTTATGGAAAGCGGATGATCTTGCAACGGCTTTTATCATAAAACGTCTTCATCATTATCTGCAGAAAGGGTTTAAAAAAGATGAAGCTTTGCAAAAGGCAAAAATAGATTATCTAAGTAGTAGCGAAATTGATACCCGTTTTAAAAGCCCTGCGTATTGGGCGCACCTGGTGCTGATAGGAGACCAGCAGGCATTGGTAAATAAAAGTAACAGTTGGTATTTTTTGATTGCTGCTTCAACAGCGTTGTCTTTGTTGGCCGTAATTCTTTATAGAAAGACCGGGCAAAAATAATTGCCCGGCCTTTTTGGTTTTAAGGATACCTTTATTTACGAAGGGTTACATTATTCAATTTAACATCTTCTTTTCCACCAACTATGATATTTGTGATGGTGGTGTCTTTATAATTCCCCGCGGTGGCATGATAGAGCAATGTCCAGGTTCCTGGCTTCAAACCTATAAATTTAAACTCACCTTCATCTTCAGGCTTTGCTGTGCTGGTATCAGTTCCATTGGTTGCGGTTACAACGGCTGCGGCATCTTTGGGGAAAACCCGGCCTTCTAGGCTACCTGATTTTTCTTTGCTGAATACTTTCACACTAGGTTTTAATTCAAACTCATTGTTGTGCTTTCTGATAGATTGACCGGCGTCAATATCGATCCAGAAATTCGTCAATCCGCCATTATTAACCTGCACCTGAGATTCGTCAATTTTTATTACTACAAAATTGTCATTGCCTTTTATAGTTAACGGAGCGCTTACGCCACCTACTTCAACACTGTTATTTTTACCAAGCGTTAGTCTTACTTTTTTAAGTTTTTTTGTTGAAGAAAAACTGCCAGAAGCAAACAATGTGTCGAGCCCGTTTCTGAATGCAAGTATATCATATACCCCTGCGTGAATATCAACATTCATCCACCCTCCGGAAACTTCGCCATTATGGTCGTGATCATCTGATTCGCTTTCATGCTCACTTTCATGTTCTGCTTCTGAACTATCTTCTACTTTTATTTCAACCTTGCTGATGTCAAGAAAAACGTGATCAAAAACTAATGAAGGATCATCAGTTATAAAGATATTGACAGAAGATTTTGCTCCGGCAGCAACATCACTGCCCGGTAAGCTTTTTTGACAAGCCGACAGGCCAAGGCACATAATACAAAATGAAATAAATGTTTTTACTTGTGGTTTAAACGAAAGCGTTTTCATGATAATGTTTTTTTAATTGTGTAATGATTTAAATTTCAGGAACTACATCCATTGGTAAATGCTGCAGTATAAAATGTAACCGGCGTTGTAAAAAATAAATAAACCCATACAGAATATGGGTTTAACAATTAAAATATGCGTGTTGGTTGTTTTTATTTTACGGTGGTCATATGCTGTACTTTACGAAGCAGCCAATCGGATACATGCTGATGGTAAGGATGATTGATATCAGCGTTTATTTTTTTTAGTAGCGGAAATGCGTTGTCAACTTCATCGGCCGCCATGTAACTCATTGCCAGGTAGTACTCCGCATCTTCCTCGTAATAATGCGTATTGTTTATTTTATTTTTTTGCTGCATAGTTACAAAGGCTTCAATTGCTTTTGCTGGTTGCCGGGTGTTGAGGAAAGCGTTGCCGGTTAAAAAATAATCCTCAGCTTCCGGTTGCTGCAGTAATTTGAATTGCTCAATCACCCCGGGCATATTGTTTTTTTGATAAGCATCTTTTAATGCAGATATGCCGGTACCTCTTGTTTCATGGATAGTAAAACTGGTAAAATTTTGACTGAATAATTTTTCCGGTGTAGCCGAAAAATACTGGTACGTAAAAAATGAACCGGCAGCCAAAATCAAGATAGCAGCTATGCGCAGCGAATAGCGGAGCATGCTTTTTACAACGCCATCTGTTGCCGGAGATTCCGTTTTAAGCTCCTTCATCATTTCCTTATGTATCAATCCAACCCTGTTCTTTATTCCATAAGCTGCCACTGCTTCTTTTGCAATGCGCAGGTTAGTTAGTTCTTCTCGTACAAGCTGATCCCCGTCAATTTTATTTTTTATATCTGCGGCCTGTGCTTCATCCAGGTCCCCGTCAAGGTATTGGATTAGTAATTCAGTTGTTGTAAAATTATTATTCATATACAGATTTAAGATTTTTTGCGAGTTGAGGGTTTGACGTTATTGTTTGCTCCAGCTGTTTTAAGCATTTATATTTTTTATTTCGAACTACCTGTTCATTTTCATACGCCAGGTTTTTTAAAATGTCTTTCATTGCAAGGTTTTCAAAGTAAAAAGCCAGCAATATTTGTTTGCATGTTTCTCCTAAACTATTTACCAGTTGCATCAACTGATTGTTAGTTTCCCTGTTCGCAATAAAATGGCTTACATCCGGCCCTGTTGTATCTTTCTGTTTTTCAAATTTTTCATCCCTTATTTTTGCCCTGTCTCTTTTCTTTAACTCATTTAGCCAGGTGTTGCGGGTTAAGGCATATAAAAATGTACTCACACTGCTTTCCCCTCTAAATTTATCTTTCTTTACAATGTCGATAAATGAGCAAATCACTTCCTGGAAAATATCTTCAGCATCTTCTTCACTGCCACTGTTTTGCTGAATGTATATTTTTGTCAGGTTATATTGTGTCCGGTATAAATGCCTGATCGCTTCATCAGGGTTTACATTTGACCGAAGCGCCTGCAATAGTGTTGTATCATCAAATGTTCTGTGTAATTCCATCCTTCCTATATTAATGAGTAAATGTTAAAGTGCAAATTGTAACCTTAGCGGGCTACTTTAATTATTCTTTATAATTAATCATAACAAATTTATACATATAATTCCGACAGCGCTCAGTTGAAAGCTGCAGGCAATGCTTACGTATTTTTAATAAGCTCACTTCATTTTTTAAATCCACAAATCAATCCATAAATATTGCATAATAACTTGCTTAGGGCGATAGATGATTTCTATCACCCCAAACATTAGTGCATAAATTTTTTAATTGCTGCCAAAAACGGTCACATTAACACCAGCCTGAAATTGCCTGCTTTTCCACTGATACCTGGTGTCGATGCCGTTGATGTTTGTGATGCCGTAATAATAACTGGCAAACAGGTTAAGTGTGGGCGATGGATGAAATTGTAACCCTGACCTGATACCTGCATCATTATTTTTGAATGCCTGTTTGTTATACAGCAAAGCCTCATTGGAGTACACCAGCAGGTTATATTGCGGGCCTGCATTGATTGATAGTTTAGATGACAGAGCGTAGTTCAGTAAAATTGGGATACTCAAATAACCAAGATTAAATGCCACACTTGATGAGGGATTATTATTGTCCACATAATAGGTAGGGAAACTATTACTGCGGCTTACTTTTAATAAATTGAACAGCAGCTCTGGTTGAAGGGTTAATTTTTTAGTAACAGGTAGCAGTGCAAATGCACCTGCTTCAAAGCCCGATTGATATTTAGCCGCCATGCCATTGCCAGTAATATTACTTACATTAAGGGCGGCAGTGAAACCATATTGTTTTTTTTGTGCAGTTGTTGTAAAACAAATGGCTAGAAAAATAAGCACGAGACATCCTCTTAAATTCATAAAATATGTTTTGATAAATAAAGTGTAAAAATATTCCGCACTGCAAAAAGGAAATTGTTATTATATACCAGTGCTGTGCAAAAGACTATCAGCCGGCATTTTTAGCGCATTATTTGGAGCAGTACGATTTACACGCTGATTGTTCAGCTTATGGAAAGAGAAATGAGGCTTTTAATTTGATTGCAAAGTGATTTTGCTATTTCTTAAAAACTATAGCCCAGTTTTATTGATAGTTCGGCTGGTAATGATGGTAATTTTCGCCTGTCAACCAAAAAGCTATTTAGTTGCGCAATTTCTTTAAAAATAATGTGTGTATCCATCGCAGCCTTCAAATAGCCGGCGCCGCTACTGCCGCCGGTACCGATCCGGGTACCAATCATCCGTTGCACCATATTGATATGGCGGTGTCGCCAGTTGCCTAACTGGTGATCAATTTCCAATAAAGTTTCCAGTAATTGAAAGGGGAGTTCCAGCAGCGGATAGCCTCTGTACAACATAATAAATAAGGCGTTTTGGCAAGCCGATGCCGTTAGTTGCCTGCTGGTGTTGCCGGGGTCATTATAAAAAATTTCTTTAAAAAAAGCGACGTTATTTTTTTCTGCTTCTGCCAGGCTATTCGTATAAATCGCTTCATACATGGCAAAAAATCCGGAGTCTCTGTTGTTTCCAATATTGTTTTTGTTCCATGCAGCGCTGTCTTTTAAAAAAGGCATGCGTTCCAGCCACTTGTTCAATAGCATCAACAGGGAAGGTGTATTTTCAGCCGCTTTAATCAGATTGATTTCTTCCGTATGTAATTGCGAAGTATAATATGCTTTACCGTGTCGCTGCTCGAAACGCAGTCCCAGCTTTGCTTCCACTATTTTAAACTGCCAGCTTTGAAAGCCTGATGCAGGGCGCAACATATCCCTAAAATCAAGGAAGTCCATTGGAGTCATCGTTTCAATAATGTCTACCTGCTGAACCAGTGTTTTTAAAATAGTGGCAACTCTTTTGAGCCTATGTACTACGGTTTGCATATCTGCTGCATTGTCATTCAGCTTGGGCTGTTGCATGATTGCAATGACGGAGTCAACCTCAAAAAGTATTTGTTTAAACCACAATTCATATGTTTGGTGAATGATGATAAACAGCATTTCATCATGGGCCAATGGCGCACCGTTTTTACTGCTTTCGGGTTGCTGTGCATTTAATAATTTATCCAGCTCCAGGTACTCTGCATAATGAACGGCATTGGGTTGCATAAAATTTATTTTAGAAATTCTTAAAAAACTTCCTACAATTTAAATAAAAACAACCGCGTTTTATTTCAACGTATGGGTTAAATCCTACGACAAACACTTCAGAGTTTTATTTTACATCAAGCTAGAAGTGCAAGTAGAAATACGGGTGGATTTGACCGTGGGATTTCCTGAAAGTCGGGAAACTACCAACTGCTAATAGCCAAATTTATTACCTGATTAATACAGTGGTGCCTTTTTGAGCGATTACTTTACCTGTATCAATGTTTGTATAGTTTAACATCCAAACATAAGTGCCTGGATCCTGGGGATTGCCTTTGTAGGTACCATCCCATTTATTTGCCCAATCCCTGGTTTCAAATACCAATTGACCCGACCGGTTGTATACCCGAAAAAGAAGGCTTATTGCCTTGTATGCATTGGTGGGGTATAAGTAATCATTTAATCCATCTCCATTTGGCGAAAATGCTTTTGGTATGGCTATATAGCAGTTGCTGGCAACGGTAATGGTATTGATGACAGTATCTTTACAACCGATGCTGTTTGTAACAATTAGCTTAACCCGCACATCATGAATGGCGTTGGAAGAAGGATAATATTGAGTGGGTGGTGACTGAAGGGTACTGATGATACCATTGCCAAAATCCCACAACCATTCGCTATTTAAATCACCGGTACTTTTATCAGAAAAAACGGCCGGGTCGCCGGGGCAAACCACCGGGGTAGATTCAAACATGGCATTAATGGCATTGTTCAAATATAGCGTGGCAGAAGAGGTATCGCTACAGGTTCCATTGCTTACAACCAGGGTGGCATCTTTTTGGCCAAATACGGTATAGGTAAGCGTGTTATTTTTTGTACTGCTGTTAACTGTGTTGTCGAATGTCCATTGCCAGCTGTTCACGCCGTTTCTTCCTTCATGACTGTATACAATTGTATCCGTTACGCAGCCATATTTTACTGTGGTATTAAAGGCCGCAGACACAGTGTCTTTTGTACTAAAAGAAAGGGCTGCTCCTGGTGCTGTTTCTTTACCACATTCATTAATGATGCTGTTTCCGTCGGAACCCGTAACCAGGTTCAATTTAAAGTTTCCAGCCTGTTGAATAGGTGAGGATAACTTTACTTCGATAATATCTGTGAGGCCATTGCTATTGCAAATGCCGCCGGCACTTAAAATGTTAACCGTACTTGTACCTGTAATAGCAAAATCACTTCCGTCTGCGGCGATTGAACTGCACTTGATTGGATCCCGGAAAAATAAACGCAATACATCCGGTGCGCAGGAAACTTTTTGCATGCTGTCCATAGGGGTAGCCACCAAAGGGTAAACAGTTACATCAAGGGTGTCGGTGGAAGGAAGCATTTTATCGCAGTTGTCCAGCAGGTTTTCAGTTGCTTTTACAGTAATTTTATATTTGCCCGGAGGAAGAATACCGCCAAGTTTTATAACAACTGAATCCATATCAAAACTGCTGGAACAACCTACGCCAACGGCGCCAATGATAGGGGCAATGGCAGGGATAATTGTAAAATCGCTGCCATCAGCATTTAAGCTGCGGCATTTCATTTTTTTATTAAGCTTTACGGAAATGGCCGTACCATCGCATGCGGCCCTGGCAGCCGCTAAATGAGGGTCAAGCGGATCCGTAATATTAGCTGTGCCGCCGCCAAATGTTAAATTGTAACCGCTCTGGGAATCACCCGAAAAGTGACTGATAAGCAAAACATATTGATGGTCTTGAATCAGCGTTGGCATCCGGCTGAATAAAGGCACGCCATACCCTCCGCAAAGTTTAAGTGAGAGGCCCGCCGAACTTGCACCCGTATTGCCGGATTCACCGCTCCAGTTGCAGGCCACAAACGTTGTTACATCGGTATATACATCCGCAGGATTTTTATTGGTTACATCAAATAATTGCCAGTCATAATCATCTCCCTGGTTTACAGGCGACAAAACAAAGCCCAATGTGCCGGCTTGAAAACAGGTGAATTTATACCAGTAAGGATTAATATCTGTCACCTGGTCTGCGTCACATGAGCCGGGTATTCGGGTACCACCGCAAATGGGTACTGAGCCCTGAACGAAAGTATCAGTACCGCAAACAGGAAATGCTGTATTAGGATTTTGACCTAAACCAGTGCAGGTTTGCGCCCTGGTTGCTGCTGTAAACAAGCAACTTACTAATATCAATACCAGAAAATGTTTCATCGTATAATCGGTCAAAGTTAATAAAGGAACTTGTAACAAGGATTACCATAGTTACTGAAATGGAATTAACAGCTGGTTATTTTAGCAGGATATCTTAAAATATACATAACAGTTTTCATCTTCATTAGGGGCAGCCTTTACTAGTGAAGATAGGGCTTTGTATTTTTTGATCCTGGGTTTTATCCGGGAAGAGATGTCGATTTTCATTTAAACAGTGTTGATTTTAAATGAAGATGACAGTTATAATTGGTTTTCAGTTGCAGCACAGTAATGTTTTTTTACGGTGCTATTTCTTTTTATCTTGTACGGATGAAGAACAAAACGATTGCTTATTTTTTCTGGCTGTGTTGTATTACCGATATACTGGCGAATACTTTTGGGTTGACTTTACTACATTCGATAGCAAAGCCCTTATTGATGCCGGGCCTTATGTTTTTATTGGTCGCGGAAACAAAGCCTGCAAAAGATAAAAGCATCCTGCTTATTATGGCAGGTTTGTTTTTTGGGTGGCTGGGCGATGTATTGCTGATGTTTGAAAATATACAACCTGTATTTTTTATATTAGGATTGATTGGATTTTTAATAGGTCACTTGTTTTATATCTTTTATTTTAAACGAATAATGGCAGTAGATGAAACGACAAAAAAAGGGAACTTGTTTTTTATATTACCAGTGGCTATTTATGTAATGGCTTTGTTGTATTTACTTTTCCCTTCGCTTGGGGCACTTAAAGTACCTGTAACAGTGTATGCAATTATTTTGTCGGCAATGCTTTGCATGGCAGGGTGGCTATATTATAAAATTGATTTCAGTATGGCATCACTCTTTATTTTAGGTGCTGCATGTTTTGTAGTATCAGACAGTATTCTTGCGATCAATAAATTTTATCACTCATTTGCAATGGCGGGGTTTATCATTATGAGCACTTATTGTACTGCGCAGTACCTGATTGTAAGAGGGGCTATTAAAGTGCATCAAAATAATTTGGTGGCAAAAGAGTTGGTTGGGTAGGGGCGTAATTATTTTACCCTGGCCTTTATTTCCTGCAATTTTAACAAGGCTTCCACGGGGGTCAGACGATTAATATCAACCGCATTCAGCAATCCACGTATCTCTTCAAAAGTAACAGAATGCACATCAAAAATACTCAGCTGCATTTTTGGATTGTTTAAATTTTTAACTGTTTGCTGCAAATTGGCGCCCTGGTTTTCATCACTATTGTCCCTGCTTTTTTCCAATTGTATTAAAATCTCGTTGGCCCTGTCAATCAATTGGGGCGGCATACCAGCCATGCGTGCCACATGAATACCAAAACTATGTATACTTCCGCCAGGCGCCAGCTTACGTAAAAAAATAATTTTATTTCCTACTTCTTTATTGGTTACGTGGTAGTTTTTTACGCCCGGCAATTTGCTTTCCAGTTCATTCAGTTCATGATAGTGGGTGGCAAATAAAGTTTTTGGTTGATGACTGCTTTTATGCAGGTATTCAACAATACTCCAGGCTATCGAAATACCATCGTATGTAGAAGTGCCTCTTCCAATTTCATCCAGTAAAATTAAACTGCGGCTGGTAATATTATTGATAATGCTTGCAGTTTCATTCATCTCAACCATAAACGTACTTTCGCCACCACTGAGGTTATCGCTGGCGCCCACCCTTGTAAATATTTTATCCGTTAAAGGAATATTGGCATCCCTTGCAGGAACAAAACTTCCCATATGCGCCATCAGCGTAATCAGGGCAGTCTGCCGCAGTATGGCGCTTTTACCACTCATGTTAGGCCCGGTTAAAATAATAATCTGCTGCGTGGCGGGGTCTAGTAAAATATCGTTGTCAATGTAGCTGTCACCCACGGGCAAATACCGTTCAATAACGGGGTGTCTGCTGCCTTTGATGTCTAAAATAAAGCCATCATTCAACACAGGTTTTTTATAGTTAAACTGTAGTGCATTACCGGCAAAACAGGTCAGGCAATCCAGTATGGCCATCACCTGGCCGTTCACCTGCATCGGGGCAATATAATCCTGTAGCTCGTTCAGCAATTTTTCGAAGAGCTGCATTTCTATAAGCAAAATCTTATCTTCCGCACCAACAATTTTTTCTTCGTATTCTTTCAGTTCCGGTGTAATATAACGTTCTGCATTGGCTAAAGTTTGTTTACGTATCCAGGTATCGGGCACTTTTGATTTGTGCAGGTTGGTAACTTCCAGGTAATAACCAAACACATTGTTGAAGCTGATTTTTAATGAAGAGATGCCTGTAACAAGTGCTTCCTTCTGCTGCAATTCTACCAGGTATTCCTTTCCTCCGCTGCTGATTTTTCTCAAAGCATCCAGCTCCTCATCTATACCTGCCGCGATGATGCCGCCTTTTGATGCCAGTGCAGGCGGGGTGTCACTTATTTGCGCCACAATCTTATCTACAATGTATTTACATGGATTCAATGAATCTCCCAATCGCTGGAGGTATGTGTTGCTAAGTGTGCTGCAAATAATTTTAATGGCAGCTACCTGTTGCAGGCCTTTGGCGATCTGCAGTACTTCTCTTGGATTTACTTTTTTTAAAGGAACCTTGCTGGCTAGTCTTTCAACGTCGCCAGCCTGTTTTATGTGTTGGGTAATTTTATTGCGGATATCTGTTTCCCTGATAAAAAATTCCACCGTATCCAGCCGTTCCCTGATTTTTGAAAGATCATTCAAGGGTAACACCATCCAGCGTTTCAACATACGGGCGCCCATTGGAGATACGGTATTATCCAGCACTTTTAACAGCGTATGGCTGCCATCGGCGCCACCAAATAATTCCAGGTTGCGGATGGTAAAACGGTCCATCCATAAATGTTCGTCCCTGTCAATGCGTTGTACAGAAGTGATGTGACCCAGGTTGGGGTGTTCTGTATCTTTTAGGTAATGCAGAATAGCCCCGGCGGCAATAATGCCCTGTTGCAATCCTTCAATACCAAACCCTTTCAGGCTATGGGTACCAAAATGTTTTAATAAACTTTCCTGTGCGTATGCATCTGCAAACACCCATTCGTCTAAAGCGTATGTAAAAAACTTAGTGCCAAAATATTCCTTAAAATATTTTTGCCGGTTACGCTGAAAAATAACTTCGGCGGGCTTCAAGCTTTGTAATAATTTATCGGCATATTCTTTATCACCTTCAGCAATAAAAAATTCACCGGTACTAATATCCAAAAAAGCAATGCCGGTTATATTCTCTTCAAAGTGAATGGCAGCTAAAAAATTGTTGCTGTTATGTTCCAGTAATTTATCACTAGTAGCAACACCAGGGGTTACCAGTTCTGTAACGCCGCGTTTTACAATGCCTTTCGCTGCTTTTGGATCTTCCAGCTGATCGCAAATGGCCACCCTGTAACCCGCTTTTACCAGCTTGTGTAAATAGGTATCCAGTGCATGGTGTGGAAAGCCTGCCAGCTGTGATGAATTGGCATCGCCATTATTTCGCTTCGTTAAAGTAATGCCCAAAACAGTAGAAGCCGTCACTGCATCCTGGCCAAAAGTCTCATAAAAATCACCTACCCTAAATAGCAGAATGGCATCAGGGTAGCGGGCCTTGATGGCATTGTGTTGCTGCATGAGTGGTGTTTCTGTGGTGGCTTTGGCCATTATAGTTGATTAGTTACAGTTGTTGCTGATTGTTTGAGACGGCGCAAAAATAGGGCTTTACTTAGTTTGTGGCAATCTTTGTGGTGAATGTGAATTACTTTTGCACATAATTTTTTTGAATGAGAAAACTGAGTATGGACGAACTGAACCGGCTTACGGTGGAGGAGTTCAGGCAAACCGAAAAGATTCCGGTGATTGCGGTACTTGAAAATATACGCAGCGCCTACAATGTAGGCAGTGTTTTCAGAACGGCCGATGCCTTTTTGCTGGAAGCCATCTATATTTGTGGCTACACCTGCACGCCACCGCACAAGGAAATTAAAAAGACAGCATTAGGGGCGGAGGATACGGTTAGCTGGAAACATTTTGAAAATGCACAGCTGGCGATACAGGAATTAAACGCTTCCGGGTACACTGTATTTGCGGTGGAGCAGGTTGAAGGGAGCACGTTGCTGAATAATATTGATTACAAAGTGGGCGATAAAATAGCCGTAATTTTTGGCAATGAAGTTACAGGTGTTGAACAAAGTACCATTCAGCAGTGCGCCGGTTGTATAGAAATACCCCAGGCCGGCATGAAACATTCGCTAAACATTGCGACTGCCGCCGGTGTTGTGTTGTGGGAATTGGTACGCAGCAAAACCTCTGCAGTCTGAGTGCTTAACAACGCAAGCATATTTTTTTGAATTAATATCTATTGAATGAGTAGCATAAAAAAATATTTAAGTTTAGTAAAGTTTAGTCATACCATTTTTGCAATGCCTTTTGCTATCATTGGATTTTTTTTGGGTGTCTATAGTGCAGCATTTTCTATTGTGCCAGGGTGGCATTCTGTAGTGTTTTCACCTGCTTCTATAAAAATACTTGCTAAACTGTTTCTATTGGTGATTCTCTGTATGATTTTTGCCAGAAGTGCTGCCATGGCCTTCAATCGTTACCTCGACAGAAGTTTTGACGCAGAAAATCCCCGTACAGCTATCAGGGAAATTCCAGCTGGCATAATTTCTAAAGAAAGTGCCTTGCGTTTCGTAATCATCAATTGCCTGTTGTTTGTCGCCACTACTTACTTCATCAACCGCGTATGTTTTTTACTGGCGCCGGTGGCGCTGTTTGTAATATTGTTTTACAGTTACACCAAACGGTTTACTCCTTTATGTCATTTGGTATTGGGGATAGGTTTAAGTTTGGCGCCTATTGGCGCTTACCTTGCAGTTACCGGTGCCTTTGCATTGTTGCCTATTTTATTTTCATTGGCTGTAATATTTTGGGTAAGTGGTTTTGATATCATTTATGCGTTGCAGGATGTGGAATTTGATCAATCACAAAAACTGTTTTCTATGCCGGCATGGCTGGGCAAATCAAAAGCGCTACATGTGTCTGAAGTGTTGCATGTATTGTCTGCAGCTTGTGTAATATTTGCAGGCATTTATGGTGATTTTGGTTGGTGGTATTGGGCGGGAATTGCTGTTTTCAGCGGCATGCTTTTTTACCAGCATACCGTAGTAAAGCCGAATGACCTCAGCAAGGTAAATTTAGCTTTTATGACAGCCAACGGCATTGCTTCGGTAGTGTTTGCAGTATTTGTTTTGTTGGATATTTTTTTACACCATCATGCTAATTCTACTATTTAAAATTAAGCATGGCAAGAATATTGGCGATAGACTATGGCGGAAAGAGAACAGGTCTGGCTGTTACCGATCCGCTGCAAATCATTGCGACAGGGCTCAGTACTATTGAATCCAGAGAACTGATTCCATATCTTAAAAATTATTTTTTAACTGAATTGGTGGAATTGATTATTATTGGCCTGCCCAAAAATTGGGATGATAGTGATACACATGGCACGCCGTTGGCAGAAGCGGCTATCAAAAAATTGCGAAAGGCTTTTCCGAACATACCGGTTAAAACTGTTGATGAAAGATACACTTCTAAAATGGCAAAAGACGCCATGCTTCAAATGGGAATGAAAAAAAAGGACCGGCAGGTAAAGGGGAATGTAGATATTATAGCAGCCACCATTATACTTCAGGAGTATTTGCAGAGTATTCAATAAGAATAATTAATTGTAATTTTGTAGTTACAAAATGGGAAATAGAAAATATTAAAAAATTACAGCTGCCTGATATTTGGGTACTTCACTTTTCATTTTCTCAAAATAAATAACCAGCAAAAAACGCTTAGTAAGCAACATATGATTTTACCAATAGTAGCATACGGTTCACCGGTTTTAAGAAAGGTTTGTGATGATATCGATAATGATTATCCTGGCCTTGAAAAATTGATTGCAGACATGTGGGAAACGATGTATGCCAGTAACGGTGTGGGTATCGCAGCGCCTCAGGTAAATAAAAACATCCGTTTATTTGTTATTGACAGCGAACAGATTTTTAAGAATATGGATGAAGATGATGACGATGATTATCCCGACGAGCCGGGTTTTAAAGGCGTTTTTATCAACGCTCACATTGCTGCACAAAATGGGGAGGAGTGGCTATATACCGAAGGTTGCCTTAGTATTCCAAAAATCAGGGAAGATGTAAGCCGCAAGGAATCCGTAACGTTGAGTTATGTAGACGAAAACTTTGAACCCTACATCAAAACCTTCAATGGAATTACTGCCAGGGTAATATTGCATGAATACGATCATATTGAAGGCAAGCTTTTTATTGATCACATAAAGCCACTTAAAAGAACCTTGTTGAAAAGAAAACTGGATGATATTTCACGGGGAAAAGTGCAGGTGGATTACCGGATGGTTTTTCCAAAATAGGTTAGCGAGGTTTGTTGCTTTGATAAATTGAATCAGGTGGCCAAAAGAGAAAACGATGGTACAATGACTTTACTACAATTGTAATAATTTGCAGGTATGATAAAAAAGATCATACCTGTTTTTTTTTATGTGCTGTCATCTGCTATCGCCATAGCCCAGGATAGTGCACTGGTAGTTGGCAAAAAAACAATCACCCTGTCAGAAGTGGTATTAAATAACAAGTTGAATGTGCCTGCCTTTATAGACCGGATAAAAAATGACACTACTTTTTACAAGGCATTTAAAAATTTGAGGATACTGAATTATACGGCCATCAACGATATTCGCATGTTGGATAAAAATGGTGGTAACCAGGCAACAATGCATAGTAAAATCAACCAGGTTAGAGATAGCAATTGCCGAAGCATGGAAATATTGGAGCAGCAGAGTACGGGCGATTTCTATACATCTGACAGCGGGTACAATTATTATACTGCCCAAATGTATTCGTCGTTGTTCTTCACAAAAGGGTTTGTATGCGGCGAAGATAATATTGTTGCGGGCGAAACGTTCAATACGTCAAATAAAAGCGGATTAGAAAAGCACAAGGAACAATTAAAGATATTATTCTTCAATCCTGGCAAAAAAATTTCAGGAATACCTTTTATTTCGGGCAAAACAGCCATTTATGAAGATAATATGGCCGATGTATATGACATGAGCGTAGATATGGATGAATATAATAAGACCAGCTGTTATATTTTTAAGCAGAAAGTAAAGCAGGGAAAAGAGGATAAAGTTGTAGTGGATGAGATAACAACCTGGTTTGATGACAAGACCATGGAAGTGGTGGCAAGAAATTATAGTTTAAGTTATGATGCCGGCGTATATGATTTTAACGTGCAAATGGAGGTACAAATGACGCATGCCGGCGTTTACCTAGTTCCTGCGCTGATAAGATACACCGGCAATTGGAAGGCTATTTTTAAAAAACGGGAGAGAGGGGTATTTACTGCAACACTGTTCAATTTTAAATAGCTATGGGATGTCAGGCACCGGTTTTATTTTAACCAAAAGTAAACTTTGGCGCAGTCATTGTTTTATTAACAATAGTCCATTTGTAGAAGAAAATCTATAAAATTAGATTTATGACTACAATCTGCTTATAAATTGTATTTTTACAAAACAAAATAATTGTATTATGAAATTATTGACAGTTGCTTTTATGTTTATTGCCAGTAGCTGCTTTGCTCAGCAGTGGCAGGTAGAGGCAGGAGGCGGTATAACCGGATATAGTGGAGATTTGTCAAGACCCGGAATTAATTTTAAAACGGTGGGACCTTCCGTTGGAGCCAATGTTAAATACCTAATGCCCAATAATTTTGTTGTACTGCGAACAGGATTTAGTTTCGGGAAGGTACAAGGTAACGATATATATAGTAAAGACCCAGGACTGGTTTCACGTAACCTTAACTTCAAAACAAATATCTTGGAAGGAAGTGTTGCAGTGGAAATAAACCTTGCAGACCCTACGGTATATGATGGCTTACCTTATTTGTTTGTTGGGTTGGGGGTATTTCATTTTAATCCTTACACGTATGACAAAAATAATACTAAAGTATATTTGCAACCTTTAGGTACAGAGGGTCAGGGATTGTCAGAATATCCAAACAGACCGATGTATAAAACAACTAAAATGTTTATTCCAATCGGGTTGGGTTGGAAGTTCAAGGCAAGTGATAGAATTGATCTAATATATGAATGGGGTTTTCGTTATATAAATACAGATTATTTGGATGATGTAAGCAGTACTTATGCTGATCCCCAGGTGTTGCTTGCAAAGAGAGGGCCAACTGCTGCAGAATTGTCCTTTCGTCAAAATAAACCTTCTGCTGGTATTGCAGGTCACATCAGGGGAAATCCGGATGCAAAAGACTGGTATTACATGACAGGAATTAAAGTATGTATCAAATTGGGGGATGTGTTCGACGATTACCAGTAATTGCGCTACTCAAAAGAACACCGTTTCCACTAAGTAATTATTGCGATTTTATAAATTTAAACAAGCAAAATAACTGGCTCCCAATAAGGGAGCCTTTTCATTTAAAACTACATAAACCGTAACTTCCTTCAGCAATTGCTTCAAACGGCCGCTTTTATCAAATACATCTTTCCAGGCTGCTGAATTAAGTAATGATAATAATTTAGGAGCTATACCTCCGGCAAGATATAGCCCGCCGGTTGCTTTTAATTTTAAAATGAGATTAACAGCTTCGCAAGCGAGGTAATAATTAAACAGTTCTATTGTTTCAACACATACACTACATTTACCTTCCAATGCGGCTTTGCTTATTACCGGGGCTGGGTCCGTATTTTCCATTTTTTGTACCAGCCATTCCGGCGCATCCTTTTCTTCAATTCCGGTCAGGTATTGCCAAATGGTGTAAATACCTTTTCCGCTTAACAACCGTTCCCAACTCACGTGTTCATGTCTTCCTAGTAAAAAAGTTAATACAGCGATATCTCTTTGTGTCCTTGGAGCAAAATCACTGTGGCCGCCTTCAGTTGCAAATGGATGATAATTCTTTCCGTCGAAGTATAATCCAGCCTCGCCCAGGCCTGTTCCTGCTGCGAGTATTGCGATATTTCCCGGCGTTTCGTTTGTACCCTTATACAATACGCTAAGTTCCTCCTGCTTCAGCGCTGCCAAACCATACGCCGTAGCTTCAAGATCATTTAGAATCGCAACGGGCTTTCCACCAACATGTTTGCTAACTTCATCACTGTCCATAATCCAGCTCAGGTTGGTGAATTTTACTTTGCCTTCGATTACAGGACCCGCTGCAGAAAAGCAAATTTTTTCCGGCTGTTGCTGCCCTTCTAAAAAATTTGAAAGTATGGCCGTAAATGAATTAAAATCACTTGTAAAATAGCGGCATTCTTTAATTGTTTCAAGCCCTTTTGCCGAGTAACGGCTTAGCTGCATATTGGCCTTTGTTCCGCCAACATCTCCGGCTAAAACGGTAAAATCTTTGTCAGTTACATTTTGGTTGCTGAAAGCAACAGGGATAAGCAATGGTAGATTCATATTAAATTTGAAGTTATAGAAAAACTATAATGAAAAAAAACGCAACAGCAAATCCGTTGGTTAAAAACAATACCTGTCCGCCATCAGGGTTATTAATTTAGAATAATTTATTTTTTTAAATTTCATTTTGTAATTTACTTATAATCTTTAATACTGCTTTTTGAACCTCTAGTCTTTTGATTATCCTGGGCGGGAACCGCATTCTATTCTTAATCGTTAAAAATTTTGATCATGAAAAAAGGGCTACTTGCTTTTATCTACATTGTTATTTTCGTCATTGTCTCCAGCGCACAGGTTACCCAAATCAATTCAAACAAAAGTTTGCAATTGGTGAGTCCGCTCAACACAACGCAAACTATTTTCGCTTCCACGATTGACAGTTCTTTATGGGTCTCTAACGGAACCCTGGCCGGAACCGTTCAGATAACCACCACAATTAAATACGAGGCCGCAGCCGGGCTGCTTTCGGGCAAACTGATTTTCAGGGGAAGCACAGCCGCAACCGGGGCTGAGCTGTACATTACTGACGGCACCAGTGCTGGAACATTATTGGTAAAAGATATTTATGCGGGTGTAAACAGCTCTATACCTGCGGAATTTACATTATTGAACGGCTTTATTTATTTTGACGCCGCCACTGTTGCGGAGGGCAGGGAGTTGTGGCGAACAAACGGAACCAATGCGGGAACCACACTTGTAAAGGATATCGTTCCGGGAACCGACAGCAGCAACGCCATTTATCAATACCATCTTTTTTCAAACGGTACGTATTTATTATTTGCCGCTAAAACGGCGGCTAATGGAATTGAGCTTTGGAAATCTGACGGTACAACGGGTGGTACCAATCTTTTGCTTGATATTAATACCGGTAACGCAGGAGCTGATTCGTCTAACCCGGCCAATTTCTATATTTATAACAGCCTTGTTTTGTTTTCAGCAACGGATGCTACACATGGTACTGAAATTTGGAAAACGGATGGAACGGGTGCAGGCACTGTGCTTGTAAAAGATATTAATCCCGGTACAGGCAGTTCCACAACACTTGATATTTTTGGTTTTTCTTTTCCTCTTCTTTTGGGGTTTCATACGTTTAATAACCGCGTTTATTTTAATGCCAGCGACGGCACGAGTACAGGAGAGGTTTGGGGTACGGACGGAACCACAGCGAATACCACGTTATTAAAAAATATAGTTCCCGGGCTTTCGGTATCTGTGATATTATTGATTGATGCGGTGGATCTTTCAGGCAAATTTATTTTCCCCGTATCGGATGGAGCAAGCCGCACGGAACTGTGGCAATCCGATGGTACCCCTGCTGGTACTGTATTATTTAAGTCGTTTGACGCTATAAGTGCAGGTGGAGATATTCCTGCGATTTTTTTACCTTATAACGGAGATCTACAGAATGGGAATTTCTCCCAAACGTTATTCCAGGGCAATAAATTTTTCTTTACCGCCAGTACAACTGCTGCAGGATATGAATTATGGATTTCGGATGGAACGCTTGTCGGGACTACAATGGTAAAGGATATATTAACGGGTTCTGGAAATGGCATTGATGCTTCAAAAAGTCTTTCCTATTTGTATACTTCAAGCGAATTATATTTTGCCGCAACGGATGCAACGCATGGCAACGAATTATGGAAATCTGACGGCACAGCAGGTGGCACGACAATGGTGGCCGATATCTATACCAATGCCGGTGACGCATTGCCTGAGCTTTTCCTGATCAACAACAGTAAAATATTTTTTGGAGCAACCAACGGAGATAACGCGACAGCAACTGACTTATATGTTGTAAATGGAACCTTTACCCCTTTGCCTGTTAAACTGGTTGATTTCTCGGTTGCGCCGGTAGCCAATGATGCATTTATCAAGTGGGCAACATCCCAGGAAATTAACACCCAAAGTTTTACAATACAACGTAGCAATGATGGTTTGCATTTTGAAAATGTAACCACAGTAGCCGCGGCCGTTAATGCTGCTAATGGTCATGGATATTCATTTACCGACAAAAATATCCTTGTTAGTGGTGGAACAATTATTTATTACCGGCTGCTTACAACAGATGCTGACGGTAAGCAGGAATTAAGCAACATAATTGCCCTGAAAATAAAACCAACGCATTGGAACGCCAGGCTACTTTCCAATCCTGTACAGCAAAATATACAGCTTGTTACATCGGGCATTACCGGTAATGTACAGGTGTCGATAAAAGATTTGTCAGGTAAAACAATTTATAGCAGCCAATTGCAGCGGGTAAATGCGGTCACATCGGTTCCGGCATCAGCCTTACTCCATGGCCTTTACATATTGGTAATTACAAGTGGAGGTGAAAACAAATCGATCCCTTTTATAAAATAAATTGATTTGATGAAAAGTGAAAAAGCAGTTCTTAGGAGCTGCTTTTTTTATTGAGTCAATGCCGCTTAAAAAAATCCTGTTGTAACGGGCATCGGCGAATTTAATAAAAACGTATCTTCCGTTTTACCTGTAAACAAAAAAATATGGTTATGAGAAAAAATAGTATTGCAGCAGCTATCTTACTGCTATTGCTGAATTGCATCTTTACCGCCTCTGCACAATCAGATAGTATTGCGGCTACTTTACCACAAAAATTTATCACAAAGCATAGTATTAAAATCGAAAATAAACTCATCAGTTATACTGCTATTGCCGGAACATTGATCTTAAAAAACGAGAAGGATGAATTGATAGCTTCTATTGGTTATACAGCTTATACCAAAGATGGTGAAACCGATAATAGCAAAAGGCCGGTCACGTTTTCGTATAACGGTGGTCCGGGCTCTTCTTCTATGTGGTTACACATGGGTATCATGGGACCAAGAAGAGTTGTGGTAAACGATCCTTCGCCTAATGGCCCGGCGCCTTACAAAGTAGAAGATAATAATTATTCTATCCTGGATGTGTCAGATATAGTGATGATTGATCCTGTCGGAACAGGCTTTAGCCGTGCGATTGGCAAAGCAAAAAACACAGATTTTTGGGGAGTAGATGCAGACATCAAATCAATTAGTCAATTCATTAAAGATTATGTTCACCAAAACGAACGATGGAACTCGCCTAAATATTTATTGGGTGAAAGTTACGGTACATTCCGTTCCGCAGGTGTGGCAGATTACCTGCAGGAAAATTTTGGTATTTCTGTAAATGGTGTTGTGCTTGTGTCCAGTGTTTTAGATATTCGTACACTTTCATTTCAACCTACCGATGACCTGCCATTTGTCGTTAATCTGCCAACTTATGCAGCCACCGCCTGGTATCATAACAAATTAGCGAATAAGCCGGCAAACCTCGAGGCGTTTTTAAAAGAAGTGAGAACTTTCGCAATGGGCGATTATGCATCAGCATTGTTAAAAGGAGATGCGCTTACTGTTGACGAAAAAAATGAAATCATCGACAAATTGGTTGGATATACCGGCCTTAGTAAAGAGTACCTGGAAAAGGCAAACATGAGAGTAGTTCAGCCACAATTTTCGCAGGAACTTTTACGTGGCACACAGGAAATCGCCGGCCGTTTAGATTCCCGCTACAAAGGCATTTCGCAGGATCAGTTAAGTGAATACGCTTTTAATGATCCACAATCTTCTGATATCAGCCCGGCGTTTATTTCAGCCTTTATGAATTATTATACAACTGAATTAAAAGTAAGTAAAGATAAAGTGTATAATACGGGGGCGTACGTGTTTCCGGATTTTAAATGGGATTGGAAACATGCCCGCAGCAACGGTTTTTTTGGCGATGCTTCCACGCCAAATACCGCTCCCGATTTGAAGAACGCGATGTCCAGCAATCCCAGGATGAAAATATTGGTGCTAAATGGTTTGTATGACCTGGCAACTCCTTTTGCGGGAACCGAATATACTTTTGATCACATGGGCCTGAATAAAAAAATCAGAGGTAACGTAACCATGAAATATTATGAAGCAGGGCATATGATGTATATTTTAAATGCTGCCGCAGCTGCTTTTAAAAAAGATGTGGCCGAATTTATCACCGGGTCTTCAAAATAAAAGCAATAAACGCTGTTGTATCACAAACAACAAAACTTATCTTAACTGATGTCGTTTTTGTTTTCGCTGTACTTTCTCCATTTTTCAATAACGGCCAGCATATCATCCGGCAAATAACTTTCAAACAGCATTGGCTGTTTGGAGGTTGGATGTATAAAACCCAGCTCTTTTGCGTGCAACGCCTGGCGTTGGCACAGCGCAAAACAATTATCTACAAATTGTTTGTACTTGCTGAAAATGGTGCCTTTTACAATTTTATCGCCACCATAAAAATCATCATTGAACAATGGATGACCAATGTACTGCATGTGTACCCGTATCTGGTGTGTACGCCCCGTTTCAAGTCTGCACTCTATCAATGTAACATAATTAAAACGTTCCAGTACTTTGTAGTGTGTTACTGCTTCCTTGCCATATTCCCCGTCAGGGTAGGTAGTAAATAATTTTCTAAAACGTTGATGCCGGCCCACGTGCCCGCGAATGGTGCCTTCATTTTCTTCTAAATCGCCCCATACCAGGGCTATATACCGGCGATGAACAGTGTGGTTAAAAAATTGTTTAGCCAGGTCGGTCATTGCCTTAGGTGTTTTTGCCAACACCAATAGCCCGGTTGTATTTTTATCTATTCTGTGTACCATGCCAAAACGGGGTAGCCCATTTTCTTCCAACTCAGGATTTTGTTGTTTTAAATAATAGGCTACACCATTGATCAGCGTACCGCTGGGGTTGCCGCTGCCGGGATGTACAACCATGCCGGCAGGTTTGTTGATGAGTAAAACGTCGTCATCCTCAAATACAATATTTAGTGGAATGTTTTCAGGAATGATATCGTTGCTGTCAGGATGCCTGTTATCAAAAACAACAATTTTATCATACGGTCTAACTTTATAATTGGCCTTTACTGGTTTGTCATTTACCAGCACCATCTCATTGTCAATACCCTGTTGAATTTTATTGCGGGTGGCACCTTCAATGCGATGCATTAAAAATTTATCAATGCGCAGTGCTTCCTGCCCTTTGGGGATATCAATTACCAATCTTTCATACAACTCTTCACTTTCCTGCAAGTCATCTTCTATTGCTATTTCGTTACTCATTTTTATTTTATTAAACCCATTTATATAATGGATAATGGAGAATTGGGTACCTTATATATCCAACCAACTAACAAGTCGCTGGTTTACAAAAAATGTACATGTTGCTGAATCTTTAAATACCCGATACCTGTTGCTAAATACTAATCAGGCATTCAATTAACTTTGCAAAATAAACTAATTACATTGACTAAGCAGATAGTATTGTTTAAAGATTTGGGTTTAATCGATTACCAGTCGGCCTGGGATTACCAGGAAAAACTGTTTCAGCAAAATGTAAGTATCAAGGCTGTGTTGAGGAATATGGAAATGGCGGCACCTGGTTTGTTTACCGAAAATGGTAGCCGGTTGACTGAATCTGCAACAGATATAAAACCTGTAACGCAACACTATTTCCTTGTCTGTGAGCACCTGCCTGTATTGACTTTGGGAAAAAGTGGCCATGTTGAAAATATCTTAATAAGCGAACAGCAGATGGAGGAGAGAGGCATACAATACTTTAAGACAAACAGGGGAGGGGATATCACTTTTCATGGGCCCGGCCAAATTGTAGGTTATCCCATCCTGGATCTTGAAAAATTTTATACGGATATTGGCAAATACCTGAGGGCGTTGGAAGAAGTGGTTATACTTACTATGCAGGATTATGGTTTAAAAGGCGAGCGGAGTAAAGGGGAAACAGGAGTGTGGATGGATGCAGGAATTCCGGGTAAAGAAAGAAAAATTTGTGCCATGGGCGTTCGCTGTAGCCGCTGGATTACTATGCATGGTTTCGCATTGAATGTGAACACAGATCTTTCTTATTTTGATACGGTCATTCCGTGTGGAATAGTAAACAAAAAAGTTACGTCCCTGCAAAAAGAACTCAATACTACTTTAGATTACGAAGATGTAAAGCGTAACGTTAAAGCGAATTTCGAAACTATTTTTGGTGTTGAATTACGACAATGATTATTGGGGCTCGGTCATGATAGGCCTCTTTGTTTCTGGTGGTGGCGGTCCACCCCATCCATCCTTTGCAATATAAAACTTGTATTTCTCCAATAAGATGCCATCATCATATAGATGGTAGTAAAACCAGCCGGTGTGTAAAAAATTTACTTTTTCTACTATCAGGTAAGATTCTTTTATATTTTTTATCTCAAATACTGGCCTGTCTTTTTCGTCAAAAAAATACAGCGAAAATTTTTCTTTGTCCGCATCTGGTAAACTCACAATAAGATTGTTTTCCCTATTGGCATAAATAAATTTGCTCGGTACAAATCCAGTCGGGACTTTGGGCTTACTAAATTTTCTCGTCGGAGGTAAAAGGTCTTCGCCAGGATTTGATAAATCTGGTGTTTCCTGGGCTGGCTGTACGACTGTAGGAGTTGTAAAATCCATTGCGGCGTTTGCGTCTTCTGCTTTTTGTCTTATTACATTGGCTGTGTCGATTTCTTTCGGCAGCTCAATGACAGGTTTGTGTGAACGTGAGAATATATAAGTGCCTCCTTCAAAGGCAACAAAAACACGATAAAACATATTAGGATTGGGGGCTTTTCCATCCACATATCCATTTTCTTTATTCAAAGGGTTGAGAACTGTACCGATCGTTGTAAAATTTTTGATACTATCAGCGGATCGTTGGATATTGATGTTAGAGATTTTAGCGCCGTAATTATTTGTCCAGCTGATGATTATTTGATTGCTGATATTTTTTACGGAGATGCGGGGCAGGGTATCCTGGCCAAGACAGTGTCCGGCAAAAGCGGCGACGATAATAATGGACAACAAAAATTTGCGCATAATTTACTTTGAACGCGAAAACAGTTTTTTTGTTTTAAACACAAATATAGCAAGCCGTTTAAACATATCAGAAAATTAACGTGCCTGCAGGCAATGACGCATTGCCTTGCAAACCACCCGTATGAAGACAGACAATTCTGCTCCCTTCAGGAAAAAAGTTTTTTTCGATACTATCCAACACGCCAACCATCATTTTTGCAGTATAAACAAAGTCGGTCGGTATATTATTTTCTGCGTAAAATAAATTCATGAATTGTAGTAACGCAGGTGTTTTTTTTGCATATCCACCAAAATGGTAATCGTTCAGCAATTTCGCCCTATTCGGTTCGCCTGTCAAATAGGCAATTCTTTTATCAATATCTGTCATTCCTTTTAGCACAGGGATTCCAACTATTTGCTGATGTTTTTTTGCGCCAACAAGTAAGCCAGCCATGGTAGTTGCTGTGCCCAATGCTGTGCATATATGAGTAGTGTCTTCTTCAATTAGCTGTGTTATTAAAGCCGCACCGGCTGCGTCTTTCGGATGATATCCACCTTCTGGAACCATTGTAAATTTTTTCCATTCATCTTGAAACCAGTCCGTAAAAACACTTGCATCTTTCTTACTGTATTTTTCTCTAGACAGAAAGTGCAATTGCATTCCATATCTTATACATGCCTGTAAGGTAGGGGATAGCTGGTTGGGTTTTTCTCCACGTACCAATCCAATACTTTTTAATCCGGCGGTTTTACAGGCAAAAGCGGTTGCCACCAGGTGATTGGAATGAGCACCACCAAAAGTAATAAGGCCAGGTTGCAAAGCAGCGAGCGCATCCTCCAAAAAATAGTGCAGTTTAAAGAGTTTATTGCCTGATACTATCGGGTGAATGTTATCTAATCTCAACACGGATAGACTTACTTTTTTTTTAGCCAGGCAATCGTTTGCAACAGCGTTAACAGAAATATTTGCAGTATCAAAAAGCATTTTATTCACCTATTAGTTTATTTTCGCATCGCAATATAATTCAATGTTTTAATGTTAATTATCAGTCAGCATAATTGATATTAATTACAATTCCTAATCTTCCTGACATAACAGGAACAAACTAATAAAAAAAATGAAACCAACTCTTGTAGTGTTAGCAGCGGGAATGGCCAGCCGCTATGGTAGTATGAAACAGGTGCAGGGTTTTGGCCCAAGTGGCGAAACCATCATGGAATATTCTATTTATGATGCCATCCGGGCAGGGTTTGGCAAAGTGGTATTTATTATTCGCGAAGAATTTCTGGATATGTTTAAGGAAAGTTTTGCCGCTAAATTAAAAGACAAAATTGAGGTTGAATTCGCCTTCCAGGAGTTGTCGAAATTTACAGGCGACAGGCAAATTCCGGACGAAAGAAAAAAGCCATGGGGTACAGCACACGCCGTGCTTTGCTGCAAAGGAATAGTAAATGAACCTTTCGCTGTGATCAATGCTGATGATTTTTATGGAAGGGATGGATTTGAAAAAGCATACCAGTTTTTAACTACCCAGGTTGCTGATAACAATTACGCAATCATTGGGTATGAGTTAAAGAAAACATTAAGTGACAATGGCAGTGTTAGCCGCGGAGTTTGTAACGTAGATGCAGAAGGCAACCTAATAGATATAAATGAGCGTACAAAAATTTATCGCAATGAACAAGGCATCATTACTTATGAAGATGAAAGTGGTTTGCATGAAGTGAGTGAAGATTCCAGCGTAAGCATGAATTTTTTCGCATTTTCTCCCAACTTTATTACTCAAAGTGAAAATTACTTCGGTGAATTTTTAGACAGGGAACTGCACAATCCCAAAGGCGAGTTCTTTATTCCGTTGGTGGTAGATAAAGTGGTAAAGAATAAAGAAGGTGATGTAAAAGTAATACCCACATCAGCACAATGGTTTGGAGTAACTTATAAGGAAGATGCGCCTGAAGTTAAAGCCAGCGTAGATAAATTGGTGGCGGATGGACAATATCCAACTAATTTATGGGCTTAATTGCAGGGAGATTTTAAACTTCTTAAATAAAATAAAAGGAGCGGTCTTGCAATAGACCGCTCCTTTTATTTTTATGGGTTTATAGTTTAGTTACCTACAACCATGTACACAAATTCTTCCATTTTTTTCACTTGTTGTACCCTGTCCAAACCTTTTAAACTTGTGTTGGCAGGGGTTTTCAGCAGCTGATATTTTTCATCTGTTTTTAATTTTTCTAACAAATTAAAAATGTTTTTTGATTTAGCTGCATATACCACGCCATCTGCTTTTGAATCCTTTGCGGTGATGATGCCGATAATTTCACCGTTGCGGTTAATAACCGGGCCGCCACTGTTTCCGGGGTTGGCGGATACTGTTAATTGGTATGCAGTCGTATCTCCATCACTTCCTGATTTTGCACTTACATATCCTTCGCCATAAACAATTTCTTTACGCGGAAATCCCAAAGTAAAAAATTGTTCACCTAAATCTGAGTTGGACTTTTTAATACTGTAAGGTAAATTAGCAACCACCTTAAAAGCGGTATCATTAATTCTTAAAATCGCAAGGTCAACGTTGTTGTCAGTATATACAGCGACAGCATTGTAATACTGCCCTTTTGTATTTTCAACATAAATGTTTTTCATTTTACTTATTACATGGGCATTTGTAACCAGGTAACCTTTACCATCAATTAAAAATCCCGATCCCATAAAATCAACTTTTGGTTCTGGTTTTATTGGAATAGCAGGCAACACATTTTTGCTCTTCAGTACAATAATTTCTTTATTCGTTTTTGTAATTTCTTTTACAAGTTCGTAATAATTCTCATTACCATATTTTTTGGTATAAGTAATCATTAATCCCAATGTTAATAAAGAAATAAAACCAGCAATAGAAGCAGCCACAGCCATGCTGCGTTTATACTTATTCCATAGGTTGATTACTTTGGCCTTTCCTTTAAGTGCAGGTATTGCCATCAAACCTTCACTTGCCAGATTGGATTCTACCTCCATCACCGAATGTTTAAATGATTTGAGTGTGCCATATTTATCCAGGCCCTGTAAAAAATAAATATGTTCTACAACCAGTTGATCGAGCTCTGCATTTTTTTTTCTCAAATCTTCAAACACACTTTTTTCTTGCTGGCTCATTTCACCTGCCAGGTAACGCTCAACAGCTTCTAATAATAAAATGTCTTCCATCTCAATTATGCGTTTTTATATTGTGAAAAAAATATTTTTTTCAATCTTACCAAACATTTGTATTTCTGTGTTTTAGCATTATCGGCATTGGTGTATCCAAATTCGCCTGCTATTTCCAGCATATTCTTTTTTTGCAGGTAATAGGCATCCAGCAAACTTTTGCAGGGTTCTCCAATTTTATTCATGGCATGTTCCATTAAAATAAAATCGTTGTTTACTTTTTCATGTTCTTCAATTTCCTCTTCCACCGGCACCGTTTCCTCCAGGCTTTCAACTTGCGAGCTAAATTTGCTCATCTGCTGCAACCGTTTCAACCATAAACGCCGGCAAATAGAATATAGGTATGTTTTGAGCTGGCAACTTAGTAAAAAGGATGGCAACTTCGCCTTTTCATATAATACTACCATCGCCTCCTGAAAAATATCCCTTGCATCATCTGAAGAACCATTGTTGTTGAGTACAAAACTCTGAATCATGGAATAGTTCTCACGATAAATAGTTTCAATCGACTTTTTATCGTTGTCGGCTAATCCTCTTAATAATAACTGATCTTGTTCTATAGTACTCACCCGGCTTATATTAATACGTTATTGGCTGCAATAGTAACCCAAAGCAACGAAAAAAAAGATTTTAAAAAAAGTTGGGTTACCTTTTTTACCCTCCTGTATTAACCGTTATAAATAAACAAATTAAAACTCAAAAAATGAAAAAAGTACTTTTTGTATTAGCAATCGCTGCATCTTTTACAGCTTGTAACAGCGCAACTGAAACACCTGCAACAACTTCTATTGATTCTGCAAAAACTGCTGATTCAATCAAAGCTTCAATGCCAGCAATGGATACTGCTGCTAAGAAAATGGATACTGCTGCTGCAAAAGTTGATAATGCTGCAAAGAAAATGGATAGCGTTATAAAAAAATAATTATCCGACCGGCTACATTGCTTGTAAAATACCGGTTTTATATAAAGATTTTCATATGGCAAGCAATCGTTAAAGTCGCCCCTATTCTTAGGGGCGTCTACTTTTATATACATTGATGCTACAAATCATTAACGTAATGCCTACTTTGATGACAAATTTTTAATGTATCATGATATTTTTTGCAAAATTATTGGCTGATTCAAAATATTGACCTATTTTCGATTTTCAAATGACAACAGCTACCACTTACACCCGATTTTATTTTAGCTTCTATTTTAGAAATAGACCGGGAGTCTTTTGTTAAGCACTGAAAACAATTAAAACAGATTAACATAAAAAGAATCCCGGCTAAATAGGTCGGGATTTTTGTTTATAAGCCGTATTGGAAAAATTTAATAAAACTTAACAGCAAATGAATGATCGGAATAATGCAGGCAATGGGATACAACCGGGTGAAGAAAATGGAAAGCCAAAGGTTTCTATACAGGGGTTTGAAGGATGTTTTCACCAGGAAGCTGCAAGAATATTTTTTGGTAACGCTGTAGAAGTGATCTGCTGTTCTACATTCAAAGAAGTAATAGACATTGCCGGCAATAAAAAGAAAAGTGATGGCGGTGTAATGGCCATTGAAAATTCTATCGCCGGAAGTATACTGCCCAATTATAATTTGCTGCAGAAAAGTAACCTCACCATTGTTGGAGAAGTTTATTTACAGATTAACCAGCATTTAATGGTAAATCCTGGTGTTGAGTTAGCGGATATAAAGGAAGTGCATTCTCACCCAATGGCCATTCAGCAATGTTTTGGCTTTTTAGATAAATACAATTGGAAACTGGTTGAAAAGGAAGACACCGCATTAAGTGCCAAACAGGTTCATCAGCACCGAAGCAAACATGTGGCGGCCATTGCCAGCAAACTGGCGGCGGAAATCTATGATCTTAATATCATAGCCCCCAACATTCACACTTTAAAAAATAATTACACCCGGTTTTTAATACTGCAAAAAGCAGGCGATGCAACAGCAATACCTGGTGCTGACAAAGCTTCTATTAATTTTCACACAGACCATTCAAAAGGTAGTTTAGCGAGGGTATTAACCAACATTGCCGATGCGGGCATTAACCTCAGCAAATTGCAGTCTTTCCCAATACCAGGCAGCGATTTTAAATATTCTTTTCATGCGGATGTTGAGTTTGATACAGTGGAACAATTTTATGACGTGATCAAAAAAATTGAACCTATTACCGAAGAAGTAAAGATATACGGCATTTATAAAAATGGTAAAACGGTTCCTTTGCCTTTTGCAAAGGCAGAGGGTAAATTAAAAGTAAAGGCATAAAATACAAGTAATTTTTTTAGCGATAAAGAACAAGGAATGAGCAACGAAACGATTTCTACGCAAACAGCAACAGCAAGTGCCGTTGCACCAGTCAAAAGTGCAATACTTGAAATGACTGTTGCGAAAAGGCTGGAGGGTATTGGTGAATATTATTTTTCTCAAAAACTAAGAGAAATAGATGACTTAAATAAAGCAGGTAAACAGGTAATTAACCTGGGGATTGGCAGCCCTGATCTGCCGCCCCATCCTGACGTGATAAAAACATTGCATGAAGAAGCTTTAAAGCCTAACCAGCATGGATACCAAAATTATAAAGGCAGTCCTATATTAAGAAAAGCAGTTGCTGAATGGTATAACAAATGGTACAATGTAGTATTGAATGCAGATACAGAAATATTGCCCCTGATAGGCAGTAAGGAGGGTGTGATGCATATTTGTATGACTTATTTAAATCCGGGAGATACTGTTTTGATACCCAACCCAGGTTATCCAACCTACATGAGTGCTGCAAAAATCGCCGGTGCTAACGTGGCCGCATACACGCTGACAAAAGAAAATAACTGGTATCCTGATTTTGCGGCATTGGAACAAACAGACTTACAAAAAGTAAAGCTGATGTTTGTTAATTACCCCCAAATGCCAACCGGCCAATTGCCATCACAGGATTTGTTTATACAATTGGTTGCCTTTGCAAAAAAACACCAGATTTTATTGGTGCATGATAATCCATACAGCTTTATCTTAAACGATGCGCCGATGAGCTTGCTAACTGTCGAAGGAGCTATGGACGTTGCAATAGAACTGAACAGTTTAAGCAAATCTCATAATATGGCAGGGTGGAGGATAGGCATACTTGCAGGTGCCAAACAAAGAATAGATGAAGTATTGAGATTTAAGAGTAATATGGATAGTGGTATGTTTTTACCACTACAGCTGGCAGCAGCAAAGGCATTGCAACTGCCCGCCAGTTTTCACCAGGAAGTAAATGCAGTATACAGTGCAAGAAGAAAAAAAGTAGTGGAACTATTGAATTTGCTGCAATGCACATTCGACGAAAGCCAGGCCGGTTTGTTTATGTGGGCCGCTATTCCGCAAGGATATAAAGATGGATATGCATTAAGCGATAAAGTATTATACGAATCAAATGTATTTATAACTCCCGGTGGCATATTCGGAAGTGCAGGCAATGATTATATAAGAATCAGTTTATGCAGCAGTGAAGAAAAAATAACAGAAGCAATTGAACGCATTAAAAAAATAGTGTAGAAAAAAATAACAGGCTGCAAAAAATAAAGATTTTTTATACAATGGAAGATAAAGAATTGATAAGTACAAATATTCCGGCGACCACTAAACCTGCTTTAAAATCCGTTGGTGAGGACGCTAAAACGGATGTTGTTACCATTGTGGGAGTGGGTTTAATAAGCGGATCATTTGCGTTGGCCATGAAGGAGAAAGGATTTGCAAAAAAAATAATTGGGGTAAGCAGAACAGCAGCCAGTCTGCAAAAGGCAAAAGCATTGGGTATAATTGATGAAGCGCTACCACTGGAAGAGGCCGTAAAGCAAAGTGATTTTATTTACGTAGCCATTCCGGTAGATGCGACAGTAGTGGTGATGAAACAGGTTATGGATTTGATTACTGATAAACAGATGGTAGCAGATGCAGGATCAACCAAATTTGCATTGTGCGATGCGTTGAAAGGGCATCCCATGCGGCACCGGTTTATTGCTACTCACCCAATGTGGGGAACGGAATACAGTGGCCCGGAAGCCGCGGTGAGAGGTGCTTTTGAAGGTAGAGCTTGTGTAATTTGTGAAAAAGAGAAAACGGATGAAAGTGTTGTAACCGCTGTTGAAAATATTTATAGGGCGTTGGGGATGAACATAGTTTATATGGATGCGCACAGCCATGATATACATGCCGCCTACATCAGTCATATCTCACATATTACTTCTTTTGCATTAGCCAATACAGTGCTGGAAAAAGAGAAGGAAGATGATGCAATTTTTGCTCTGGCAGGTGGTGGTTTTGAAAGTACGGTTCGGTTGGCAAAAAGTAATTCTGCTATGTGGGCACCCATCTTTATGCAAAACAGGGAAAACGTGTTGGATGTGTTGAATGAACATATCACGCAGTTAAGAAAATTTAAGGCAAGCCTGGAAAAAGAAAATATTGAATACCTCACAGAGCTGATGGAAAACGCAAATAAAATAAAAAGAATTTTTCAATAGTTTTTTGTTGTATGATTTTTAGAGAAGCGCAAAAAGGAAGATATAAAGCAACTGATGGAAGTAAGGTTTGCTGTAAAAGAAAATACATTGAGGCAACCCGGCCCTGGTAAAGGAAGCAGATTGTGACGCGTATTTGTTTGATCGTGGAAAGGGTTGGGTTTGTTTGGAGAAAGATTAGGCAGGCTGGAAGCTCTGTCAATGATGAATAGGCGAGTTACAATTATGAAAAAACGGTATCAATGGGAGGATTGAAAAGACAGGTGTATTGGAATTGAAATGGTTTACAATAAATGATAACGGTTGCTGTAAAAAGTAACAGTATAAATAGGACGAATAAATGTTGGTAACAAAAACTAATTTTACAATGCAAACAGAAAACAAGACAATGAAACAGTTAATGCAGGAAAAATGGACCAAGCGCCCATTAATTATTAGTGGCCCGTGCAGCGCCGAAACAGAAGAGCAAGTGATTGAAACTGCTACCCGGCTTGCTAAAACAGGTAAGGTAGATGTATTACGTGCAGGCATCTGGAAACCCCGCACAAAGCCAGGTTTATTTGAAGGCATCGGTGCAAAAGGCTTATCGTGGATGGCCCAGGCAAAAAAAATTACCGGGCTGCCAACTACGGTAGAAGTGGCCACAGCAAAACATGTAGAAGATGCATTGCATTTTGATACAGATATGCTTTGGATTGGTGCAAGAACAACCGTAAATCCTTTTAGTGTGCAGGAAGTAGCAGACGCCCTGCGTGGTGTTGATGTTCCTGTCTTAATTAAGAATCCCATTAATCCTGATCTTGAATTGTGGACTGGTGCGATTGAGCGTATTCAGAAAGCAGGTATTAAACAAGTAGGTATGATACACCGTGGTTTTTCTAACTACGGAAATACAGAATACCGTAACGCTCCTATGTGGCATTTGCCCATCGAAATGAAGCGTCGTTTTCCGGAAATGATTTTGATCTGCGATCCTTCTCATATCTGTGGTAACAGAACCAACCTGCAGTCTATTTCTCAAAAAAGTATCGATCTTGATTTTGATGGTGTAATGATTGAAAGTCACATTGATCCGGATAATGCGTGGAGTGATGCCAAACAACAAATCACTCCGGAACGTCTATCTGAAATGCTCGATGCATTGATCTGGCGTTCTGAAAAAACTGACAAGCAGGAGTTTATTACCGCCCTTGCTACACTCCGCGAGCAGATCAACCATGTAGATGATGAGTTGCTTGCATTGATTGCGCAGCGGATGAAAATTGCAGATAAAATTGGCGAATATAAAAGGGCAAACAACATTACCATTTTGCAAACCAACCGGTGGAATGATATTTTACAAAAAGCAATTAATAAAGGCGATAAGCTGGGATTAAGCCAGGACTTTATCACCAAATATTTTGATGCGGTGCATTTGGAAAGTATCAATCATCAAAACAAGGTGATGAATAGTTAAAAGTTGCATGGATTATTTTTTTCAATTACGGAAGAGTTTTACATTTAAGTGAAAGGAGTGATACATTCCTTAAGACGGTAATTTTTTTATTAAGGTTGTTGTATGAAAATTATAAAGGTTTCCTCATTGTCAGGTTCTGCAGAGGCGCTTCCCGCCGGTGGAAATTTTGATGGTGTTTATTATTTTGACGCCACATTTGCTTACCTGGAACAGATTGTTGGTAAACAAAAAACTGTAATAATAACAGATAGCAATGTTTTTCAAAGTCATCAAAAATTATTTGATGGCTGGCAGACCATTGTGCTGCCGGCAGGCGAAGAGCATAAACAACAATCAACCGTTGACTTTATTGTAAAAGAACTGATTGCAAAAAATGCAGACAGAAACACTTTTATTGTAGGCGTTGGGGGCGGTGTGGTTACTGACATTACGGGATATGCCGCCAGCATCTACATGCGGGGGGTGAAGTTTGGTTTTGTACCAACTACTATTCTTGCAATGGTCGATGCTTCTATTGGTGGTAAAAACGGTGTAGATGTTGGTATTTATAAAAACCTGGTGGGACTGATAAAACAACCGGAGTTTCTATTATTTGATTATGCGCTTTTACGAACTTTATCAACAGACCAATGGATCAATGGCTTTGCTGAAGTAATTAAACACGCCTGCATAAAGGACGCCACCTTATTTGGATTGCTGCAAAAGGAATCGATTGAAAGTTTTAAATCCGATGCAAATAAGCTGGCAGCCCTGATTGAAAAAAATGTTCAGATAAAAACTGCCGTGGTAGTAAATGATGAGTTTGAACAGGGTGATCGCAAGCTCTTAAATTTTGGACATACACTTGGGCACGCCATCGAAAATATGTACCAGCTTCCGCATGGTCACGCGGTGAGTATTGGTATGATGGCGGCATCGGATATTTCAGTAGCTGTTAATAATTTTTCTACTTCGGAATCCAAACAAATAAAGGAGTTGCTGGAGAAATATCATCTGCCCACCCAATTTAATTTTGATAAAGAAAAAATTTGGGAAATATTAAAGATGGATAAAAAACGATCCAGTAATACAATGAATTTTATTTTGCTCGATAAAATTGGGCAGGCGATGATTCAACCCATCGCCATGAACGAACTGGAAAATTTGATCCATTAAAAAGAACCTATTACGGAGCTATTTTTATAAATAGACGTTTCGTAATTTTTGCAAAGACTAAGAATAATCATGATTGTAACCGTTCAACCTTCTGCTGTTTCAGGAAATATCAATGCACCTACGTCCAAGAGTTCTATGCAGCGTGCATGTGCTGCCGCTTTGCTGAATAATGGCGAAACCATTATTGCAAATCCAGGTAAAAGCAATGACGACCTTGCAGCATTAGAAGTAATTCAACTGCTTGGGGCCACTATAGTTTCTTCTGCTGATAATTATATAACCGTTGCCAGTAAAGGCGTTCAGCCAGCAGGTAATGAAATGAATTGCGGCGAAAGTGGTTTAGGTATCCGTATGTTTACACCAATTGCTGCGTTGAGCAGCAACCCAATTCGCATCAATGGAACAGGAAGTCTTTTGACAAGGCCTATGAATTTTTTTGACGACATTTTTCCGCAACTGAATATTGCCATTCAATCAAACAACGGCAAACTGCCCATTCAAATAAGCGGCCCCTTGCAACCCAAAGACATTACCATCGATGGATCGCTGAGTTCGCAATTTTTAACAGGGTTATTAATGGCTTATGGAAACGCTGCCAGCAAACCCGTAACCATTACAGTTACTGGCTTAAAAAGCAAGCCTTACATCGATCTTACATTGCAGGTGATGCATCATTTCGGGTACGATGTAGTCAACAATAATTATGAATCTTTTGTCGTGAATCCCGTAACAAAAGAAGCCGGTAAACATATTGAATATACGGTGGAAGGGGATTGGAGCGGTGGTGCGTTTTTATTGGTTGCAGGAGCGGTTGCAGGTAAGATAACAGTAAAAGGATTAGATACGTATTCTACCCAGGCAGACAAAGCGATTTTAAAAGCGTTGATTGATTGCGGCAGCAGCATATCCATACAGGAGAAGCTGATAGAAATTGGGTTGCCCGCAACAGGCAGCAGCGGCTTAAAAGCTTTTCATTTTGATGCTACAGATTGTCCGGATTTATTTCCCCCGCTGGTTGCTTTAGCCGCTTATTGTAATGGCACTACGGCAATTGAGGGAGTAAACCGTTTGGCACACAAAGAAAGTAACCGGGGTTTAACCTTGCAGGAAGAATTTGGTAAAATGGGCATTAAAATAACATTGCAGGATGATTTGATGTTAGTAGAGGGGGGGCATGGTGTCACTGGCGCTTCCGTTCATTCCCATCATGATCACAGGATTGCGATGGCATGTGCAGTAGCAGGTTTAAAAGCTAGCGGCGCGACAATTATTGAAGAAGCGGAGGCAATTAATAAATCCTACCCTGATTTTTATGAACACCTGAAGCAATTAGGCGCAACAGTTAATTAGCAGCAGCTCAATAAAGTTTTGTATAAATAATAAAGCCTGTTGAAGTAAATTGAACAGGGTAATAAGATAACATTATGAACAGTTTCGGAAGAATATTCAGGGTAAGTATTTTTGGGGAATCGCACGGCGAATGTGTGGGTATTAATATTGATGGGTGCCCTGCCGGCCTGCCATTAACGGTGGATGATTTTACTACTGATATTGAAAGAAGAAAAGCAGGGGCTAAAGGAACAACACCCCGTAAAGAAGCCGATTTGCCAAGGATTATGAATGGTGTGTACAACGGTAAAACCACCGGTGCTCCCATCACGATCTTGTTCGATAATACCAACACCCGCAGCGGCGATTATGAAAAACAACGTGCGGTACCAAGGCCGGGACATGCAGATTTTGTGGCTACCAAAAAGTTTGGCGGTTTTGAAGATTACAGGGGCGGAGGCCATTTCAGCGGTAGGTTAACCGTTTGCCTTGTTGCAGCGGGAGTAGTGGCAAAAAAATTATTAAATAACATAAGCATCATAGCCACCATACTTGAAATTGGAGGTGAAACAGATACGGAGGTTGGTTTGCAAAAAGCCATTGATGCGAAAGATACCATTGGTGGTATTGTGGAATGTAAAGTAAATGGCTTGCCAATTGGTTTAGGTGAACCATTTTTTGACTCAGCAGAATCAATGATCGGGCATGCAGTTTTTGCCATACCTGCAGTAAGAGGTATTGAATTTGGAACCGGCTTTGCGGCAGCCCGCATGTACGGCAGTGAGCACAATGATGCCATTGAAAATAATAGCGGTAAAACTGTTACCAATCATGCCGGTGGTATAGTTGGTGGCATTACCAATAGCAACGAACTGGTATTTCGAATAGCCATTAAGCCAACTTCTTCTACACCAAAGATTCAGCATACACTTAATGTTGAAACCGGGGAGACAGAAGATTTTTCTGTAAAAGGAAGACATGATCTTTGCATCGCGTTAAGGGTACCCGTTGTGTTGGAAGCCGTAACTGCTTTTGTACTGGCAGACTTAATGTTGCTGGAACAAAATATCCGGCGCATAGTTTAAAGAGCTATTCTGCTTTGCAGGTGCAACTGTTTCTTGCAAAAATTATTTGGGATTGCGGTTTATTTATAGTTCGGATTGTTGTGTAATTTGGTTTGCGGTTTTTATCGTACTACCCACAATTATAATATAAGGGGCAATTGTATTGCCCAAAATAGCAATGGTCGCATTGATGATTTTTTTGAAATACTTTTTTATGCCTCCCTCATATACATTGTAAAATCCCTTATAGAATTGGATGCTAAATCCGTAAGAATTATACATACGGGAGTAATCCGCCAGGGGTAATATTCTTTCAGTCCAGCTGCCGTTGATAGGGTTACAGGTATTTGTTTTATCTGCTGGTGGCAAAGGCATTTTTCCTGATATATTGTATTCTTTTACAGCCGCCACAATATCAGGTTCGTTTTTTCCTCTTGTAGCTTTCGCCAACTCCTTAATAACCACATCGGTTAAATTATTATAGTGTTTCCTGATAATTTCTTCTCTTATTTTAATAAAAGGTTGCAAAGCAGTTTCCCCAAACAAAACATGATCATCCGGCGTTCCGCCTTCCAGTTCGTCTTTCAGCTGCAGCTTTCTTAAACTGCTAACTTTTAAAAAATTTGCAGGGTTGGATGCTGTTGTAAAAACCGTGATCATCGATGGATTCATTTGCTGAATGGTAGCAAAAAAATCTTCCAGGCTATAGATATGTTCAATCACATCTGTTCCCGCAATCGCATCCGGAGGTTCACTTTTAAAATAGACTTGCACCGCAGCAATATCTCCGGTAATAAACCCATCTATTTTAATTTTCAATTGATCCGAAAGACATTTTGCAGCCTGTACAAACTTAGCATCAATATCGTTGACAAATACTTTTTTAAATCCGCAAAATTTTGCAAATATGCCCAATAATCCATTACCTGCTCCAAAATCTAACAATACAATATGTGCCTTTTTTTTTGCAGCATGCTGAATTAATTTTTGCAGCACATCCGCATAAATGGACAGGTAATATTTCTTATGTTGTAACAGATGTACCAAATATTTTTTGCAGTACAATTCAGGGGAAATATCATTAATTATAATGTGGTCAAGCCTGGCTTCGAAAGCAGTTATATATTCTTTGAAATTGTCAGACACCTTCATTAAAAGCGATTATTAGATCGCAATATAAACAAATATGCAGTGGCGGTCAATTGACTTGTCACGGGCGTCAGTAGGTTCTTACATTTCAAAAAATAAGCCTCTGGATAAATACAATAAACTGGAGTAAATATTGTTGCACATGAGTTCGTACTTCTTACTAAACAGAGATTGGCAGCGACCAACCATTTTGCTGAATCTTAGACTCAGCCCAAAAAAAAGAATGATACAAACTGCTGTTATATTAATGCTATTTGTTATCTTGTACCGCAATTATTTATTTTTAGTTTTTCCTGAGAAAATCCGTTTCCGAAAATTACCACTATTTTACCTTATATATGAACCATCTCAAGAACAACATTTTATTGCTCCTTTGTGTCTTCGTGTTTTTTTTAATCAGCGGTTGTCACAATAATAAGGCTCACAATGACCCTATCATAGTTAGTACGCCTGAAAAAATGGACAAGCAGACCAGCGAGACTATAAAAGATGTGCTGGAGTATGCAGTGCAACATAACGGTGATATCGGCGACACCATTCATCTTCAATTTACCGGGCCGGTGACTAGTTTTTATGCAGGTAACGACTTTGAAAACATATGGAGCCACAAAGAGAAGTGGGAGCCACTGGCAGATTCATTGTATTATTTTATAGAACATGCTGCATGGCAGGGCTTGTTTTCAAATGACTATCATTTTAAGAAACTTCAAAAAATAAAGGCCTCCCTCGATAATGATTCCCTGAAGCGAATGGATGCCAACCTTTGGACAAAGGCTGACCTAATGCTGACCGATGGCTTTATGCACCTTGTTAAAGATTTAAAACAGGGACGGTTAAATAAGGATAGCATTTCTTATAATAAAAAAGAGTTGACGGATACGTTTTATTCAGCAACGCTTACAAGTTTGTTGTCTGCCAGGCAATTTACAGATGCACTCAATGCATTACAACCTACAAGTGAAGGTTACTGGGCATTAAAGAATTGTATCCCCCGGTTTGTAGATAGTATGGATAAGCGTACGTACACTTACGTTACATACCCCTTTAAAACAAATGATGAAAAAGACTCTTTAATATTTATAAAGAAATTGCAGAAAAGACTTAGTGAAAGCAAGTGCATCGACCCGGGCAATGCCTTACCTGACACAATGCAGTTAAAAGCGGCGATTAAAAAATTTCAGCACCTCAAAGGAATTAAACAGGATGGAATGGTTTCTTCCGGCCTGATAAAAACGTTGAACATGAATGATGCAGAACGTTTTAAAAGGATAGCGATCACATTGGACAGGTACAAGCAATTACCGGATTCAATGCCTGAAAAATATATTTGGGTAAACCTACCTGCCTACTATATGAAATTGGTAGATCATGATACGATTGTGATGGAGTCAAAAATTATTTGTGGTAAGCCGACTACCCGTACGCCCCTGCTAAATAGCTATATTACCGATATGGTTACTTATCCAACGTGGACGGTACCCAACAGTATTATTGTAAAGCAATATTTGCCCAAACTGAAAACTAATCCCAACTACCTGGATGGAATTGGGCTGCACCTGGAAAACGACAAAGGTGAAACCATCAGCGGCAGCGATGTAAAATGGAGTAAATACACCAAAGGCATTCCATATAAAATTATGCAGGGAAGTGGGGATGACAATGCACTGGGTATTTTGAAGTTTAATTTTAGTAATGCATATGCCGTATACTTACACGACACCAATCAGCGTTACCTATTTAAGAATGCGACCAGGGCATTGAGTCACGGTTGTGTTAGAGTGCAGGAATGGCAGAAATTGGCTTTTTATATTGCAAGAAATGATAGCATGAATGTAAAGCCGGGAGAGACTTTACATTACACAACCGATTCGATTATGACCTGGCTTGACAGAAAAGAGAATAAAAGAATCGGGGTGAAGAATAAGATTTCACTATTCATCCGTTATTTTACCTGCGAGGCTAAGAATGGTAAAATAAAATTTTATGACGATATTTATGGTGAAGACAAATTGATCAGAGAAAAATATTTTACTGATAAATAACCAATCAATCCAATCCCTTTAACCAACGATTCAATTTCCATGAAAAAATTTTACCCTGCCTTAAGGTTGGCTATTGTTATGTTGTTTTGTTTAAGCCAATACAATAGCACCTTCGCCCAGTCAACTGCAAAAGAAAGTAACCCTACTCATGCCGCCAAACGTGTTTTATATGGTACTGCCAGTTTTTATGCCAATAAATTCAATGGCCGTCAAACAGCCAGCGGCGAAATTTTTAACCAGAATAAATTAACCTGTGCCTGTAATGTATTACCATTTGGCACCTGGATAAAAGTAACCAATATAAAAAATGGTAAATCAGCGGTTGTAAAAGTCAACGACAGGTTGCATCCAAAAATGAAACGTATTGTGGATCTTACAAGGGCAACTGCCATCGCTCTTGGCTACAAATCACTTGGTATTGTAAAAGTAAAAGTAGAAGTGCTTGGAAAAACCAAGCCACAGCAGTAACAGCACGCAAACCGGTGTTCGTAATTAATTTTATGATTTAATGCTAAGCAATTACTTTTGTCTTCAGCAAAACTGCACTTCATATGAAAAAACTTATTGTATACTTTTTAGCTGTTATTTTATCTGCTACTACATATGGGCAAACAGATTATGTCAGGCGGCCTTCATTTGCAATTCATTTGTTGAAAAACGATTTTCAAACGGCTTCAGAAATAAGATCATCCGGATTAGCTACGGCATTAAAAAATTATTCTGCCAGCGGTAGGTTAAAAGGGGGCGTAGGGCTAAGCTATATACAGGGTTTAAGCCAACACGCCGACTTTGTTGCAACGGGATCGGGATCTTTTCTTAACTATCCTGTTCCAGGTGCGCCAGTTTCCATAAATGAAAGTTTTTTAATGGAAGTAGCTGCTACTGTAAATGTAAAACTGCTGACAGATAAATATTTTGTTTCCCCTTTTCTTACTACAGGTGTGGGAGCATCCAAATACAGGGGCTATTACGGTGCTTTTATTCCCATAGGGGTGGGCTTGCAGTTCAATATTTCCAATGACGCTTTCTTTATTTTAAACTCACAATACAGGATGCGGGCGACTGAAACAGTCAATTATCATTTCTACCATAGCATTGGAGTTGGAGGTAACCTATTTCCGAAGAAAGAAGTTGCTCCAAAACCATTGCCGGTTCCTGTAGCTGTGCCTGTGAAAGACAGGGATGGTGATGGAATTGTAGATTCATTGGACAGATGTCCTGATGTAGCGGGCGTTGCTTCCTTGCATGGATGTCCTGATAAAGATGGCGATGGCATTACTGATGAAGATGATAAATGTCCGGATGTGGCGGGGCTTGCACGCTATAATGGTTGCCCTGTTCCGGATACCGATCATGACGGGATCAATGACGAAAACGATAATTGCCCTGCTGTTGCTGGTGTAGCCCGTTACCAGGGTTGTCCTGTACCGGATACGGACGGAGATGGTGTAAATGATGAAGAAGACAAGTGTCCTAATGAAGTAGGCACAGCAGATAATTTCGGTTGCCCTGTGATTGATAAAAAGGTCATAGAAAAAATCAACGTGGCAGCGAAAAATATTTTCTTTGCTACCGGCAGTTCCAAACTACTACGAAAATCATTTAAATCATTAAATGAGGTGGCAAAAATTTTAGCTGATTACCCATCTTATAAGTTAGTAATTGACGGCCATACAGACAATACCGGCAAGGCAGATAAGAACCAGCTTTTAAGTGAAAGCAGGGCTAAAGCTGTGTCTTCGTACATAGAAGGTAAAAAGATTGAGGCAACCAGGTTGACACCCAATGGTTACGGCCAGGATAAACCGGTAGCAGATAATAAAACAGTAGCCGGACGTGCTAAAAACCGGAGGGTAGAGCTAACAGTTAAAAATTATTAATCAATCAATAAATTAAAGTAACTGAATCCTTTCGCATCTGCGAGGGGATTTTTTTGTACTAAGACTAATTAACCGGCAATAGGTAGCGTAATCTGTTAGCTTACTGGTTTAAATTACCGATTTCGCAAATGAACAACAGTTCCTGGTTAAACGAACCCTTCATTATTTGTTACTTTTGCAGCAAATACAATTACTCCACCAGGAAGAAAAATATTATGGCAAAAATTGGTATCAATATAGCAACAGGAAGCTTGCAGCAGGAAGAAATAATAGTGGGAATAGATCTTGGTACAACCAATAGCCTGGTGGCAATCATTCACCCGGAAACAAAACTTCCCATTGCATTGAAGGAACACAACAGCAGTTCACTCGTTCCTTCTGTAATACATTTTGACGCATACGGTAATGTCACCGTTGGCGAGGAAGCAAAAAAATATTTAATTACGGAACCACAAAACACCATTTTTTCGGCCAAGCGCCTGATGGGCAAATCGTATAATGATATAAAAGATAATGCTTCTTTTTTCTCGTATAAAGTAATTGATGATGCCAGCCAGGCGATGGTAAAAGTGCAGGCCGGCGGCAAATTTTATAGTCCTGCAGAGTTGTCTTCCTTTATTTTAAAAGAACTAAAACAGCGGGCAGAGCACATTTTAAAAACACCCGTTAATAAAGCCGTAATAACAGTACCAGCCTATTTTAATGATGCACAAAGGCAAGCCACAAGAGATGCAGGAAAATTGGCAGGCCTGGATGTTTTAAGAATTGTAAACGAACCCACGGCTGCAAGTCTGGCATACGGACTTGGTTTACACAAAGACGGTGGGGATAAAACAATCGCCGTATATGATTTAGGTGGCGGAACATTTGATATCTCGGTTTTAAAGATAAGCAACGGAATTTTTGAAGTGTTGTCTACCAACGGTGACACATATCTTGGGGGCGATGATATTGACAACAGCATTGTGCAGCATTGGTTACAACAGGCGGGTGTAAGTGAAGAAGAATTAAAAACTAACAAAGAGTTTGCCCAGGGTATTCGTTTGCAGGCCGAGGCGGCAAAAATATATCTTTCAGCCAATGACGTTTTTGAAACAACATTCAATGGCGATTCGCTAACCCTTACAAAGCAGGTGCTGGAAACACTTGTAAAGCCATTGGTTGATAAAACAATAGTTTGCTGTGCCAGTGCTTTAAAGGATGCCGGATTAAAAAAAGATGCTATTGATGTTGTTGTGATGGTGGGTGGCTCTACCAGGGTTCCGCTGGTAAAGGATAGCATTAGCCGTTTTTTTGGCAAACCTGTAAACGATACTGTTAATCCGGATGAAGTGGTGGCGCTGGGAGCCGCAATACAGGCTGATATTTTGGCGGGTAATAATAAAGATGTGCTGTTACTGGATATTACTCCGTTATCATTAGGGATAGAGACCATGGGCGGGCTGATGGACGTATTAATACCCCGCAATTCAAAGATACCCAATAAAGCTTCCAGGCAATATACCACGCATAAAGATGGACAAAGCGGAATGAAAATTTCTGTTTTCCAGGGCGAAAGAGACATGGTAAAAGACAACCGTAAATTATCTGAATTTAATTTAACAGGCATACCCGCCATGCCCGCAGGGCTGGCAAAAGTAGAGGTAAGTTTTTTGATAAATGCAGATGGAATTTTGGTAGTAAAGGCGAAGGAATTAAGAAGTGGCGTTGAACAAAGCATCGAGGTAAAAGCGCAGCAGGATTTAACAGATGCTGAGCTGGAAAAAATGCTGCTGGATTCTATTACCCACGCCAGTGAAGACATTGCTACCAGGGCGCTTGTTGAAGCAAGTACAGAAGGGGAGCAGTTATTGGCAACAACAGAAAAATTTATCCAAAAAAATATTGCGCTTCTTAGTAAAGAAGAAATGTCTGAAACGGCTACCGCTATGCAGGCACTTCAGTTAGCACTTACAATGACTGATAAGGATTTGATTCATACAAAAGTGGAAGAACTGAATGAAATTTCGAGACCTTATGCCGAGCGCATTATGGACCAGGCAATATCGACGGCAATGAGGGGAAAGACAGTTTAAACTGGTTAATGTGGGGCTTGCTTAATATTTGGGTAAAGCTTTGCAATAGAATCTGCCAGCTGCTTTGAATAGATTCTTGTACCTGGTTCATTGAGATGGATATCGTCTACAAAATACTCATCTGTAAATTGTGGATTGTTTTCAAAGTGTACCATTTGCAGCTGATTTTTTTTAGCAATGTTGTTGAATATTGAATCTGCTATTTTAGTAACCGGCTCTTTTCTATTTGGAGAAAACTTTTTTTCAGGTGGCACAACAAACAATACCTCACATCCCTTTTTTTGTAGCTCCATCACGGTTTGCTGCAGGTAGGCTACCGCCGTATCCCAAACCTTCAGTGCTCTCGTTTCATTATTGTATAACCCGGAAACTTTTATATTTGTGTACTGATGAATATTTATAAATCCCCTGTAAATATTATGGTCGAAAACCGGGAACGGCTTTCCTTTTACAAACAGGGAAGTACGGTTATACTCATCAAAAAAACTGTATTTAACAAAAGGGAAGATTTTTATCAGGGTCGTCGGAAATCCGGCACGTTGCATGTGTTTATTGATAGTGTTATTTTGCAAATAAAAGAGATAGTGAAACCGTGTTTTTAAAATGGTGTTTTCAAATAACATGCCCGCATCTAAAGATATAACGACCAGTTTAGGAGCCACGTGTTTTTGTAAATAAGCATTCGATATTAACAATATATCTTCGGCATCTGCACCACCTGTTCCAAAATTATAGCTGTTTAACTTTGTAACAGAATCAATGTAGTAAGGGTTTATGCCAAAATGAACCCTGGAATTTCCCATGAATATGATGTCATAATTATTGTTTCCTTTTGTTAATTCTTCTGTTTTTACAAAGTATAATTGGAACCATCTTTTTTTATACATATTATCAAACAGCACTCCGGTAAGGCAAGCCACCAGCCAGGTGATGCAACACACAATCAATATTCTTTTTAAGTACATTAATTAAAATTGAAAGTAGATAAAACTTGATTTTTGAAATACACCGAAAAAAATGATCAATAAAATGGTGCTTGCAAATACGCTTGTCTCCACTATTTTTTTTGAATCCTGGTTTAGTAATTTTGGCGTTGTAAATTTTTCAATTATAAACATGTACCCAATGGCACAGAAAGAAAATGCAAGTGTAAAATTGCCGAACGCTAAACCTGACCCGGGAACAGAAAGAATGTTGCCAGCTGAAATATTGGCCAGCTTGCTGCCCCTGGATATCATTAGTAATGCATTGGCTATCGAGGAAGCCCTAAAAAATATCCATGCAAAGCCAACGCAGCAGCAGGTAGCAAACCATGCAATTAAGCGGGGTATTTTAATTGATGAAAACCGGTCTTTAAAAAAATCATATATCAACATGTAGATGCCATGTAAAAAACCCCATGCTATAAACGTCCAACCTGCGCCGTGCCACAATGCACTAAGGATAAATGTTATTAATAAATTCAGATTTTTTCTACCCTTTCCTTTTCGACCGCCGCCCAATGGAATATAAACATAATCTCTAAACCAACTTGAAAGTGAAATATGCCAGCGCTTCCAGAACGCTCTTATGTTGGTTGATTGATAAGGTCTGTTGAAATTAATGCAGAGATCAATTCCCATGCACCTGGCAGCCCCAATGGCAATGTCTGAATAGCCGGAAAAATCGGCATAAATCTGTATGCTGAAGAAAAATACCGCCAGCCATATTTGCATTGACTCCAGGTGTGCCGGGTGTTTAAAAACGGCATCAGCGTATAACCCGATTCTGTCGGCCACGACTACTTTTTTAAAAAAGCCCCAGGCCATCAATCGCAGACCTTCATATAATTTTTGTGAAGAAAATTTTTGGTGAATAAAAAATTGCGGAAGCAGGTGTTGGGGGCGTTCGATTGGGCCTGCCACAAGTTGCGGATAAAACATAACGTACAATGCAAAATAGCCTGCATGCTTCATTGCCTTTTGCCTTCCGTAGTAAACTTCAATTGTATAGCTAATTGATTGGAATGTGTGAAAGGAAAGCCCGATTGGCAGTACCAGGTTCAGCAGTATAAAATGGCTGCCTGAAAGTTCATTGATGTTGGTGATAAAGAAATTGTAGTATTTAAATAATCCCAGCAATGAAATATTCGAGAGTATACTTACGGTAAGCCAGAATTTTTTGTTTTTTTCTTTTTCTATCAGGATGCCCATTGTGTAATCAATTGCAATCAGGAAAAAAAGAATCAGTAAATAGGATGGTATAAAGGCAGCATAAAAAATGCAGCTGGCCAGCAGGAGATGAGCCCACCGTAATTTGTGCGGTATTAAAAAGTACAAAAGGGTGCAAAGCGGAAAAAAAATAAGAAATTCAAGCGAATTAAAAAGCATAGCAGTTAATACACGTTAGATTAGTAAACACAATTTTTTTTGTTACAGGAACCGGCTAAAAAATAATTGATGTGCGAAACACTTGCGTAGAAATAAACAGTTTATTTACTTCTGCTCATGCAATTGTGTAAAGCTAAATTTATTATGAATACAAAAGTGCTTTTGGCTATCATTGCAAAGCTGGGGGTTAAACCGCCTGTTTTAATTAAACATCAAAACAATCACAGGTTCTTTTTATTTGTTTGAAACGACAGCGGTAAAAATAATAACAAACACAATGCAATAAATAGTATGGCACTTAACAGCATGGCCCGTTTTACTACTGTTGGTTCAAAACTAAATACAATATTATTTTCGCCTTTACTAATTGGAACTTTCATAAAATTAATGCCGGCACTATCCACCAAGCCTGTGTGTCCGCCATTTTTAAAAAACCAATGTGGGTAGTAATTTTGCTGTAGAATAAGGCTGGAAGTGCTGTCTGCCTTAACCCGTAAAGCAATTTTGTCAGGAGAAAAAGATTGAATAACAATCGGGTCAGCATTTTGGGAACCTTCCACAAATAAGAACGGGTGGTTTAAAAAATTACGCCCTTGATTACTTTCATTCGATTCAAAATAGGCGTGCATATTTTTTAAAATAATCGGGTAGGCAACTTCTTCTTTTACGCCGATTTGCTTGTTGTACATGCTCCAGTCCCCGATTATCTCTTTTACATTTACCTGCAGCGTATCGATATTATTAATGGGTTGGAGCGTTGGAATCGGAATTCCTTTAGGCGATTGATTTAATAAATTTTGTATGGTGGCTACAGAAGTTTTACCGACCCCCGTAAACGGAATGTTTAGCAAACTTGCAATTATCAAATCTGCTACCACCAATGATCTCAGCAAATTAAAATTACCAGCCTGCAATGCCCGCCTGATAGTCAACCAGGTTATCAATTGCAGGCTGCCTTGAATCCAAAGCGTGTCGTAAAAACTAACCGCGTCTATTAATGTTTTTAATTTTTCGGCAATTGTATGCTGCTCTGCTATTCTGTTTAATACATATGCAAAAGAATCTTTGCCGCTGATCGCAAAGTATAAGCCACAAAAAATACAGGCGATTAGTATCAATAATATCATGTAATGACTCCACTGTAAAAGGCCGGAAAATTTTTCTTTTTGTTGAATGAATGTGTTTAGCTGAATGGCAGCAACTATAATAAAACATATAAGTGTGAAAATGACGAATTCTCCATTCAATCTTACATATCCAATCAACGGAATGAATTTATAAGCCAAGGTTTTAAAAATACCGCCAGCAGATAAAACGGCAAATAAAAAACCGGCAACGAGTAGAAATTTTTGCCAGTTATTTTTTTTGCCAAAACAGGCCTGCAAAAAAAATAATAAAAGAACCAGGCTAAAATAATTATTACGCATTGAAATGTCTGTTTGGTAAAGGGCGTCATTCTTTACCGTAGCAAACGGCAGCAAGGCGCTGATCCAACTCTGAAAGCTGGTGGGGTTACCCAGAGACGCTGCGAGGCTAATTTTTTCTCCTCTAACAAAAAAAGGTAAAATATCCAGGTAGCCGGCTATCATTCCTGCGCATAGCAATAGAAATAGCAACAACAATACAGCATGCGTAACAAACAATTTTTTAACTTTTTTTGTAAGAGTTATATTTTCTTTATTGCTTATAATATGAAAAACAAGTACGCCCGAAAAAAAATAAGCGGCACTAATAATAATTCCCGGGTGAGCAGACGAAACCAAAAAATAAAAAAGCAATACCGTCAGTACGATGTTATTTTTTGTGAATTGTTTTAGCAATGACAAATAACTCCATAAACACCAGGGCAAAAAAGCTGCACCGCTAATCCAGTTAAAATGTTGCAGGTGGCCAATGATATAACCACTACACATAAATGCAACACCTGCAATTTCACGTACTCTGTTGTCAAGCCTCCAAATGCCTGTTAACTTATACATGCCAATACCACCAAGCAAAATATAAAACAATACTTCCAATGTTAAGGTATATGCGTTGTATCCCTCAGTCGATGCGATTATCCATGTGATCGGGTTCCAAAACCCTCCGCTCATGTCACCGTATTGGGGAAATCCAAAATTGATATATGGATTCCAAAGTGGAAGATGACCGGCATGGATGCTTTCGCTCATGAAAAACTTTGGAGGAAAATAGCCGGCAAAGGCGTCGTTTTTTAAGAAAAATAAAAAGGAAGAGATGGGTAAAAATGCAATCAAAAGAATAATAAAAAAAAAGAGAATCTTTTTTAAAGATGCCCAGTTTGAATTTGCGTAAACTTGCATGGATTAAAAATACACAATTCCTTAAAAAATGGGCCAAAGAACTTTTGATGACTTTGATGAATTTGCAAATAATTACCGTGACATACATACCAAAAATTTAAAACTGGCAGGGGCCGATAGTTTTTATTTTGCAGAAATGAAGGTGCAGATGTTACGGCCTTTTGAAAATAATAAAAGCCTGCAAGTGCTGGATATTGGGTGTGGTGATGGTACAACTGAATTATTTATGCAGCGATATTTTTCACACTGGCGGCTGACAGGCATTGATGTTTCTGAACGAAGTATTAATGCGGCAAAAGAAAAGAATCTGCCGGGTGTTAGTTTCTCAATCTACAATGGTACAGCAATCCCTTTTGCAGATGAAAGTGTAGATGTTGTATTTATCGCCGGTGTATTGCATCATGTTGAATTTAGTTTGCATGATGAACTTATAAAAGAAATTGCGAGGGTGTTAAAGAGGGGAGGAAGGCTGTATGTTTTTGAACACAATCCACTTAATCCTTTGACAAGGTATTTGGTTAATACCTGTGTGTTTGATGCAAATGCAAGATTGCTTCGATGTACCTATACAATGAAATTGCTTCGTCAAAATGAATTTCAAATTAAAAATAAAAAATTCATTATTTTTTTTCCAAGAAAAAAAATATTTTCTCCGTTCATCTTTTTGGAAGAGTATTTACAGTGGCTTCCTTTAGGAGGGCAATATTTTATAAAGGCGCAGAAGTAATCAGGAAAGATTTATTTTTTTTTCAACCAGGTAAAGGGGCCTGTTTTTAGCTTCTGTAAATAAACTGGCAATGTACTCCCCCAAAAGCCCGATCGCTAATAATTGGGTACCACCTAGAAACATGATTGCAATGATAATGGATGCCCATCCTGGTACCGTGTTTCCTTTAAAGTAAGCGATGAGGGCAAAAACGCCAAAAGCGAAAGCAAACAACGAAATAAAACTGCCCACAAGCAGCGCTACACGAAGTGGCTTAAAACTGAAGGAGGTCGTGCCTTTTAATGCCAGCCTGAGCATTTTTCCAAATGAGTATTTTGTCTTTCCAAATTTTCTTGCCGGAGCATCAAAATCGATGGTGGTTGTTTTGTATCCAATCCAGCTAAAAATGCCGCGAAGGAAAAGATCCCGTTCTTTAAATTGTAAAATGCTGTTCAATACATTGCTGTTAAATGCCTTAAAATCGGCAACATTGGCTTCTATTTTTGTGTCGGAAATAATATTGATAAATGAATAAAAAATAGAACCCATTATTTTTTTTGCCGGGCCAATATTGTCTGTTTTATTTCTCCTGGTTATTACTAAATCAAATCCACTATCTAATTGTTGTACCATCCCAGGAATCAATGAAGGCGGGTGCTGCAGATCACCATCCATGATTATAATTTTCTGTCCTGTAGCGTGTGCCATACCTGCCATCAAGGCATTTTGGTGACCAAAGTTTCTACTCAATGAAAGGCATTTAAAGCAGCTATTTTTATTTATTATTTTTTCAATTTCAGCTAACGTATTATCTGCACTGCCATCATTTACAAAAATTACTTCATAATTTCCTGCGCAATGAAGCACAAGTTCATCACATAAAAGATGTATATTCTCTTCTTCATTATAAACGGGAATGATGATGCTTAGTAGTGTCACTTGTTGGTGTAGAAACTTTGGTGGAGTTTAAAAGTAGAATTTAATTTTTAAAAGAAGGGCACAGTCTTCCAGATCGCTGTGTACATTATTTTAATTGTAAAAAACGATTGACGTATTTACCGATCATGTCAAACTCAATATTTACTGCATTTCCTTTTGTAAGGTATTGCATGCTGGTATGGTGATAAGTATATGGGATGATCGCTACTGTAAATTTATTTTCCTTTACATTAAAAATGGTAAGGCTTGTTCCGTTTAAAGCAATGGATCCTTTTTCTATGATTAGCGAACCAAATTGCGGGTCGAATTCAAACTCGTATTCCCAGCTTCCATCCTTAATAATTGTATCGATGCAGGTGGCGACGGTGTCTACATGACCTTGCACGATATGACCATCAATTCTTCCATTCATTTGCATGCATCTTTCAATGTTGACAGTTGTGTTCATTTCCCACGATGAAAGATTGGTTTTTTGCAATGTTTCGTCAATGGCGGTTACCCTGTGCGCATTATTCTGAACTTCTTCCACCGTGAGGCAAACACCATTATGCGCCACACTTTGGTCGATGGAGAGTTGGTTAGATACGGACGATTCCACCCAATACGTTTTATTGGTTCCTGAGTTAATAATTTGCTTAATTGTGCCTGTTGTTTCTATTATTCCTGTAAACATTTATCAAAATTACTTTTTTTATTTTTTTGAATTTTGAATTTTAAATATTTCTGCTATCTTTGCGCTTCTAAAAAAAACTACCAAAGGAGGTATATCAAATGTTAATAATAGATTCAAAAGATTGCGAAAACATCGACAAGGCGTTAAAAAAGTATAAGAAGAAATTCGAAAAAAGCCGTGTGTTGCTGCAGTTAAGAGAAAGACAGGCTTTTATAAAGCCATCAATCAGGCGCCGCACGCAAGTGTTAAAAGCCGTGTATAAACAGAACATAGCAAGTGGTAAAATAGACGTTTAGTCATTTAACCAATAATTGATATTTTAAAACTGATAACCATGTAACTTTGGTTATCAGTTTTTTTATGCCCATTCATCAACAATCTTTTATCCAGGCTTTCTTAGATTACCTCAAGTTTCAAAAGCGGTATTCCCAACATACCATTATTTCATACGAAAACGACCTTACCGGTTTTTTTGATTTTATCCAGTTGCAGTTTGCAGCTGAATCCATCGGTGAAATCAATGCTTCTTTTGTACGTAGCTGGCTGGCGTCCCTGAAAGAAAAAGGGGTGGAATCAAAAACCATTAACCGGAAGATATCATCATTGAAATCTTTTTTTAAGTATCAGTTAAAAGAAGGTGTGTTGCAAAAAAGCCCTATGGCAACCATTGTTTCAGCCAAAGCCAAAAAAAGGTTGCCACAGTTTGTCGCGGAAGCAGATACCGGAACTTTATTTAATTACCTCGAATTTCCCGATAACTGGGATGGCAAAACTCACAAATTGGTATTTCATTTATTATACAATACTGGTATCCGGCAGGCTGAACTCATCGGTCTTAGAACGGGCCATATAGACGCAGGAAATAACACCATTAAGGTGTTGGGAAAAGGCAACAAAGAACGAATACTTCCGGTAAGCAAGGAACTATCTCAATTAATCAAAACTTATATCCTTGATAAAAAAATGACCCTTGAAGGGGCGGATGCAGATATACTACTTGTAAATGCGAAAGGCAAAAAGCTGTACCCGAAGTATGTGTATACCGTGGTTAAAAAATATTTGTCGGGAGTTACAACCATAGATAAGAAGAGTCCGCACGTGATGCGCCATACTTTTGCCACCCATTTAATGAATAATGGCGCAGATATAAATGCGGTCAAAGAACTGCTTGGTCACAGCAGCCTTGCCGCCACCCAGGTATACACCCACAATACAATCGAAAAGTTAAAAGAGGTGTACAAAAAAGCGCACCCAAAGGCTTAAATTTGGACGTTGAACAATAAAATAAGAGGTTATAAGTTTTACAAAACAATAGAGATTTATTTTGGAATTTACACCTGCAAGAACTAACTTGAATTTGAAAAATAACCTCATTTAAACCTCTATAACTTTTGCCTATGAGTTAATTGTTTACCCGAATTTTTTCACATATTTGTTCACTGATTAAAAATTAGATTGCTATGAACGTAAACATTCAGACTGTGCATTTTGACGCAGATGTAAAATTGAAATCCTATATCGAAAAAAAGCTTTCCAAGCTTTTTCAGGTTCATGACAGGATTACAAAAGTTGATGTGTATTTAAAACTAGACAATGTAGTACACACGATTAAGGATAAAGTAGCTGAAATAAAAGTGCATGTTCCAAAGTATGATTTTTTTGTAAAGCATTCCTCTAAATCATTCGAAGAAAGTTTTGACGAAGCGTTGGATTCTGTGATATTACAGATAAAACGAAAAAAAGAAAAGCTTGCAGCTTAAACTGATATAAAGCCCCCGAAAAACGGGGGTTTTTTTATGGCCTTTTGTGCTTATGCACATTTTTATTTTTAAAGTGTAAAAAAATCTTTTACAAAGTTTTTGTATTAATCAAATATACTTACCTTTGCCATCCCAAAAATAGTAATGCAACACAGGACTGTTATTTTTGAAAAAAGTTCTTTAAATAAATAAGCCGAAATAGCTCAGTTGGTAGAGCAACTGATTTGTAATCAGTAGGTCGCTGGTTCGACTCCAGTTTTCGGCTCTGAACCATTGAAATATTTTGAAAATTATATTTCTGATTTTTGGGTAGATGGCCGAGTGGTTAAAGGCGACAGACTGTAAATCTGTTCACGTAAGTGTACGTAGGTTCGAACCCTACTCTGCCCACTTGTTTTAGTTAGAAAATTGGACAATTAAAAATTTGCTCAATTTTCTAACTGAATTAGTTCTTTAACGAAAAGGATGTGACTAAAATTTAAAACAGGTTCATAGTCCATTTTTAAATTGATTTCAAGCGGAAGTAGCTCATTTGGTAGAGCGATAGCCTTCCAAGCTATAGGTGGCGAGTTCGAGCCTCGTCTTCCGCTCTTTTGTTGCCTTGGGCAATGGTTCAAGCCTTTGTAGCTCAGGGGTAGAGCACTTCCTTGGTAGGGAAGAGGTCGTGAGTTCGATTCTCACCAACGGCTCTAAAAGAAGATATTTTAAAATTTAGCGAATAAAAGATCAGCATCAAAACGTACCGGAATATTGGGAAGTAATGAGGTGATCGCTGATGGCGTTAAAAATATTTGACAGGGAAGGGACGATTGGAATAAACTAATAAGGTCAATGGTTACAGACATTAAATGAAAACCAATTTTCAAAACAATTATTAAAAATTAAACAATGGCAAAAGAATCTTTCAAGAGGGATAAACCCCACTTAAACGTTGGTACTATCGGTCACGTGGATCATGGTAAAACAACACTAACAGCCGCTATAACCGATGTTTTGTCAAAAAGAGGTTTAGCGGAGAAAAAA